>CACZCN010000073.1:0-2413 GCA_902779665.1 uncultured Prevotellaceae bacterium | reverse complement strand
TCCTTTTACGGCTAATACGAAGCCACTCAATGAATATCAACACTACCCCAACAAAAGAAAGTAGATAAACAATGGCATTATCATCCATATAGTAAATCCTGATTTATCTGTTTATTATACCTTTTATATCCACTCAAAGTTGTCCTTTCCTGCACCCACCTCAAAGTGATACTTTGCGATGCCCAAGTCCATCTGGGTATAGCCAATCATGGAGATGCCTTTCTTAGCTCGCACCTGATGGCGGTTGTTGCTCATGCCGACATACTCAAATGAGAACTTTTGCTGATTAACGGCAGTTGGAGCAAGCAGGGCGGCTTCAACACCTTTTCTGAACCATGAAGGCGTGATGTCACTGGTATTCTTGGACGAGCCAAGCGTCCTTACGGCCGAGCGGCTGACATCCTCCACGCTCTTGATCTTGTGAGGGACACCCTGTGTCTCTCCATAGCCAAGCGCAATCATACAGACGAGCTTTTCATCTTTGCCGACATTATACGCCTCTGGAACCTTACGGTACGAGAGTCCCACCCAACAGGTGTTGAGTCCCAATGTCTGAGCAAAGAGAACGATTTGCTCTCCATAGTAGCCCACTCGCTCATCGAGGTCTTTGGACTTTTTTCCAACCATCACAAGATAGTTCTTTACTCCGCTGAACGAACCATACGACAGCATTCCTGTGAATGCCTTCGTCTCGTTCTGTACCAGCTGAATGTTTAGATTGCCAGCGTTGTTGCACTCCGTGATTTTATCCTGGAGAGCAGCAATGATGTCGGCAGGGATTTCCTTGTCAAGGTACTTCCGTACACTATGCCGGGCTTCAATAGCTTCCTGTATTGTCATATTCATATTAGTTTATTGTCTGATGAAATGTGGATAGTTGTTATCACCAAGTGCCGGATCATACTTAAAACCTTTATAGTTGAAAGCAAAGAGATCATCGGGCTTTGTGATGCGATGCTCAATCATAAAACGGGTCATGGCTCCTCGACAAGTCTTAGCCCATACGGCCTGCATTTTTAGGTCATTGCCTTTCCTTACATAGAACAAAGGCTGGACGATGCGCATCTCCTTGCGTACACGTTGCCAGTCAAAGAGATGTTGATACTCCTCCGTTGCCAGATGGACAAGGACCCCATCATCGGCCTTGACCGTATTGATGAGCAAATCGGTGAGGCGACTTTTCCAGAAACCGAACATGTTCTCCCCTGCCCCACTTGGTAACTCTACCGAACCTTCCATCCGATATGGGAGGATGCCGTCAAGCGGACGGAGTAAACCGTAGAGGAAGGAGGTGATCCAAAGGTGCTCCTGCGCGTAGTTCAAGTCTTTCTCCGTGAGCGTTGCGTAGTTTATTCTGCCCTGCTATCTGCAGGCTGCACCCAAGCATTTCGGCAATGGCCTCTGTCGAGTACTGAGCCATGTCACGGGCAAAAGCCTCGGCCTCGTGAGCAAAACGAGGTGCTGACAACGCCATATCGGGAGCCGTCTTCAGCACATCGTGCATGATTTTAGCGGAAGCGAGTAGTATCTGCATACGTTATTCCGTGGGTTGATTTCTATTCATTCTTTTGATAAATCAAATTCACTACCACCTTGACCATCACGTCCTTTTCCTCCGTTCTGCTCTCGGCAATCATCAGCGTCAAGGCTACCAGAGTGTTGTCGGCCAAACGCTTCGAACCGTCCTCACGACAGAGAATGCCTTTTTTCTGCAAATCAGCGAGGTCGCGTTCAATAGTTCGCTTAACTACCGACTGACTGCAGGACACTTCTCTGCGTAGTCGCAGAGTCCTTTGGCCTTTGCTAAATTATCTTTCTTTGCCATATTTCGTATAAAGCTTTTATTCCTTCCTTTTTTTCGTGACTCCGTAAATCCGTCGTTCCTTAGTTCCATCTTACTTCTTTCGTTCTTCTCATACTCGTAGCATACTCAAGAGTAAGCATAGAAGCAACATAGAGTATGGATAGAAGCAGCTTAAGAGCTGACTAGAGTATGCAAACAGTTTATTCCATTGAGCCTGGGCCATCGACATGTCTTATTCAGGGTTCAATAAATACGGGAGTCCCCTTTTCATTGCCAGGATTTATCTCTATCAGCTTCTCAATTAGACGATGATTAACCAAAAGGCTTAAATCTATGTCGAGTGGTTCTATAGAGAAAGTCATGTAACTTCTGCGAGGATTCTTGTTGGGATAGTCCATCGCTTTCAGTTCTTCCTTCCACATCTCCTTATGTCCTGTAATAGTATAGGCAGACAGCTTGTCAGGTTTACCAAATTCATATAAGACTAACAGGGACGTTCTTCCAAACATCTCTCTATGCTCTTCCATAGATCCCTTAGTCTTACCCAACCTTACATTATATATATTATGCGTGAGAATCCAGTCTTTCTGTTTCTTATTCTTGGTACAT
>CACZCN010000072.1:0-2796 GCA_902779665.1 uncultured Prevotellaceae bacterium | reverse complement strand
TTTCGATTTCCAGATTCTCAATGCCACAGTGAGAGAAAGCCCATTCGCCTATAGAGGTCACGCTTGATGGTATTACGATATGTTTCAAACTCTTACAACCGCTAAAAGCCAAGGAACCAATGCTTGTAACACTATTGGGAATTGTAATGCTTTCGAGGCTTTCGCAATCGGAAAATGCTCTGTATCCGATATCCTTTACACCATCTGGTATTATGAACCTCGTCATGCTGCTGTATGAAAACCATTCGTAGCCAATTTTATCCATTCCTTCAGGAAACACCACGCTGTCTAAATTAGTTCCTATAAAAACCCCATCCGCTAATGTTGAACATGATGGAATGACAATCGACCTAAGGCCATCACAATACATAAAAGCCCCATCGTATATCGTAATAACTGACTCCGGTATGTCAATCTCTTTCAATCCATGGCAAAAACGAAATGCCTCTGCATAAATCTCTTTGACAGTTCCTGGTATCCTGTAAGTTCCTTTTTTGCCTTCTGGAACAGCATAAAGTTCGGTCTTTTCTTTGTTAAACAGAACACCATCTGTAGCACTTAGCCACTCGTTATCCTCGTCCACTTCAATTATTTGCAAAGATGGGCAACTTGCAATAGGATTACGGTAATCATGGTTACCGAAACGGAAAATTTCTGTTACGGTCTTTGGTATTACCAGCCTCTCAAGATTCTTTGATCTGATGGAATTAAAACTTATCAGTCTTACAGGAAACTTTTCTCCATCATACTCTACGGTATCAGGTATCACAATCTCTCGCTCGCCTGCTTCCTGTACACCTTCTACTCTTAGAGTGTGGTCTAAAAGAATGCTATACGTGATTCCTCCTATCGTTATTCTGTCAAGGGCAAATGATGAGGAGGAAATGCTCAATAAGAGAAATATAGAGAAGAGTCTGCCTATTTGAGTGTATGTTCTTTGTTTCATATGTGTCCTTTTTATATAGGTCAACATCAATTCGGATAATTTGTTTCAGAGAGGATGCTGCCTGAATCACTTCACCACGTATTTCCGTCCGTTGCGGATATACATGCCGCGCTGCGGCGCTGATGCCCGTTGCTTCCATTTCCACAATGCTCTCGAACTTGCTCCATCCTTCGGCAGCACGGTATTTCTCTGCACTGCCAGCAGGCACGTAAAGTGTGGCATTGATAGACAACAAGTCATTAGGCACATTCGGCATTTGGGGAGGGGCAGGAGAATGAAGTGTCATCTTTAAATCCTTCCACGCAAACGCATTATAGTCTATTTCTTTTATGCCGTTGCCTACGGTCACCTCTTTTATATCATATCTGAATGCCTTTCTATGTATGCGTTTTACACTGCCTGGAACATCAACGGAACTGATGCCGGTAAAGTCGTAAAACAATCCCTCCTTTAACTCCGAGATTCCGTCGGGAATTGCCAGATTGCTTACTTTCTCACCGTTCAGATAGAGACTTATGGCCTTTTGAGGAATCTCTGCGCACACTAACCTTGAGGCAGCAACGCTACACCACTGTGCCATGTCTTCTATATCAACCCGTGTGAGGTTGGAACATCCGTTCAGACATAAATCGCCCATTTTCTTTATACTCTTTGGTATCTTGAACGATTTCAACGACCGGCAGTAGGCAAACGAATAGTCACCGATGCTGCGGATGCTTTGGGGCAGCGACACCGAGTCGATAGCATCGCAATAATAGAAGGCTCCGTCACCGATAGATGTCACATCAAAGGACTCCCCCTCGAATACAATCTTTTCTGGCACTTTCAGCAATCCTGAATATTTGTTGTCATACAAGTCCTTGTATGTCACGGAAACTTCATTCCCGGAAGTCTTCTTGTAGCAGATGCCGTCCAACTCAAAATCATAAGAGGAATGGCGGGGAAGTCCCGAATTCTTTATATCTCGCGACATGAGCAAAAAGTCATCCATGCCATAGACACGAATAGCATTCTCATAACAGGCCAAAGAACTCTGTATGCAGACCTGCGACCATGGAATAGTAGGATTAATTGCATGAAGGAATCCCCAGATGTTGCCTATTCCTTCAATCCATACCATGTTGTTGTCGCCAGAAAAGAAATAACAACGTCTCTTTTGGCCGGAAACCTCTATTGTCTTGATTGAGGACAGCATATAGGAAACATCATGCAGATTCTCATCGCCTTCTTTTTCTTCCATACATATCGCATATCCGAAATTATGTCTGTGATAGTCATACCAATACTGCATTTCTTTTCCTTTTCCCTTGTAACACTCTCCCACGGATAAACCGAAATCATATATGAGATATTGCGATGATTCACCTCGGGGGATGAAGTATACTTTCTTGTCCTTCTCTCGAATGGCACCATAATAGGCATAAGAAGACTGATATGACGGATCTTGCTTCCAATACAGATAGACAATCTCTCCTGTTACTCCAAAGCCTGACGGTCCCTTTGCCATTACTTTTTTATAAACCACATCATTGATTGTGGTGTCACCTGTAATGGTACAGGTCATGTCATGAGTATAAAAATTATTCGTATCTGGCGGATACACCCACGTCTTCCCCTCCACCACGAAAGGCTGATAATCCTCCTGTGCTTTTGCGATACAGGCTAAAGCCAGAAACAATATATAAAACAATACTCTTTTCATCGTCGATCACTTTAAGGTTCTTCAATTCGGATAATTGCTTTCAGAGAGAATGCTGCCTGAATCACTTCACCACGTATTTCCGTCCGTTGCGGATATACATGCCGCGCTGCGGCGCTGCCTTCAGCCGCCGGCCTTGCAGGTCGTAAAG
>CACZCN010000071.1:0-4054 GCA_902779665.1 uncultured Prevotellaceae bacterium | reverse complement strand
CTCTATTGGGTGAAACAATACTGGAATGGAACGATAAAGATATCGAGCATTACCATGCACGGCGTATGGCAATGGACAGTATGCTCTGCCGTTTCAAGGTTAATTATAATTGATTGGGATGGAAATCGATATTTTGAAAGGGCTATGATAGGGCACGCCAACGAGTTATATACCGATGAGTCTCAAAGACCCAATCGACATGCTAGAATTGAGTATGATTATAAGGCTTATGTAAAAGGGAAACTCGAAAAACAAGGCAAAAAGTACATTGCCAAAGAATTAAAGGCTGGAATAGATATAGACGAGGAGCATTTAACAATCAACAACGCTTTCCTTGAGCCACTGCCGAAAATAACAAAAGAGGAGTTGATAAAGTATATTAAGGAAGCTTTCGACAATAGTATAAAAGGAAAATATGATGATGCAACCATTGAGTTTGTCTTAGAAGGGAACAAACTAATTCCTGTGGGTGGTAATGAGGTAAACGACTATTTCATAAAACTAGTCGAATAAGTTTGGCTAACGTGAGAAAAGAACCTGGCAAATATAGACTGGGAGAAAGAACAATAGCTTATCATGTGAATAATTGGCATATCAACGGGGAAATGGACAATTATTGTTAAAAACGATCATAATTATGTTGAAAATGTTTGTACTAACAATAAAAAGACATATCTTTGCGACGTGTTTTTCATAGTATTAGTTACTATGTTTGCAGGTGCAAACGATTAAGAGAAACAAATGATACTCCGTTCTCGGGGGCTGCGAGCCCCCTGCCACATGGCACCCCCTCGGTGTTTTTCATAGTTTTTGCATAAAAAAGTTGGTACGATAATAATTGGATTGTATTTTTGTAACTGCGAAGTAAACATCATACAAAAACCAACTAAAAGCGTACCAAGATGCAAAGTAACAAAAAAAATTTCAAAGGACAAAAGATATTCATAGGAATTGATGTCCACAAGAAAACATGGGAGGTAGCAATACTGACGGAGTCTGGGGTTTTGAAGAGGCACCCGCAAGAAGCCTCTGCCAAAGTGCTCTTTGACTTTTTGAGGAAGCATTATCCTGATGGTGAGTACCATGCGGTATATGAGTCGGGTTTCAGTGGTTTCTCCACGTACTACGCCTTGAAGGAATATGGCATCAATTGTATAGTTATACATGCTGCTGATGTCCCTGTTACACAGTATGAGTCCATTATGAAGACAGACAGAGTGGATGCAGAAAGACTCGTCCGTGCTTTGAAGAAGGGTGAGATACTACGTCCCGTCTATATTCGTGAAAGGGACAACATAGACGACCGTGGCGTCATTCGTATACGCAGGACTATCCAGAAGCAACTATCTGGTTACAAGGCACGAGTAAAGCATATGCTGCACTGCAACGGCGTAGAGTTGCCTAAGCGTTTTTCGACCCCCACTAACTATTGGTCAAGAGCTTTCATTACATGGTTGATGCAGGATGTGAAGCTATTGTCTTCAACAAGAACCTCACTCAATTTACTTATCAGACAAGTTGAGACTATAAGAGGAACTTTGTTGGAAGCTACCCGTGAAATACGAAAACTGAGTCAGACTGAAAGATACAAGCACCGCCTTGAACTATTAATGACCATCCCTGGAATTGGACAAAATGTGGCAATGTGTATTCTTACAGAGGTCTGGGATGTAAAACGGTTCTCTAATGAGAAAAAGTTTGCCCATTACCTTGGATTGATACCTACTTGTCACGATACTGGAGAGCATAAGTCTGATGGTGTGAAGACCTTCCGTGGAAATAAACATCTTGGACCGATGATCATCGAAGCTTGCTGGGTAGCCATCTACAAGGATATGGGTCTTGGGGCTTGCTATGCAGACTACAAGAAAGTGATGAAACCACAAAAAGCCATCGTAAAGGTTGCCAGGAAGATGTCAAACATCATTTATTCAGTTCTGAAGCATGACAAACCATATGAACCATACCAATGGGATAAATAAATATATACAGATTATCAGACTACTTCATAAGACGACTCCTGCTTAAATCTGAGGTGCCGACAAAGGTGTCCTCTTCTATTAGATTGTTGCGTCTTACTATATATTCTGAAGAAGTAAATTGTGGTACGGACAAGTCCGTGTCTACTCATAGAAGTTTGTCTGGTAGGCCTGTAGTTTATAATCATACAATAACCGTCATAAATGTGATGGGCTGATAAACACGTCTTCCTCAAAAGCCATCGTACTCTCGTGAAATAGTGCAACTATTTGATATTAAACAGTTAATAAACAAAGATTTAAGGTTAACAGGGTTGCAGCGGCGACCCATTTTTTATTTATCCCCACTGTCATTCTTATCATCCTTTTTCTTCGCGTTTGAATTGAGCCGGATCACTTCAGACCATCGCGTGGTTGGCGATGGACTACGGAAGTCATGCTTAATGGCATTGGCGAATACATCAGCCTTTCCCTTACCATTCTTCTGAGTATATTGTTGCGAGCCGAGGACTATGGTTTCACTTCCATGAAGTCGGTTAATCCTGTCAACAACCTCATCGAGCCGTTTCATTTTCTGGAACTGTTCGGCATTGATATCGAAGAGGTCTTGCTGAATCGGAGAGTCGGCATCGATTCCCATGACTATCACGCCGGCCTTCTTGTACTGATAACCTTCACGATAGATCTTCTTCAGCACCTCATTAGCCGTCTGGATGATGGTGATGCTGGAGCTGGTAGGCGTGATGAGACGTTGCTCCAAGAAATTCCAGTACTGTGGCAAGTCTTCCCGGAAAGCATTAGTATTCAGGAACACACCGACAATCGAAGCCACTGTATTCTGCATTCTCAGTTTCTCGGCACAGCGGGCGGCATAGTTAGAGACATGGGTTCTCAGCGTTTCTATATCCCCTATCATGCCATTGAACGAACGGCTGGTACAGATACTTTTCTTCTTCGCCAGTTCCTCGTTCGGCACCACATCCTCACCGTTCAGTTCCTGCCACGTGCGGATGATGTTGATGTTGTTGAACGTCAGCCGTACCCAATCCTTATGGTGCTGTGCAAAGTCATAGGCAGTATGTACGCCGAGGGCTTCGAGTTTGGCGGCATAGCGTCTGCCGATGCCCCAGACATCATCAATAGGATATAACTTTAAAGCCTTGATGCGCTTGTCGTCGGAGTCAATCATACAACAGTGACGATAACCCTGATACTTCTTGGCAAAGTGAGAGGCCATCTTTGCCAGCGTCTTGTTCGGAGCCAGACCGATGCTGACAGGCATACCCACATATCGTTTTATCTTTTTATGCAAATCTTCGCCCCATTGCTTCAGATTCACGTTCTCCATCCCGTCGAGATAGACGAAGCACTCGTCAATGGAATAACGGAAGTATGCAGGAGCTTCCTGTCTGATGATGCTCACTACACGGCCAGTCAATTCTCCATAGAGTTCATAGTTCGAGGAAAACACGGCAATCTTCTGATTAGGGAACTGCTCAGCCAACTGGAAATATGGAGTACCAGCCTTGATGCCCATTGCCTTGGCTTCATTACTGCGGGCTACTACACATCCATCGTTATTACTCAATACCACTACCGGCTTTCCGTTCAGATCAGGACGGAAAACACGCTCGCATGAGACGTAGGCATTATCGCAGTCAACGATACCGTACATATCAGAACCTACCTAAAACTTCTATTACCTTCACCCAGTCCGTCTCTGCCTCGAAGCCGAACTTGTCATCAATTCCCACGTTGAAATAGAGCTTCACCTCGAAGTTCTGGAAACTCGTCTTTCCAACTTCCGGGTTCTCATTGGCATAGTCGAAACGGATGCCCTCCTCCGCAAAATGACTCCTATACATTGCCATCTGCTCATCATAGCAGCCGCTCCAGAGAATCATGCATATATCATCACGGCTAGTCATCAGCTGCAAGGCCTCACGGGCATAAGGATAGTAGTCGTAGGTCTCCTCATTCTCATAGCAGGCCCGCAGGATGGTGTCGTGTATATCTACCACGACGTAAATCTTCTCCCAGTTCTTCTCCTTCTTACGGTTGAAAGCAACCTCAAA
>CACZCN010000070.1:0-2069 GCA_902779665.1 uncultured Prevotellaceae bacterium | reverse complement strand
TACCGTGCAAATTAAATTAATTTACTTTCCGGATCCTGTGCCATGGAGCGGCCGTTGTGCCACTTTCGCGGCTCCATTCCTATGCTTTCGCGGTTCCGTTCTGAACGTCTCTGCATGCAATCTCGTTTGTGCGCGCGGATAAAACGCGTGCCACATCCCGAAAAGCGAGCCATTTTTTTACGGAAATCCTTGCTACTCTCAAAGAAAAATATTATCTTTGCGGTGTAACTGTCTATGGAAGCAGCATTCTCTCTGAAACAAATTATCCGAATTGAAGAACCTTAAAGTGATCGACGATGAAAAGAGTATTGTTTTATATATTGTTTCTGGCTTTAGCCTGTATCGCAAAAGCACAGGACGATTATCAGCCTTTCGTAGTGGAGGGGAAGACGTGGATTGTGCCGATAACAATCCCCGGGATGTTCGCATACATGGCTGATGCAACTTGTACGATGAGGGGCGATACGGTTATCAGTAATCAGACCTACAAGAAAGTGTATACTGATTATCTGAACGGATTTGCAGATGCCGTGGCGATTCACAGTCATACAGAGAAGAACGGAGGGTATCTGTGTGCCATCCGCGAAAGCGGGAAAAAGGTTTATCTGATACCTCGCGAAAAAACGGAATCCTATCTTATGTATGATTTCACTCTTGAAAAAGGAAATGTCTTCAAGGGGAAAACGTCGCATGTGCATTGTTCGTATAACGGTAAACAATTCGATTTAGGAACAAGCATGAAAGAGGATGTCGCAGACGACACGTCGGAATACACGGAGTATACTATCGTAGGAGTTGACACGATAGAGGTGTCCGGATATAAACGGCGCCGCATCAAGTTGAGTTATAACAATTCTGAACAGTCATGGATAGAAGGCATCGGCTGTGCACAAGGTATGTTCGATCCGTTATCGGTCAATGCGCCAGAAATGACGTTATACAGGTCAAGTAATGTTTCTTGTTATGAGAACGGTAAACGCATTTATGGGATTGACGATTTCAAACGCCTGCAGATGGGTGGGAGTTCAGATGCCACCGTCCATATGCTGCCGTACGACTTCGAAGAGAGTGGCATCTATTATAAAAAGACATCCGAGACGGAAGTGGCCGTAGCATGCAAGGATATGTATGAAAGCACCTATACAGGTTCCATTCATATCCCCCAACAGGTTGTGAATGAAGGAAAGCGATATGATGTCACATCCGTAGGCGACTATGCCTTCTATTACAGCCTGTCGTTGGACGAAGTGAATCTTCCTGTGAGTATTCAGAGCATCGGCTGCAAATCGTTTGCCTACTGCCGATCCCTCAAGTCGCTCACCATACCGGAAAGTGTTTCGCAAATAGGTGTACAGTGTTTTGAAGGCTGTGAAGAATTGTCGAAAATAGTCGTTTCCGATTTGAAGAAATGGTGCCGCATTGGTTATTACCAAACAAAAGACAAGAACTTCCCCCAAGTATCATACACCCTTTATCAAGGAAATGCTGCTATAGAGGACCTTGACATTCCCGAAGGATGGACAGATATAGAAGACGGTTCTTTTGCATATTGTTCCAGTCTGTCATCGGTAACTGTTCCAGGCAGCGTGGAGCGCATCGGGGATTATTCTTTTTACAGCAGTGGACTTAAAAGAGTAGTATTGAATGCAGGAGTGCTGAAATTAGGTGATTACGCTTTTAGCGGATGCAGCCACCTTGAATCCGTCGTTGTGAGTAAAGACTTGCAGGAAATAGGGATGAATGCATTTGCAAATTGTCCAATCAAATCTATTGAAATACCAGAGTCTTTGAAGAGAATAGCCAATTACGCCCTGCAAGGCACAAAGATTGTTTCTATTGAACTTCCTGCGGGCATAGAATACGGAAACTCCGTTTTTTACAATTGCAATGAATTGACAGAAATCCGTATGCACGACATGGTTCCACCGTCGATAAAATGCATGGGGTTTTCCAACAGCACTTATGATCAGGCCACACTTTACGTGCCTGCTGGCAGTGCAGAGAAATACCGTGCTGCCGAAGGATGGAGCAAGTTCGAGAGCATTGTGGAAATGGAAGCAACGGGCATC
>CACZCN010000069.1:0-2230 GCA_902779665.1 uncultured Prevotellaceae bacterium | reverse complement strand
GGATATACGAACCGTGAGCGTTTTATTGCGGAATGTCATCGCTATATTGATGATAGTACTGAAATCATCAAAAACAGAGCGAGGCTGATGATTGATAAACTTAAACTCAAAATTGGTATATGTTAGGAGCGTTATTTGGTGACTTAGCAGCATGCACATATAAGCAGGACAAGCAACTGTTTGAAAGGCAACTTGTCGGTGATGAGTCTTTTTTCTCAGATAAGGGGCTAATGGCATTAGCCACAGCAGATGCTCTTGTAATAAGAAACGCTTGTACAGTTCCTACATTCAAAGCCGTCGTGAATGAATACTTCGAGTCCCGTGATTTGAGTAAGGTACATTTCCCGAAATGGTTTGAAGCATGGTGTGGTGATTATATTTTAGACTATGATTACGATTCTGACGATGGCATGTCTTTGCCAATGTGCTGTATCGCAGCATTATTTGATAAGGATTTATCCGTAAAACTACACCATCACATGTTATGCGGTAAAGCCTCTGGGTATGCAGCACACTATTTCACAAGCATTATACAATTGATTAAGTCTGGCAATAGCAAACGAGAAATATTCCTCAATGATGAGATAGGCATGTTACCACAATGGGTAGAGTCAGGCTCATTCGGTAACGAACCTTTCAATGCTATTAATTCTCTGATTTTAGCATGGATAGCTTTTGATTTCGGATTCGATTTCACTTCTACAATTAAACATGCTACGAGAATAAGTGTTAATTCTGACACAAGGGTCGTTACTATGATGGCTGCGACAATGGCAGAGGCATTCTATAAGGTAGATATAAGCAAATTGCCATTCCCCAAACATATCACAAAGAGAAATAAGATACTGTTTGAAAAATTAATGGCGTTTGAACTCAACGAGGGGAAGCGTCAGCGTATTCTTTCCGAATTATTGGCAACACATAGTTTCTGAATATATGAGAGGAGCAATTATAGGTGATATAGTAGGTAGCCGTTGGGAGTTTAATCCTACGAATAACTACAACTTTGAATGGTTTTCAAAAGAAAATGGCTTCACTGATGACACTATCTGCACGATTGCAGTGGCAGATGCGCTACTTAAAGGGCGTGATTTCGGTGAAAGCATCCATGAGTGGTGCCGTCGATATCCACATCCGATGGGAGGCTATGGTGGCAGGTTTGCACAATGGGTGCAAAGTGATAACCCCAGTCCTTACGGAAGTTGGGGGAATGGAGCAGCGATGCGCGTGAGTCCCGTTGCTCACTGGTATAATAACATCGACGAGGTGTTGGATGCAGCAGCTGGCACCGCCCTCCCGACACATAACCATGACGAGGGAATCAAAGGTGCACAAACAGTTGCATTGGCTGTTTTCAGGGCTTTGCAGTTCAACAAACACTGTTACGAAGACGCTCCGATGCATATTGATGAGATATTGACCGAATGCGTCGAGTTTTCTGGCTATGACATCAATATACCCAAAGCATCTGTACTGAACCGTTTCGACGAGACTTGTCAAGGGACAGTACCCGTCGCACTGAAAATCATCAGTATGGCAACAGATTATGAGGATGCCGTGCGAATGGCCGTGAGTCTTGGTGCCGACGCAGACACGCTCGGTGCCATCGTCGGCAGCATCGCAGAAGCTATCTGGGGGATGCCATTAAGCATAAGTTGTCTGTTGAAGGAGAAAGAGATTCTTCCTGATGATATGATGATAGTATTAGAGGAGTTCGGATTTGAAAGGCCCAATAAAACGTTAGTTGACTCTACCTACTGGAAGAAGGATTATTCGGATGTTTCTTGGGATATGCTCTACGATATAGAAGGACCAGAGGAAGTAGAAAGGATGAAGAGAGAAGTTGATAAGAAGAAAGATGAGAAAAGAAAGCTCATGGCAGAACGTGCCAAAGCTCGTAAGAAATGGTGATATATAGAACTAACAGAATAAACAGATATGAGACATAGAATAAAAGCAGGTATGGTCGGCTCATTTACACCTGAGAAACAGAGGGTGGAAATAGAGCAGCTGGAGAATAGAGAAGTCGCTGACGAAGTGGAAGAAATCTTCGAAGAGGATTCGGAATTCAGCAATGATGACGAAGCTCTCGCAGCGATGGAGTTTTACGACAACCCAGATGAGATGGAGTGATATGACTCGACAACATATAGTATTTCTGACAGGTGCGGGCGTTAGTGCCGAAAGCGGATTGAGTACATTCCGTGGCAAGGATGGCATGTGGACTAAT
>CACZCN010000068.1:0-3368 GCA_902779665.1 uncultured Prevotellaceae bacterium | reverse complement strand
CGTTGAGGATTTGATAAAGCAGTGCAAGGCATGAAGTACACGCTACGCTACACTGGCGAGTTCAAACGTTCGCTGAAGCGTTGCCTCAAGCGTGGCTACATCGGCATGTTCTACGAGACACAGACCTGGAAACGTAAGAAGTGACATACCGTTCACTTCTTGCATTTCATACACTCAGCGAGATATTTCATGAAAATATCTCGCTGATTTCTTTTTTATATCCAAATTGTTTTGTATCTTTGCAATCAAGTACTGGCGTTGGGTCTCAGTGGAGGTGGCTGGTATGACTTTAGTGGAAATATTAACAAGCGTTTGCTTTGTTCGGATAGCTTTACGAATCTACCACATTCAAAAAGAAACCAATCCGAAAGAATAAGTTGCAAGCGCCTATGCGTTAAGCATGGGCGTGACTTATCTGGATTGGTGGGCTTGTGGTAGAGCCTGTGAAGCTTGGATAAGATAATCGTCCATGCTTCCTTTATGCTCTTTTCAAGCCCACTCCTCCGAAGATAAGCAATACGCATAATGCATAGCGTATGGCCAATAAAAACCTGAATGCTGCTAAGACAGCTAAAAAGGATGAGTTTTACACGCAGATGACTGATATTGAACGGGAGTTGCAGCACTATTGGAAGCACTTCCGCGACAAGGTCGTTTTGTGTAATTGTGACGATCCTTATGAGAGTAACTTCTTCAAGTACTTTGCTTTACGATTCAACCAGTTGGGTTTGAAGAAGCTGATTTGCACGTGTTATAACGGTTCGCCTGTACAAGGCAATGAACTAATGATTGACTTTGGCGATTTTACTGATGAACCCAAGAAGATTGCCTATAAGGTTGAGATTACAGAGGTTAAGGACCTGAATGGTGACGGAGCTGTTGACCTTAGCGATGTCCAATACCTGTTGAAGAACGACAAGAATGTGATAGGCACATTAAAAACAGGAGATTTCCGTGACCCTGAATGCATCGAGTTGCTGAAACAGGCTGATATCGTAGTTACCAATCCTCCTTTCTCGTTATTTAGAGAGTATATTGGGCAATTAATGGAATATGAGAAGAAGTTCCTTATTGTTGGCAATCAAGGAGCTATAATCTACAAGGAAATATTTCCATCTGTAATAAATAATAAAGTATGGCTTGGATATGGATTTAAGGGCGGAGCAGCACACTTCGTATCACCTTATGATGATATTGCCACAGCAACAGACCATAAAGAAGGAATGATTAGGGTATCTGGAGTTCATTGGTTTACCAATCTTGACATCCCCAAAAGAAATGAGGAGATTGATTTGATTCGCAAATACTCTCCAGAAGAATATCCTAAATACGACAATTATAATGCCATTAATGTAAATAAAACGCAAGATATTCCTCGTGATTATTCAGGTTTAATGGGAGTTCCTATTACTTTTTTGGATAAGTACAATCCTAATCAGTTTGAGATTATTTGGCAAGCAAGCGGTAATACAAGAGCATCCGCTCCAACAGAAGTATTAAAAGTTGTTGGCTATACTGCCCATCCAGAAGATCGAGGTGGTTGTGGCGTAGTTAATGGCAAAAGACAATATTCTAGAATCTTAATCCGCAACAAACACCCTCAAACGACATGATGACAATTAAGCAGATAGAAGTAACCGTTGGCGATATTGTTAAGGGTTATGTGAACAATGATGAACAAGGCGTTCGTGGCTATGATGGCAAGTTGGACATCCGCCCACCATATCAGCGCGAGTTTATCTATAATGAGAAGGAACAGCAAGCTGTGATAACGACAGTACTTAAAGGATATCCGCTCAATGTGATGTATTGGGTGAAACGCTCTGACGATGCGGAATGTCCCTACGAAGTGATGGATGGACAGCAACGCACATTGTCACTCTGCGAGTATGTCGACGGAAAGTTCTCGTACGACTTCAAGAACTTCTTCAACCAGCCCAAAGACATTCAAGAACGCATACTCAACTATAGACTGACCGTCTATGTATGCGAGGGTGAAGCGTCAGAGAAACTGGAGTGGTTCCAGACGATTAATATTGCAGGTAAACCGCTCAACGAGCAGGAGATAAACAATGCTGTCTATGCTGGCCCATTCGTGACAGATGCGAAGAAACATTTCTCGAAGTCTAACTGTGGCGCATACCGGTTGGGCAAAGACCTGGTGAACGGTACACCCATCCGTCAGGATTTCCTGAAGAAAGCGCTTGAATGGATGGCAGACCATGAAACGCGCAATGGTAAGCGTCAGACAGCTGTAGGATATATGGCTCAGCACCAACACGACCCCAACTCGAACAATCTGTGGACGTACTTTCAAAACGTATTGAACTGGGCCATCACAAATTTCGACATGAAGAAGTTTAAGAAGATTATGAAGGGGTTGGACTGGGCATTGTTCTATGACCGTTACCACGATAAGACGCTGGATACTGCGGAGATGGCGAAGCAGATATCTGCCTTGATGCGTGATAGTGAGATACAGAAACAGGCGGGCATCATTCCTTATGTATTGACAGGTGATGAGCATTATCTCGACCTGCGTGCTTTCCCAGAGGATATCAAATTGGCTGTTTGGGAACAGCAGCACCACATCTGTCCTATTTGTGGCAAGGAGTTTGATTACGAATTTATGGAGGGTGACCACATTACTCCTTGGCGTGATGGTGGCCGTACGGTTATAGAGAATTGCCAGATGCTATGCAGAGACTGTAATAGAAGGAAGGGAGCAAAATAACAAAAAACGCTTCGAAGAAATAAAAAGGCTGCAAATAACACCTTAGGTGGATGGGGACGGTTCCCCACCCCTTGACTTACAACCGTTTTTTCGAAAAAGATTTAACCTATTAACATAACATGCCTCAAGCCCTTTGTACATCGTGGTTTGAGGCATGTTAAATGTCTGTTCAACTATTATCGTTCATTTAACCGACTTTGTGTGAACTGCACCCCAAAATATGAAATGCATGTTAAATGTCTAAGCAACTATTAACATGCCCTGAGCCCTTTATTTATCGGGATTTCAAAGGGGTTATGTTAAAAGGTTAAATGTTTTGCAAGGTTTTCCCCCACAGCGTGCAATACAAAATGCAGATGTCAGAAATACAGCTAATACGGAAGCATATATAGCTAATACAGATGCGTATTAGCTGTATACGGAGTGCTACTACAGCTATCTTGCGCGTGGATACAGCTATTTTGCTCATGACTTAGCCTTTCCACCACTGATATAGAAATAGAAAAAGCCCTCAAGTCTTTTGGACTCAAGGGCTTCTTTTGAAAAGTGGCGGCCTCCTACTCTCCCGCATTGCATTGCAGTACCATCGGCGCAAGCGGGCTTAACTTCTCTGTTCGGAATGGGAAGAGGTGGG
>CACZCN010000067.1:0-3511 GCA_902779665.1 uncultured Prevotellaceae bacterium | reverse complement strand
TTCAGGTTTCTTCTCATTGTCGCTGATGTAAAGACCGTTTACGTTGAGGTCATAGTCGGTAGTGTTGTAAAGCTCTACCCAGTCATCCTTCTTGAAGAGCTCATTTACAAGCATATCGTTGCCCGCGCTCAGCTCATTGATCTTGATAGGAGCATCGGCGAAATCTGAAAGTTTCTCAACCTCAACCTTCTCCCATACGGCGGTGAGCTTATGTATGCCGCTTGAAGGCAGCTCATACTCCATATTTCCAGATACGCAATTACCGTCGGATGACTTCCAACCTGCGAAGCGGTATCCTGCAGGTGCAGCAGCCTTGAGGGTGATAGGTGCGAAGAGCTTGCCAGAGAACTTACCCGTAGGAACCTCCATTCCATTAACAAGGATAGAGGCACCCTCAACATTACTTGCAAGTGAAACTTCCATTGCCAACCTGCTGCCAAGATTCAGATAAGAACAATTCTTCAACTGAGTTAGCATCCTTGCCTGACGGCCACTGAGACCGTTCTTTATCGTATTAGCTGTACTTTCTGGATTCACATATTTACCTTTCTTGAGATATGAAGCCAATGAATTCACAATTTCCTTTACACGAGTAGGCTCAAATACAGATCCGCTTACGAGACAGAAAGCATCAATGAATTTCTTGCGGAATGTATCATTGCCGAGCATATTCTTAAAAATGGTAACAAGCTCTATCTCCTGAGTAATATTAGTGTTGTAGAGAGATTTATACTGTGCATAGTCAGAGCCCATGAGTGTATTGAACTTGTAATACTGTTCAGTAAAGAAATCATCGAAAGGCTTACTCCTGTTCATAGCGAAGTCAAGATCGAAGAGCACAAAGCGGAACTTGCCGTCATTCTGATCACGGAAAGCCTTCACGTTGTTGTGTGGCCAGTCATCAGAACCCAGATACAGTTCTACAGCCATATAGTTTACAAACTCGTCGATATCTACGAGCTTGCAGATTTCCTTGTAAGAGTCTTCAGAAGAAGCAGTCTTTGCAAGATCATACCACTTGTTGAACGCATCCTTTGTACCAGCCTTCTGCACATAGCCAGAGTCAGGACTAATCTCAAACTGATCCATCAAATCGGTATCGATGCCATAGTTTGAATATCCATAGTGCTTATTGTTAGGCTCACGCATATTGAGCACGGCATAAGGCGATGCATTTATATACACGTGTACAGGTTGCCATGCCTGATGCTCCACATACAGGCCACTTGATGTCACGATCTGCTGTATTGCAGCATCCATGATACGACATTCATTATCGTTGCCACCATTACGTATCTGAAGTGTCTTATGCTTGAGATAACCCTTACCATTCTCCACAGCAGGATTATCCTTCTCTGAGCCAAAGAACTGATATGCAAACGTATTGTTACCCTCGTATGTCTTTCCTGCCTTCAACTTGAATGAATGAGGCTCCCATGTTCTACTCCATCCTCCGCACATAGAATAGTCACACTCCTGAGAAATAACGCACTCGTTCTTGGTTGTGATATACTCGAAGTTTACAGGACGGTCCCAATCCATATTGCCATTGTAAGACGCAGACACACCATTTCCCGGACGGCCATACGAAGAAGTCTTGAACAAGGCATATTCGCCCTTAGAAATGTTTTTCAAGTCCGTAACGATAGAAATGATAGGGAATGGCTCGTTACCATTGTCCCTGATATATGTACGCGTTGCAACAGGACTTGCGAGCATTCCATCTTGGAAGAGACGGAAACGATAGCTCACAGATCCGCTCACAGTAAACTTTCCATCCGTAGAAGTATTGCCATTCTTGAGTGTAGGCGCAGTACCGTCGGTAGTATAGCGAAGCGTTGCACCCTCAGGGATAGTAACATTAACGTCAAGAGTACCTTTAAAGAGTTTTGCCGGAGTATCTACCTCTGGCATCTTGAGTTGCTTAGTAGCAAATGTAGATGTAGCATTGCTTGCTCCCGGTGTAGGATTGTCAGTAGTGCCCCACTCTTCTCCTCCATCCGTTGTACGAGCGTATGACACACGGCTGATAGCCTCAGGATATGTCACCTCTGCAAGGATGTTCTCACCGTCAGAAACAATTATCGTACCGCCGTCGCAATCGAGTTTGTCGTCAATCTGGCGATATGAATAATAAGTATATATCTCAAAATGATCAAAGTTGAGTATTGCAAAGCTATGAGCAGGAAGTATATCATAGTCGTAAATAAGGTGATGCTTCTTCAGGTTATTGACATCATCCGTCACATAAAGACCGCCAAGATCTACACCTTTGTCCGTAGGGTTATACAATTCCACCCATGAACCGAAGTTGGTTGAAGGATCACGATATACATCAACGTTAGCTGCCATTATCTCATTGATCTTGACATTCTCAGAAGTAGCCGCAACAGGAGCCTCTACTGTCAGAGTACACTCTGCCGTTTTATCACTACCGTCAATGGTTGTCGCTGTAATCACGGCAGTACCAACTGATAAGGCAGTCACGTTGCCATATCGGTCAACGAAAGCGACATCCTCATCACTTGACTTCCATGCCACCTTATGGAATGAAGCCTCCTCAGGATATACGGTAGCTGTAAGTTGCTTTGTCTCCCAAGGAATCATCGTTGCCGTTGTCACATCAAGCTTGACATCCGTAGCCGGCGTAACATAGTCCCAGATCTCCAGTTTCCAGTCATCCAGACAGGTCCAGTCATCAGTCAAAGTCTTCATCTTTCGTATTCCGATTTTCAGTTTGCCATCCTCGGCAACTTCACACTCCACGGAATTATCATAGTAGCCAGCTGCAAACCAAGCGTCCGCAGCTTCCAAATCATATGGAAGCCACCAATCAAGGATATAGTTCCCATTCTCACTATGTACTATAGGGTAACATGAACCACCATAAGCTTCCTTCGACCTACCAGAACTTAATGGAACAATAGGTGTAGTATAATTTTTTATGGATGATGTTGCATAGAGCTGAGCATGTCGCTGTGCAGCATAATTACCGGTAATATATAATTCATAGTCTTCCCATATACTACCCATGCTATAGAAAGCTTTGAGGCTTACACGATACTTACCCGGCTTCAGATCTGAGATTTCCTGATAAGTATCATAGGCTCTGTAGTAATGCTCCGCATTATTTTTCGCATTTCTACCACTTAGTGGAGTTCCCTCCCAATAGGAGTAATCATCTCCATTAAAATACGGGTTCTTGACATATTTATCAGTTATGTCAATCCATTGTTGCGCATTAACGGCTATCGTCATACCGAGCGCATAAACTGCAAGTAGAATTCGCTTCATAAAGTTATATTTATAATAATAGTTATATAGGTTTATAGAATTTGGATATCCGAGTGCAAAGTTAATATTTTTTATCAGAAAAAAGAAAACTTACCTTACATTTATTTTCTACAATCCGCAATTTAACAAAATTCCCCTGATCTTTTTTACAAGACCAGGGGAAAACTACATAACGAAAAGCGTCATTGATTATTATTTCATAACCTTTCTGCTTCCT
>CACZCN010000066.1:0-3978 GCA_902779665.1 uncultured Prevotellaceae bacterium | reverse complement strand
GCTTCAGTCCAGAAAACTGGATAGATAAAGACTATGGCATCTGCTGAGTTTATCTTTGCCTGTTCTGCAAGGACATCGCTTTCCAAGCCTGGCTCGGTGTTATAGTTCGAATCCCTGAGATACTCCTTCTCAGACATATCCGTCTTGAAATTCATCTTATACAGATCAGACATAACGTATTCATTACCGGAATCAACAATTCCTTTGATGAATGCGTCGCGTACATTTCTTGTAAACGAATCCTCTGATGGATGACAATAAACGATAAATACCTTCATAATTCTGCAGTTGTGAGCATATATTGCTCGTATCAATAGATATATTTTTTCCCCTTATGCCCATTCAAAATTCTCTTTTCCCGCTCCAATCTCAAAATGGCACTTGGCAATGCCAAGATCCATCTGAGTGAATCCAATCAGTGAGAAGTTCCTCTTGGCCAGCACCCGTACAGGTTTTCCGTCCCTTGCAGGGATATATTCGAAGAAGAACTTCTGCTGATTCACAGCAGTCGGGGCAAGAAGAGCCGCTTCCACACCCTGCTTGAACCAGCTTGGAGTAAGGTCATTGGCGTTGCTGACCTGCTCCACGCTCTTGATTTTGTGTGAAACGCCCTGAGTCTCACCGTAGCCGATGGATATATACGCCTCGATGACTTCTCCGGCATCAAGGACATAGGTTCCAGGCACCTTGGAGTAGGAGAGACCTACCCAGCAGGTGTTCAGTCCGAGAGTCTGAGCCAGCAGCACAAGTTGCTCGCCGTAATAGCCAATGCGTTCGTCGAGGTCATCGGCCTTCTGACCTGCCATGACGATGTAATCGTTCACGCCACGGAACTTCCCGTATTTGGCCAGCTTACCCTGAAACGCCTTCGTCTCGTTCCGTATCAGTTGCATGTGCAGGTGGCCTTTCTCGTTCAGTTCCCTTATCTTTTCTTCCAGCACCTCGACCACATCGGCAGCCAGCGGTTGTCCTGTGTACGCCCTCACACTATGACGGGCTTCAATTGCTTCTTGTATGGTCATATTCTGTCTGTTTACTCTGTTATGAGGATATTACAAGTAATATTATTATCGTATTTAAAGTAATAATCTTATCGTATATAAAGAAATATTATTATCGTATCACAAGTAATATTATTACCGTATTACTAATAATACCTTTTCATCGGCATGAATGTCACCTGTCTCTCCTGTATTCCGAGCGTGAGTGGAATCCGAAGATCCCTTTAAGGACGTGCTTGCCTATCCATGCTACGATGACGATAACTACTATTGCTTCAATATCACTCATTTTTATTCTGGGTTTATTCTCTCTCTTACTTTCGGCCATGCCTTGCCTTTAAACAGGCATGTGTCACGTATATACTCTGTCATTTCCTCCAAGCGGCTCTTCGGAATGGCAAACATCAACTCGTTCTTGTTTACATGCGGGCGCACTGACGGGTCGAAGAAACCGATGAAGCACTGTCTTCCCATCAGCTCGTTCTCCCTGATAACCGCCCTGATCGCTGCAGAACAGCCGCTTCCCCAAGGAACGGCAACGGCATCCTGAGAGGCATTATCGTAATATGCCCATGATACCAATCCGCTCAATACATCGGGGCTGGCAAATATCAGAACGCCGTAATAGTCTATGCCCTCATCCATCAGGTCGAGCCTCTGGAAATTGATGTATCTGTACGGGCTTACTTGAATGTCCATGTGGCTGATAGCCTGTTCCACCAGTTCCGCGCTTGCCTTATAATGCTCCTTCTCGGAAACGAAAGTAGGCACATAGGCTGGCAGTGGAGCCAGTCCGCAATAGCACTTCCCGCCTCCGCAGAGCATGGTCTCAGCGTCCAAGCTAACTGGATAGCCACATCTGGCATCCTCTAAGACGGGGATGAAGCAGCCTCCAGTCTTTTCCGGCTCTGCTATAGGCGTATCGCTATGCCAGAAAGCAATAGGAAGTGCCGCATTTCGCCCAAATGCCTCTTCGTAGTCCTTTACAAGTTGTTGTTTGTTGATAGCCATATATTACTTTTAATATTATTACTCAGGTTTTTCCTGTTTGTCGCGGTTGATAATCGGATTCTTCCTTTCACTCCATTTCTTGATTGGCCCCGAATGCTTACCACGATTTAATGTGATGTTATTCTCATTGAGCACCCTGAAGATACTACTACGGCTCTTATAGCCACATGCCCTCCATATCTCATCGATAGGATAGCCTGCCATATACATATTTATTATAGTAGCCTCTTTCTCTTTCTTCGATTCCTTGAACTTAGACATGTCATCGGGTGACAGAATCATCTTCTGCTTTAGCTTTGTCTCATGGGCTGCAGCTTTTCGCAGGGCAAGGGCTTCGTCTGGCAATGAACCGAACATTTCCAATATGGCAGATGCCTTTGTGTCTGGGAAAAGAATGTCGTCAGAGTCGATCCTGTCCCGAATGCTGATGACGCGAATGACTTTTACCCGGCAAAATTCCAGGAAGATTGCCAATTCACGAGAGCCACGCAGGGCATTGCTGAACTTGGCGATAACCACTTCGTCGCCTCTTCCGAGAGAGAGCATGAGCTTCTTCCAGAGGGGACGGGTCTTCTCATTCTCCTTGCTCTCTTCTATGATTTGTATGCATCCATACTCGTTCATCCATGACCTGTCTGCTTCCAGATTGTCATAGTGCGGAGTAACCATGATATAGCCTATTTTTGCCATAGTTTCCTGTTGTTCGTGAATGAATGTGCTCTAATTTTTGTGCAATTATAGTAATTATACTTCAATCATGATTCATACTCACGCCTTTCTTATGGAAGTTTAAGATAAATGTATTTACACGCGCTTTAAATTGAATAATTTTTGATTTCATACTGTGGTGAGTATGAATAATAAAATAATATAAACTTTTGAACTATCTGGTATTTCATCTGATTTTTATCCGTAACTTTGCACCCATATTAAATCAAATTCGTGTATGAAACAACTTGTATTAAAGCAACTCGTTTACTTATGTTGTATTTTTTCGTAATGTCCAGCATGGAGTATGTCTCACCGAGCATATTCAGTTTGTTGTTGTTCCTCTTGATGTAGGCGGGAGGATTATCGAAAAGGGCTTCTATGTCTGATCTTCTTATAATAGTTCTGGCTGGAGTTCTCAGCACTTTAAAAACTCCTTGCTCCATATATCTGTACATAGAAGCCCTACTTACTCCCAGAAGCTTTGCTGCTTCAGTAGGATTAAGAAACTCTTTGGTACCAATACTTTCTACCACAGGACGCGCAGATTCTACTTCCAGTCTCTGTGCATCTCGTTTGTTCTGCCTTCTTTTTGCCTCATACGCCTTGTCCCAACACGCTTTACAGCAGTAAAGTGTGGTAAGTTTGTGGGCAATAAATGGTTCTCCGCACCATTGACAACGCTTTTTATACTCCATATTTTTATATCAAATGAACGCAAATTCACGCTTTTAGTTCAGTAAATTCTGTCTCACTGTGTCTCACTGTGTCTCACTGTGTCTCACATTGTACCAAAGGCGACATTTTAGTGCATTCTCACTGTGTCTCACGCTTGCACCAAAGACGACGGTCAAGACCCCTAAAATTTACCCCATTTTTTCTCCGGGGTAGAAATAGGGTACAAATAAAACTAAAATAACTTGGAATAACAAAGAGCAATTAAGAACACTTAACACAACAAAAGCCCTCAAAATGAGAGCTTTAGTAATAGTTTATTCGAATTGTTCTAAGTTGTTGATAATCAATCACTTGCCCACGCAGGAAATAAACATCGCTGATTATCAGATAGTTAGGTGTTAAACGGTATAAAAGTGCGAAAACTGCTCAAAATAATTTTCAAAAATCGCATTTTTAACGTAATTAACATTTGTTAAGATGGTGCGAATTCAACAAGCAAGTGCAAATTTACAACAAGTAATTTAAAAACTCCTCAATTGGAGTTGAAAAATTGAGTTTCTTTCTTGGTCTTGTATTTATT
>CACZCN010000065.1:0-4090 GCA_902779665.1 uncultured Prevotellaceae bacterium | reverse complement strand
CGCTCCTTGTTGTCCTGGCCCTTGCGGGCCTATCGGGAAGGATACCCCTGGGAGATTTTACTCCCAGAGATTATCCTTACTATCATCCCAGAGGTCGTTGCTCTTGAGATCATCATCTTCGCCCTCGTCGAAGAAGCCCTTCTTCGTGTCTGCGTGATCCCAAGGGTTTGTCGCAGTCAAGAGAAATCCCTCCTTGTTATAAGCTACCGTTACTGTGAGCGGCTTTTGATATACAGCTTTCATACTAATGGCCCTCCTTTATTTAACGTTAAACTTAGCTCCGTTCACTACATAGATACCGCGTGGCAGTTTCTTGCCGGCAATCTCACGAACAGAGTTCGCAATCTTACGTCCATATACATCATATACAGGTGCATTCGGATCTACCGTCATCGGCTCTTCATCCAGTCTGTTGATACCTGTTGTGTCGAAATTCTCACCATAGAAAATGTTGAGTTTCTTTGCAGCACTTTCGCTTGATCTGAAGTAAGCGCGGAACGGATAGACATACAAGTCATTACTATATGTAAGTGTCTTGATGTCAAGGAACATGTTGTTTGCGAAATAGTAGACCTTGTTGCTGGCCTTGGCGAGCTTCTTTCCGGAGAACGAGCCTGTTGGAGTGAAGGTAACACTGGCCTTGCTGTCCACGCCCGATCCAGATGTTCCTGTAAACTCATAGGTATCTTCGTCCATGCTAGTTGTAGCTTTCACCAGCGCACCCGTCTGCTTCACGATGAACGAAGGCTTAGCATCGCCTTCTGTTTCAGCAACGCTCTCTACTTTCACCACATACGGGGTGTTCGGTTCGGTTTTCTTCACGCCCGCTACCGGCAGCAGGTGGATATTGTCAATATCGAGGTTAGGGGTTTCGCTCAGACAGTCACCATCTTTTTGAATCTCATGTACATAGAATATGTTGCCCTCACCATCATCGTGCAATCCTTCGCTGGTGACTCCAATCTGGAACGGAACAATGATGGATGCATTGGTGGCATTGCCATTCTTCGCCCATGTAATGTCGCGGGTATACATAGCGTAGTTAGGAGCTGCGCTTACCTGAATGTCGTATGGAGAGAAGAACGGCTTGCGGTCTGTCAGTACAATGTTCTTGGCAGCATTGAACGAGCCGGTCGATGTCTTATAGGCAATATTGTTTGCCGTTGAGGTCATATTCTTCGGCAGGAAGAACAAGCAGTTCGGAGCAAGCGTTGCGTTAAGGCTCTCAACTGAGATGGCCTGGCTTGAAACGACAGTCGTCAAGTCGCTAGCATCTACATAGAGAACCTGATCCTGTGATGTCGGATGGTTGTTTCCTGTAGAAGTAAATGCAGCATTGATGGCCTGATTAATCTCGGCAGCCGAGAGGTGACCGTCGACTTTCTTGCCATTCTCGTCCAAAGTTCCGAGTTTCACACCCCACATCGACTTGCTGGCATCAATATCCTCGTTTTTCTCATTTTTATCGGCATAGCAGGTCTCGTTCTCGTTGTAAAGCTTAGTCCATGTCAGGTCAGGAGTATAGCTTGCAGCTTCCAATGTAATGTCCATACGGTAGAAGGCATAAGAGCGATGCTCCCATGCATGGGGTACCGATACTTCTTCACCATCGACAGTCTTTTTGCTTCCCGGAGCAATATTGTAGCGAGTCTCATCTGCCGTGAAAAGGTAAGCGACATCACTTTTCGTAGAGGGAGAATCCGTGTTCAGTACCACCTGATTGAAAGCGCCTGTCTCTGTTGAGTTGTCAGGATCAGCAGAACCAAGGTAATTGCTTACAGAGAAGTCGTATTCCTCAAGAGTCATCGTACCTGTCTGTCCACCCGTATTCGAGAGATTCTCTGCATTATTGAACTTAAAGCGGATGTTACCGACATTCGTGGCATAAATCTTAGTTGTGCTGGCAGTAGTAGGACTGTAAGCACCGTCATAAAGACCATTGTCGCCATTACCATCGACAGTTGCGAAATAAGGAGAGCTCACAAAGCTATAGCGAGCATGGCCCGTACCCGGTTTTCCTTGATCGTCAAAATACGTTTCATCACCATCGTTGCTATAGAGGTCACGGAAACTGAAGTAAATATTCTCTCCTGCATAGTCAGTAGGAATATAGAATTTAAACGCACCACCACTGACAGAGAAGTCATTTGCTGTGAACGTTTGGGTAAGGTGCAACTCTTTTGTTCCATCCTCTGCAACAATATCCATCTTGTTGATATAAGGATTCAGCGTCTCCAAAGTCAGCGTAACAGCCACCAAAGCCTTTTTGCCTGTTGCAAGATTACTAATCCTAAACTTCACGGCGTCGTTGTTGAGACCACTTAAATAGTAGCTATCTGCATCGCTTGCACTATTGACAGTAACGGTTTCCACAACTGACGTGCCTGTCTTATCAAATATTTCCAGCTTGTAGGCACCTGGTGAGAATCCATCATAAGGGATAGAAGCACCTGTTTCAGTGCTGCTGCTAGCGCGATAATCTGCATAAGCATAATCCGTTCCCGTCTTTACAACCAGAGGCTCTTCGTCAGTATAAGCCCAATCCCAATCCCCATAATAACCATTATTTATATATATATAATTCCTATACTGCAAATAATAGTATGTATTAGAACTTGAAATGTAATAAACACCATTGTTGTTACGCTTCAAGTTATATTTAGATGTAGCATCCGTACTATAGGTTAAGTTACGCTGATCGCTAGAACCCCAACATGCGAGATATCTGTTTCCGTTACAAATATTGCCATTATCATCTAGTGTCCATGGAAACCGTGTTGTGGTGAACTGAAGGTCACCATTCAAATAAAAGGTTCGTCTCTGACCATTCACCCATCTTGTATAAGTAATATAACAAGCGTCTACAACTTTGTTGCCACTAGCAACCTCTGATCCCCAAAGATAGTCGAAGCGTGCACCCGTGATACGATAGCCTACCGGCGCATTCCAACCTGTCTGCGACTTCACGTGGGTAGGAGTCTCAATATAATAGGTGTCATTGCCTAAGGCATAGCGGAACTCTCCGTCCACCTTCACGGGAGTGATATTCTTATTCGTAGCGACATCAGAGGGGATACCATTGGATACAGCATCTTGCTGATAAAGATAGGTATAAGCCTCCATATCCTTGGTATTAATGTAGTTGTAAGAATAATACTTCTGTCCACTTGTCGTAGTATGCTGCTCAAGCTGTCCTACATCAGTCTTACTGGTAGTGAAAGGAGCAGTGACAAGGCTTACAGCTTGTCCCACCTCATCAGGAGCAACCTTTGCATCAAAAGCACCTTCAGCGGTGAATTCCACCTCGAACGACTTGATGGTTACGCCAAAGAATGCATTTGCGCCACGATTCAAGCGGAAATAGAGCATGTTGCTCATGTCATCATCAGTCATGCTGGTACGCTCGATGACATATTCTGTTGTATTACTATTGTCAGTTGTCGCACCACCCATGGTTTCAGTTTTTTCGTTGTACGAAACGACGCTGTTGTCATCTTCGTCCTCTGCCCTTCCATAAGTGTTGTCAGTTTCATACATTACCTTGCTGACATTGACAAATTCTCCATAATTATCATTACTATTATAGCCAACGCGCATTCCATTAACGGTTACACCGTTCAGATTGTTGAGCAACACCAGCTTATATTTTTTAAAGCGATAACCCTTCGGTAAAGCAAGAACGCAATAGAGGTCCATGTGAGTACCACCCATCACAACCAACTGATTGTTGCGAACACTTATGTTACCAGCAGGCACCATCACGTCACCACCAGCAGAGAGGTTGTCATAGTCAGATACTGTGAAGCTAAGAGGCAACTGCTCATGTCTCCACACGGAAGACCATCCATTCTGGAATCCGATCTCGTTACCGCCAGTAGCAGCTGCGACCAACTTACCCGTGGTCGGGCTCACGGTCACGTTCTGTGCCAGCGTATTGGTGACGCCGGCCACAAGCAATAGCAAGAGCAGCATCCATCTGCTCCTACTTTTCGAATTGAATGTAAACATTTTTTTCATCTTTGTATAAGTTTTATATTTAAAGTTTCTTGTTTTTGTTTTATGTTTTGCCCACAGATTACACAGATTTTCA
>CACZCN010000064.1:0-4091 GCA_902779665.1 uncultured Prevotellaceae bacterium | reverse complement strand
AAATGGAGAGGTGACAACTTATTGCCAAACCCCTCCATTAAAAGAATGAATGTGGTTAAAAATATAGCATAAAATGGTATGCTAACTTAACAACCTAGGACGGTTCCTTGATCCGTTAAAAGATCTATAAGAAAAGAGATCCATTGGTAAAAATCTAAGAAAAGAATGAGAGCAACAAGATATATTATTGCAATAGCATTTGTTTGTGGGGTGACGGTTTTACTTAAATAGCAGATAGAAAAAGGTTGATATTAACAAGAACTATGAAGAGTATAGCATTATATTATAGCAAGAATAGAATCAGTGGAAGTTTGTTTTCAGCTGACTCACACATCGTTCCAGCCACTACGATCCAGTCTGCCGTGGTTGTTGAGGTTGAACAGTCACGGATGAAGATTGCTGCGGCAACAAGACAAACTGTGAATAATACAATGCCGGTTCCATATAAGGAGGGCGGAGAAAAGGCTGCAACAGACACGGAGTTACACCTTAATGTTTGGAAAGTAGAAACGGGGAACTTTTTCCTTAATCCTGCTGTATATATCGATTTCGGCATCATGTTCCCTAAAAGTTATAAAACGCTATGCTTGTTCCTGCCTTTTGATATTGATGGAAGTCCACAAGATCTCTCGGACATCCTTCGTGCTAATGACCAGACACTTGGCGCTGTGTTTAATGCCGATATACAGGTGACATCAAGGGTGAATGACAACTACTGTACGGTGTCTTTCATCAACGAGGATCGGAGTTTCTACCTTTATAAACTTGGAGAGACCAATTTTACCACGGACTCTTTTACGGACACACCAAAAGGAACGTTCATCAAAATAACCATTAATAGCGAACCTGAGGATGAGACATGTGGTCAGATATATGTGCGCTTCAGGGTTCGGCTAAAGGATAAGAGTCAATATGTAAAGTCGGAACACATCACAAATGACCTCCTTCAAGCAGCATTCTCTATGACAGATCTCTATGACGTGAGAGTCAATGAAACAAGGGTGCTTGACAGTAAGGTGAAAGAAACTATGAAGCTGGCCCAACTTGAGATGTGTAAATTTGACAAGGTACACATGTTCTACATGGTGGATACCCGTGAGACAGTGCACAACGGCAGCTCTCTAAAACAAGATACACGTATTCTTGAATCTGAGCAGTGGGATAAATACCAACCCAAGACCAGTCTACACAATACGACATTTGTGGCTTATCACTGGAAGAAACGCCGTAAAACGGATAAGGATGACGATAAGAAGTTTGACGAGAAGCCAATATCAAGCTTCAGCGTCTTTTTCAGCTCGATATATCCACGTCTGTACTGGGGGCGGATGTTGGCCTATGTAGCAGTGGCTATACTGCTCAGTTGGGTTGGCTCTATGTTAAGCTTCAAATTCTGTGATATCGTTATGTCGGTCGATGATGCTGGCTTTTGGAAGAGTTGGCTCAAGCCCGCCATTTCAATTATATTGCTGATTTTTGTCTTCGCCTACCTGATTGTTACAAAGATAGGTATGACTAAATCAAAAATCTATCGCAAGCGATGAATAAACGTATACTTTTCGGCACAGACGTTATACTTGGCTATCTGCTCAATGAGGAGTATGCCGATGGCGTGTCTGTTGTGCAGCAATGGGCAAAACGCCTAAATGCACAACAGTTGCTGGATGTCGGTACAATCTCGATAACCACGCATTTTGTGAAAACGAATAGACTTTCGGCACTTAAAGGCTTTGACGTTATACGCGAAATGCCTCCTCTTTTGCCAATATTTAAGATGATGCTAAGCCAGATATATCTGTGGACAGAGAAGGATGAGCGTGCTCTATTGATGCAGTTGAACCTTATAAAATATCATAAGGCAGATATTCTTATTACTGAGAACCTGAGAGTGCATGAACTGTCTCGTATATGTTCGATGGATGACAAAGTTTTCACGATGGATGAATTTATTGAGACATGTTCGACCGAACATCGTGACAAAGATGACTCTAAGGGTATTATACTAAAGGAGGTCCCATTCGGCACCTTATCTCTGAGTGACACTTTTTTCAATACATTTAAACGGGAATACGCGCCATACTACTATGAATGGTTCAAGAAGAAAAAAGACGATTTAGTTTATGTTGCCAAAGATGAAAATGACAAGATAAAAGCTCTGTTAAAATTAAAGTTGGAATTGGAGGATGAGGACTACTCAACAATAACCCCACTCTTGCCACCTGCACGTAGACTGAAAATCAGTTCCTTAAAAGTTAATTATTCAGGACAGAAGATAGGCGAGCGCTTTATGCGTATCATTTTCGAACAGGCTTTGAAGTATAAGGTGGATGAGATTTATCTAACAGTGTATGCGAACAATTCACCCAGATTACGCCTGATAGACATGATTAAACGCTGGGGTTTTTCATACTGGGGTAAGAAACAGGGCGGTGAGGATGTCTATATAAGAACGATGAAGAAGATGACTCTCCCTATTCCACGTTTAAGCTATCCTTTTCAAGACGGGAAATCAAATGTGTTCGTAATCACTGTAGGAAGGGGCTACTCCAAACTATTAATTCCATCAAAAAGTGCGAGGGAGAATAGTCTTGACATGGAACCATTCAGAAATGCAATACGAAAGATGATAATCCTGAAAGAGGATAATATAGACATAAAGCCTGGCAGTGCGATTCTTTTCTTCCGTAAGGGGAGTGGCGGTGAAGAGGAAGGAATAATAGGGACTGGGATCGTTGACGATGTCTTTCAGGATTTTAATAATGAAGAAGAGTTCCTGGTCAGAAGTAGGAAACGGACATCACTGTCTCTGGATGCGCTGCATAGTCGTTGGGAGAGGGTAGATGGGAAAGTGAAGGTCATTTACTTCTTGCATAATGCAAGCTTCTATATGAATCCTATATCGATAAACCGTTTATCGAAGGCAGGCATTGATATGATGAGGTTGAGATCAACGCGATGCCTGCCCATCGAGAGCAGTCAATTCAGAAATTTGATTAAAGGAACTGAGTATGAAAAAGATTTTGTTGTCGATTAAGCCTTGCTATGTTGCGGAGATTCTTACCGGAAGAAAAACGGTGGAATATAGAAAGCGGATTCCACAAGATGATACTGTCAGGCAGGTTCTGATATATTCCTCTCATCCAGTAAAGAGAGTGGTAGCCGAGTTCGATCTTGGAGGGTTCTTATATGGCACTCCAGAATGGTTGTGGGAACAAACTTCAGAAATAGGTGGCATCACAAAAGGTGTGTTTGACCATTATTTCGAGGGTAAGGACGCCGCCTACGCTTATCAGATAGAGCACTTGCAGATCTTTGAGCAACCAAAGCCACTTGCAGAATACGGGTTAGAAAAAGGCCCGCAGGATTTCTGCTATGTGGATGAGTGAGAGATTAAATAAATAGTCAGTAATGAGGCTATATATAATAGGAGATACCAATGACGATAAGGGGACGCAGTTAGAAGAACTGACTGAGTCCTTGATGAAAGAAAGCGGGTATGAGTATGTCCGACGGAACGTGATAGATGCCGGTGGCAGCGAGAAGGACGTAAATGCAAAGCGCATAGTAGAGCAGGATGGTGAAAGGATAGAGATACCTGTCCCTGTGGCATACTATTGGCTTTGCACCATCACGCTTGACCCGAGTGTGAAGGTCAAGGGTCAGGAGAATGCGTACAAGACCATCGTGACTGGTGCTGTGGGTGGTGCAGCAGGAGTCATCCATGCTGCAGAATCTGCTCATACCGATTGTGAACCAAATGCCAATGTGGAGGCTATGCGTGTAGCACTCGATAAAGCACAGATTGAGGCAAGGCCTGTATGGAAGCCGATGCATAAACAGCCTTGCTATAAGGATGCTCCTGCTTATGTTAATGGGGTATCAGAGGCGATTTTCAAAATAGGAATGTGTTTGCCGGCAGGTCCATACGTGACAGACGATGATGTGAAGTATATTGTTGATACCATCAAGGAAAACATCATTTAATTCATTCATTTGTAAGCAGCCAATTTTGACGTATTGCATGAAAAAGTGAAATGATATACCTTTGCACTGACATTATAAAAATAAGATTATGTTCAGTAGCAAAGACT
>CACZCN010000063.1:0-4181 GCA_902779665.1 uncultured Prevotellaceae bacterium | reverse complement strand
TGAAAATCTGTGTAATCTGTGGGCAAAACATAAAACAAAAACAAGAAACTTTAAATATAAAACTTATACAAAGATGAAAAAAATGTTTACATTCAATTCAAAAAGTAGGAGCAGATGGATGCTGCTCTTGCTATTGCTTGTGGCCGGCGTTACCAACACGCTGGCACAGAACGTGACGGTGAGGTCCAATAATGGTAGTACCATTGCCGCCGTGAAGAATAGTTCCGCAGCGGGCACAGCAGAAGATACTTTTTTCAGTCTGGGCGGTTTTGCGATGTGGAAACATAACCAACTTAATTTGACGATGACCACAGCTGATGCTGATGGTGCTACTTTGTCTGATAATGGTCAGTTCATGAATCCGGCTAACAATATCTTTAAAGCAACGGGTAATGCGACCAATTTGCAATTAGGTCGTGGTAATCTGTCTGATTGCTATGTTGCTTTTACTTTGCCTAAAGGATACCGTTTCACCAAGTACACCATTGTGTTCCGTAGAAACATTGATCTTGGTCAAGGCGGAGACGGAAATGCGGAGTTTGGTGAAGCTAACCCTACTAATTCGTGGAATTGGTATAACAACAATACTCATGTTACTGGTCTGTCCTATAGTACAAGTGCTCAAAAGAGTACGATTAGCCGTACAAGTTTGAGTGATGATGATATGGACAATACCCTTTATTTTAAATTAACTAACAATTCTCGTGCGTTTATATCACTTGAATCCGTTGAGTTTGAATTCACCGCAGAGGCTGACTACACGCCTGTTTCTCCTGTTGGCGCTCCGAAGAACAAGAGGGCTGTAGATATTCCTTTCTCAACAAGTACTGTTGATATCGGATCGGTTGCTAATAGAACATATAATGGAACTACTCGTATAAGTTATACATACGCTAATGTGAAGCCTCAGATGGCAAACCTGACACTTTTCGAGGAAGAAGCTGTCAAAAGTGGAACCAATTATGATGGAATTAGTGGTGACGTTGTAGATTACGATGGCACTGGTACCATTTCTGCCGAGGGCGACTACTTTAAGCTTGGTGGCGTGAAAGGTTCGGATGGAAAGTACAAGGAACAAGTTTATTACCTTGAGACTCCTACTTATGTAGAGGAAGATAACAATGCAAGAACCAAGAACCCGATAGGATATCGTATCGTTGGAGCCAAGATTAAATATACGTATGGTCAGAAACGTGAGAATTCTGTGACTAAGACAGAGACCAAGAAGGTTCTCGTAGACTCAAAGTCTTACCCTACATTCTATATTCAGGGCGTTTATGATGGCATTATGAGTAATACTACTGTCTACCTCACTAACGGTGCAAGTGCCTCGACACGACAGGCCGACCGTGCAGAATGGTTTATGGATGATGATGGCTATATCCGTTTGGCTGAAGATCCAGACACTTACCTGAAGCAAGGATCAAATAACCGATTAATTATTGCGTCCCTAAAAGAGAGACCTGCAGTTTATTCATTTAATGGTAACTATATACGGAGTTACAATCAAAATGTGTATGTAGGTAGGAGTGGGGGATTTGGTAATTATACTTATTATTTCGCTGCGGGTTCTACTACCTCAAATCGAGCTACTCACCCTTCGACTGGTAAAACTCAGAATGTTAACATTTACGAGGACCAGACGACGACTGTTACCTATGAGCCATTTACTCCAAGCACTTTCACACTGAACGTGTATAAAAACGACGGATCTCTTTTGGTGAGCAAAGAAGTGAAACAAGGAACGGAGGATGACTTTATTGAGATTCCTGACCTGAATAACGATGCCGTGAAGTTCGGTGTCATTGGCGTAGGACTTGTTCAGGCTGAGCTTACCTTGCAGGCACTCGACCCATATATCAATCGTATGAGCATTGTATGTTCGGAAGCTCAACAAAACAGTACTTCTGGACTATATGAACCAACAGGCAACGGTCTGGCTCTGACCCAGACATTTACTGCCAGTGATTTCACGGTGAGTGGCCAGGCTTTCCACTTCTACATCCCTAAGGATTTCAAGGCACCATGCTTGTTCACGTTTGAGAACCTCTATAGTGATTATGGTGATAACACCTATTACGAAAGAGCATCGTCAACAAACAACGCCCGTTATAGCTTTGTGAAATCTCCATATTGGGATGATGCACAGGATTTGTATGCAACTACGTATGATCCTGATCATGAATATGATGATAAGGTGTATACTTTGGTGAAGGGTACACAAGCGTTTACTTTCAACAATGCAGGAACTGTGGGTACCAGTGGCGGTGTTTACCATGAGTATCCTTTCTCCCTCGAGAAGTATACTACTGAAGGTGGTGACTTTGATCAGCTTTATTTCACACAAACAGAAATGGCAGCTCCTCAGCCTGGACAAACCGCAACACAGAAGACTGCATATCTCTTCACCTGTGATGAGACCCGCTATAACATCTCAAAGGCTACAGCCACACAGCACCGCACATATGCATTCTATGAGATGAAGGTTACGGCACAGAGACAGGACTATGAGGCGAAACTGGAATGGACAGAGATCTACGAAGAGAATAAGACGCTCTACAAAGATGGTAACACTGTGAAGAAAGACGCTCAGTATGGACTTACGCTGAAAGCCGTTGATTCTGAAGATCACACGACTGAGGTTCCGGGTTACCTGACCGTATCCCAGGTATTGACTGGTATCCAAAGCGCTCTTAATACGACCGGTGCTCCCAAGACAAAGGATCAGATTCTTTATATTGACGCCAGCCATCTGCTTTCTATCGTAGAGAATTCTGAAACACCAGAAGGTTCAACGACACCTGTTAGGCATAGTCTTTCGGAGATTAAGAATGGTCTTGGTGCTAATGCCCTGATTTTCCTGCCTTTAGGACAGCAGACAAGTGCCGGCACAGGTTCAGGCTCTGGTTCAGGTTCAGGCTCAGGTACAACACCTACTGTTTCATATACTAACTTTGCTACGAAGACAAAGAGTGGTACTTTCTCTGGAGCAGGTAATTTCGTACTGACTGATATGAAACCGTTCTATTCACCGTACGATATCTATCTTCCTTCTGCCAATACAGCTGAATACAAGAGAATGATTACGAAGTCAACCTATGGTCAGGAGACTACCAGCACGATTATTCTGCCGTTCGACATTCTTGTTACAGAAGGCAAGCACACCAACCTTGATGGTTCACAGTTCACATTGCATAAGATGCAAGCTACGAACTCTCTCGTATTGAAGGATGGCACGACATATGCTTACATGCCTAATGCTTTCAGCAATGTAACAACGACAACCGAGCAGAACAAGCCGTATATCGTGAAGTTGGATGAAAAGTATACCGAAGATACGAATCTGTCGTTCGTCGTGACTCAGAATGGTGCTACCATTAAGGCTACTACTGGCATCATGAACGCTGACTATACCATTACTGACAAGGATGCTGAGGGTAAAGTGATTACTTCTACAGGTACTGCAACAACTGGAGAAGCTGAGGGCAAATACACCTTCACCAACAAGGGTACCTATGCTGGTATTGAAATAGACAAGGGCCAGGATGTCTTCTACTTCGCAAGGAACAACTTCGTTTGCTCAAAGAGCCTGAACGACAACTATAGCACTGTCAAGGTTGCTCCGTTCCGAGCATTCTATACATCGGAGGCAGTTGGAGCTGCTAAACTCATGAGCTTCGACATGATCTTCAGCGAGGGTCTGGGTGACACCCCGACGGGCATCAGCTCACTGAATGCTAATCCTGACCTGAAGGTGGTTCCGGGCAATGGTGTCATCACGATGACTTCTGCCATTGAGCAGAATGTACGCGTGAACAGCACCAGTGGCGTGCTGGTCAGCAACGCCAAGCTGCAGGCCGGTGAGACTCAGATCATCAATGTACCCGCCGGAGTATATGTAATCAACGGAGTGAAAATCATTGTAAAGTAAGGAGGAACGCTATATGAAAAAGAATTATGTGAGTCCCGAAATCAAAGTGGTTAAGTCGGTTCTCGAAAGAGCAATTCTGGAGATGAGCGACGACTGGGCTAGTGGAAAGAAAGGCTTCTTCGACGAGGAAGAGGATGACAACCTCAAAGGTAACGACCTCTGGGATGATAGTAAGGATAATCTCTGGGAGTAAAATCTCCCAGGGGTATCCTTCCCGATAGGCCCGCAAGGGCCAGGACAACAAGGAGCG
>CACZCN010000062.1:0-10232 GCA_902779665.1 uncultured Prevotellaceae bacterium | reverse complement strand
CAGAGCTCTTTCAACCACATGATAGTCAACAATATACAACTGAATAAATTTTTCGCTAAGGCTCAACAAGCTACGCAAGTCGTCGAACTCACGTTAAATCGAAGACCAGCGGCCTTGAATAGCGAACATAACTAACATATAGTTAATAAAGACAATAAATGAAATTAAAGATTGTATTTTCGGCCTTAATGGCTGCAACGAATGTATCAGCTCAGGATAATGCAAATGCCGATACAAGCTATGTTTACAAAAAGGATTTGGACGGTGTAACCGTTGTTGCTCACAACGAGATTCGAAAGATGCGTGAAGCAGCCATGCCTGTCACGGTATTGGGGAAACGACAGTTGGAGGGAACTACCACAAGTATTAACGATGCGCTTGCTCGAACCGCTGGTATTGCGATAAGAAGTACCGGAGGCGTGGGTAGTGCCTCGCGAATATCCGTGCGCGGTCTTGAGGGAAAACGAATGGGAGTTTATATTGACGAGGCTGCCATAGGTCAGCTAAGCGACTATGTCTCGCTTAATGACATCCCGACGGATATGATTGAACGCATAGAGGTATATAAAGGAATTGTGCCTTATCGTTTTGGAGGCTCTGCCCTGGGAGGTGCCGTGAATGTAGTGACGAAGGAATATCCGCCTGTATATCTGGATGCAAGCTATGAGATTGCATCTTTCAATACACATAAACTGAACTTTGCATTCAAGAGAACAGATAACAATTCCGGCTTGCAATTCGGCTTTGGAGGCTGTCTGACATATTCGGACAACAACTATAGGATGCACCTTCAGAATCTCGACGATCGCGTAGTGGAGCGTGATCATGACCAGTTCAAGAAGGCTATGCTCGGAGGCTCGATAAAAGCCACGAAATGGTATTTCGACGAGGCGAAGCTCGAACTTGTGTTCTTGGCAACAAGGGCTGAGATTCAGGGTATTGACAGCGACATCCGTGAGGCATACAATCACGGAATGTCAGGAATAGCCGCCCTCACCCTGAAGCGTGACAACTTCCTTATTGACGGTCTTGACCTCGATTTTGACGGATGCTTTAGCTATGGCAAGAATGGTTTATGCGACAAGGCAATGTCGCGCTATGACTGGGATGGCAACAGATATTCCCCTGTTACAATATACGGAGGAGAACAGGGAACCTATGCTTCTGATTCTGACAACCGTACTCACGACTATGTTGGCAAGCTAAATCTGAACTATCTGCTGAATGAGCATCACTCATTCAACATTAACCTCTATGCCACCCATACAAGGCAGAATCCCGAGAACGAACTTATGGACAAGAGTTTCGGCTATCAGACCAACTTCCCAAGCCACATGAGCAGTTTCACGACCGGTTTCTCATACGACCTTACCCTGTTCAACGGAAAATTCATGAGTGCCACGACCTTAAAGAACTTCAATTACAGTTCAGAGACGAGGGTTCTGGAGCGCACCTATATCAACAACCCTGTTGATGTAAGCCTGAACCGTAACTACTGGGGCGTCAGCGAGGCTATGCGATATAAGATAACCGACGATCTCCTTGCCAAGATAGCGGTTAGCTCTGAGGTTCGCATCCCTACAGCCGAGGAACTTACAGGCAATGGCTACTCCATACTTCCTGCTACTAATCTTGAGCCAGAGCGATGCAAGGGATTGACAGGAGGAGTAATCTATCACCATACCAATTCGTATGGTTTCGTAGAGATTGAGGCAAACTGTTTCCTAAACCAGCTTGACGATATGATTCGCTATCAGGCCGACATGATTCCGTCTATGGCTCGCTATGCCAACTTCGGAAAGGTGGTAACGAAGGGAGCGGAGATTGACATCAAGGGCGATGTAACGTCATTCCTTTATTGCTATGCTAATGCCACCTATCAGGATCTTAGGGACAAGCGTAAGCACGAAGTTGGCTCAACGGCAGCAAACCCTACGTACAACAAGCGTATGCCAAACATCCCATACTTCCTTGCAAACTTCGGCATTGAGCTTCACAAGGAGAATCTCTTCGGAGGCAAGGAGCAGAACAGCCGTTTCCTCTTCGACTCTTCCTATATCCACGAGTATTTCTACGACTTTGAGATGAGTAAGTATCAGGATCGTAAAATCCCTACATCACTCACTTTTGATACTGGCATAGAGCATAGCTTCGGAAACAACAGATGGACACTTTCTTTCAAGCTGAAGAACCTTACCAACAAGGTTGTCTATTCAGATTTGAACCGTCCGCTTCCAGGAAGAAATATCGCATTTAAGGTTAAGTATATAATGAAGTAAACGGCCTCTCCCCCCGCTCCTGACACATACTCCGATGTTATCAACATCGGACTTCCCCCATAGGGAGGGAGCCGGAAGGCGAAACGAAATCAATAACAAAACAAAAAAATTATGCAGAAAAAACAATTAAACATCCTTCCCCTCGGGAAGGCTTGGTTAGGCGTTATGGCATTAGCATTAACAGTATGCTTTACAGCCTGTGACAAAGATGATGATGATGATGTAATCGGTAAAGAAGTGCCAAAATCAGAAGGCAGAATCCTGTTTTCTACCACGGTAACCAACCCCTCAGGCGATAGCGGTAGCGGTTACCTACAGGCTGTAGGGAAACTGCAAGATGGCGTGAACTACACCAATGCCAATGCCCTGCCTCTCGGATTCGGCTCTTACCCATGCGTATGCAAGAGCGGTAACATCTATGTATTCCCTGACTATATGGGAGGCACGGAGATGAAACTCAAGCGTTACATCCTTAACGACGAGAACAAACTGGAACTCAAGGGCTCTATGCCTCTTCCTGCAAATTCAAGTGCGGCTATCGTTGTAGAAGCAAGCGATGATAAGGCATACGTATGTTGTCAGAGTCTCAACCTTATCATAGTCTTCAATCCTAAGACAATGAAAGAGATTTCACGCATAGACCTTACAAGTCTCAGCAACGAAGGCGTTTCTGCATATCCGGGTGCTCTCTACATCCGTGACGGAATCCTCTATGTCGGTTTGGAACAGTATAACGCACAATGGATGCCACAGGAGAACGCATTGGAGATGGCACTTTATGATGTCTCTGACGATAAGTTCATCAAGAAGATACGCAACACATCGCTAAAGCTATGCGGTCCTACACGCCCTATCGACAACCAGTCTATCTTTGAGGACGAGAAAGGTGATATCTACATCAACTGCACAGGCTCGTTTGGCTATATCCCAACCCTCAACTCAGGCATGGCACGTATCAGGAAGGGAGAGACCGAGTTTGACGAAACATATAAATTCAGTTTCGCAACGACAAAGGTCAGCGGTTTGAGTTGCGACTATGTCAACGTGCTGCTGATGTGCCGTTATGTCGGCAATGGAAAGATGTACGCTTACGGCTATGCCTATGCCCTCGACCCGGAAAACACAAACAGCTTTCTCGCACGCATCGGACTTCCTGTATTGATCGACCTTTACAGCAAGACGGCAAAGGTTATCGAAGGCCTTCCGCGCTCCAACGGTCACGGCGTTGCCATGGGGCGCTATGGCAACAAGATGGTTTACGGCTCGGCAAACGACGAATACAACGGCTTCTCAACAGTTGACATCAACACAGGAGAGGTAGAGACGAAGGTGGCAACAGTAGAGGGATTCCCATCATTCTTCTGTAGCGTTGAATAGTGCATAGTTCATAGTTCATAGTTCATAGTTGGTTGGCGCGAGTAGGCTAACTATGCACTATGAACTGAATAAGACTATGAACTGCTCTTTTCTATTCTATTATGGAATATACTATTGCAGACAGACTGATGTGGCACTTCATGCAGGGAAGATGTTTTAAGGTGCTGCGTGAAGAGTGTCCGGAATGGGACATCAGTCAGCTTCGCAAGGAAGCGAAGAAAAGATACCGGGAGATTGTTGATGCTACTCCTTCCATCGGCAGTTATCGGGAGAACAGTCTGAAGAAGAACCTCACAGGCGGTATGGTGTGGATAGCCATCTATGAGACGGCAAAGGAGAGATATGGCGAAAAAATGTCGATTAACCTCTATGAGAAGATGTGCCGCTATTCCATCGCCAATCCCATGATGCTCAAGATGGCACGATTGTCGAAGCCTTTCACAAGGAAATTCCAGGAGGGAATTATGAAGCGTTCGGAGCGTGAGAACCGCATCGACTCGCCGTATAATTGGCAGGCGCATTACAAGCCGGGTAAGGAGGATGAGGAGTTCACCTTGTATTATACCCGTTGCGGGTTGTGCCAACTGGCACGTGAGCGCGGGCATCTTGATATCCTACCAGCTATGTGCCTGACGGATTATATCGTTTTTGAGGCTATGGGGGTGATTCTTCATCGTGACAAGACACTTGCATCGGGCGACGACTGCTGTCATTACTACATGACGAGACCCGGCTCAGAGGCGGAAAGACGATGGCAGGAGGAACATCCGGAAGGGACGAGAGTGATAAAGTGAAAAATGAAAAAGTAAAGAGTAAAAAATATATCCATCCCCTTCGCTCTCCCCTCTATGGGGAGGGAACTTGTAATTCTAATTATTACTGTCCGATAAACCTCTGTAACTTACCTTCCATCAAGAAATTGAATCTTGGTAAGCCTATGAATAATACAAAAACAATAAAAACCCCTCTGGTAAGCCCTTGGGCTTCCCGAAAAAACAAATCCACATATCAGGCCTACGGCAAGACATTAAGGTAAAAAACAGGAAAAAGCCGCATGTTAATTATTAATTGTTAATTGATTAGCTTTTTTCTGGTTTTTGTTTTTACCGGACAGCAATAAATTCTAATAAATGAAATGAATATGTTGAAACCAGATTATGGGAACTGGATTCCCAAAAAGTTATTGGCGCTGCTATATTCTGCGTGCCTTGCAAGTGCAGTTCTCTTGTGTGTTGCTGTCAATTGTGAATGGTGGCTACCTCTTGCTGTATTCTTTGCCGTATTTTTATGCGTTTCCTTGTTCTTTGCCTGCTATATGACGGTGTTCTATCGTGCCTTCTCATTCAGCGGTGGCGGAATGATGGGTAAGGTACACGAGTATGTTGCGCAACACCTGTCGTGGACTGGCAATGGCAGACTGCTTGACGTTGGATGCGGAGCAGGTGCTCTTACCATACGTTGTGCCAAGCGATTTCCACAGGCGGAGTGTACAGGCGTAGACTACTGGGGATTCAAGTGGGACTACAATCAAAGCATGTGCCGGCATAATGCAGAGGCAGAAAACGTAAATGAGAGGTGCAAGTTCATGCACGGAGATGCCAATCATCTCGAATTTGAAGATGAGAGCTTTGATGCTATTGTAAGTAACTTCGTGTATCATGAGGTGAATGATGGAAGGAGCAAAGAGGAACTGTTGCGCGAGACATTACGTGTATTGAAGAAAGGTGGCTGTTTCGCGCTTCAGGATCTGTTCGGCCAAAAGTCGTTATATGGCGACTTCCGGCAGATTGTGGAACGTTTGGGAAAAGATGTGGTCTCCGAGATACACTATGCTGATTCGTGCAAGGAAATACCAATTCCTAAATGGATGCAGGTACCAGGAATGTTGACAGGAGTTGGCATCATATATGGGAAAAAGTGATGCCCGATAGTAAATGATTAACACAAGATCTTCCGCGAATGTTTCGAGAAATCTTAATTTGAGAACATACTACATGGAACGGATGGAAGATTTGTGTATTTTAAGTTTCAGTTCAGGAATAATAAAAGTATGAAAAGAATGATTTCACTTTATGCAGCAATGCTGCTTACGCTTGCTTCTTATGCAGACGATGTGATGACGAAACAGGCAGATGGAACGTATGTAGTAAACACCACAACACTCTGTCAGGCGCGTGGCTATCAATCAACCACCCCTGTGGAGGTCTATATCAAGTCGGGTAAGGTGGTGAAGGTTGTACCATTGAAGAATGGCGAGACTCTAGGCTATTTCAAGAGGGCGGTAAAGGGCTTGCTCGGTCTGTTTGAGGGACTGAAGGTTTCCAAGGCGCAGGAACTGACGGAGGTTGCAAAGGTTGACGGTTGCACGGGTGCAACGATGAGTACCAAGGCTCTCCAGCAGAATATCAAGGCAGCGCTAGAGTATTATAAAAAAAAGAAATGAAAGTGAATAAGAAACCGCATTTATGCAGAGAATCATAACCCTATTAACTTGTATAGCGATTCTGGTAGCCATAGCCATACGTCGTGACATGCAGGTACTCGGACATAGTCTTGAACCGAAAGAGGAGGAAGAGGCGGCTGATACCATGACTTTTGCAGCTGATACGATGGTGGTACACACAGCGTTACTTGCCGATGATGTGTTCGGATATTCAGGAACGACACCGCTGGATATCTACATATTAAACGATACGGTTGTGAAGGTTGTTCCACTTGTTAATACCGAGACACCAGAGTTCTTTGCCGAGGCGGTCGGGATAGTGGACTCATGGAGAGGAAAGAAGGTGAGCGATGCCTATGCCCTGCACGTAGATGCGGTGAGTGGTGCCACCCTCTCATCGAATGCGATAATGGAGAATGCACGTCGTGGCTTTGCCTACGTATCGAAGCACGAAGGGCAGAGTGGGGTGGTGGATGTTACGGTGAAGTTCGTTATGACATTGCTCGTGCTACTCGCAGGCATGATATTGCCGATATTCTTCCGTGCGAAGAATATGCGTACCGCCATACTGGTGCTGGATGTTGTTGTGCTCGGGCTTTGGAGCGGTACTTTCATCAGTTACTCAATGCTTGTGGGAATAGCCTCCAACGGACTTCCTCTTACATCCGTAGCATCTCTTATACCTGTCATACTGCTCGTTGTAGCCTTTGTTTATCCGCTTTTTGGCAAGAAGGTGCACTATTGCACGCATATCTGTCCGTTTGGTGCGGCTCAGGAACTTGCCGGACGAATACCATGCAAGAATATACGACTTGGTGCAAAAACAATAAAGATACTGACGAATTTCCGTAGGGTATTATGGTGGACTCTCACTCTGCTGATGCTTGCGGGCGTTTGTTTTGAGTGGATGGACTATGAGCTTTTCGTAGCATTCATTTTCAGCTCCGCAAAGAATATCATTATTGTCTTTGCCATAGTAACGCTGATTTTATCAGTTTTCACACCACGGCCTTACTGCCGTTTCGTGTGTCCGACAGGTTATCTTTTGAAATTATCGTTTCCTCACAAAAGAAAATAAATTATACAAAGAAGATATTGTTAGTATCCATTTCAAAGATTTGTGTTTACCATGAAATAATTGAGTATCAAACAAATGATCTACGTCAAGAGAAACGAGTGCAAGTGATTGTACTCGTTTTTTTATACTTACGAACAAACGAAACTCACATAAATTATTAGTTGCAGGGAAACGGTCGAAAAGTGATACCAACTAGTAAGTATTGGCCATACCAAGTTATAAGTATTTTGATATTTCAAGGTAAAATTTCATTAAAAAATATTTTGTAACTTTTCCAAAAACGTATAATTTTGCACTCGGAAATCAGAGACGTGCGCCTGCTTTTTTTGTAAATCTAGGCTTACACCGCTCTTTTATCAAAAGACGCTCAAACGTGCGAGGAAGTCCGATGTTGATAATATCGGAGTATGTGGAAATCGCACGTTGTCACTTGAAGAAAGGAAGCCCCCCTTGGGAAGGCTTGGTTAGACTTTTTAATATGGATAACAAAAAATATATTTCACTACTCGCGATGCTTGTATCGGTTGCGGCAAATGGTCAGACAAATAGCAGAAACGACAGCACGCAGGTAAACTCGAAGGAAGCAAAACTGAAGGAAGTAACCATAACCTCACGAAAACCAGGAACGATGAGACTGGGTGGGGCAGAAAACGGAATATGTATAACAGGTACGGAACTGAAGAAAGCCGCCTGTTGTAATCTGGGTGAGAGTTTCACCACTAATCCGTCGGTTGACGTGGCATATGCGGATGCAGCCACAGGAGCAAAGCAAATAAAACTGCTAGGTCTCTCTGGAAGCTACGTGCAGATGATGGCCGACAACATACCAAACTACCGAGGTCTTGCTGCTCCATACTCATTAGGATATGTGCCTGGCACATGGATGAGCGGTATACAGGTAAGCAAAGGAGCAAGTTCGGTAAAGAACGGTTACGAGAGCATCACAGGACAGATAAACGTGGGATTCCTCGACTGCAAGGGCATTGACCGCGTTGATGCACAACTATATGGCAACAGCGACCAGCGTATCGAGGCTAATGCCGATGCAAGCGTTCACCTCACCGAAGGACTTTCCACAGGATTGTTGCTTCACTATGAGGATCGTCTCAAGGACATGGATGACAACAACGATGGTTTCATGGATGACCCTAACGTGCGGCAGTATAATCTTATGAACCGTTGGGCATACGTCAGCAAGCACTATCTCATGCACGCTATGGTGTCGGGGTTGAAAGAGAACAGGAACGGCGGTCAGATGTCGCACGGTAACCAACACCCAACACCCATCACCCATCACCTATCACCTTACCTCATCAGCACCGAGACCGACCGCTATGAGATGCATCTGAAGAATGCCTATCTGGTGGGTAACGAGCATAACACCAATATCGCTCTCATGCTTCACGGCAGTTTCCACCGTCAGGATTCGGAATACGGCTTAAAGCAGTACGATGCAATACAACGTACAGCATACGCCTCGCTGATATTTGAGCATGACTTTGACGAGCACCACTCTCTATCAAGCGGATTGAGCTACGTGCGCGACTATTACAATCAGCGACTATATGGGGTAAGCTTTATAAACTGTGGCACAGAATCGGAGAATGTCAGCGGAGCATACGCCCAATATACGCTCAACCTTGACAAGAAGCTGATTGCGATGGTAGGTTTGAGAGCCGACATATCTTCAGAATATGACGGTTTCGTAACTCCAAGAACCCACATAAAATGGGCGCCAAACAAGAACATTGCCCTGAGAGTATCGGCAGGCAAAGGCTATCGCAACTGTCATGCTTTGGCAGAGAACAACTACTTGCTGACAAGCGGACGCACTCTTCATATAGAGAACGACCTAAGGCAGGAAGAGGCATGGAACTATGGAGTATCAGGAATGTTGCGATTCCCAATCTTCGGAAGAGGTGTGACGCTGAATGCCGAATACTACCGCACTCAGTTTGACGAGCAGGTGGTTATCGACTACGACAGCAATCCGAACGCTATCTCAGTCCATAATCTGAATGGCGGAAAGAGCTACTCCAACACGTTTCAGGTGGATGCTACCTGCATGGTGTTCGAAGGTATGACCATCACGGCAGCCTACCGTCTCAACGATGTTAAGTGCACATTCGGCAATGCAGGACTTCTTGAGAAGCCGCTCACGAGCAAGTACAAGGGACTTATCTCAGCAAGCTATAAGACTCCACTCGCACTTTGGCAGTTTGATGCCACCCTACAGCTCAACGGCGGAGGACGAATCCCTGCCCACTATGATGCGGACAACTTCATCAACGAAAGCCGTTTCCACTCCTATGAGCAGTTACAAGCTCAGATAACCCGTGAGTTCAGGCATTTCTCAGTCTATGTGGGTGCAGAGAACCTAACGGCATTCCGACAGAAGAAACCGCTGGTAAACGCAGAGAATCCGTGGGATGCAAGCTTCGACCCAACCCTCGTCTGGGGACCAGTCAAAGGACGTATGTTCTATGTAGGGGTGAGGGTGAATTTTGAGAAGATATAAGCAACCCCTTTCCTGTCCTGCGGACATCCTTTCCCCGTAGAGGGGCAAGGAGATAGTATTTCCAATAAAAGGAATTGTCAACAGTTTAATTATTAATATTCTATATTCCCCCATACTGCGCCAGCCTCTTGCCCCTTCACGGGGAAAGATGTACGCAGGACAGAAAGGGGGCTTTGTTAGTATGAAAAAAATCATCTCAATAGCTGCAATGACATTAGCAACTATGACATTGGCAGCAAAGGACATCAAGACAGTAGTAGTCACCACAACACCAATTATGTATTGTGAGAACTGCGAGAACAGAGTCAAGAACGGTATGCGCTTCGTCAAGGGTGTAAAGAAAATCGAGACAAGCGTACCAGATCAGACAGTAACGATAACCTACGATGCTGACAAAAACAGCGAAGAGGCTATCATCAAGTCATTTGACAAGATTGGCTACAAGGCAGACAAGATAAATCCTGAGGAAAAGAAATAAAGCCTAACATTAACGTGAGTTCGATGAATTCAAGACTGCGAGGGCTGAAAGCCCGACAC
>CACZCN010000061.1:0-8173 GCA_902779665.1 uncultured Prevotellaceae bacterium | reverse complement strand
TCTCAAGGAAGAAGAACAGAAACAAATTGGATGGTCGGTCAAACGTGAACTCTCAAAGCTCAACTATCGTATTCATACCGATGCCATAAAGCAGAATATCGTGCCTGAAGAGATTGATGCGTACCACAAATCACTCATCTATGCTGAAGAAGCTGATGTGCTGAATGTTGCAATGTTTGGCATGACTGCAAAAGAGTGGCGCGAGGCCAATCCGGAACTCAAAGGCAATATCCGCGACTATGCCACCATAAACGAGCTTATTTGTCTCTCGAATATGGAGAACATAAATGCCGTACTCATCAACGATGGTATGCCACAGGGCGAAAGGCTCATCAAACTCAATCAAATTGCCATCCAGCAGATGCAGGTGCTGGAAGATAATGAAAGTAGGAAATTGTTGAAATAGGCTTATGCCTTCGGAGTGGGTTCGTAGTAGGTTCGGAGATGACACATTAGAGATTGAAGAGGCGTGAAGATAAATGATGTAAAATGAAATTGATATACGATGCAGAATAGTTTTATAACGAATAAAGACAAGTTGCTGTCAGATATTATCAACGGCATCCTTCCAAAGAGTCAGTCTTTGGATGTGCTTGTTGGGTATTTCTATTTCTCTGGATATAAACTTATTTCCGAGAAGCTGATAGACAAACATGTACGCATCCTTGTTGGGCTTGATATAGACACACGGATTACGAAATACATCCGTGAGATAGATACATTGGCCGATTACAACAAATCTCGCAGTCAGCTCAAAGATGACTACTACAACCACTTCGTAAGACTGTTTAACGAAACTGATTTCCTTGACAGCCAGCCAAAACTAGAGTCCTTCAAACTATTCTATGACAAGATAAAGGCCGGAACCCTGGAAATCAGAAAGACCGACGAACCTTGTCATGCCAAGATGTATATCTTTGACTATCGCGAAGATATTAACGAGGGAGGTGAAGACCCTGGCTCTGTCATTACTGGTTCCAGTAATCTTTCTTACGAAGGCCTGGCTGGTCGTGTAGAGATTAATGCTCGCTTCAATGACAAGCAATCATATACTGATGCGAAGACCATTTTCGAGGAGCTTTGGGAGAAGTCTATGATTATTGCCGACAAGGATCATGTCGATGACTTCGACACGAAGGTTATTGACCGAATCTGGTTTGAAAAGCTGTATAGCCCCTACAAGATGTACCTCCGTGTACTCAAGGAATACTTTGCTATCCCCACAACAGAGAACCTGCTGACTCCTTACGATATTACCGATGGCAAGTTCTCCAATCTGAAATACCAGACAGATGCTGTACAGATGGCAATCAATGCCATTAAGAATCACAATGGTGTGATAGTGGCCGATGTTGTGGGACTTGGTAAAAGTATCATCGCATCTACCGTTGCCCGTAATCTCCGTCTGAGAACACTTGTGGTTTGTCCGCCTCACTTGGAAGAACAATGGCGCAGTTATCGTGATGACTTCGGTTTCACAGCTTCCATATATACAACCGGCAAGTTGGAAGAGGCTTTGAAGTATTACGAACGAATAGTGAAAGCAGACGAGCAGTATCTGATAGTTGTTGACGAGGCTCACCGCTACCGTAACGAATACACGATTGACTACACCATTCTGCACCAGCTTTGTTCGGGTAACAAGGTGATGTTGTTGACGGCAACCCCCTTTAACAACCGTCCTGATGACATTTATGCGATGCTGAAACTTTTCCAGATTCCAACAAAATCTACCTTGAAGACGGTTGATAATTTGGGAGCCAAGTTCAAAGATTTGATTATTACTTACAAACAACTTCGTAAAGACCAACGCGAGGGGAAGAAAACTGATGCAGAGGTTTCAAATGAGGCTGGACGTATTGCTAACGAGATTCGTTCTATTATCAGTCCACTTGTTATTCGCCGTTCGCGTATAGACCTAAAGGAAATACCCGAATACGCAGAAGACTTAAAACAGCAGAACATCCAATTGGTTATTCCCAACGACCCCATAGAACTAGATTATGACCTGAGCAGTCTGAAAGACCTGTATCTTGAAACGCTTGACCGTATCAGCGAAGATGAAGGCAGACACAGGGACGATGGGAAATACCGCTTCAAGGCGGCCCGATACTCTCCTGTCTTATATCTTAAAGAGGAATTAAGACAGGAACTTTCCGATCTATTGGAAGAAAAGACAGGTGTTGAACTGAATCTGTTGTTTGGACGACAAGCCAACGTCGCAAAATTCATGCGTCGTTTGCTCGTGCGTCGCTTTGAAAGTTCTGAATATGCTTTCCGTATGTCATTGGAATATATGATAGGTAGTTCTCGTCAAATCTTAAAATGGATTGAGGAAAAGGGCAAGATGCCTGTTTATAAAAAAGGAAACTTGCCCGATGTAGATGACTTCTATAAGACCGATGATGATGGCAACGACCTCATTACGGATACATACGAAAAGTATGAGAAACGTGGTTTCTTTGAAATCGACATGAAGTATATCAAGGAGTCCTTCGTTGAAGACATCAAGGCTGATATGGCTCTCCTTTTAGAGATACAGAAGAAATGGTTCGGAGAGGACGGAACTATCATGAGCGACCCCAAATTGGAATCGTTCAAAGGTATCTTGGACAAACAAATTGCCAAGGAGCCCCAGCGCAAAATTATTGTATTTACAGAGTTTGCCGATACAGCCGATTATCTTGGTGCGGCTTTGCAGGCATACGGTCTTCCTGTATTCAAATACACCTCTGCAGATGCTTCCCAAGCCAACAAGAACACCATCAACGCTAACTTCAATGCTGGAGAGAAAAAGGAGTATCAGCGGGATGACTATAAAATACTGGTAGCCACCGATGCCATTTCTGAAGGATACAACCTGCATCGCGCAGGAACCGTTATCAACTACGACATACCCTACAACCCGACCCGTATCATTCAGCGTATAGGGCGTATCAATCGTGTTAATAAGAAGGTGTTCAACCAGTTGTATATCTACAACTATTTCCCTACGGATGTGGGTGAATCGGAAACCCGTACCAAGGAAATCTCCACCCTAAAGATGGCTATGATTCATGCCATCATGGGCGAGGATACCAAGGTGCTGACAAAGGATGAAGAGATACAGTCCTACTTCTTGGAGCAATACCGGAAAGAGATGGCAAAGAGCGAAGAAGTATCTTGGGACGTTAAGTTCCAGAAATTGCTGAATGCAGCCAAGGGAACAGAGATTTTCGATGAAGCCATGCGACTGCCCCATCGTGCCCGTACTGGCCGTTCTGTTGCAAAGCCAAGAAGCGGAGTCCTAATGTTTGGCAAGAAAGGTAACGACTTCGTCTTTAAAATTGGAAACGATGAAGGCTCTGTTGTTCAGTTGACAGCAGAAGAAGCTATCGGACTCTTCGAGGCTGAGATGCCTGAGCAACCTGCATCACTTTCTGACACTTTCGAGCCTGCCTATCAGTTGACCAAAGCACATCTGTTTAGCAGCGATGTCAAAGACAAAAACGAGAAAATCCGTCTAGAAGCCATGCAAAAGGTTAAGGTAATGTTGAATCGCAGAGCCCTGCCTGCGGATTATCTTAAAGATCTGATGAAGGTGATTCAGAATGATGGTCTTTCTGGTTATGAGCTTCGCTTTATTAATCAGTTGAAGCCAGCAGATTACCACAAGCTGCCAGATCAGATAGATGAGTACTATATAAACCGAATCATCGAAACTTGCAATCATGTGGATGATGGTGAGGAATCAATCATATTAGCGGAGGAATTAAAATGAAGACAGCACAAGAAATATTCGAGCAACTGAATTCTATTGACGAGAATGTCAGAATCGACGCCAAAAGGGCATCTGGGATAGACAAGAGTATTATGGAGACAGTTTGCGCCTTTGCCAACGAGCCTGGTTTAGGTGGTGGCTATCTGCTATTAGGTGCTGTCAGAACTGGTTTCCAGAATGGTCTTCCTGTATATGTACCAGAGAACATCGAGAATCCTGATAAAATACAAAATGATGTTATTACTCAGTGTAGTTCAATGTTTAATGTGCGTATTCGTCCACAGATAGAGCCAGAAGTAATAGATGGAAAGACGGTGCTCGTTGTTAAGATAGATGAAGCGCCAGAAGCCCAGAAGCCTATCTACATAACGAGCCGTGGATTACCACAGGGAGCATTTCGCAGAGTTGGCTCTTCCGATCAAAAGTGTACGGAAGACGATATGAGGGTATTCTATTCTTCTGCAGAGAGTTTCGACAGTACCATAGTAAAGGGAGCCACTTTAGATGATATTGACGAGAATGCGGTAGCATATTATCGGAAATTGCGTTCAAAAGTTAATCCTAATGCAGAGGAATTGTCTTATGATGACAATGAACTTCTTTTAGCACTAAGGGCGTGTGAGAAAGAGAAGAACGGAGAATATGTCTTAACTTATACGGGGCTCATCGTGTTTGGAAAAGCCATGTCTTTACGCCGACTGCTGCCGGCTTTGAGAGTTGACTATATCCGTGTGTCTGGCAACAGGTGGGTAGAAGACCCTGATAAGCGATTTGAGGCTACCATTGATATGCGTGGTCCACTCATTTTATTAGTTAACCGTGCCTTAAACGCTATTAAAGACGACTTGCCAAAAGGATTTAAACTGAGAAAAGGGAATCTGCAAGCAGACACTCCTATTGAGTTACCTAATGACGCTCTTCGTGAGGCATTGGTCAATGCTTTTATTCATTGTTCTTTCAGACTTAATCAACCTATTCAGATTATCAGGTATTCTAATCGTCTGGAAGTCATCAACCCTGGCTTCTCTTTAAAATCGCCTGAGACATTAGGAGAACCTGGATCAGTTCAGCGTAATCCATTTATCAGCACCATATTTCATGATACAAACTTGGCTGAAACAAAAGGCTCAGGTATCAGGTCAATGCGTGGCCACATGAAGAAGGCTGGGATGATGCCTCCAACTTTTGAGTCTAATCGTTCTGCTAATCAATTTACTGCCCGCTTGTTATTGCATCACTTGTTGGATAATGACACCATTCAGTGGCTTGCATCTTATGCCGACTATTCCTTAAATAATGAACAAAGACTGGCTCTGGTATTTGTCCGTGAAGTTGGAGCAATAGATAATATCACCTATCGGCAACTGAATAGCGACATCAATATATCTAAGGCTTCTGCTGACTTACACGACATGTGCAAAAAGGGTTTATTGGAACAAAAAGGACAAAGCAGGAGTTCATATTATATAGCTGGCGAACAGTTTGTTAATGGTAGAGTTGATGATTCTCTTAATAGTATAGCTGCTGGAGAAAATAGTAATGCTATTGGAGAAAATAGTATAGGCGATTCTCTTAATAGTAGAGGTAAAGCCCCCCTTAATAGTATAGGCGAATTTCTTAATAGTAGAGGTCAACAGCTTCCCAAAATCTTAGAGGAGAGAATTAAAAAAATAGGTAAACGGGCAAAACCTGAAGAAATGAAAGGACTTGTCATCGAGCTATGTAAGTTGGAACCAATGAGCTTATTAGAATTGGCAAATATACTAAAAAGGAAACCATCTTCATTAAGATACCTTTATGTAAATCCTCTCATCGAAAGTGGAGAACTTTTCTATACAATCCCAGAGATGCTAAGCCATCCTGATCAGAAATATACAACCGTCAAAAACAAGTAAGAACGATATGGAATTTAACAAAGCATACAAGCGTGAGGAATATCTCTCATTTCTGAGAGTAAACTTTCTGCCGGACGATTTTCAGCAAAAGATTAGTTCTGTTGAGAATCCCGTCCAGTTCCAATATACCCAGCAGGTAACCCGCTTGGGCGAATGCGAATCTTTGGGGCTGGTTGTCTATGAAGTGCGACATAACTCAAAGCACGATGCCCGTGTAGGTCTAACCAAAGAGGCATTCCGCCTGTTAGCTGACGAGTTCTGTGAACGGGCTTTAGTGCTGTTTGTGCCAGAGGATGACTATAGCAACTATCGTTTCTCGCTGATTGAGATTACACTCGACCAATCGGAAGATTCCTCTCGCATCAGTCGCCGCTACTCCAATCCTCATCGCTACTCCTATTATCTCGGTAAGGGTATAGCATATTACACCCCTAACAAATATCTGAATGAATACGGTCGTGTGATAAGTGTAGAGGATTTGCGCAACCGTTTCTCGGTAGAGGTGCTTACCAAGGCTTTCTATCAGGAACTCAGCGATTGGTATGCTTGGGCAATTATGAAGGTGCATTTCCCCAATGACCTGAATACATTAGAGGATAACCAAAAGTATAATTCTGAGGCTATGATTCGCTTGATTACGCGACTCATCTTTGTTTGGTTCCTCAAGCAGCGTCATTTGGTGCCTGGTTCCTCAAGCAGCGTCATTTGGTGCCCGACGAGTTCTTCGACGAGCAATATATAGCCTCTGAACTTATAGAAGGATTTACACCTCATGACATAGTAAATTTGTTCGGCAAGAGTTATGATAGCAAATATTATAAGGGCATCTTGCAAAATCTTTTCTTTGCCATGCTCAACAGTCCTATCACTCCAGAGGGTAAGGATACCATTTCAGAACGTCGTTTCCGCAATGGTCGTGGCGATTATGACAATAACAAGTTGATGCGCCATGAGGATTTGTTTATCAATCCCGATAAGTTTGTGGAACTGGCTAACAAGTATGTACCATTCCTGAATGGTGGTTTGTTCGACTGCTTGGACGACAAGGACAAAGGCATTTATATTGATGCTTTCACTGACCGTAAAGTCATCAGCGATCAATTGGTGATACCCGACTTTCTGTTCTTTGGTGATGAGGTGGGTAAAAACATCGACCTCTCTGAGTGGTATGGCGACAAGAAGAAAAAGAAGGTCAGTGCCCGAGGTATCATCGATATCTTGAAGCGCTATAACTTCACAGTAGAAGAGAATACGCCCTTCGACCAGGAAGTGTCACTTGATCCAGAGCTGTTGGGAAAAGTGTTTGAGAACCTATTGGCAGCCTACAACCCAGAGACACAGACAACAGCCCGCAAGCAGACAGGATCGTTCTATACGCCCCGTGAGATTGTACAGTATATGGTGGATGAAAGCCTGGTGGCTCACCTGAAACGTACAGTAGGTGAGGACTTGGAACCAGAATATCGAAAACTGATTCAATACACGGACGAGGGACCGACTCTGACCGATGACCAAAAACGCCAGATTATGCAGTCACTCTATGAGTGCAAAGTGCTCGATCCCGCCTGTGGTTCTGGTGCTTTCCCGATGGGTATGCTCCAACAGATGGTGCATATTCTAGGGCAGCTTGACCCCAACAACGAGCAATGGAAAGACATGATGCTCAACAATGCCATTAGTGAAACATCTGAGGCCTACCGCAATGCGACGGATGAAGAGCGTGCAGAAATTGTGGCTGATATTGAGCGTAGCTTTAATGAGAGCATCAATCGCCCTGACTATGCTCGTAAGCTCTACCTTATAGAAAATTGCATCTATGGTGTAGATATCCAACCTATTGCCATCCAGATAAGCAAACTCCGTTTCTTTATCTCCTTGGTGGTTGACCAAAAGACTAATAACAACCCTGTTGACAACTTCGGCATTCGTCCTTTGCCAAATCTCGAGGCAAAGTTTGTGGCAGCTAATACATTAATTGGTATTGACAAGAAAGCTCCAGATCTCTTTACTTCAAATGCTGTTATCCAAAAAGAAGACGAAATGAGAGATGCCAAGCATCGCATTTTCGGAGCAAAGACTGTTAAAACAAAAAGAAAATATAAGGAGCGTGTCACAGAATTGAGAGATGAACTTGCTAAGTTGCTTGAAGATATTGGAGCAGTGGGCAACGAAGAAGCAAAACAATTAGCTTCTTGGGATATGTTTGACCAAAACGCAACATCACCTTTTTATGACTCCGAATGGATGTTTAACGTTAATAATGGATTTGATATTGTAATAGGGAATCCACCATATGGAGTTATAAATAAAAAGCAGAACAAAGGAGAATCTGTAACAGTTCCCCCACAAGTATTCAAGAAGTACAAGGAACTTACAAAGTATAAACCCGCCCAAGGGGGAATGCTTAATATATTTAGGTTACCTTAATTCCGCAACACTATAGTTTAACATTATTTATAAGTGCCTGAGCAACAAAAAGTTGCCCAGGATTTTGCCATGTCAGAATTTTCACTTACCT
>CACZCN010000060.1:0-17686 GCA_902779665.1 uncultured Prevotellaceae bacterium | reverse complement strand
GAAATTGACAAACTTCAATGTACCTAGGGCGATGCCCTAGGCTATTAGCTTGTTAGCCTTGCAGGCTGTTTCAGCAATTTGGTCGAACTCACGTTAAATAACGAGAATTTGACAAAGGGGCTTTGCGTCTCTACTCTTTTCCCTTTGAAAAAAACGCTTGCGTGAGTGACAGAAAGTAAATTTTTAGATTTGTTTTCGTCGTATTCACGTTATATTTCTTCTGCAATTCACTTTTTGACATAAAAAACATGAAAAAACGCATTCTTATTATATTACTGTTTTACAAACGGTTGCATTATACCATACCTAATTCATGGTATTCAAATTAACCTAGGTTTGGGATTTCATGAAACTGAAAATGTTAGTACCTTTGCACTCGGGAAATGAAACATGCGCCAGCCTTTTGGGCTGACACGCATTTTTCCCTTCGTGCGAGGATGCTTCGCACGTTGCACTCAGAAATCAGAGACGTCCACCGGCTTGCTACCGACGTTGACTATTTTTTCGCAAAGCTCAACAAGCTAAAGCAAGTCTTTCGTGCGAGGAAGTCCGACGTTGATAATATCGGAGTATGTGGAAATCGCACGTTGCACTCGGAATATAGTCCAAAAACGATATAATAATAAAAACAATATAATAATAAAAAAAGGAGATTCAGGATGAACAAAACAAACAGATCCATCATTCTCACAGCCGCTCTGGCTTTAGCGTTGGGCGGAGTACATGCACAGGGCGTAAACGGTGTGTTTGCCTCTGCAAAGAAAAAAGCAATACTTGAAAAAAACGCACCAACATTGCGTCAACATCTCAAGGAACGCAAGACTGCACTTGAGGCATGGAACGCTCTTCCTGCAAGCGAGCTGAAACCAGTAACACTAACCGCTAACGTAGTAGCCAAGAATCGTGCTGGCTACCGCGAACTTAGAGTGCGTGAGTTTCATTATGTAGGTGACTGCGGATATACTGATGGCGGACAGGACGCTGGCGTGGAGACACAGACTACGGCAGCAGCGGTATTTGCCTCTGACCTTGCCGACAGCTACATCAATCAGGCTGCACTTGCAGGGATAGATATTGACTCCCTGACAATAGAGATACACGGACAGCCTGACAAAGAGCCTACAAATCGTGTAAAATACAATAGAAACTTCCTATACACCATATACGTGGATTCTCCTGCATCAGACGAGGAACTTGAACGTCTGGCACAGTTGGCAGAAGAAAACTCATCGGTGGTAAACCTTATCAAACAGGCTGTTACAGTACCTGTAAACATTGTCTATAAGCATTCGCCACGTGAACGAGTAATAGAAGGTGCAACTCTTGAGGGCTTGCGTGAGTATATCCACGGCAAGCGTCAGGCAAAACTTGCTTATCAGAGCAAACCAAGACCTGCGAATGCACCAGTAAAGAAGACAGGTCCTTGGGTTACGGTATTGCCTAACGGCACACGTCAGTTGACTATCAGCAACAAATATCTCATTGTTCACGACAATCCTGCATATCTCGGCGGTACAAATCTCGGACTTACCTCTCGTGAGAACGCTCTTGGAGTGCTCGGTACCTGTCTTACGCATATTTCAGAGGGACAAGCTGCATTGCTGAATCTCGACATTGACTCTTTGCATGTTCAGGTAGAGGGCGAGTGGGATCCCCGTGCCGGACGCAAGGGATTCGAGAATGAGTCTATTGCTCCGCAGAACCTGCGAGTAACACTCTATGTTACTACTCCTGAACCTTATACAGCCATTGAGAAGTGGATTGAGCAAACGGAGAATGTATGTCCTATGTATAATGTGTTCAAGGATACTCAGACTTTCGAGCATAAGATAATAAGGGTTAAGAAAAAAGGAAGTAAGAAGTAATTGAAATCTCACATTAGTTTATCACTAAAAAAGAGTTTTAGGATTTATGAAGAAGAATATAATAGCACTTACAATAGCCACATTGTCGGTAGCAACAGCAGCACAGGCACAGGGACCGCTTGACGTATTCCGCTCTGATGCCACAAAACAGAAACTTGAACAGAACGCGCCAAGTCTGCGCAACCACTTAAAGCAGCGCAGGGTGGCATTGGAAGCATGGAACGCTCTCGGTGCAAAGGATCTCAAGACCGTGACACTTACAGCCAACGTAGTAGCAAAGAACCGCTCCGGTGCCCGTGAGCTGCGTGTAAGGGAGTTCCACTATCTTGGCGACTGCGGATATTCACACGGAGGACAGGACTCAGGAGTAGATACACCGACAACGGCACAGGCAGTATTCGCCTCTGACCTTGCCGACAGCTATCTTAACCAGGCTGCACTACTCGGTATTGACATCGACTCACTGACGATTGAGATTCACGGGCAGCCGGACAAGGAGCCTACAGGACGAGTGTGGTATCCACGTAACTTTCTCTATACGCTCTATATAGATTCTCCTGCAAGTGATGCAGAACTGGAAAAGCTCGCGGTACTTGCAGAACAGAACTCGCCGATAGCAACGCTCGTTAAGCAAGCTGTAGTGCCACAGCTCACCATTGACCTGAAGCCATCACCACGTGTGAAAAAGGTGGAGGGTGAAACACTTGCAGGACTTCGTGAGTACATCCACGGCAAGCGTCAGGCATTCCAGGCAAGTCGTGCAAAGCAGGAGCAACAGAAGAAAGAGAACAATGGCAAGAAGGACTCAAAGCCACAGGCTCCAAAGCGCGGTCCATGGGTGAAGGTATTCCCTAACGGTGTGCGTCAGTTGACGGTAAACGACAAATATCTCATTCTGCACGACAATCCAGAATATCTCGGAGGTAGCAACACGGGCATGACATCACTTGAGGGTACGCTGGGCATTCTCGGCACCTGTATTACACACATCTCACTTGGACAGGCAGCAGAACTGAATCTTGATGTTGACTCAGTATCGCTCACCGTACAGGCAGAGTGGAATCCTGTAGCAGGTCGCAAGGGACATGAGAATGAGTCAATAGCATTGCAGAATGTGCGCTACACGCTCCATGCTCTGACACCAGAGAGCGAAGACAAGGTTAAGGAGTGGCTCAAGCGTGTAGAAAACATCTGTCCGATGTATAATCTCTTCAAGGATACCCAGACTTTCGAGCATAAGATTGTTAGAGGAAGTTTTAAGAGATAAAATTATCACATAAGTGAAGAGTGAAGAACTAAGAGTGAAGAATTTAAGTTAGTATTGCAGTTTAAGGTCGTTTATTAACTTAGCGCTATAAAATGTAACTTAAATTCTTCACTTTTCACTCTTAGCTCTTCACTTTCTTAATTCTTAAGAACAATGGAATATCAGAGACTCACTATACTCACAACGTTAGCACTTGCAGGCATTCAGCCCTCGTTTTCCCGACAGGGCGCACCGTTGGCTTGGGCTTCTCTTTCTGATTCAGAAGGAAATGCGACTTCAAAAAAAATAGATGCGGACTCGCTAAGATATGCTTTCCCTCCTGTTTTCCAAGCGGTGACTCCTCATCAGTCTTTGGATTCGCTTCAAGCAGAAGCAATACGACAGATTGCTGCACGACAAGGAAAGCATTATGGTTGCTCTGCCATCTCGCTGACTTCCATAGCCGCCACATTAGGATCTGTCTTTACCGAGAAGCAACTGAGGAGTATGTCAGAAAGTTTCTCGGGCGGTATAGGTCACAAGTTCTCTCAAGGTACATGCGGAGCACTGTCAGGTGCTATAATGGCTCTCGGTTTCTATGCACACGGTGACAAGGAGAAGCATCAGCGTCTGGCAAGCGAGGTGTATGATGAACTCAAGAAACAAGAGGGTTCCGTTGTTTGTGGTGACATATATGGTAAATTCCACTTCGGACATTGTAACGGTTGTATCGGATGCGTCGTGAGCAAGGTGCTGGAAATACTCTACCGCGAAAAAGATATTCAGACAAAGACAATTCAAATTACTGATTTTTCGCATAGGTAATTTTTGTTCGCTTTGGCTCACCAAGCTAAAGCAAGTCATCGAACTCACGTTAAAAAAAATAAGAACATGAAGAAATTAGCATTATATTTGACTATAGGTTTGTTCTCGGCAAATATCTTCTCATCATGCAGTAGCAGCGAAGAAAACAGCACTGTGAGTATCACCATTCCTGAAGATGTGGAATGCTGTAATGCGGAAGAGACTTTCCTTGCCTACACCTTCCTGAACAATAGCTACGTAAAGGAGATACCTTCGTTGCGCGACACTATTGGGCAGAAATATGCGGTAAGTGTCTATTCCACCAACGGAAAACTGCACTTGGGTTACAACGACTTGTTCTTTACCGTGACCAAGATCTCAAATCAGGGATATGTACGTAATTTCACTGTTACGGATATTACGCCTGTTATGACCATGACGGCTATGGGGATGAAACATTCTACCCCTGCAATAACCGAGAGCAAGGTTTATGACGAGACGTTTCCTGCCGTGCAACGTGCATGGGTATCGTATATAATGAGTACGAGCGACAATGGTTTTTGGGAATTATCATACAAGATTTCAACTAACGGACTGTCAACCGTTCACGCTCCATCGAAGATAACCGTGGATGCGCTGGCTCAGGGGCAGACATGGCTGAAGTCGTTCAAGTATAATGACACGACTTACTATCTCACTCTCGTAAATCCTAACAACTACCAGACTGGTAACAATACCATTGAGGCTTACATATCGAAGCAGGGAACAGACAAGGAAGAGCCATACCTCCTGTCGGATGATAAGTTTACTATCGAGATCTATCCTACCATGCCTGACATGGGCAACCATACATCACCCGACAACAAGGCTCTCACCCTGCAAGAAGACGGTAGTTACAAAGGTCTGCTTAACCTTACCATGACTGGTACATGGGATATTCATCTGCATATAAAGGATGCCGACGGTAATACGGTGGCTGGAGACGAAGGGTTGAGCAACCTATATTGGACGGTTACTATTTAATAGTAACGTGAATTTCTCGCTAAGGCTCAACAAGCTAAAGCAAGTCGTCGAACTGACGTTAATTATGAGTGTGGCGCCTCTATGGAATACCGTTATCGACTATGCCCACACTTGGCGTTAGACACATAAGTAATCGAGATTGTCGCTTCACATCGTGAAGAATATATTTTTTTAATCTTTATTCGATTCGGGTGTCGAAGTTCTTGGAGCTTTGCGCCCGAATTTTCAATTAAAATTCGTAACTTTGCACTCGGAAATCAGAGACGTCCACCGGCTTGCAACCGACGTTGACTATTTTTTCGCCATGCCAAAGCTGATGCAAGCATCGCTTTGGTCATCTGGCTTAACGAAAACGTTCGCTATCTTTCGAGTGCGAAATATGAAGCACGTTCAACTTCCTCCGCTCAAGCGGAACTCTTTCAAACTCAAACTCACGTCATAATATATGAAGAAGACATTGATATGGATAGGAGCACTCATAGTTGGTGCATTATTAGGATTATTAGGCCTTGGCTGGCTCAACACGGTAATGGACTTCATAGCAACGGTCTATACCCGCCTATTCCAGCTATTGGCTGTCCCTACAATCGTACTGGCTGTCATCACCACCTTCGCAACCTTCGGTTCTCAGGGCTCTGGCAGAATCTTCGGCCGTACACTCACATATACCCTTCTGACCACCTTCGCAGCTGCCTCCGTGGGAGCTATACTGTTCGTGTTGGTTGCTCCGGGGAACCTGCCATTGGAGGCTATAAACAATAGCGCCGACACAACAGACGTCAGTACTCAGACCTCATACATCGACCATATCATCAGCATCATACCTAACAACATCGTACGACCGATCCTTGAAGGTAACGTCCTATCATTGCTCCTGCTCGCTTTCGCTGTCGGCATCGGATTGTCAAAACTGCCTGAATCAGAGAACAAGGCAGTGGTGGTGAAGGGATTGTCAGGACTGCAAGAGCTGCTGTTCCTGCTCATCCGCGGACTTATCTGGACACTCCCACTCGGCATCGTGGCATTCTCTGCCCAGCTCTCCGCCCAGATTTCAGCAGGCATGGTGGCCGACTCCATCGGAAAATACGTATTGGTGGTAATCGGAGGAAACGTGATACAGTTCTTTGTCGTCCTACCATTGTTCCTATTATCAAGAGGCTTGAATCCTATTCATGTGTTAGGCAAGATGACGCCCGCCGTACTCATGGCACTCTTCACAAAGAGCAGCGCGGCAACCCTCCCCGTGACTATGGAAACGGCCGAGAACCATCTAGGAGTACGCAAGAACATCGCTCGTTTCGTACTTCCAATTTGCACCACGATAAACATGAACGGATGTGCAGCCTTCATCCTTGTCACCTCCCTCTTTGTGATGCAGAACGGCGGCACCCCGATCACGTTGCCGACAATCCTGCTATGGATATTAATCTCCGTTGTCTCAGCCGTAGGCAATGCCGGAGTACCTATGGGTTGTTATTTCCTAACCCTCTCGCTTATGTCAGGCGTTGGAGCTCCGATAGCCATTCTCGGTATCATACTGCCTATCTACACCATCATCGACATGATAGAGACAGCCGAAAACGTATGGTCAGACTCATGCGTGGCAGCCATAGTGAACAGCTACGACAAGGAGACAGCCTCCCCTACTCCCGCAGTCTGATGCCACTCAGCTGCTTGTAATCCGTGTCATAAAGAACAGATAACGATTTCCGTAAGGATTAACAGATATAAAAACGCAGAGACGCGAAGACGCAGAGATTATCTCTATGCCTCCACGTCACCAGTTTCTACATGTGTTTTCAACAATGGCTGAGCATGTACAGCCACTATGCTTAGTAGTCCGCAGACCGTCATGAAAAGTTGTTTCTTCATTTTATATTTTTTTGAGTAATGATGATAATCTGTTTCGCTTTTTATATATTATACAGATAAGCCGTGGAAATCATTACCCCATAAGATGATTTTAAAAAAAAAACGTGAGTTCGACGAATTTATTCAGTTGTATATTATTGACTATAGGGCAGTCCGTTAGGGCTGTCATATTTGTCGATATAGGGGCTATGAGGTCTGAAGGACCGACACCTAAAGTCTTCAGGTGTCGCACTTACAGCGCTCCCTTAATCACGCATCTATAGAATAACAGCCCTTACGGACTGCCCTATTAGGTATCGGGCTTTCAGCCCTCGCAGTCTTGAATTGTTCGCAAAGCTCACCAAGCCGAAGCAAGTCGTCGAACTCACGTTAAAAAAGGACTAAGGACAAAAGTCAAAACTCTAACCTCTAAACTCTAACCTCTTACCTCTTACCTCTTACCTCTAAACTCTAACCCTAAACCTTTTACTTCTATGCAAGGACATAAAGGGTAGAAAAAACAGGCTACATTTGAAATGCAGCCTGTTATTTATAACTTTACAATACCAATGTATCTGTCGTATGCAGCCCTGCTGGCTGCTACATATTCCTTCATTGCAAGAAGTGTATCGGTAAACTCCTGCTCAGAGATGAAGTCAATATCATCGGTTTCCTCTTCCATCCACTCAAATTCTATGTCTTCTTCATAGAATGTCAGATGGTCTTCCGTAATGCCGTACTCGATAGCCTTCATCATGTTAACCCACCCCTGATCATCATCATAATGCCTTACAGAAGTATTACAATCAGCAATTCCGACTACAATGTCCCTTGCATCCTGCCCCTGTAACAAGGCAGCTTTCTTATAGTATATTTTGTCCATACCTTTTAATAAATGTGAATATCGCCAATGATACTTATAGCGAATCATGGCCACAAATCCGCCGCAAAATTACTAAATTCTTACCTAATCCGCAACTTTTAAGCCTTTTATTTTCGTTTTTTTACAATCTTCACTTGGTTGGCAAGAAAGATTCCTGACGGAAAAAATATTGTAATCACAACTATTGACGATGTTTTTTGAAAAATAATCACATAATCTGTGCTGATATTTGAAAAAAATAACTAACTTTGCAATCACTTGACGGTAATCTGTTTCGACATTACAACGCATAGCGTTAACGAGTGCCGGGACACGATGCAAGGGAACTCCGATGAAAGTTCGGGACTGTACCTGCAGCTGTAATCCCCATGTCTTCTTCGGAAGCTAAAGGACAAGGAATTGAAAATCATGCCACTGTCGAAAAGACGGGAAGGCTCCTTCGTCTGGGGATAGTCAGAAGACCTGCCGTGGAAGTCTTGTTGAGGTCTGCACGCCCCAGGGTTAGGACGAAAGCCTCGGCCAAGTGGCCATAAAATGTATGCTGCGAATGCATACGCTATATTTGTGTGGTACTTTCAGCGCAAGATTCTTTCACGGTATTTTTTAGGACTAAGGTCTAAGGACTAAGGACTAAGGACTAAAGGCTAAGGACTAATGGTAAAGACTTTTGACCTTTGACCTTTGACCTTCGACCTTTGACCTTTTGAACAGAAATTACACTAAGCGCCGGGTTATGTACCATATAAGATTAGTTTCACTTTTCTCATTATTCATACCATTGATATGCTGCGGAGCCACTCTGCAGCCTGATTCCGTCGTGACCGAAAAGAAGAAGGTGAGACAGGATGCCATCTATAGGGAGAAAGAACTCAGCGATGTGAGCGTAGTGGGAAAAGACCGCACTCAGAGGCTTCGTGAAGGGGCTTTCAGCGTCAATGCCGTCAACATAGGCGATAAGGCGAACTCAATCAACGACATCACGGAAATAATCAACCGTACCGCAGGTGTAAAGGTACGGACACAGGGCGGTATGGGTTCGGATTTCGACCTTAGCGTGAATGGTCTCTCGGGCAATTCCATCAGATACTTCATCGACGGTGTGCCTCTTGAGACGAAGGGCGCAGGTATGAAGTTTTCCGATATCCCCATAAACCTTATCCAGCGCATAGAGATATACAAGGGCGTGGTACCGTCATCGTTCGGTATTGATGCCCTTGGCGGTGCCGTGAACATAGTCACCAAAACACCTAACACCCAACACCCATCACCCTATATTGACGCCTCGTACAGCATCGGAGCTTTCGGCACACATCAGCTGAATGTCAATGGGCAGTATGTTCTTCCAAAGACAAAACTGATTCTGCGCCCTGTGATAGCCTACAACCACTCGAAGAACAACTACACGATGAAGGAAGTGGAGGTATGGGACGAGGAGTCGCGCAAGTACCTTCCAACAGAGCGTAAGCGTTTCCACGACGGCTACACATCCTTCCTCGCACAGTTTGAGGCAGGCTTTACGAATATGCCGTGGGCAGATGCCGCTTTCATCACCGCATCGTTCTCACAGATGCATAAGGAGTTGCAGACAGGTGCCACACAGAGCCGTGTGTATGGTATGGCTGAGCGCGAGAGCAAGGCATGGAACATAGCGGCAAGGTATGTGAAGAGGAATTTCATCTTGCCAAAACTCGACGTGAAATTCTCTGCCTCGCACACATGGGACAACTCCATAACCACCGATACCTGTTTCCGCAAATACGACTGGAACGGCAATTACATCAAGTCGTCACGCAGCGAGATAACATCGCGCGAGCGTTCTCGAAGGCATTACGGCCGTCCGTTGACCAACGTACTGCTTAATCTCGGCTACACCTTCAACGATCATCATCAGCTTGACTTCAACTACTCCCTGAACCGCATAGGCAACAAGCAATGGGATGATGTATCAGAGATATTCATACCATCAAACGATGTCCTTGCAAAGCATATCCTCGCCCTTACATACAATCAGCTACTCTTCGACGACAGGATGAAGAATACATTCTTCGTAAAGGACTACGTGAACCATCTCAGCGTGGAGCAGACCTATATCCCAAGCGTCACCAATTCGAGAGACGTGATGGGCAGCAACACCAACAGCTATCGGGGCGCAGGCGCAGCCATGAGCTTCGAGATATGGAGAGCATTAGGCGTAAAGATGTCATACGAGCGTAGCGTTCGCCTCCCTCTTTCACGCGAATTGCTCGGCAACGCCTCAACCATCTACCCCAACCTCGCTCTCCGACCAGAGGAAAGCAACAACTGGAATGCGGGAATCTACGGAACTATCAGCCTCGGCAACAGCCATTCACTTGAATACGACGTGAACGGTTTCATCCGCGATGTGGACAACTACATACAGCCTACCATCTCAGAGAAAGAGGGCATGATACAATACGGCAATCTCGATGCCATCAACGTAAAGGGCTTTGAAACCGAACTGCGATACATCTGGCGCAAGCGAATGCACGTCACCGGAAACATCAGCTGGCAGGATGCCCGCGACCGTATGCAACTGAAATCAGACGGCAAGCCCTCTGCCACCTACGACAACCGAGTGCCTAACCGTCCGTGGCTCTATGCCAACCTCAACCTCGACTACGAGTTTCGGAATATCCTGTCAGTAACCGACCGTTTAACGCTATCCGCGGCATACCAGTGGGTGCATTGGTACTACCTCACATGGGAGGCATACGGATATGCCGAGACAAAGGCGCGAATACCCCGACAGAACATCTTCGATGCAACGGCAACCTATTCCTTCCACAACGGCCGCTATAACATCACGCTCGGATGCAACAACCTGTTCGACCATCTGGCATACGACAACTACAAGCTCCAGAAGCCCGGAAGGAATGTGTATGCAAAATTCAGAATCCTCTTACAAAAATAACATTTTAACTACAAAAAGGCTTATGAAGAAACTATTACTCTCGGTCATGGCTATGCTTTGCGTGGTCATGGCAAAAGCAGACGAAACGGCAGCCAACGCCATACTGGTGTGGGTTGACGGCTCATCTACCTGCTACCAGCTTGAAAGTATGCCACAGGTGACATACAGTGAGGGTGCGGCGGTGCTTACGCTTCAGGGTAAGTCAACCCCGGAACTGACGCTTCCACTCGAAGGCGGAGCGAAGTTGGAAATCACCTATGGCGTGTACAAGGAAACTACTGCCATAGAGGAAATCGAGGTTGCAACGCCTCAGAATCCAACAACCGATAACGTGCGCCGCGTGGGTAAGTATATCTCCGGCGGAAAGCTCATTATCGTTCGCGACGGTCATCAGTACGATGTAAGCGGAAAGTTAATCAAGTAAGTATCATCTTCAATCAGACAAAACAATGAAAAAGATATTATTTTCAATAGCAGCACTCATAGCAAGTGCAAGCATCAGCGCACAGACAGTACAGCTCTTCAAGGGCGAGACATTGGTAAAGGAATACACTCAGGACGAGGTTGACCGCGTGGTATTCAAGGAGGCACAGGAAATCGTCAACCCTATCGACGAGTCCAAGTACCACTACGACCTCTACCTCACCGTGGGCAAGCATGGCGGCATGAGTTCAAAGAACACAACCCTCGTGCGCAGCATCGACGGTCTTGATGCAGGCAAGGGCGTTATCACCATCACAGGCATAGGCACAGAGCTTGGCGAATACACCATGGAGTCAATCTCAAAGGATGGCTACTACTATCAGATACCGTCAAGTGCCGACCGCTTCACCAAGTATCAGATCAAGGACAACGCCGTGAAAGTCGTTCAGGAGCAGCCTTTCAAGGAAAACACCTTCAAGCCAAGAAACTACGCTCACGCATGGCTCAACGACAACACCCTTCTCCTTATGTCGTCTGACGGCGAGAACAAGAAGGTTATCTGGACAAAGCTGAACACCGACGATATGACTATCCTCAGCGAGGGTTCTTTCGAAGTGCCTATCGACGAGGGCTTCAGCACCATCACAACGTCAGGTCTCCTTGCCTATCGCGCTGCCGATAACAAACTCTTCTATACCTACCACAGCAAGACCGTAGTGGGCAAGAAATCAACAAGTGCAGAGAAGTTCCACCTTGTTGCCATCAACGCAGCCGACATGAGCGTAGAGGCTAACAACCTCAGCTTCGAGAAAGCAGAGGAGGCTGGTAGCGCCTATGGTGAGCTGATGCAGAACTTCACCATGTTCGACAAGGCTGGCAACCTCTACTTTGCAGCCTTCCAGACTGTTGGCGAAGTTGAGCAGGGTCGCCTCTATCGCATCAAGCCAGGCGAACTGAACTTCGACCCAACATATAACGGTTTCACCAACACCGACGGCAAGCTACTCACCGTGCAGTATATCGGCAACGGAAAGGCATTCGTTTACAGCCGCACCGACTCTGAGGGAACTGCAATCGACAGTTACTCTCATTACTATTCAGTAATCGACCTGAAGAACTGCACCAGCACTCGCCTCACCTACAATGGCAAGCAGCTTCCATATAGCGGTGGCCGTTTCTCCCAGCGCTCAGTAGTAGTCAACGGAAAGGTTTATTTCGGCATCAACGCCAAGGACGAGACAAACTCACAGATCTACATCTACGATGCCCTCACAGGCGAGGTCACCAAAGGTGCAGAGGTTGACGGCTCACACTTCTTCGACATGATCCGTGTAATCAAGAACTAATTTCGTTTCCACAAGGATTTACTTTGTTAGTTTCTTGCATTTCTCAACTCTGATTTTCTGTCGAAATAAGGGTTTATCACATACCTACCCCCAATTGAGCATACTCAGTTGGGGGTAGTTGCTTGTTCGTAAGCTATACATGCACTAATTTCCTTATTGTTACCTGTTACTTGTTACCGCTGGGGTAGAAACGCTGTTGTGCCTTCGTTGTGCCTTCGCTATGCCTTCGCTCCAGGTTCGCTCCCATCGATGGAGTATCAACGGACTTACAACGGATTTATAACGGAGGTACAACGGAACTGCATTGGAGGGGTTCCAGAGCATTTTTCGCGTCTTTACATCGTTTTCTATGCGGAGTAAACGAATTCAGTATGATGTCAACGAAATCAGGATTGTGTAAACCTTTCCGGGAAAACGACAACGTTTCAAGTATGATGTCAATGAATACAGTATGATAATAACTAAAAAGCTGTAAACAAAATCAGGAAAAAAACAAGGCGAATCTGCCCAGAATTAATGCTTGTTGTTATGTTATTGAGACTGTCAGCCGCCTACACCCCACTCTTCAATTCGTGCTAACAGCCTCATTCTCTTTACCTTAGACTACCACAGCAAGCTAGCCAGTAACAAGTAACAGGTAACAATAAGGAATTGAGTGTATGGCCAAAAATTTTACGGAATTATTCTAAGGAGTTTATATACCTTATTATATATAGAAATTAAAAATATAGGCAGCAGCTTACACTATTTTTCTTATTGTTACCCGTTACCTGTTACCGACACGTTTTCCGGGGATGTCCTGATTTGGTTTACAGTTTGTAGTTGTCATTATACTGCATTCGTTGACATCATACTTGAAAGGTTGTCTAACCCTGCGGTAACAAGTAACAGGTAACAATAAGGAAATTAGTGCATGTATAAATTACGAACAAGCAACTACCCCCAACTGAGTATGCTCAATTGGGGGGTAGGTATGTGACAAACCCTTTATGGGTGTTGGGTGATGGGTGTTAGTGTTTGGTAAAAATAAACGCAAAGACGCGAAGACACAGAGTTTATCTCTAAGCCTTCGCGTCTTAGCGTTTTATTTAATAATCTTATTATCCTTACTTAACAAGTACAGGACGTACAGACTGCCCATTGTAGCGTTTACGGCCGAAGGTGGATGGGTGCACGGGGCTGTTCTTCACGAAGTCGATTTGAATTGCATCATACGCAAAGTACGGACTAATCTCGCGAGTCCAGTATAAGCCCTCAGCTCCCGCATCGTCGAGCGCACGATAGTGACGATAGCCGGCAGCAGGGAAAAAGATAGTATTACCATTTATCTTGCTGGTTATCTTTAAGCCAACAACATCGTTAACAAACGTCCACTCAAGCTCGGTGTAGTTGGGGTTTATAAGTTCCGTGAACTGATAATTGGTCGGCATGCACCATTTTTTGCTCCAGTTGGCAGTAGCGGCATCATCCTCTGAATCAAGTACCTTCTTGTTATCAACCGTGCCAAATATGTCCCCATAGCAGTACTTGGTCATGTCACTCTCTGAGCCTTCACACCACTTGTATGTTCCCCATTTGTATTCCTCGTATTGGTCCTTTGGCTCTGTCTCGCCCCAAGCAAAGTAGTCACCGTATTCCTCAGGCCTGCTTGCGCCTACGTTATATGTAGCCCAGAGGGTTTTGCTTGGCAAACCGAGGTCAACGTAGTCATATCCATCGACATTGCCACTTACACTAAGTGCCTTTTCCTCAAATACAACCTTTACTTTCCTAGTTGACTGATATACAGGGGTAGTGATAAGTTCACCTCTATCATCATATTCGTAAACCTTTATTATTTTTTCTTGTGCACTTGCAACAATTGCTACAATGAATGCTATTAGTGTAAAAAATATCTTTTTCATAATTGTTTGTTACTTGATTACTGTCTTTTTACCATTTATAATATAAACACCTGTTGTTGGGTGCTCAACCTTTCTGCCTTGCAAGTCATAATAGGTTGTTGTTGATGACTTTTCAAACTCTACGATGCCTGTGGTTGTACCCTCTTCATCGAAGATGATATTGTACTTAGCAGCATTAGCTGAAGCATTGGAGACATTTACAAATGCCTCATAAGGATTTATTATTCTATCCGTGAATTGTTGGAAAAGAATGCCGTTCAACTTATAGTTTCTGCCAGTTGTAGGGACTTTGGCAAGAGAGCCGTCTGCCATAGTGGTTGCAATCAGGTCGTTGTTGCTCAATGCTGGAGCAGGACCATTCTCATATGCAACAAACTGGACAGATGCGGATGGTTGTCCATAAAGGAAGACGCCATTGCCCGCAGGGATTATACCGTCGGCAATCTCCGTACAGTTAAGAAGGACTCCATCCACCTTGGCAGTATAGGCCTTAACAATACCACTTGTAAGTTGCAAATCAGCATTGAATGAGAAGGTGGCCATGCCGAACTCATTTAGGGTTACGAGTGGATTTTTTATTCCGTAGGTCACTTCTACGTTATCCACACTTGAGAGATTGATACGCTTAGCCTCTGTGCCGTCAACCGTAATGACGAGTTCATTACCCTCGTAGGTAATCGTCGGAGTGCCGCAGATCAGATAGCAGTCATACGTCGTGGGGGAAGTCCAGACGTAGATCGCATCATTGGGCACATTAGTTGCATGAGAGCATAGTGATTGAAACAATATGCCCAGGAATAAGAATTTTCTTTTCATTAATTTGCAATTGTTTTGTGCTAGGTGAAAAATTAATAAAATAATGTGTAATTTTTAATATACCGTGTGCAAAATTACAATAAAAATCCCATATTTGCAAATTAATCGTACAAAAATCACAATTTTAACATATTTTCCCATATTTATATACTATTATTCCCGACGAACCGCCTTAATTAACAAGAAATTAAGGAATTATGAGATTAAAAAGACTAAAACGCAGAGCCACAAACACACAAATCTTTTCTTTTCACGATACAGAACAAATCATGTGTAATTACCAAGTCACATGTACCTCCTATGATCCTATAGTTCCGGAAAGGAGAAGAAACGGTTTTACTGCGAAACTACAACAGAGGCATTTCTACCTCTTGCGGTAACAAGTAACAGGTAACAATAAGGATTTTAGTGTTAGCGTATCTCATTACAGACATAGCCCCCCGTCTGGATATGCTCTGTTGGATGGGATACTTCATGCGAGTACCAGAGCTGAATCTGTATAATCAAAAATTATTTACCAGACAGCAATAATCGGGTAAAAAAATTGCAAAGATGATTGGTTATTGAATATATTTTCGTATCTTTGCATTCAAAAATCAGAGACGTCCACCGGCTTACAGCCGACGTTGACTATTTTTGTCATGCGAATAATATTTGCATTAGATTATAAGACAATCGTTTAAATGAATATCAATTATTATCAACCTAAAAAAATCCTCTATGATCAAAGACATTGCTCATATTGCCTTGAATCCGTTGGATATGGACAAGACAGTAGCATATTTTGACAACGTTTTCGGATGGAAGAAAGTGTTCGAGTTGCATAAGGACAATGGCGACCCGTGGATTGTGTATCTGAAGATTTGCAAGGGACATTTCCTTGAGCTTTTCTACGACGGAAAGAATGACCGCGACTATGCTTTCGACTTCAAGAAAACAGGCTATAACCACCTCTGCGTTACGGTTGGCAACATCCGTAAGACATTGCAGGAGATTTACGAAAAAGGTTACATCGACTCGCCTGAACCTGAACATGAGAAGAGCGGATGCCTGAACCTGTGGCTCTACGACCCTGACGGCAACGGCATAGAACTACAGGAATACACACCCGAATCAGTACAGATGCAGAGTAACGAGGCTCCTTATGAATTTGGACGCGAGGGATATGTGGGAATAGGTCATGCCTGCTTTGTATGCAAGGATATTGAGGCTTCACTCGATTTCTATTGTAACAAACTGGGAATGAAGCTCGTAGGAATACAGAATAACGAGAATGGCAAGCCTTGGCTGCATTATGTGAGAATGGCTGACGGAGTATATCTGGAGCTGATTCCTAATGGTGAAGGCGATAACCCTAATACCGGTTGGAACTCGCGCGGTTTCCAGCATCTGTGTCTCGAAACTGACGATCTTTTAGCCGATGTAGAACGTTTGCGTGCCATCGGTGTAGAAATTGACCAAGAGCCTAAGACTTCGTCAGACAAGAACTGGCAGGCATGGATTCATGACCCTGACGGAAACAAAGTGGAACTGATGATGATTGACCCTGATTCACCTCAAGCTAAAGCATAAACCTACAATGAAAAAGAACATTTTACTTTCAGGCGTGACGGCTATCCTAATGATGGCTTCATGCACTTCAAACACTCCACAGACAAAGGAGACAGCAGAGACAGTAAAGGACTCGCTGCAAATTACTAACCCTGACCTTTGGGCTGCTCAGAACCATAAACTGGAACTGAAACCTGACCGCGGCGTGATGGCTAATCCATTGGAACTGAAGAAATTCATTCAGATAGCCATCATCGTTGAGGACATAGAAGTTGCTGCCCGCGAATGGGCACAGATTCTTAATGTTCCTATACCGGAGATAAGGGTGCATCAAACGGTTGATACAACCGACCCGAACCTGATGTACTATGGAAAGAATTATAAATATGGTTTGAAACTTGCGTCTATCATGGCTCCGCAGGGATTCATCATCGAGTTGCACCAGATATTAGACGATAATCCGAGCACATATAACGAGTTTATAAAGGAGCATGGCTATGGTGTGCATCATCTCGGCTTTGCCGTTGGTGATCGTCGTGATGCCGTGGTTAACGAACTAATAGACCGTGGCTATCAGAAGCGCGTAGAGCATATCTATCCTACTGGCAGTTGGACGATTATAGATAGTGAGCAGTCGCTTGGCGTCAATCTGAATATCAAGCCTGCGATGTAAACATCACTCGGCATTGCTATCAAAAACGGTAATCTCATGAATGGTGAGATTACCGTTTTCGTCTATGATAAACGCTACTTGAAAAATCAAGGCATGTCATCATTAAGCAAATAGCAAGAAAATGAACAGATATACCCAAAGATTTTCTCAAATTCCTAAGATAACGTCAGTTTGACGACTTGCTTCTGCTTGATGAGCCATAGCGAATAATTCTACGAATGGCAGCAAGCTGCCTTAACCACTGCGTGGAGCTACACGACTTGCTTCAGATTGTTGAGCTTCAGCGAAAAATTACCATTAATACTCACAAATTTTCCACGAATTATTTTTTCTCTGTCCCGATTTTTTCGAATATTCGAATTATTCGGG
>CACZCN010000059.1:0-7074 GCA_902779665.1 uncultured Prevotellaceae bacterium | reverse complement strand
TAAATACAATAGGTGTCGGTCCTACAGACCTCATTCCCCCTATATCGGCAAATATAACAGCCCTAACGGACTGCCCTTTTAGGTGTCGCTCCTTCAGAGTTCTTTCAACTACGTGATATTCAACAATATACAAGTGGGCAAATTCGTCGAACTCACGTTATTTACTTTCTTGGAGCAATATAATCTTCGGGATTGAAACTTTTGATGTCAAAGTACGGAGGTGAGACACACAACCGACAGATATAGTCTTTTTCTATTCACAAGGAGATGTAAATGCAAGTGTTTCGCTTGCAAAGTTAGTCTATTTGGGGCATGAAACAAAATATTTTCATTGAAATCATTAGTTTTTTTTACTTCACGTTGGATATTCATTTCTTTTTGAGTATCTTTGCACATTATATATAGATAGGTATTCCTAATAAATAGTAATTAGTAACTCATAATTAATTTGATATACCCACAGAATTTCGAACAGAAGATAGGCTTTACAGAGATAAGGTCTCTGCTTAACGAGAGGTGCCAGTCGTCACTCGGAAGAGAACAGGTTAGTGATATGCATTTTTCTGACAATGCCAGCGAGATTACTGAATGGCTGAGTCAGATTCGCGACCTCAGAAAGATGAAAGAGGAACGCGAAGATCTTCCGTTGCAGCATTTCTATGACATGCGTGACAGTATTGCCCGTATGCGACTTGAAGGCACTCACATGGAAGAGGAAGAGCTGTTCAACCTAAAGAAGTCTCTCGACACTATCGATGCCCTGATAAAGATTGTCCGTAACGACAACATAGAGGAAGATACAGAATCAGAAGAGCCTCTCACGCCAAAGGAGGCTTTGGGATATGGCAAGACATACCCGGCTCTCTATCGTATGGCAGACGGCATAGCCACTTTCCCTGAGATAGTGAGGCTGATTGACAGGACCTTGGATAAATTCGGTAAGGTAAAGGATAGCGCCTCCCCTACCCTTCAAAGAATTCGCAGGGAACTGGCACAGACGGAAAGCAGCATCTCACGTATTCTTGGCGGGATATTGCGTTCTGCCCAGTCGGAAGGACTTGTGGAAAAGGATGCTGCTCCGGCTTTGCGTGACGGTCGTCTCGTAATTCCTGTAGCCCCGGGATTGAAGAAGAAGATCCGCGGTATAGTGCATGACGAAAGTGCCTCAGGCAGAACAGTTTATATAGAACCGGCTGAAGTAGTGGAGGCAAACAATAAGGTTCGTGAACTTGAGAACGACGAGCGTCGTGAGGTTATCCGTATCCTGAAGGAGATAGCCGCAGAGATTCGTCCTTGGTGGAAGGAGATGCTTGATTCATACACCTTCCTTGCAAAGATGGATTTAGTGAATGCGAAGGTAAGTCTTGCGGAATATTTTACGGCTATCGAGCCACAGGTAAAGACGAAGCCGATGGTGGATATGATAGAGGCTCGTCATCCGCTCTTGCAGCTTTCACTTCAGAAACAGAACAAGAAGGTTGTTCCATTGGAGATAAAGCTTACAAGCGAGAAGCGAATACTTATCATTTCCGGTCCTAATGCCGGTGGTAAATCCGTATGTCTCAAGACCACAGGACTTATACAATACATGCTTCAATGCGGATTGTCAATTCCTGTCAGCGAGAGAAGTACACTTGGAATATTCTCCGATATAATGATTGACATCGGCGACGAGCAAAGTATTGAGAATGACCTTTCTACGTATTCTTCTCACCTCACCAATATGAAGAATATGATACGTCAGGCAGGTCATCGCACGTTGATTCTCATTGATGAGTTCGGTACGGGAACTGAGCCGGGGATTGGTGGAGCGATAGCCGAGGCTGTACTTCAGAAATTCTGCGAGCACGGAGCCTTCGGAGTCATTACCACCCACTATCAGAACCTCAAGCATTTTGCCGATTCCCACGAAGGCATAGCCAATGGTGCCATGCTGTATGACAGACATGAGATGAAGGCTTTGTTCCAGTTACAGATAGGAAGACCTGGTTCTTCTTTTGCGATTGAGATTGCAAGAAAAATCGGACTTCCCGAGGATGTAATCAAGGCTGCTTCTGATATTGTAGGACAAGACTATATCCAAAGCGACAAATATCTTCAGGATATTGTCCGCGACAAGCGCTATTGGGAGTCAAAGCGTCAGGCTGTTCATCAGCGAGAGAAGGATATTGAGAAGACTATTGCCAAGTATGAGACAGGTCTGACAGAGGTAGAGCAAGAGCGTAAGGCTATTCTCCGTCATGCCAAGGAACAGGCACAGGAGATAATCCGTGAGGCTAACAAGCGCATAGAGAACACGATACGCGAGATTCGTGAGGCTCAGGCAGAAAAGGAAGCTACACGTAAGCTGCGTGAGGAGATAAAGGCGTTTGAGGATGAGGTTAGCAAATTCGACTCTACCGCCAATGACGAGGCTATCGCAAGAAAGATTGCCCAGATTCAGGCAAGACGCGAGAGAAAGGCTCAGAAAAAGAAGGATGCAGCCGCTAACCCTCAAGTCAAAACGGACAATAAGACCGTTGCTGAGCCAAAGGTAGAAAGCAAGACTTCGACAAAGGTATTTGCTGCCGGCGATACTGTACGTATCAAGGGAACGAAATCTGTAGGAACTATTGACTCTATAGACGGCAATGGTAAGATGGCGGTTGTTATCTTTGGAGATATGAGAACGAAGATGAGGACAGAACGCCTTGAGCATGCAGATGCCCCTGTTGCTTCTCCAGACACTTCATCAGCCAACAAGCACGCCAATCTCCTTAACGTATCTCTTGAGAAGACTACACGAGAGACGATTGACAACAGACGCTCTTCTTTCCGTCAGGAGATAGACGTAAGGGGAATGCGAGGCGACGAGGCTATGAATGCCGTTCAATACTTTATTGATGATGCCATTCTCGTTGGCGTTACTCAGGTTCGTATTCTTCACGGCAAGGGCAATGGCATTCTTCGTCAGCTAATAAGGCAGTATCTAAATACAGTACCTAACGTACTCTCGGCACGGGATGAACACGTTCAGTTTGGTGGAGCGGGAATTACCGTTGTTGAACTGGAATAATACAGAAAATCCTTGGGGACTACCCCACCCTAAAAGAAAAAAATATGCGAACATTCAGATTCTTAGAGCCTGACCACGAATGGAGACATATCGGCAGGAAACAATTGCATCCGTATTATCTGAAGATGCCACATAAGCATCTCTATTGCCCGACAAGGATAGAGAGTTTCATAGAATATGTGGATTTTGATATATACCAGAAAATCCGTATGGATTTCCTGAATGGCCGTTTCTGCTATCTCGCCAATAATGACGAGTATGCTTATATGCTCTTGTTCGACCTGATGAACGGCTATCCAGATGATGCCACAGACAGGGACTTTGAGAAACTGGATGATCAGCTTGGCGTGCTCAGAAGACTTTCCGAACCTGTGGAGAGTTTCTTTCAGGCATACATAAACAACTCAGAATACAAGGGGTATCTGAAAATGGAGCGTAAAGGACTTCTGAAAGAGTTCGTGGATGCAAATGTGAACTCATTCCGATTCCCATACCATGACTTGATAAGATATGAGGCCATTGACCGTTCCGTTCTGAAAAGAGACCATAAATGGAGAATGGTTGATACCTCTAAGCCTCTTGATATTGAAAAGGAAACAGAGCCGTTCTTCATGAATCCTGCCGAAGCAATGAGACAGAAGAGATGGAATATGTACAGCACATCGAATATGACATTCGACGAGCTTATTGCCTCTATGGATAATAAAGACTGGAAAGAATACATGGAAGAGCGTAAGGCTTTCCTCACCGGCCGTTTCCATGACCTTACGTATAAGCCTGCAGTTGCCCTGCATCTTTACTATGACGTTCTTGGCGGTCAGGAGAAAGCAGAAAATACAGATGAAGTAAAACTTGAGAACGAGCTTTGGGTACTCAAACAGATAGGGTTAAAAGAATAACGTTAAAGTAAAAGTTTAACAACACAAGAAACTGTTTTTCTGATTTGTCGGATGAAAATTAATGCGATATTAACGCGAAATTATACGTTCTCACTCTGTGAGTAAACATTAATTTCCACGAAAGCCACATTAATATCACATTAATTATGTCTTTTGTTTTCTGGTTCTAATTTACTGTTTTTAATTTTCTTGCAATTTACTTTCCTAAGTCCTTCGCGCAAGTAGACTCCTCCCCAACTCGCGTAAGCAAACCTTTCTGAACTATAACCGTTTCCCTCTATATTTTCGGAGAAAATAAGAGTGAAGAATTCAAGCTTGTCTTTTTACAAATAAACAAGCCTGAATTCTCCACTCTTTACTTTTAATTCTTCAATCTAAAAGAAATTACTTCTGCAACTTCTCTATTTCCTTGAGATTATCGCGAATCTCCTTGTCAGAGATAGCATAGTTGCGAAGATCACCATTTATATAGAGATCATAAGATGGCATATCGATAAGACCATGACCAGAGAGATTGAAGAGAATCACCTTCTTCTCACCTGTCTCCTTACATTTGAGAGCCTCACGAATTGTTGCAGCTATAGCATGACAGCTTTCTGGTGCAGGAATAATACCCTCAGTACGAGCAAAGAGAGTACCTGCCTCGAAAGTCTCAAGCTGTGGAATATCCACACCATGCATCATATTATCCTTGAGAAGCTGACTGACAATAACACCAGCACCATGATAACGGAGACCTCCTGCGTGGATATTAGCTGGTTTGAAGTTATGACCGAGCGTGTACATTGGGAGAAGTGGTGTGTATCCAGCCTCGTCTCCGAAGTCGTACTCGAACTTACCACGTGTGAGCTTTGGACAGCTCTCTGGCTCTGCAGCAATAAACTCTGTTGTCTTTCCATCCAAAATATTATGACGCATGAATGGGAAGGCTATTCCACCGAAGTTACTACCACCACCGAAACAAGCGATAACTGTATCTGGATATTCACCTGCCATCTCCATCTGCTTCTCTGCCTCAAGACCGATTATTGACTGATGGAGAGCAACATGATTAAGAACGGAACCAAGAGTGTATTTACAGTTAGGAGTGGTTGTTGCAAGCTCTACTGCCTCAGAAATAGCAGTACCGAGTGATCCTGGATGTGTAGGATCAGCTGTCAGGATATTCTTACCAGCACGTGTTGACATTGAAGGAGAACCTGTAACGGCAGCACCAAAAGTACGCATGATACTGCTGCGGTAAGGTTTCTGCTGCATAGTTATCTTTACCTGATATACAGCAGCCTCGAGACCATAGATTTTTGCAGCGTATGAAAGAGCAGCACCCCACTGACCTGCACCAGTCTCAGTAGTTACATTGGTTGTTCCCTCCTGCTTTGCATAATAGCATTGTGGAATAGCAGAGTTGACTTTATGCGAACCAAGTGGGTTCACACTCTCATTCTTGAAATAGATATGTGCAGGAGTATCAAGTGCCTCCTCAAGTGCATAGGCACGAACAAGAGGAGTTGAACGATAGTATCTGTACTTCTCCTGAACCTCCTCCGGGATATCGATCCATGCGTGCTCAGTATCAAGTTCCTGAACGCAGCACTCGCGTGGGAAGATATGGGCAAGATCATCAACGCCTACAGGCTCATGCGTTGCAGGATTGAGTGGTGGAAGTGGCTTGTTAGGCATATCAGCCTGAATATTATACCACTGTGTAGGAAGTTCATTTTCCTGGAGAATAAATTTCTTTTGTTTCATTTCGTTTAGCTTATAGTTATTAATTCTATCTTTTCCACTATTTACCAGTGCAAATATAACACTATTATTTGACTTATCAAAGAAAAGTATAAAAAAAATCTCCAGAAAGAGTAAATATCTTTCTGGAGAAATATCTGATTATTAAAATTTTTCAATTTCTTAAGACTTATACGCAGCCATAACCTTATTATAATATTTCTGCGTACTCTTGACCGTATAGTTAACACCACCGTTCCATATTCGGATAGCGCGTTCAATATCATTGGTCGGATTGTACTTACTCATAATCAGTACAAACATCTCCTTGCTTTTCTTTACATTGAAACGGTCCTTCAATGTGTACTTTTTCTTTGATCCCCTACTACGGAGAATCAAATTGCAATCCTCAACGAGAATCGGCTTTATCTGCATCGCACCACAGCAATTTCCATTACGTGCCTTTGGATTCCCTTCACTCTCAACCTGGGTTATAGCTTCCATAAGAGGCTCCCAGTCGAACATTTCTTCACCACTCTCTTTCGCACTTGCCTTGACGGCAACGAAAACCATTAATACAGTAAATACTAAAATCTTTGCAATCTTTTTACCTAACATAACTAAAGTTTTTCTGGAACTTGAGTTCTTGCAGTAAGCGTCTTCTCGTCAATGGGGAGTTTTGTAGCTATTGCGTTGCCTACACTCTCTTCATGATTTGTCAAGCAACAAATTCATGGAGGCAGGCTCACTGCACTCTAGACAGATGCAACAATAGTGTAGCGTCACATTCTATCAGGTTCCAATTTATAATGTGGCAATAAAAATAATCCTACACACAATCTTTAATACCTTTATCGTATGCAAAGATACGACAAAAAACTGACATTTTGAAATATTTTAAGACTTATTATAATATAAAGTGTTGTTCTTTGACATTAATCAAAGGCAAAAACCTTACATTTTATAATTATTCACGTTTTTAAACTTTATTATTTGTGTCCGTACACAAATATCGTTTTTGATACATAACATCAATATAATTCATAAGAAGAACCAGTCAATCTAGATTTTCTAGAAATTTCAGAAAACCTAGAAATTCTAGTCTATCTACTCCCCTTTCCCCATTACATAGAAAGGGTTGGATACTTGCAAATGATGAGCTTTTGCGAATAAAGGGATCTCTTTCACCTTCAAATGTATCTACTCCCCCTGGAGGGGGTAAGGGGGGTGGAACCTTCCCTTTGGGAAGGACTGGTTAGGCTACAAAAAAAGCCTCGCAAACTCTTCGTTCACGAGGCTCTCTGTATTTGAAAGGAGGCGGCTACCTACTCTCCCGCATTGCATTGCAGTACCATCGGCGCAAGCAGGCTTAACTTCTCTGTTCGGAATGGGAAG
>CACZCN010000058.1:0-7853 GCA_902779665.1 uncultured Prevotellaceae bacterium | reverse complement strand
CAAAGTTACACTAAGTATCACTGTTTTGAAATTTGTCAACATATTCAGATAAACTATATACCATTTTCTCGGATTTATGGGTATAGGGAGCGCAATAAAAGTTGCAGGCTTTGGCATAAAGAGATATTTGCCAAAAAAGTAAAACAAGTTGTTTTGGTATGAAGGAAAGTACCTTTAAACACTGAAGAAGTGCCACTTTACACAGCAAAACAAGTTGTTTTGCTATCGCAAAATAGCAGTGACACTTCAAGAAAAAGTATCACCATGTCTAACACGCTTACTATCTGTTAGTTAAGTTAAATAGTGACACTTTGCACAACAATTGAAACTTTCTTTTAAAGCAATTATCGGCATCCGTTCTTTAAATTGACATGGAAACCGGTTGTTTTTGAAATATGTTTACTCTTTAAGCCTAATAAACTAATGTACTTGGGCCTAAGGGTATATTCCCTAATGAGTTAACTCAAAACGTCGTGTGAGTTAACTCATTCGCCCCATCGAGTTAACTCACTGAAAAAAAATCGCCCCGCAGCGGTTATGCTGCAGGGCGAAATATTTATAGATACTCGTAAAAAAATTACTTCTTCTTGAAACTCCAGAAAGTAGCCTCACTCCAAGAACCTGTACCTTCATCTGCATAGGTAAGAATCAGCTGGTCATTTGTGAGTTTGATAATCTGGAAGGATGCAGGTTTAGTACCTCCGCCGTTTATCTTGAATGGGAAGAGAATAGAACCTGGATCTGTCTCAAGTGTGCCGAGGTTCCAAGGAGTACCATTCACCTCCTGACGGTTCTGGTCATACTTAAGTTCAAACTTACCAGAGCGAATTTCCTTGCCTTCTGCAGTGTATGACTTGACGCTACCAGTAGCCCAGTCAAATGCCATATATGCATTTGGATCCTCTTCGCCTGTTGCAACACCTGTGTCAGAGTGATTAAGCTGACCTGTCAGTTCTGCTGCAGGGCAAGACCACCAAATACCATTGGGGAAAGTATCACCACTGCCAGGAGTGTAGCCGAAGTTACCCCATGAGCCAAGCACGATAGTACCATTATTATCCCAAGGAATATTTTCGCCCCATGTCCATTCCTTTGTACCGAAATCTGTCAACATGGCTTCGCCATCAGATGAACTTACGAAACTCCAGAACGTTGCTTCGCTCCAACTTCCAGTACCTGCATCAGCATAAGAAAGAATTAACTGATCAGATGTTAATTTCAGAATTTCAAATGATTCAGGTTTAGTACCACCACCATTAATCTTGAATGGGAAGAGAATTGATCCTGCTGTTGTTTTCAGGGTACCTAAGCTCCAAGGTGTACCATTAACCTCTTTGCGAGTAGTGCCATCCCAGCCTTCAACAGAATACTTTCCTTTACGGATCTGGTTACCACCAGCATCGAAACATGCGATGTTTCCATCGTCATAGAACACCATTGTTGCCTTAGGATCTTCTTCGCCTGTTGCCACACCAGTATCGGAGTGATTAAGTTGGCCTGTCAGTTCTGCAGCAGGGCAAGACCACCAGATACCGTTGGGGAATGTATCACCACTACCGGGAGTGTATCCAAAGTTGCCCCAAGATCCAAGCACGATAGTACCATTATTATCCCAAGGAATATTTTCGCCCCATGTCCAAGTCTTTGATCCATAGGCATCACTGGCTAACAGACGTACAACAGGTTCCAATTCTGAGGGTACAAATACAGTGGCGGTCTTACTACCAGAAATTGTATTGCCATTGAAGTCTCTAGTCTCAATGTAATAAGTCTGCTCAGAAGGATTTCCTCGCTTCGGGACAATCTTAAATTTGCCATTAGCCACACCTGAAACCAAAACATTACGATTGCCTTGATCATCAAGCTGATATACCGTTACCACGCGTGATGGAGAGGTAGTGAACGTAAAGTAATTACCATCAGCAGCCTCGGTCGTATAAGTCTCATCACCATACTGCTTTACGGTGAAACCGCTGGTGAGCTGATCGCTTGTCAAGCCAGAATCACCTGGCATGCCAATGCTATCTTTCGACGGGTCGCAGGCAGTCAGCAAGCCGAGGGCTGCAACCATGAATAATATCTGTTTTTTCATCTTTTGTTCTGTTTTTAATTAGTTCAACTTTGTTGGTTTACCAGCCACCGTACTCTGACGATGCATCTGTCCAACCGTCGTTCTGCTTAACCGTACCAAGAGCAATCTGCGTCTCAGGCATCTTCTGGAAACCTGCTGTTGCATTGTAGCGAGCTACATAGCCACCGTTATGAGCGGTGTTAGTACCTGGATTTCCACAATAATAAACTGGCTGGTTTTCCTGCTTAGCTAACTGAGTGGCGGCAATATGCCAACGACGGATATCGTTCCAGCGAATGCCTTCACAAGCAAACTCCCAGCGGCGTTCATTCTGCAGAGCCTGCAGAGAATAACCGTTAATAGCGGGCAGACCGGCTCTTGCGCGCACTTTATTAATACCAGAGGCATCTTCCTTCAGCTCAGACTGCATGAGAAGCACGTCTGCGAAGCGGATAAGAACCAAATCGTGGATATTAGACAACTGGAAGTTGTTCTCACCAGAGGTATCCCAGTTTCCTGGATACATCAACGTCTCGAAGCAAGCCAAGTAAGCAGGTACATCACCTTCCTTCGGAGCAAACGAACCATCGTTCTTGGCACAGATGGGTGACCACTTCTTACCATAATAATCGGTCTCCTGTACGAAGTCAGCCCAACCACCATGTGTATATGCGGGCATCTCATCCGTATTGTTCACATCGGCGATAGTAGCCTGCAGACGGATATCATTAGGCTCAGCAGCCTTCCAGTCGTTCACGAGGTTAGGAGCCACAGGACCAGCGCCCCATCCCTGTCCGAATGGGAATGTTTTTGCGTAGTCCTGACCACCACGTACACCGAAATGCAGAGCGATACCATTAGCATAACCGATAGTGGTCTGCCAAGAAGCCAGTTTGTTGAACTTGATAGCGAACATAGCCTCGGGGTTCACGGCATTGTCGTTTTCCACCCAAGCGAGATTTTTACCTTTGGTGTAAGGATAGTCTTCAACAACCTTATTGTTGGTGTAGGCCCAAAGATTGCGGAAATCAGGAACAAGCGAGTAACCAGAGTTGTTCACGCAATCGTCGATAGCAGTGATAACATCCTGCTTGGTCAGAGAAGTCCCGTCAGGCAGTTCCACCGTAGTCAATGGATTATAAGTCGTACTAACCAAGTCGGCAGTAGTTGTACCATTGCAATACATACCTGTGTAATAGAGCCAAGCGCGACCCAGCATAGCCTCAGCCGTATATTTGTCGATACGGCCATCAGTACGTTTTACTGCCGGCAGCAGTTGTACAGCATCGCGCAAATCCTGAAGGATCTGTCCCCAAAGTACTTTCACATCACCCTGAGCAGTATTCTCCTGATCCGGGCTGGTGATAAGGGGTACATTGCCATACATAGACGACAACTCATAATAATAGAAAGCACGCAAGAACTTAGACTCGCCAATACCCTTGTTTTTGATATCCTCTGACATAGAGGCATTCTCAAGCACATTGAGCAGCGTGTTTGCACGAGCAATACCCTTGTAACGGTCGGCATAGAACTGGTTAGTCATGTCGGCATTGTAGTTACAAAGCAAGTCTTCCGCCTGCATCAGCTTATCGTTGGTACCGCCACCACCGAGCTGATCGTCGCTGGCCAGACAAGCTGCATAAAGGAATGAGCACTGCGGGTTGGCATGCGTCTCGTTCAAGTTCTGATAGACACCAGCCAGAACGGACTCGATGTCACCATCCGTCTTAGGGAACTCACTGGTTGACATTTCGCCGATATTCTCTACATTGTCGATGCTACAAGAAGCGAGTCCCAGTGTAGCAACGGCTGCGGCGAATAAAAATATCTTTTTCATATCTGTGTACTCTTGTTTTTAGAATTTAATATTTACACCTACCATGTATGTACGCGGCTGCGGATAGTTACCTACATCTACGCCCGTAACCCAAGGCTCATTACCGTTAAGTGCCATACCATTCTCAGGATCCATGCCTTTATACTTGGTAATGGTGAAGAGATTCTGAGCTGCAACATAAAGACGGAGCTGCTGGAATGGTGACTGTTTCCATATCTTGTTGAAGTCATAACCCAGCGTCAGGTTCTGCAGGCGGAAGTAACCGGCATCCTCAATATAGAGGTCAGAGATTGACTGCCAGTTGACACCGCGGTTCATGGTTGCAAGCAAGGGGAACTTGTCGCTGGTGCCCTCACCTACCCAATAGTCGAAGACTTCTGTGGTGTAGTTTTCATACTCGCCATCGGTGAACTTACGATAGGAACGAGCCACCTGCTGTCCGAGAGCTGCATAACCAGTAACGTTCAAATCGAATCCTTTATAATTGGCTCCTAAGGTAATACCCATGGTTACATCGGGGTTCGGATCACCCAGATTGGTCTTATCAGCAGCTGTGATGATACCGTCGCCATTGACATCGACGAACTTCAGATCACCGACCTTCAGATCAGAGCCTTGCAGAGAGTTAGCAGCATCGCCATCCTTCAGACTTGCCTTGTAAGCAGCAAGATCGGCCTCATTCTGGATCGGACCAGCGGTCTTATAACCCCAGAAGTAGCCAATTGGCTCACCTTCCTCAAAGCGTGCCATGTAACCAGTACCTTGAGCCAAGAGGTCACTACCACCATTGTTGTATTTCTGCGAAGAGTTAACCTCTGTCACCTTATTCTTATTATAGGCGATGTTGTAACTAACGTTATACTCAAAATCCTTACCGATCTGGTCACGCCAGTTGATAGCAAACTCAACACCAGTATTCTGTACGGTACCAGCATTCTTCAACTGAGAGCTGAAACCGGTTGTAGGAGAAACGGGCACTTGCAAAAGCAGATCCTTTGTAGTCTTCTTATACCAGTCGAATACAACACCAAGTCTTCCACCGAGGAAACGTGCATCGAAACCGAGGTCAAGCTGCTCAGAAGTTTCCCAAGTCAGATCCTCATTGGCCAGACGTGACAATGATGCACCCTTAGTAGGAACATCCTTAGCATTATTGAACGAATACATACTATAAGCATCGTATGCAAACGCAGCCTCATACTGGAAAGCACCGATGTTCTTATTACCATTCTGTCCCCAACCTGCACGTAGCTTCAGGAATGAGAGCCAGTCGGCAGTCTTAGCCATGAATTTCTCATTAGAGATAACCCAACCTGCAGAGAATGAGGGGAAGTAACCCCAGCGGTGGCCAGGAGCGAACACTGAGCTACCATCAGCACGGAAGATAGCAGTGAACATATACTTCTCAGCATAGTCATAGTTCAGACGTCCGAAGTAAGACATACCGCGAGAGTCACCATAAGGATAACCTGAGACAGTGGCCTGCGTGTTATTCTTCATCAAGCTCATATAAGCATGCTTCAGGTCGGCTGTGATAGCATCAGAAGCAGTAGCATTCAGCGTAAATCCGAAATCCGGACGGCTCTCACTGTACTCAGTACCAGCAAGAACATCGAAGTGGTGATCCTGGATGTCGAACTTATAGTTAATCGTATTGGTGGTGTTCCATCCCCAACCAGTACCTACCTGATTATGAGCCTGGTCTGTGGTACGCATGTCACCCTGATCGTTAATCTTATAAACAGGCAGATATGCACGCCAAGTCCAGCTGCTCTGGTTGTAGCTGATCTGTCCACGATAGGTCAAGCCCTTGATCGGCTGAACCTCAACGAAACCTACGGCATTTAAGCTATAGCTAATGCTCTTGTTGTTGGCACTCTGACTATTAATCAAACCTAAAATCGGGTTGCTTGCATAAGAGGTATAGTTAAACATACCCATATTCTTCAGGTCATCATAGCCAAAATAACCACCTTTATCATTATAGATAGGAATCAGCGGGTTTGCACGCAGGGCGGTAGAAAGTACGTTAGAGTATTGGTTACCAATCTGAATACCCTGATTCTGCTTGTGGCTGTAGTAGATGTTCTCACCGACCTTAATCACGTCGAAATCACCCTTAGCACTCTTCAGAACAACGTGATCTGAATTGACACGGAGTGTGAAACGACGATAGTCTGACTTAGCATACTCACCACCAAAGGCACCATCTTGATACTGGTAGCCAGTACCAATAGAGAACTTAGACTTGTCAGAACCGCCAGCAATGTTCAGAGAATGAGAGGTAGTAACGGCATTCTTATTGCGAAGGGCCTCTACCCAGTCTGTACCTGCATTTGATCCATCCTTATAAGCAGCCAACAGGGCCTCTTGACCTTTGAAATACTGAGACCAGTCACGACTGCCCTCACCTGCATTAAAGCGAACCATGTCCATCACCTGCATGTACTGGCCTGCAGTCAGCAGCTGAGGCAAACGATAAATGTTTGACCAACCGATATTGCCATCGTAATTAATGCTCACCTTGCCCTCTTTACCTTGTTTGGTAGTTACGAGGATCACACCGTTTGCAGCAGCAGATCCGTAGATGGCGCAAGATGCGGCATCCTTCAACACGTCGATACGCTCGATGTCGGCAGGGTTCAGGTTGTTGATGTCACCACCAGCCACACCATCGATAACATAAAGAGGCTTGGTATCACCATTGGTACCAGCACCACGGATGGCAATCTTAAAGCCGTCACCAGGCTGACCAGAATTGGCCTGAATGCTCACACCAGGACTCTGGCTCTGGAGAGCACCAAGTACCTGAGTCGTGTTCAGTTTTGTAATGTCTTCACCCTTGACTTCAACAGTAGCGCCAGTGACCAGTTTCTTCTTCTGGACACCATAACCAACGACTACCACTTCATCAAGAACGGCGTTGTCATCTTCCATCTTAATGTTGAATGTTGACTGATTGCCAACGGCAATCTCCTGTGTCTTGAAGCCGATAAACGACACAACAATCGTTGCGCCTGGCTTCACATTAAGTGAAAAGTTACCATCGAAATCGGTAACAGTACCGTTCGTAGTACCTTTCTCCATAATACTGGCTCCGATAACCGGACCCATAGCATCGACTACAGTACCTGTAATCTTTTTCGTTGCCTGCTGAACGTTTTGCACGTCACCAGCGGCATAGGCATTTGAAGAGTAACCCAGACCCAAGAGAGCCATGGCACTCATCAGCAGCGCTGTCTTTCTAAATTTTCGATTCATACTTAAGTATTTACTATAGATTAATTGGTTTATATTAAACACAGTTAGGTTCGTGGAAGCAGGCAAAGCTTCCGCATGTCCGCAGTCCTCGGGAGAACCGCACAACATCATCAAGAAGAATTGTTTTGGTTCATACGTTTAATTCCTTTTTTAGTTATATTAATAGTTGTAGTTACGTTCCCACGCAATGATTCGATTGCAAAGATAAAGCATTTTTTTATAAAATTACGATTTTATTTTGTCGAAAATTGATACTTTTTTGCCAATCCTGCTTTTTTAACACAAAAAGTGATTAGAAATAGCAAGAAAATACCATTTTCTGCTAATAGAATATAACAACATAGGCACTACGCGTGAAGAAATGTAAAAAATACACTTCTAAAATAACAGGCTTTTGTCCTATATATTATTAATAAGGTGTAATAGAAAGTGTCTTCTCGACGATACCGGAATACGTATTAATCTTAAAGCTAACAGAATCGGCGCCGAGTGTAGAAGTTTGGACACTCATATATACCTGAGTGGAATAATACTCAGGGACTTTTCCTTGATCATGATTCAGGAACACATGAAGGGTGCGACTGCCATCGGCTGCCTTCACCTTATTATAATATAATATGCAGCGATAGGTGGTATCGGGAGTGTCGATCCACTGGGAGGCGAATTGCTCCTTCAACGGAA
>CACZCN010000057.1:0-8447 GCA_902779665.1 uncultured Prevotellaceae bacterium | reverse complement strand
TTTTCCACGAATTATTTTTTCTCTGTCCCGATTTTTTCGAATATTCGAATTATTCGGGATGAAAATTATCGATTAATTATTCGCAAGGCTCATCAAGCTTCGCAAGTCATGTAGCCAAGCGCAGCGTTTATTTTCGTCGAACTCACGTTAAATATTAACTAATTAAAAAGGAGGTAATTATGAAAGCCTTACCCACTCCGGCTTATGAGCGCTTATTACAATCTCCAAGGACTCCCCCATGGGGGGATGGGGGGCTATTATTACCACCTCCTGCGCATGCAGATACAATCTCTTTGCATGTTTGCCATATAGGTCATCGCCGAGGATTGGCATTCCAAGACCGTCAGGATGTGCGCAATGCACTCGTAACTGATGCGTGCGACCAGTAATAGGATTAAGTTTCATGAGAGTGCGCTTCTGCCCTTCCACCTCCACTTCTCCCATAACCTCATAGAGAGTGAGAGCCTCCTTTCCCTTCTCATAATCCACCTTCTGGCAAGGACGATTGAGATAGTCGGATGATAGCGGAAGTGATATCTCGCCCTTAGTGCCGACTGGCATTGGGAGGATGCCTTCGAGGAGGGCGAAGTAGGTCTTGAAGCCCCTCACCTGCCCTACGGGCATCCTCTCCCCAAGGGGCGAGGAAGATATTACCTTTTTTCGCTGTGGTGCATCTTTTAAGGTTTCATTAGTAACTTTTTCCTCGCCCCTTGGGGAGAGGATGCCCGAAGGGCAGGTGAGGGGCTGAAGCTGTTTATTGTTCCACATTCTTTGCACCTCCCTATACACATCCATCGTCTTGGCGGCAATAAGCACGCCTGATGTCTGCATATCAAGGCGGTGAGCCATGATGAGATCGGGACAGTCAGGACGCATCTCACGGAGAATATCCAATGCACTCTTGCGCTTTGACTTCCCCGGTACGCTCAGCATCCCCTCGGGCTTGTCAATCACTATGATACTTTCGTTTTCAAAAAGTATCGTTAATGAAGTGCGTTCTTCTGGCTCTTCAAGTGGATTTGCCTCTACCTCAAGACCTTGCAACATCCAGTCAAGGATAGGTTTGCAGCGACTTTGGCAGGCTGGGCGGAAAGAGAAAGACAGCCCCTCACCTGCCCTACGGGCATCCTCTCCCCAAGGGGCGAGGGTAAAGTTAGTATTTCCAATCACGTTTTCAGCGAACGAAGGTAACTTCCTCCTCGCCCCTTGGGGAAGTCGGAGATTGAGTATCTCCGAGTATGTGCCAGAGGATGCCCACAGGGCAGGCGAGGGGCAAATCTCCGCAATCTCCACCGGCTTCAAGCCTTTCTGATACGCATACTGGAGGAGTTTCGGGGCACAGCATTCGCCTGAGCCTGACGGTGGGATGACACACTTGGAACCTGTGTGTTCTGCCCATTCAGAAAAAATGTCGAGAAGGTTCTTCTTTTCACCCTTCGCATTAAGCATGACGAAATGCTCGAAGAGCCAATGCTGAAGCGCATCAGACTTACGTTTACGTTCTTGTTTTAGTGATGTAATCTGGTCTTGAATAACTTGCAAGGCATTACGGCATTCCGCCACCTTCTCATTCCATACAGCCTTCTGCCTACGATACTCTCCCTTCTCAAACTGTCGCTGACGGCAATAGGCCTCATATTCCTCAGACGTAGGATCCACGTCACGCGAATGCGGAAGCACAGGCTTTCCTGCCTCTGCCTCATATAATGCCTCACGCGCTTGGCGGAGTTCGTCGGAAGCAGAGAGGCGGTCAATCTCCCTATTTATATTTACGATTTCCGCTTCGTGTATCTTGAAATAACCATTTTCGTCAAGATAATCGAAGACAGGTGGCACGAATCCCTCTATATCATAACGCCCAAGCATCTGTCCGGAATAGGCGAACAAAGTCTCACTCTCAGTTATAAGCACCCCGAATGTCTTTCCCCCTCGCACCTCTTCATGCCACTCCGGGTGATTCTGAATTTGTTTCAGTATCACCGTAACTGCCTCTTCACATCGGGCAGAAGGGGTGTAGTAGAAAGGGTTATTCATAACAAGTTAATAGTGAAAAGTGAATAGTGAAGAATTTAAGTTTGTATTGCAGTTCAAAGTCCGTTATCGTTTTATTTGCAATAAAAGGTAATTCAAATTTTTCACTATTCACTATTCACTTTTCACTTGGAGGAGTTCCTCCAAATGCCTCTCCAAAGGAATGCCTCTGTTCTTGTCCCTGTTATTCTTGTTTGCCTCTATCCACTTGCTCAGAGTGTCCATAGCAATACGGGCAGAGGTTTTGAGGGAGTCTCCACGGAGAAGATGACCGTCAACAATGGCAGAGAAGATATCACCCGTTCCAGGGAAGTGAACAGGAATCTCGTCATAAGGAAGCAGGAAGAACTCACCTTCATATCCCGCAACTACATGCGAACTGTCAGCAAGAAGTATGGAAGTGATAAGCACCGACTTTGCACCTAAGGCACGAAGCTTCTCCACAAGCTGAAGAACCTCTTCCTTTGTGATACCATCAGCCTTATAAGGAGTATCCGTGAGATAGCAAGCCTCGGTATAGTTAGGGAAGATGAGATGCGCCACACTAACCATCTGGCGCATGGAATTGATAGTCGAAGGCGTAACACCGTTATACAGCTTACCCTCATCGCCCATGATAGGGTCCACGAGAATCACACTACCCTTGTCAGCCTCCTCACGGCAATATTTTGCCACGATCTCAGCCTGACGCTCAGAGGCGATAAAGCCCGTTGCTATGGCATCAAAAGAGAAACCGAGTTCACGCCAGACTGGAAACACACCCGTTATATAATCGGTAGTCTCAAGTATGTTGAACTTGCCATAGTCGAGCGTGTTGCTCACGAGAGCCGTAGGGAGGTTATACACGAGGTTCCCCATATACGAAAGTATAGGCAACATGGCTGCTGTAGCCACCTTGCCATATCCGCACATATCATTAATCAAAAGTATCTTATTACCCATTTATTCTCTAATGTCAAAGGTCGAAGGTCTAAGGACTAAGGCTTTTGACCTTTGACTTTTGTCCTTAGTCTTTTGATATTTTTCTGCAAAGGTACTGAAATTCTGCCTCAAATCAAAATAAATCTCGAATTATAACTATTTTTTCAAACAAAATCAGTAACTTTGCAGCCGAAAAGTGCCTCTCTCCCACCCTTCCTGGGGGGAGTGGCTAGTATTTACAGTCATTTTTGGATAAAATCTATAAAACATCCTTCCCTTTGGGAAGGCTTGTCAGGCCTTATGGAAAATATACAACAACAAGAAGAACTGATGCTGCTCAGAATCACGGGTGAGGATCGCCCGGGACTTACTGCCAGCATCATGGCTATACTCGCGAAATACGATGTCAGCGTACAGGATATCGGTCAGGCAGATATTCACTCTACCCTGTCTCTGGGCATACTTATCCGCGTTCAGGAGAAGTATTCCGGTTTCGTAATGAAGGAACTGCTCTTCAAGGCAACGGAACTCAACGTGAACATCGGCTTCATACCTATCACTATGGCTCAGTATGAGGACTGGGTATCACGTCAGGGCAAAAACAGATATATGCTCACGGTACTTGGTCGCAAACTGGAGGCTCGTCAGATTGGTGCCGTTGCCCAGCTTATTGCCGATCAGGGACTCAACATCGATGCTATCATCCGTATGTCAGGTCGTTCAAGCATCGAACATCCACGTGAGAATGCGCGTGCCTGCATCCAGTTCTCTGTACGTGGCAATCCATCCGACAAGAATGAGCTTCACGCACAGTTGCTCCGTCTCTCTTCCGAAATGGAGATTGACTGTTCTTTCCAATGCGATAACATGTACCGCCGTATGCGTCGCCTTATCTGCTTCGATATGGATTCTACCCTTATTCAGGCAGAGGTAATCGACGAGCTTGCGCGTAAGCATGGAGTATATGATCAGGTAGCAGCAATCACGGCTTCTGCCATGCGTGGTGAGATTGACTTCAAGGAATCATTCACCCGACGTTGTAAGTTGCTCAAGGGCTTGGATGTCAGCGTGATGCGCGACATTGCGGAGAACCTTCCATTCACCGAGGGCGTTGACCGCTTGATGTATGTTCTGAAGAAATACGGATATAAGATAGCCATCCTTTCAGGTGGTTTCACATTCTTCGGAGAGTATATCCAGAAGAAATACGGCATAGATTATGTATATGCCAACGAACTTGAGATTGACGAGACAGGTCATCTCACCGGCAATTATGTAGGTGAGATCGTAGATGGTCGTCGTAAGGCAGAACTCCTGAAACTCATCGCCCAAGTAGAAAAGGTTGACCTCCAGCAGACTATCGCCGTAGGTGATGGTGCCAACGACCTCCCAATGCTCTCAGAAGCAGGTCTCGGCATCGCCTTCCATGCAAAGCCAAAGGTAGTGGCTAATGCCGACCAGTCAATCAATACCATCGGTCTTGATGGTGTGCTTTACTTCCTCGGTTTCAAGGACAGCTATCTTGACGAGAAGGCACAATAAAGGCAAGCCAAGCCTTCACAAATTAAAAGAAATGCCGCTTAAAGTAACATCCCTTTGAGCGGCATTTTCTGTATTTGTAACATATTCCAAGGAAAATTCAAAATAAACGCCCGTATTTCTTGCTTAATCTGAATATTCATTCCAAGAAATCGTTATTTAATAGTAACCTTTTGTAAGTATTTCTTATTCACAATTTCTCCCGTGTCTTCATCCAATTCATAAACAAACGATTTTTCTAGTGCAGATAGAGTAACAATTATTTTTTCTCTCTTATGTTCAAGTTCGTTTGTTGTAGCAAAGAAATCAAAATCGGAAGAAGGGAATGTGTATTTCCTGCCGTTTGCTAATTCTATTTCTATTGTGGTAAATGTCATGTGAGAATATTTTTTGTTATTTCAACTGCAAAATTACATTTTTTTCTCAAAAAATATATTGTGCATAATGTGTTTTTCTATGTTTTGTAATTTTTATGTGTAAAAATTCATATATTTAGGATTTTATTATTACTTTTGCAATGCTTATCGGTTGGCAACTATCTGGATGATAGTATAACGAGCCGTTAAGCCTTTACATAAAGAAGCGTTTGCTCGCTTTGTTTTTGACCACTTTGAACCTAGGAAATTCAACGCACAAGTCAGAAGCATGGCAAGAGCTGATGCTGCGGGTGTAGTATATACATACCGGAGTGTGCAGAGGGCATTTTGTGCCCTCACGCACACTTTTTCGGCGTATTCTATACTATCGACGTGGGTGTCACTCTGTTTGCTAACTTGTGCAGGCTTTCCTAGGGCCTAAAGTGGTAGTAAGCAGTAGTTGATTCCCACGTCTTCTTTTTGTTTAGTCACGAAAAGATACTATAATTTGTCTCATAGGGGATCAAGAGACTGTTACATCATATCTAAATGACTGAATCTGAAAAAGAAAGAGCCATACGCTCTATTGTAGAGACTTCTGTAAAAACATTTGCAAGTGCTTTCTCAGAAAAGCATTTGTCTCAACTTTCGAATTCCGAAGGTATTATTAATTCCAAGATTCACAACGTATTCATTGCCGCTCTTGGACCAGAAATACAGTATTATTCGGCACTTTGTCGCTCATTAGACAGTAGTCTTGGCAATATGCTTGAAGCTATGGCAATAGGTATTGCAAAACTAAATTTTGAAGTTACTCAAGAGGTGGAAGGTACGCTCTATCAAGAGCAGACTGATTATATTGCGGAACTACTTGAGAAATATAAAAGCAATGAGAAGAAACCACAACTTAATAAAGGTGATTATTTCGGACTGGCTTCTAAAAAAACATATAAGGGTTCTAAGAAAAACAAGCGACATGTTAGTGACTATTATCTTCATGACATTGAAACTGATATGCATTATCTAATTGAACTTAAAATAGGAGGAGATCTTGACAATAAAAAAGCACGTTCAGAGAAGGAGGCACTTCTTGAACAATATTGCATTCTCTGCAATACGCTTGGTTCAGAAGATAAGGTGAGAATATGTTTCGCGACTGCCTATAATCGCTTTGGAGAAGGTATGCCTTGGACGCAAGGGCGTGTACTGCAATTCTTTGCAAAAGACGAACTGCTTATTAGTGCGGATTTTTGGAATCTTGTCTGTAAATCAGATAAGGGCTACAATATAGTACTCGATGCCTACAAAAAAAATGCACCATTAATTGTGGATGCTCTTAACGATATTAAGGACGCATATCTCCCTAACGATTAATGAAGAATCCTAATTGGCGAAAGTGCGTTTTGCATGCTGACAGTAGGGATGTGATAAAACATATTCCTGATAATTCTATTGACTTTATTCTTACTGATCCGCCATACAATCTTGGTCAGCACTCTACTGGTAATATTCCATTACCGGGACGTAGTGCTATGAATAATGATGTGGCTGAATGGGATATGATAGACTTCAATCCCGAAGAATGGGCAGAAGAATTTATCCGAATTCTAAAACCGACAGGAAATCTTTTTATTTTCACTTCATATAATCAACTCGGACGTTGGTACAACTGTCTGGATCATAGGTTTGACACTTCTAATTTTATGATTTGGCATAAGACAAATCCGGCACCGAAGATATTCAAAGCTGGCTTTTTGAATAGTTGTGAGATGATTTTTACATGTTGGAACAAGAAACATACATGGAACTTTATTTCTCAGGCAGAAATGCACAACTTTATAGAAAGCCCTATATGTATGCGTCCTGAGCGTTTGACAAATCCCAAACACCCAGCACAGAAACCTGTATCAATTCTGAAGAAGATGATAAAGATTGCATCAAACATGGATGATATTATTTTTGATCCGTTTATGGGAGTTGGATCAACAGGAGTAGCAGCATTGGAACTTGACAGGCGTTTTATCGGTGTGGAATTAGATAAGTCATATTTTGATGCAGCCAAAGTAAGGATAGAGAGCATTATAAACAATACGAATAAAATGAACAACAAAAAATCATATAAGACGCAAGAAACAGGAATGGTATGTGAGAGTTCAATGCCTGAATATACAACGCTCTATGAAATTGATGATTTTTTCAATTCTAATGAAATAAATGAGGAAGTAACAGAAATGAATATAGCATCTGGATTATCTCCTATAGTGAAATGGCCTGGTGGTAAAGAGAAGGAGTTAAAACACATTATTCCTAATGCGCCAAGATTTGAACGTTTCTTTGAACCTTTTGTTGGTGGTGGTTCTGTGTTTATGGGTGTTACGGCTAAAGAGTATTACATAAATGATTTTTCTACAGAACTCATTGAGTTGTATCGTTCTATTGCAACAAGTGATATTGATTTCTTCCGTTATACAGAAGCTATGGATCAATCATGGAAAAATGCAGAGACTTTCTTTTATGATAACCTTATACTCGTTTCTCGTTATATTGATTATCGAAATGGCTTGTTAAGCAAAGAAGAACTTCAGGCATTTATATCTACCTTTTGCAAAGACAAAGAAAAAGCTATTCTTGACATAATGGGAGATGAATTTGTGACATTACCTTCTGTCTTGATTAAGGAAGTTCGTACAAATCTTTTTCGAAAAATGATACGAATGCGTGAATTAGAAATAGAAAAGCATGAACTTCCAGAGAAGGATTTGTATGACAATATAGAGACCGCTATTAAGAGTGCTGTTTATATGAATTACCGCAATCTTTACAACGACAAGAAAATCGCAGAAGCTAATGTAAAACTTCATTGTGCTCTTTTCTTCTTTATGCGCAATTATGCATATAGCGGAATGTTTAGATATAGTAATAAGGGTGATTTTAATGTGCCTTATGGTGGTATTGGATATAATAGTAAACTAATGAACAAAAAAATAGCATACTATCGTTCCAAGCCATTGTTAGACCATTTTGCAAACGCACGTATCTATAATATGGATTTTGAGGCATTCTTGCATAAAACTCAACCAAATGAACGAGATTTTGTATTCCTTGATCCTCCATATGATTCTGAGTTTAGTACATACGCTCAGAATGCATTCACCAAGGAAGACCAAGAGCGTCTAGCAAACTATATGATTAATGAATGTAGAGCAAAATGGATGATGATCATAAAGAACACGGACTTTATTTATAGTCTCTATAATAAGCCGAATATCAATATACGTACATTTGACAAAGAGTATTTGGTTAGTTTTATGAATCGTAATGACAAGAAGGTTACACATCTTTTAATAACAAATTATTAAGAAGATGATGAATCTAGGTAACTGTTATCCATTAGCTAGTCCCTTGCAAATCCCAATCAAATCCCTTGTAAGTCCCATTTTTCACTGTTCATTTACTTCACCTTCGTTGCGCCTTCGTTCTCCCTTCGTTCTCCCTTCGTTTTGGGTTCGCTTCCATCGATGGAGTATCTACGGACTTACAACGGACCTGAAACGGACCTACTGTGAAGGCAGAAAGAACGTAGGAAAGAGCGATGATTTG
>CACZCN010000056.1:0-11332 GCA_902779665.1 uncultured Prevotellaceae bacterium | reverse complement strand
CATTAAGGTTTTTTTATTGTTTTTGTATTATTCATAGGCTTACCAAGATTCAATTTCTTGATGGAAGGTAAGTTACAGAGGTTTATCGGACAGTAATAATAATGAATAATGCCTTTCGCCACATACTGCGCCAGCCTCTTGCCCCTTTATGGGGAATGTCGAAGAGATCGGCGGCTCGTAGAGGACAGTCAAGGATGCCCGTAGGGCAGAAAGGGGTATAACTAATGCTTTGGATAAGTTTAATGTTAAGTTATGATAGATAGAAAGAGCCTGTCCTAATTGATTTTAGGGCAGGCTCTGATTTTTATATAAGGGTTGTGATTATTGCTTTATGAATCTACGAACAGGGATTTCTACGTTTTCTGAGTTGTCAGAACTACGTGTAGCCTTTGAATAGCCCCAGTAGTCGTAGTAGCCATCACCATAGCCGTATTCGTAGTCATAGGAGTCGTAATCATCACGTGTCTTCACAAGGTCGAAATTGGTATGTGTGTGGTAGTCGTCATCAAACCAACCTGTGAAGTGCTTGTCCCTGAGTCTGTAGTCATGAATTACGATAGAGGTGTGGGAATCTTTGAAATCGATATAGATATCCTGATTTCTTACCTCCCAGTAAATACGGCTGTAATAATAATCTCCACGGCGGTTGCTGAAATGGTCAATCCAATATCCATATCCAAATTTGTCTCCAGCATCCTTGAAGAACTGAATTTCTGTATATGTCGCTTTCTGTTTCTTTCCGTTGATGTCATAATAGGTGTCCATATAACCCTCCCATGTACCTTTGAGGGAAGTACTGATCATGAGGTCCTCATCGCATGAAGTAAATGTGCATAGGGCGATGATAACTACAGATAAAAGTGATAAAATCTTTTTCATAATTATTCTTGTTTTTAATTGTTTGGGCTTTTGTAATGGTCTAAATGACTAAAGTCAAAAGTCTAAGGACTAAGGCTTTCGACCTTTTGACCTTATTCGTTGGCAAAGGTAATAAAAAAACATGAAAACAAAAAAGGAATTCCCTTATTTATCGAGGAAATTCCCTATTTTGTTGCTTAATATCCGCATTATAGTGGTCAAACCACGTGTTTGGCTCCTTGTATCTGCTGTAATCAACGCTCAATCCTATTGAAAATGCAGGCGTTACCTTGTATTCCGCACCTATGCCGATGCGGTCGGCCACATCATCCATATAGTAAAGCGGGAGGGGGATATGATTGCTGTTGAGAAGCGATTTCTGTCCGTAGGCATACACATTCAATCGGTCGTTTGCCTGATAGTTCAAAATGGCAGATAATCCAGCGCTTCTGAACGAGTCGTGCGCCCAAGAAGTGTTCTTGATATAACCGCCTATGGCTGCGCTGAATTTCTTGCCCAAAGGCATGGCATACATCAGCGAGGCATTCTCAGAGAAACCGGCTCCGCTCCATGTATGCCCGCTTCCGAATGTTGAGAATACCGACAATCCGAGCGATGCATTCACACCCTCGTGCAAGCTCCATGTGGGCCAATGGTAGAAACCTAAGTAAGGGAAATGGATACTTGGCACCTGTCCGTATTCGGTAAGCTTAGGCAGACTCGGCATCAGCTCTTGCGTTACGGATGTCTGGTGGTCAATTTTTATGCTATCGTCTATCACCAAGTCCCTTGTCTCTTGTGCGTTGGCGGCAAGAGGCAAGAACAGAAGAGCTAAATATCGTAATGTTTGGTGTAGCATGTTTTTTCTATTTACCAGTTATCGGCTACAAAGGTAAAGTAAAAAACTTAAACCTCCAAAACATTTACACCTTCTTAACTTTCATTTAGCTTTTTGGTGAGAAGAGCCGCCTATGTGAGTCCGTTGATCCTCCTATGATCCTCCGTACCAAAGTCGGTGCAAAGTCGGTGGAGGTGCGATTTCAGAGCGGAGGAAGAGCGAAAGAAAAGCGAAGGAATACCAAAGGTAATTGTACTTTTTTTTGATTTATTTGGTCGTTTCAAAAATTTGGAGTAATTTTGCAAAGAGAAAGCTGTGATTTAATAAATAGTACATAGCTAAATAGGAACTTGCGAAGCTTGATGAGCTTTTGCGAATAAAAGTAGAATAGATGAATCTGAAACTTAGGCTCATAATAATGAACTATCTGGAGTTCGCTGTATGGGGAGCATACCTCACCAGCATGGGATCGTATCTTGCAGAAGCAGGATTCGGCTCAATAATCGGATGGTTCTATAGCATACAGGGAGTGGTAAGCTTGTTTATGCCTGGAATAATGGGAATAGTGGCTGACCGCTGGATACCAGCTCAGAAGTTGCTTTCGCTCTGTCATCTGCTTGCCGGAATGTTCATGGGAGCAGCCGGAATATACGGCATGTCGGTAGGATGTAGTATTGGTATGCTGTTCACCCTCTATGCTCTGAGCGTGGCTTTCTATATGCCAACCCTTGCGCTGAGTAACTCCGTGGCATTCAATGCCTTGACGATGGGCGGATATGATACGGTAAAGGCATTTCCACCGATAAGGGTGTTCGGAACAATAGGCTTCATCTGCACGATGATTGCGGTTGACCTGCTCGGTTTTCAGACCTCAAGCAAGCAATTCGTGGTGAGCGGATGCCTTAGCCTCCTGCTTTCTGCTTATAGCCTTACTTTGCCGGCCTCACCTGTCAAGGGAAAGACGGATGGCGAGGCTTCAACATCCTTGGTACAGGCACTTGGCCTTGACTCTTTCCGACTGTTCAGAAAGAAGAAAATGGCGATATTCTTCATCTTCTCCATGCTTCTTGGCGTGAGTCTGCAGATAACGAACGGATATGCCAATCCGTTTATCACATCATTCAAGGACGTGGCGGAATATGCCGATACATTCGGGGCACAGCATGCCAATATCCTCATCTCCCTGTCGCAGATAAGCGAGACGTGCTGTATTCTTCTCATTCCTTTCTGCCTCAAGAGGTTCGGAATAAAGAATGTGATGATGATAGCCATGTTTGCGTGGATGCTGAGATTCGGATTGTTCGGCGCAGGAGATCCGGGCTCCGGACTTTGGATGCTTGTGCTGAGCTGTATAGTATATGGTGTGGCATTCGATTTCTTCAATATCTCAGGAGCTTTGTTTGTTGACCAGAACACGGATGCAGAGACACGTTCTTCGGCACAGGGACTGTTTATGATAATGACAAACGGTCTTGGTGCTACGATTGGCACACTTTCTGCTCAGGCAGTAGTAAACACGTTCGTGTTCAACGAGGGCGTGACCGATGTGATTGCCGGCTGGCGCACATCATGGTATATATTTGCCGGCTATTCGCTTGCCGTACTTGTGCTCTTTGCTATTATCTTTAGGCCGAAGAAGCCCCACACCCGTCCTTCGGACACCCTCTCCCCAAGGGGCGAGGGAAAAGTTAGTGTTTAACCCTAAAATGATCCCTCATAAGCAGTATATGTAACTTCTTCCTCGCCCCTTGGGGAGAGGATGCCCGAAGGGCAGGTGAGGGGCTGTAATTTGTTTTCTTATGGAAAAAATAAAACTGAAATACATGGGCATACAACTGATGGTGAACAATACGGATATTGGCATCATCAGTCTTGTTGACGAGTCGGAAACCCGCCATCTGAGCATAGTGTGTGACAAGTTCACGAAGTTTCAGTTTGACCTGCGTTCCGGTCTTGCAAATACGGAGGAAGAACCTGTTCAGGCAATTGGTGAAAATGCCGGCAGGACACTTCTTCCAGAGGCTCTGATGGGGATTATCAGCTATATGACGGACCTGAAACTATGCGTGGTGGTGACGAATGTGGTTGATGGAATCTATAGGGCTGTGATAGAAGATGAGCGTACTGGTACAACCTTCCCTGTGAAGGCTACTGAGGGCGTTCTGCTCACGCTTGTCAATAAGCATGTGCCTCTCTATGCCGAGCAGAGGCTGTGGCAGTATCAGAGTGTGCCTTTGAAGAAAGGGCAGCCGGGCGTGGCTATTCCTATCAATTCGCTTACAAGGGAAATGCTTGAGGCATCACTTGAGAAGGCTATTGAGAATGAGGAATACGAAACGGCAAAGCATATCAAGGAAGAACTTGACAGGAGGTCGAAGGAATGAAGGAAGTGAGATATTTCTATGTGCCAAAGGCTGGGGGACTTGATGAACTTCCGCAGGAAGAGGCACAGCACGCCATACGTGTGTTGAGGCTCGTTGAGGGTGATGAGATATTCCTCATGGATGGTGAGGGCGTATTCTTCAGGGCAGAGGTTACTCTTGCCCAGGGAAAGCATTGTCGTTATCGCATCATAGAGAAACTTCCTCAAGAGAAAGGATGGAAAGGGCATATCCATATCGCTATGGCTCCTACGAAGATGATGGAGCGAGTGGAATGGATGGTGGAGAAAGCTACGGAGATAGGTGTGGATGAGTTCTCGTTTCCTCTCTGCAAGTTTTCTGAAAGAAAGCAGATGCGCAAGGACAGGGTAGAGAAGATTGTGGTTTCTGCCGTTAAGCAGAGCCGTAAGCCTTGGATGCCTGTCGTAAACGAGATGACTCCTTTCATGGATATTATAAAGCAGCATCCAAAGGGCTTTATCTGCCATTGTTATGATGAAGTTCCAAGAACAGATTTCTTCGGGGAATTGAAGGCTATGGATATTGCGGATAATGAAGAAATACTTGTCCTTGTAGGTCCGGAGGGTGATTTCTCAATAGAAGAGGTAAAGGCAGCCGTAGAGGCTGGCTATAAATCCGTATCGCTTGGTTCGGCAAGATTAAGAACTGAGACTGCTGCTTTGTCGGCTGTTATGATGATGCAGTTGGCAGTTAGGTCTTAAAATATCTTTAATTCTAAGTGCCAAATCATAAATTGCCGTTAATACGTGAGGATGATTATTTAAAAAAAAGCAAAAAACATGACAAAATGTCGGAATTACATTTTTTGCGTTTAATTTTGCACTCAGGAATCGGATGTTAGTTGTCAGGTGTGTCTGTCAGAAATGGCACGTATCACCCTGTCACCTTCCACCAACAAAGAAGTTATCTGTAATTAAACAATAAAAATGAATAAAAAGACTATTTGTAATTTTGCTGTCGCAGCACTTTGTGTGACATCGCTCACATTCTCAGTTGCAGCCTTCACAGAGGCTAAGGCTGCAAAGGCTCCAAATGCTCCTGCCGCTGTTGCAGGTCAGCCAGTTGATTTGACTTATGCAGCCGACAAGGCTCTGCCATGTGTGGTACATATCAAATACCTTCAGAATTCAAAGGTTCAGGAGGTTGAGATGCAGAGCGATCCATTCGGCGATTTCTTCGACCCATTCGGAATGTTCGGCCAGCGCGGTCAGGGACAGAACCAGCGCCGTAAGGTTCAGACTCCTAAGAAGGAGGGTGCAGGCTCTGGCGTTATCATCTCTTCTGACGGCTATATCGTAACAAACAACCACGTTGTAGAGGGCGCTGACGAACTCACCATTACTCTCAACGATAACCGCGAGTATTCTGCACGTATCATCGGTACTGATAAGAATACCGACCTCGCTCTTATCAAGGTCAATGCAAAGAACCTCCCTGCTATTACCATCGCTTCAAGTGATGATATCAAGGTGGGTGAGTGGGTTCTTGCAATCGGACACCCATTCAATCTCCGTGCTACCGTAACCGCAGGTATCGTTTCTGCAAAGGCACGTTCTCTCTATGCTAATAGCGTTGAGTCATTCATCCAGACTGATGCTGCTATCAATGCAGGTAACTCAGGTGGTGCTCTCGTAAACGTGAAGGGTGAGCTTGTTGGTATCAACGCAATGCTCTACTCTCAGACTGGTAACTTCACAGGCTATGGATTTGCTATCCCTACAACAATCATGAACAAGGTTGTTGCTGATTTGAAGGAATACGGTCAGGTACAGCGTGGCTTGCTCGGTATTAGTGGTAAGGATGTTCGTGACTATCTTGATGAGCAGAAGGCACAGCAGAAGGAAGTTGATCTTGGCACAAACGATGGTGTCTATGTAATAAGTGTTGCTGAAGGCCTTGCTGCTGAGGAAGCAGGTATCGAGGAAGGTGATGTTATCACAAACATCGATGGTCAGAAGGTTACAAAGATGGCTGAGCTTCAGGAGATTCTCGCTACAAAGCGTCCTGGCGACAAGGTTAAGGTTGTTGTTCTCCACAAGAAGAAGTCAAAGACCGTTGAGGTTACTCTCAAGAACGAGCAGGGCAATACTAAGGTTGTGAAGGATGCCGACATCGATGTTCTCGGTGCTCAGATTCGTGAGGTCAACGACAGGGAGAAGGAAGAACTCGACATCAAGTATGGCTTGAAGATTACAAAGATTAACTCAGGTAAGTTCAAGGACCGTGGTATTCCTGTAGGCTTCATCATCCAGACTGTCAACGAGACACCTATGAAGGAACTCTCTGACCTCAGCAACGCTGTCAAGGCTGCTAACAAGAGTAAGGACCCTGTTCTCTACATCAAGGGTATCTATCCTTCAGGTAAGAAGGAGTACTTCACAGTTCCTTTGGGCGAGTAAATTGTAAAAAGATAAATAATATTTCCTTTCAAATTGAAAGTAAAATAAAGTAATTCTCTTATAAAAGAGCGAAAATATCGTTATCAAGCGATTTTTTCGCTCTTTTTGTTTGGTGTTAGCGGAAAAAATAGTAATTTTGCACACATGACATTGATAATTGTTGCAATACTATTAGTTTGCTATATTCTCATAGCAACCGAGAGGCTCACCAACGTAAACAAAGCTGCTATCGCAGTCTTTGCCGGTACCGTTGGGTGGGTATTGTATATCTGTTGGGGTAGTGACTTTATCATGTCAAACCATCGCGGGGAGTATATGAGCTTCCTGCATGGGGCTTCGGCTACAAGCGATGCCGTGAAGAACTACATCTGGTACAGCGTCTTCCTGCCATGCGTGGGAAAGGCTTCCGAGGTTGTTCTCTTCCTGTTGGCAACAATGACAATTGTCGAGATACTGCATAACAACGGATGCTTCGATTTCCTCACCATCTGGCTTCGTACACGCAATAGCCGGTTGCTCCTGTGGAAACTTGCAGCATTCTCATTCATCCTGTCAGCCAACCTCGATAACATATCATCCACGGTGATGATGCTTACTGTCACCAATCAGATACTTCCACGAACCCGTGACAGAATTATCTATGGCGCGGTGGTTGTCCTTGCTGTCAATTTCGGCGGAGCATTGACCGTTATCGGTGATCCTACATCTCTCGTTCTTTGGAATATGGGTGCAATAACAGCCACGTCATATACTGTTTCTCTGCTCATTCCATGTCTCATAGCGTGGATGCTGCCAACATATCTCATTGGCAGGACATTGAGCGAGACAGTTCAGCTTGATCGCCCAACATTGCCATATCGTGGCGATGACACAAACCTCAACGTATGGCAGCGACTCCTTGTACTCTTCGTGGGTATAGGAGGCCTGTGGTTCATCCCTACGTTCCACAATATTACAAAGCTTTCACCATTCCTTGGAGCATTCTGTGTGCTGTCTATCCTGTGGATAATAAACGAGATATTCAACCGAAACATAATGAGCTTCGACAGGAGAATGACACGTTCCATCCCACGACAGCTTCAGTATTCCATCATACAGCTCATGCTCTATGTAATGGGTATCATGCTGGCAGTAGGTGTTGTAGCTGAAACAGGCGCATTTGCGTGGCTTGCAGAGCAGATAGCAGAGTATTGCCCAAGCATCTGGATTCTCGGTGTCATCGGCGGATTCATCAGTATCTTCCTCGACAATTTCGCCACGGCAATGACTATGATATCAATCTTTGATATGAATGCGGTTATGCAGCCTTCAGGACCATTACTTGTAGACATGGTACAGAACGGAGCATATTGGAAGATAATTGGATATGTTACAGCAGTAGGAAGTAGCGTATTGACCATTGGCAGCGTTTCCGGTATTGTCTATATGCGTACGGAGCGTGTCGGAATGTCATGGTACTTCAAGCACGTTGGTTCAAAGGTGCTGTTTGCCGGCATTCTCGGTCTTGTGGTGCTATATTTTATGGTGTAGGAATCGGATATAACCATCACCCAATAAATGGATATCAGGTATAACAATTAATAATTAACAATTAAATTAGAACATCCTTCCTTTTGGGAAGGCTTGGTTAGGCTTAATTAAATAAAACAGAAACACTATGGCAAAAATTGAGACAATCGGCATTCTTACATCCGGAGGCGATGCTCCTGGAATGAATGCAGCCATTCGTGCCGTGACTCGTGCCGGCATCTACAACGGTTTCAAGGTTAAGGGAATCTATCGCGGATATGACGGCCTTATCAATGGTGAGATGAAGGATTTCACCACAGAGAACGTGAGCGGTATCATCACCCTCGGTGGTACTATCCTTAAGACCGCCCGCTCAAAGGAATTTATGACAATGGAGGGAATGCAGAAGGCATACGACCAGATCAAGGCTAACGGCGTTGATGCACTTATCGTATGCGGTGGTAACGGTTCTTTGACAGGTGCCATGAACTTTGCAAACGAGTTCGATGTACCTTGCATCGGTCTCCCTGGCACTATCGACAATGACCTCTATGGAACAGACTCTACTATTGGATATGATACAACGATGAATACAATCATGGAGTGTGTTGACCGCATACGCGACACCGCACAGAGCCATGAGCGTATCTTCTTCATCGAGGTTATGGGACGTGACGCAGGCTTCCTTGCACAGAATTCAGCTATCGCCTGTGGTGCTGAGGCTGCTATCATACCAGAGGAGGCAACAGACGAGGACCAGTTGGCAGAGTTCATGAAGCGTGGCATTCGTAAATCAAAGAAATCATGTATCGTCATCGTATCAGAGTCACCAAAGTGCGGTGCCCTCTACTATGCTGAGCGTGTAAAGAACGAGTTCCCTGGTTACGATGTGCGCGTGTCTATCCTCGGACACTTGCAGCGTGGCGGTAGTCCTACTGCCCGTGACCGAATACTTGCAAGTCGTACTGGCGTTGGTGCTATCGAGGCTCTCAAGCAGGGACAGCGCAATGTGATGGTAGGCATCAAGAACAACGAGGTGGTATATGTACCATTCTCTGAGGCTATCCGTTCTGACAAGCCATTCGACAAGAAACTCATCAAGGTACTCGAAGAACTGAGCATCTAGGAAATGTAATAATTAAATAGTGAAGGTTCTCGAAGAACTTTCACTATTTTTTTTCATAATAATGGAGTGGTGGAATATCTTCTGAGATTAACGTGAATTCAATTCTTTTTATAAGACACGAAAAAGTCAAATGAGGAGAAATCATGTGAAAGGTATGGATTGTTGTTTATGGTTTCATCCTTCCAAAAATCATCCCATATTTCAAAAGTATCATCTATTCTTGTTACGCTCTTTTTGTAATATCCCAAGGAATCATCTTTGCAGACAGCCTTAATAGGAACGACATAAACGCCTAATGTTCTTTCTGCATTAGAATATAGATATTTGTAATCATATTTTTGTATTTGTTTCTTGTTTTTGAACAACATATATCCAGACGAATCTGATTTGTCGTTTAATACTATTGGCAAAACTCCAACTCCTTGTTTTTGAGTATCTTTATCATCTAAAGAACTCCTTTGCTCTTCTGTGACAAACAAAGGCTTGAATTGAGAATTTTTTATTTCTGTACGACAAGTGTCGTAGGGAACTATCCAAATATAATCCCCCGTATTCCATTTTGATGAGTTCTTTTTCCAATCTTCATGGAAAATATACACTAAATATTCTTTGGATTCTTGACTTCTAACTGATGATGTTAGTGCTAAGAAAATAAACGTGGTCAATAAGTATCTCATACTTTCAAAATCAATAGTTTATTCCTTTTACTTTATATAATCGAGCAAATCAATGCTCCCTGTCTCCTCCGTGATGTTGAGGTTCGGAACATGCTCCACTATCCTTGTCTTGCCAGTTGTCTTATTGACGTGGAAATACACGAAAGCACCTGTGTAGCTGCGGAAATTTACCTGATATTCCGTTTCCGTCTCTTCGCCCATCTCAACATACATGATGGAAGGACTATCCTTTGCCACGCTCCAGTCATACGACTTATGACAGTAGTGATTCACGCCCTCAAATGCCATTTCCTTCGTTATCTTAGGCTTTGTGGCAATGGTCGTGTCGGTTCTTACCGTGTCCTTCGCCTCTGTTTCAGCCGTTTGGCTTTGTTGAGACACTTCCGTTTTCGCATTATCCTTGCATGAGGCAAAGGAAACGCACATCAATATCGGGAGAATAACTTTGAATATATGTGTCATTGCTCGATGATATGTTTGTTATCTTTTGAATATTTCCTTCGCAATGATTTCTTTCAGACTTTCTTCGGTTAGATCATCTTCTGTGATGTTAATCCTGTTTTCATTAATTGGGTCTTTGTCGTCAATCATGAACTGTAAATAGCCGTGAATGTCAAATAGAGATGTTTCAATAAAGAGGGAGCGCCAGACATTCTTCAATATGCTTAGGTACTTTTCTTTATAGACATCAGGCATGTATTTACCTTTGGAATATCCTGATTTCGGAATTACAAACATAAATTCCAACTCATCGTTAAGTGTACTAAAGCGGACATAGTGTTTTGTCTTACCATTGTTGGTTATAGAACCTGTAGATTCTTCAAATGAGAAGAAATCATCTGGGTATAATTTTTTGTACACAACGGTCAATGAATCAATTCTTGGCATCTGTGCATCTATTTCCGCTTGACTTCCATTCACTACAGCCTTATAGATATTCTCCAATGTGTTTACCACTATACGGTCGTTGTCGATTGGACTCCAACATGTAGCCCCATTAAAACCATCGAATATGAAATATCTTGTACCATCAAATCCCATTCTATCATAGCAGTACATGGAAGTGTTTAATACGTGCTTTATCAATGAATATAATTTGATGACAGAAACGCTATCGCTCTCCATCTTGTGCATTTCTCCCTTACTATCCTTTGCTGAAAGAATGTTTGTGTATTTATAAGCAAATGTTTGGCTATTTTCATACGTATAGTCACTTATATATAGAGCATAGGAAGGGAAAAACGATGGACTAACGATAAACTGGCATTTGCACTGGGCATTATCACGGAAATACGTAGGGAGAACCTCTTTCCCCCATAATTCATACTCAATTTTATCAACAGGCTTAAATCGTATCTGAGCCTCGATAGCTCCGACGCATAACAATAATAGCAATATGATTTTTGTTCTCATTGTTCAAGTTATTGATTAAAACACTATATACACCCTTTTATGGTGGGGGGAGGATTCGGACTTGAAACGGATTAGAAGCGAAGGAGAATCGGACCAGTATTTCGCTTTCC
>CACZCN010000055.1:0-12143 GCA_902779665.1 uncultured Prevotellaceae bacterium | reverse complement strand
AAATACTTCTATATTTATATATAAATATAGAGTTTATTTTTGACTTTTTATATAGTCATTTTTTAACTGCAACAACTGCAACACTGCAACACATTAGGTCACGGATATTACTATGAATAGTTGTTTAACTAACTCTGTAAGAGGTAGTTGGTGTTAATACAGGTTGGTATCTTTACGTCGGTTGAAATTTCGACCCTCGTACTTTTACCTATGCCGGCATAATAAAAAATACCTCAGAAATACAACTTTTTGGCTAGTTTCTGCGAAGAATTTGCATGGTTTTGTGCTTTTGTGCACTCCCATACAAGTCTTAAAAATATAAAATGCATAAAGAAAATAGGGAAAAATGTCTTGAATCGCAAGGAAATATTTGTAATTTTGCACTCAGAAAAAACAGATACTTCCATTTCCCTTTTATGACAATGCCCCATTTTTTCCTGCTTTTCTTCGCTATTCTCCTTTTTTTTTAGTATTTTTGCATCGTTAATTCATAGGCAAATGAAAATCGGAGATAAAGTAAGATTCCTCTCTACTACGGGAGGAGGCAAGATAGCAGGTTTCCAGAAGGGCAATATTGTGCTTGTGGAAGATGAGGACGGATTCCAGATACCTACGTTGGCATCTGAGGTCGTAGTCATTGCAGAGGGCGGTGACGACTATAACATGTTCAAGACTTCCTCTTTTCAGGGAAAGAGTGGGGAAGAGGCAAAGAAACATGAATCAGGTCGTTCTGTGCGCTCAATAATGAATGAGGTTGACGAGGACGAGGATATCTCAGCTTCTATCGTTGACGATGATCCTTCGCTCGGAGAGATTACCTTCCGTGCCCCTGTTGAGGAAAGAAAGGGTGGTGACCGTCTTAGCGCGTATCTCGCTTTTGTGCCTGTCGATGCTTCGATGATAACGAACACACGCTTTGAGGTGTATCTTGTGAACGACTGTAACTATTATTTCCGCTACACCATCCTTCAGGCAGAAGGACAGGCGTGGAGCCTCAGAAACGAGGGTGAGGTTGAGCCTAATACCAAACTCTTCATAGAGGAAATAGGGCGTGAGGACCTTGAGGAAATACAGCATCTCGGCATTCAGATGATAGCTTTCAAGAAGGAGAAATCATTTGTCATTAAGCCCACTATCGACGTGCAGATGCGTATTGACGGTGTGAAGTTCTATAAACTCCACACCTTCCAGCCAAACGACTATTTTGAGCAGAATGCACTTCTATACACAATCATAGAGAACGATAAGGCTGCGCGTCCTTTGGTTGTTGATGCCAAGACATTGAAACAGGAGATGTATGCCGATGCAAAGCCTTCGCAGATGTCTGCCGAAGGTGAGCTAAACACCGAGCGCATAGACAATTACGTGCGCCGATATGAGAAGCCTGGGCAGAAGAAGGGCAATCCATTTGCGCAAAAGCAGAACGATAAGGATGCCCCTCTGGTAATCGATCTTCATGCCGATGCCCTTCTTGAAACTACACAGGGAATGTCGAGTGCCGATATTCTTCAGTATCAGTTAGACACCTTTAAGAAGACTCTCGAAGAGCACAAGAAGGAACGTGGCAAGAAGATTGTCTTCATTCACGGCAAGGGCGAGGGCGTTCTCCGTCGTGCCCTTATCCATGAGCTGACATACAGATACAAGAACCTCCGTTATCAGGATGCCTCTTTTCAGGAATATGGATATGGGGCAACGCAGGTGACGATGTAGGGCAAGTGACGGCCCCTCACCCGCCCTGCGGGCACCCTCTCCCCAGGGGACGAGGGGGAGGTTAGTATTGAAACCTCAAATTTAATTAACAATTAAATATAAATAACTGAGCTCCATAGCGATAAAAGGTAACTTTTACCTCGCCCCTTGGGGAGAGGATGCCCGAAGGGCGGGTGAGGGGCTGTTTTCCTTATGAATAACTTCGGATACATAAAAGTGGCATCTGCCATTCCAAGCGTGAAGGTGGGTGACGTGACCTTTAACCTTCAGCAGGCAGAGGAGATTATTGCCAAGGCAGAAGGCAAGGGTGTTGAGATTATCGTGTTCCCTGAGCTTTCGCTTACGGGCTATACCTGTCAGGATCTGTTCCGTCAGCAGATTCTCATTGATGCTGCAGAACAGGCGGTTATGATGCTGCTCGACTTCACACGTCAGCTTGACATCATCGCCATTGTGGGACTGCCTGTGATGGCAGGCAACATTCTGCTCAACTGTGCGGCGGTCATTCAGAAGGGTGATCTCCTCGGACTTATCCCTAAGACATACCTGCCAAACTATTCTGAGTTCTATGAGAAGCGTTGGTTTGCTTCTTCTCAGGACTTGAATCCAACGGATGTGCGCTTCGCAGGAAGCACTATTCATATTAGTTCGCAGCCAACGATATTCCGCACTTATACAGGCGCAACCTTCGGAGTTGAGCTTTGTGAGGATGTATGGGCTCCAGAGCCTCCAAGCACACGTCTGGCACTCTCAGGAGCGGATATTATCTGTAATCTCTCTGCATCCGATGAACTTATCGGCAAGCATAACTACCTGTGCTCATTGCTCTCTCAGCAGAGTGCACGAACTATGAGCGGATACATCTACAGCAGCAGCGGTTTCGGCGAATCCACTCAGGATGTGGTGTATGGCGGTAATGCCCTCATCTATGAGAACGGCAAGTGCATAGCAGAGAGTGAGCGATTCTCATTCGACCCACAGCTCGTGATCTCTCAGATTGACTACGAGAAGATGCGTTCAGAGCGTCGCAACAATACCACGTTCATCAATGCCCAGCGTCCTACATCATTGAGTCACACGCTGCCACAGGTACGCTTCGTTGATTGCCATTCGGTAGAGCCGCACGACTTCGTTCTTGAGCGTGAGGTTAATCCTACGCCGTTCATCCCTACAACGGACGATATGAAGGATTCTTGTGAGGAAATCTTCAATATTCAGGTTGCCGGTCTTGCAAAGCGACTCGTACACACTAACTGCAAGACGGTGGTTGTCGGTATCAGCGGCGGACTTGATTCAACCCTTGCCTTGCTCGTATGCGTAAAGACATTCGATAAACTCAAATATCCTCGCACAGGTATCGTGGGTGTGACTATGCCAGGCTTCGGAACAACCGACCGCACTTACCATAACGCCATCTCGCTCATGCAGCATCTCGGCATCACAATCAAGGAGATAAGCATCAAGGATGCCTGCATACAGCATTTCAAGGATATTGAGCACGATATAAACGTGCATGATGTTACTTATGAGAATGGTCAGGCGCGTGAGCGTACCCAGATTCTCATGGATCTCAGTAATAAGCTCAACGGTATGGTGATAGGTACTGGCGACCTCTCGGAGTTGGCTCTCGGTTGGGCAACATATAATGGCGACCACATGTCGATGTATGGAGTCAATGTGTCTATTCCAAAGACTCTCATCAAGTACCTCGTTCATTATGTTGCTGATAATGAGGTGGAAGAGGCTTGTCGTGAGGTGCTTGTGGATATTATCGACACGCCGATTTCTCCAGAGCTTATTCCGGCTGACGAGAACGGCAACATCAAGCAGAAGACCGAGGATCTCGTAGGTCCTTATATCCTTCACGATTTCTTCCTCTATTATGTGCTTCGTCTCGGATTCCGTCCTGACAAGATATTCATGCTTGCCCGTAAGGCATTTGCTCCTGGTGGTGAGTATGTGTTTGATGATGAGACGATAGAGAAATGGCTAAGGACATTCCTGCGTCGCTTCTTCAATCAGCAGTTCAAGCGCTCTTGTCTGCCTGACGGCCCTAAGGTAGGTAGCGTAAGTCTCTCTCCACGAGGCGACTGGCGTATGCCGAGTGATGCATCATCTGCTATGTGGCTTGAGAAACTGAAGTAACTTCGGTAATCCTCCGCTCTTTGTCTGCTGAAACTCTGCTCCGTAAACAGAGGAATAGCGTATTCTGAGCGTTTCCACTATGGTTCTGCATGAGTGTTTTTCTTGGACACACACTCTCAAACACAATACAAAGATACTGAGAATTTGCAAGATATGTAAGTTTTCAGTATCTTTCACTTTTACTTGTATCCTTCGTGTCTTCCTTGTTCTAGTTTTTATCAAAAATAATGCTCAAAAAACTTGCATGTCTTACGATTTTTTGTAACTTTGTAGTGTTGATGTGAGAGCCTTAGACGCGAGGGGCTACAGGGGCAAAACACGGGATGGGTATCGCCTTTGTGAGTCTTATGTAACTCTTATGCTGCTCTTATGTAGCTCTTATTCCGGAAGGGAGCTAAAAGGGAGTTGTAGGAGAGGTTTCAAAAGGTAACGAAATACCCGTGAGGGAGCAAAACGCTGATAGTTCTGGCGGCTATCAGAAAAAATATGGTTCTTCAGGAAGATTTTAAGTGTTGTAGCACCGTAGTTTAAGTGTGCTATTACCTCATTCTCTCTCCCTTAAAAAAACTTAAAATTCAGTATTTCCTTTGAAATGTTCGGAAATAGTAGTAACTTTGTAACCTATTATGAACAATATACGTAATTTCTGCATCATAGCCCATATCGACCACGGAAAGAGTACCATAGCCGATCGTCTTCTGGAGAAGACTAACACTATCCAGATTACTGAGGGGCAGATGCTCGACGATATGGATCTCGAGAAGGAGAGAGGCATTACCATTAAGAGTCATGCCATACAGATGGAGTACGAGCGTGATGGTCAGAAATATATTCTGAACCTGATTGACACTCCGGGACACGTTGACTTCTCGTACGAGGTTAGCCGCAGTATTGCTGCTTGTGAGGGCGCTCTGCTTGTGGTTGATGCTACGCAAGGTGTGCAGGCACAGACGATCTCCAACCTCTATATGGCTATTGATCATGACTTGGAGATTATTCCTGTAATAAATAAGATTGATATGCCGGCTGCTATGCCTGATGAGGTGGAGGATGAAATCATCGAACTCATAGGTTGCGACCGTTCTGATATTCTCCGTGCCAGTGGAAGAACTGGTGAAGGCGTACAGGAGATACTTGATGCCGTTGTTGACCGCATCCCTTGTCCTAAGGGAAATCCTGATGCACCTCTCCAGGCACTTATCTTCGACTCTGTTTTCAATTCCTTCCGCGGAATCATTGCATACTATAAAATCCTTAATGGTTCTATAAAGAAGGGCGATAAGGTGAAGTTCTTCAACACCGGAATGGAATACGACGCTGATGAAATCGGTGTTCTGAAGATGGATATGGTGCCTCGTAATGAGATGACTACCGGTGAGGTGGGATATATTATCTCAGGCATTAAGGATGCGAAAGAGGTTAAGGTGGGCGATACCATCACTCATGTGGATACACCATGCGACAAGGCTATTGAGGGCTTCCAGGAAGTGAAACCTATGGTGTTTGCCGGTGTTTATCCTGTTGATCCTGCCGACTATGAGAACCTCCGCGCCTCTCTTGAGAAACTGCAGCTCAACGATGCTTCGCTTACATTCATGCCAGAGTCATCAGTAGCACTCGGATTCGGATTCCGTTGCGGATTCCTCGGACTTCTCCATATGGAGATTGTTCAGGAAAGACTTGATCGTGAGTTTGATATGGATGTGATAACCACCGTGCCTAACGTATCATATATGGTATATGACAAGCAGGGTGGGGCAAAGGAGGTGCACAATCCGTCTGGATTGCCAGATCCGACATTCATCGACCATATTGAGGAGCCATACATCAAGGCTACAATCATTACAGATGCCAATTATATCGGTCCGATAATGAAGCTTTGTCTCGACAAAAGAGGTGAGCTCGTAAATCAGGAATACGTAAGCGGTAATCGTGTAGAACTGCATTTCATGATTCCTCTCGGTGAGATTGTCATCGACTTCTACGACAAGTTGAAGTCGATATCCAAGGGATATGCTTCGTTTGACTATCATGTGGATTGTTTCCGACTCTCCCGTCTGGCAAAGCTCGATATCCTGCTCAACGGTGAGCCTGTTGATGCGCTCTCAACGCTTACACACTACGACAATGCCGTTACTTTCGGTCGTCGTATGTGCGAGAAACTCAAGGAACTTATCCCTCGTCAGCAGTTTGATATTGCCATTCAGGCTGCAATAGGTGGTAAGATCGTTGCCCGTGAGACTATCAAGTGCGTCCGCAAGGATGTTACGGCGAAGTGTTATGGAGGTGACGTTAGCCGTAAGCGCAAACTCCTTGAGAAACAGAAGAAGGGTAAGAAGCGCATGAAGCAGATAGGCAACGTGGAAGTGCCTCAGAAAGCATTCCTCGCCGTGTTGAAACTTGACTAATAACATATTTAACATAAAAATCCTCAACCACAAATCTGATGAAAGACCTTAACATCCCAATTCGTGACATAGCCCGTGAGCTTGCACGACGGTATAGCACTATGACTCATGAGGAACTGGATGTCCTCGAGAGCATCCTTGTTCCGCTGAAATTCTCCAAGAGTGAGATGATTTTGGCGGAAGATGAAGTTTGTACGAACTTCTTCTACCTTCATAAAGGTCTCGTGCGTCAGTATTACTATAAAAACGACAAGGAGGTTACGGAGAACCTTGCTGTAGATGGTGATATGTTCTTCTGTATAGAGAGTCTTTTCACCGAGACACCTACAAAGCTTATGTGTGAGGCTCTTGAGCCTACCTATGTCTATGCAATCCCAAGGAAGCGACTTGAGGAGGTGGCTCTTCATAATCAGAATATCCAGATTCTGTATCGTAAGATCCTTGAGGAGAGTCTCATAAAGAGTCAGAAACACTCGGATATGGTGCGTTTCGAGAGTGCCCAGAACAGATACCGCCGTATCTGCAAGTCTGCTCCACAGGTTGTGCTCCGTGCACCGTTGGTGTATATTGCGTCATTCCTGCAAATGACTCCAGAGACATTGAGTCGTGTACGCTCGTCAACGCTGATTGATTAGAAGCCTAACCAAGTCTTCTCAAAAGGAAGGATGTTAGATAGTAAAAAACGCTTCAAGGACATAGGCTGTAAATAAAGTATGTTTCATTCTTTAGAAGGTTCAAAGGTAACTACTCCCCTCCATTTATGGAAGGGGTTGGGGGTAGGTCTTTTCCTTTTCCTTGCCCTCTTTTTCTCTTCCTGTCAGGAATCATTGGAAGACAGAGCTGTACGACAGGCGAAGGAATATACGGAACGGTATTGTCCTACTCCGGTAATAAACTACAGCAGGACGGATAGTATTGTCTTTGACCAGAATAGGCATGTTTATATCTATTATCTCTCGTTCTGTGGTATTCTTGACGACCAGAAAGTCGTAGATGAGAATAGGGATAGGATAACGGATATGCTTACGCAGTCGGTCAGGGAATCAACGGGACTGCGGAATTTCATTGAGGCAGGCTTTAAATTCGAATATGTCTGTCACTCGGAAAAGGAACCTAAAAAAGTGCTTTTCAGAATTGTAATCTAAGAAAGAATATAATAAGGTAAAAGGTAAAAAGTATGTGATAATACTTTTTACCTTTTATTTTTTAGCCTCTGTCTAGAACATAGGCATAAATTACTGCAAGTGAAACCAATACAGCGAGTGAGATGGTTGCCCAATAGACAACACGTCTGATAATTCTGATACGCTTTACGTGGTCAGACATTCTCTTTCTGAAAAGACCGGTATCATCAGGTCTGTGGTGACTATGATGATGGTGGTGATGATGGTTTTCGTTATTAGTTGTACTCATTTTCTTTATTGTATCTTTTCTTTACTTTACTTTCTGTTCTTTATCTTCTCACCAACAGCACAACGTTCTCGACGTGTGGAGTGTGTGGGAACATATCTACAGGCTGTACTTCTACAACCTTATAGTCTGCGTCAAGCAACTGCAAGTCGCGTGCCTGAGTAGCAGGATTACAACTTACATATACTATTCTCTGTGGCTTAGCCCTGAGGATAGTGTCGATTACATCCTGATGCATACCTGCACGTGGAGGGTCGGTGATGATAACGTCTGGCTGTCCGTGCTGGGCAATGAAATCATCTGTAAGGATGTCCTTCATGTCTCCTGCATAGAAATCGGTATTGCCTATACCGTTAAGCTCAGAGTTCACCTTTGCATCCTCGATAGCTTCTGGAACATACTCTATACCTACAACCTTCTTTGCCTTGCGAGCCACGAAGTTGGCAATTGTTCCTGTACCAGTATAAAGGTCATAGACAACCTCATCACCTGTCAACTGCGCAAACTCACGCGCAACGGAATATAGGTGATAGGCCTGTTCGGTATTTGTCTGGTAGAATGACTTTGGTCCTACCTTGAACTTCAGGTCTTCCATCAGCAAGAGCATGTGATCCTTGCCTTTGAAGACATGTATCTCCTGATCACCTATGGTGTCATTACACTTTTGGTTGTCGAGCCAGAGTAGGGAAGTGATCTGCGGGAACTTGTCGGCAACGAACTGCAATAGTGCCATTGTCTGTTCCTCGCTCTGTTTCGTGCTTTCCTCCGAAGTGCGGTCGAAATGCATCTGAAGGATAACCATCCACTCACCGCTGTTGCTGCAACGGATGATGATGTCACGAAGTAAACCTACCTGTTGTCTGAGGTCGAAGAAAGAAAGACCGTTGTCAAGGGCATAGTCACGTATTGAGTTGCGTATCTGGTTGTGGAGGTCATCCATTAGCCAGCACTTCTCCACAGGGAGAATCTTGTCGAATGCGCCTGTGATATGAAAACCGATAGCCGGACTGAAAGGCACCTGAGCCTTCATCTGCTCCTGAGTAAGCCACTGCTTGCTGCTACAACCGTAGTCGAGTTTGTTACGATATTCCTTCGTCTTCACGCTGCCGAGTATCGGACGGAACTCAGGCAACTCAATCTTACCTATTCTATGCAATTGGTCACTTACCTGCTTCTGCTTAGCCTTTATCTGTGCCTCGTAAGGCAGGTTTTGCCACTTACATCCACCACATATACCGAAATGTTCACAGAAAGGAACGGCACGTACATCGCTCAACTTATGGAACTTGATAACCTCAGCCTCTGCATATGAATGTTTCTTGCGCTTAATCTGCAAATCCACAACATCTCCTGGTACGCAGAAAGGAACGAATACCACGAGGTCGTTGACACGTACAACGCACTTTCCCTCGGCGGCGATGTCCTGAATTGTTATATTTTCAAGTATAGGTAATGGTTTCTTCTTTCTTGCCATTTTAAAAATTCGAATTTGGTGCAAAGGTACGAATTTTTTTTGATAATGAGTAAAAATAAATATTAAAAGTGATTAAACCTACAAAAAGTGTGAAAAAAACAACAAAAGATTTGGTCATTATTTTTAATTTCCATATATTTGCAGTCCCTAATAATGATATTTGGTTAATAACCTAAAACTATAAACACTCATTAAAAGAAATGACACAAAAAAGAGTTTACACCTTCGGCAATGGACAGGCAGAAGGTAACGCACAGATGCGTGAAGCACTTGGTGGCAAGGGTGCCAACCTTGCAGAAATGAATCTTATCGGTGTACCAGTACCTCCAGGTTTCACTATTACTACAGACACATGTAACGAGTATTATAAGGTCGGGCAAGACAAGATCGTCGAACTCCTTGAGAGCGACGTGAACGCTGCTGTAAAACATATTGAGAACCTTATGAACTGCAAGTTCGGTGACGCAGAGAATCCTCTTCTCGTTTCCGTTCGCTCTGGTGCTCGTGCTTCTATGCCAGGTATGATGGATACAATCCTTAATCTCGGTCTCAATGATGAGGTTGCTGAGGGTATGGCAAAGAAGACAAACAATCCACACTTCGTTTATGACTCATATCGCCGTTTCGTACAGATGTATGGCGACGTTGTTCTCGGCATGAAGCCTGAGAATAAGGAAGATATCGATCCGTTCGAGAAGATTATCGAGGAAGTGAAGAAGGAACAGGGTGTGGAACTTGACAAGGATCTCTCTGTTGAATCACTCAAGAAACTCGTGAAGCTCTTCAAGGCTGCTATCAAGGAACAGACAGGTTCTGACTTCCCAGATGATCCTATCACACAGCTGTGGGGCGCTATCTGTGCTGTATTCCGTTCTTGGATGAACGAGCGTGCTATCCTCTATCGTAAGATGGAAGGTATTCCTGACGAATGGGGTACTGCCGTATCAGTAATGGCTATGGTATTCGGTAATATGGGCGATACATCCGCTACTGGTGTTTGCTTCTCTCGTGATGCGGGAAATGGTGAGAACCTCTTCAATGGTGAATATCTCGTCAACGCACAGGGTGAGGATGTTGTGGCTGGTATCCGTACACCACAGCAGATTACAAAGATAGGCTCTCAGCGTTGGGCTGAGCGTGCCGGAATCTCTGAGGCTGAGCGTGTTGCTAAGTATCCTTCTATGGAAGAGGCTATGCCTGAAATCTACAAGCAACTCGACCAGATTCAGGACACTCTAGAGCACCACTATCACGATATGCAGGATATGGAGTTCACCGTACAGGAAGGCAAGCTTTGGTTCCTCCAGACACGTAACGGTAAGCGCACAGGTACCGCTATGGTGAAGATTGCTATGGATCTCATGCACGAAGGTCTTATCGACGAGAAGACAGCTATTCTGCGTTGTGAGCCTCAGAAGCTCGATGAGCTCCTTCACCCGGTATTCGACAAGCTCGCTCTTTCTAAGGCAAAGGTAATAACACAAGGACTTCCGGCTTCTCCTGGTGCTGCTTGTGGTCAGATTGTGTTCCATGCAGATGATGCGGAGAAATGGCACGATGACGGACACCAGGTTATCATGGTACGTATCGAGACTTCTCCTGAGGATCTTGCAGGTATGGCTTCCGCAGAAGGTATTCTCACCGCTCGTGGTGGTATGACCTCTCACGCAGCCGTTGTGGCTCGTGGTATGGGTAAGTGCTGCGTATCTGGTGCTGGTGCTATCAATGTTGACTACAAGGCAAAGACTGTTGAGATTGATGGCATAGTATATAAGGAAGGTGATTATATCTCGCTCAATGGTACTACAGGTCAGGTTTATGCCGGACAGATCGAGACAAAGGCTGCGGAGCTTTCAGGCGATTTCAAGGAACTTATGGATCTCTGCGACAAATATACCAAGATGGAGGTTCGTACCAATGCCGATACACCACACGATGCTCAGGTGGCACGTGCATTTGGTGCAAAGGGTATCGGTCTTACTCGTACCGAGCACATGTTCTTCGATGATCAGAAGATTGTGGCTATGCGTGAGATGATTCTCGCTGATTCTGTTGAAGGTCGTGAGAAGGCACTTGCCAAGCTCCTTCCTTATCAGAAGGCAGACTTCTACGGAATTCTCAAGGCTATGGACGGACTTCACGTTAATATCCGTCTGCTTGATCCACCTCTCCATGAGTTCGTTCCACATGATGGTGCCGGTCAGGAGACTATGGCGAAGGAAATGGGCGTAAGTGTAGAGGAAATTCGCAAGCGTGTAAACTCTCTTGCTGAGAACAACCCAATGCTCGGACATCGTGGCTGCCGTCTCGGTATCACATTCCCTGAGATTACAGCTATGCAGACTCGTGCCATCCTCGGTGCTGCTTGTCAGTTGAAGAAGGAAGGCTATGACCCACATCCAGAGATTATGGTTCCGCTTATCGGTACTGTCAACGAGCTGAAGCAGCAGAAGGCTATCATCAAGGCTAATGCAGAGGCTGTATTTGCAGAAGAAGGCGTTTCTCTCGACTTCGAGATCGGTACTATGATTGAGATTCCTCGTGCAGCCCTTACAGCGGGATTGATTGCGGAAGAAGCTGAGTACTTCTCATTCGGAACTAATGACCTCACACAGATGACATTCGGCTATTCTCGTGATGATATCGCTTCATTCCTCCCTGCATATATGGAGAAGAAGATTCTGAAGGTTGACCCATTCCAGGTTCTTGATCAGGAAGGTGTTGGTCAGCTCATCAAGATGGCGGTGGATAATGGTCGCAAGACTCGTCCAGGTCTTCGTACTGGTATTTGTGGCGAGCATGGTGGTGAACCATCATCAGTTAAGTTCTGCGCAAAGGTTGGTATGGATTATGCTTCTTGCTCTCCATTCCGTGTACCTATAGCACGACTCGCAGCCGCCCAGGCAGCGGTCGAGGAATAATCGAAAGATGCTGAAAATCAGTTACATAAAGGGCAAGTATCTGGGAAACAGGTACTTGCCCTTAATTTTTTG
>CACZCN010000054.1:0-12457 GCA_902779665.1 uncultured Prevotellaceae bacterium | reverse complement strand
AAGGCACAACGAAGGCACAACGGCATTTCTACCCCTGCGGTAACAAGTAACAGGTAACAATAAGGAAATTAGTGTATGTATAGCTTACGAACAAACAACCACCCTCAACTGAATATGCCCTGTTGGGTGGGAATGATGCTGACGAGGTGTTGTGGCATTCTTGAAGGTATGGAAGGCGATGTAAAGAAAAAGCAAAGATAATCAAAAAGGGTTGATACTTCATGTAAGTACCAGCCCTAAATCTATATAATAAAAGAGACCAAGATGATTTGAAAGCTGCTATTGCGAAGTATTTCAAGCATTGAATATAATGTCGCAAAAAAAGAAACAATATGTTTTTATGCTAAATAAGAGCTACATAAGAGCAGCATAAGAGCTATATAAGAGTCAAGGTCTCCTTTGGAAAAGGGGGCTTTGACCGTTTTTTCGTATTCAACTATGATTTCTGCTTGCGCGAAAAGTTAAAAAAGTTTACGCACGCATACCTTATTTATGGTATTTACTTGATAAATATCATTTACGCGGAAAAATTTTAGTATTTTGTTTGTTCTTTTAATAAATTTTAAGTACTTTTGCAATCGGATACAACACAAATTACAACAGATAAAAAAATTGCACTTAGACATCAGAGACGTGCGCCAGCCTTTGAGGGCTGACACGCACTATGTCTTTCATGCGAGGATGCTTCGCACGTTGTCACTCGCCCGACATAAAATCCTAAAAAGTCAGAGGTATAAAGACGTAATAAAAAGTAATATAGAGTATTTAAGGTATGAAACAAAAACTACTCATGTTTTTGGTCAGTATGCTGTGTGTGGTCACAACAGCGCTGGCGCAAACCAAGGTTACGGGTACTGTTTTCTCGCAAGAAGACGGTGAACCTGTAATCGGCGCTACTGTTATGATACAGGGCGACAAGAAGGGTACTGTCACGGACATTAATGGTAATTTTACTATTAGTGTGCCAAGTGGCAAGAAATTAACTATCAGCTATGTCGGAATGAAGACAGCGATTGTCTCTCCAAAACAGGGCATGGTTGTAAACCTTGTTAGCGACGGTCTTCTTGAGGACGTTGTCGTTACAGGTATGGTAAAGACCGACAAGCGTCTCTTCACTGGTGCTACTGCAAAGATTGACGCAACGGCGGCAAAGATTGACGGTATGGCGGATATCTCTCGCTCCCTCGAGGGACGTGCTGCGGGTGTGAGCGTACAGAACGTGTCAGGTACATTCGGTACGGCTCCAAAGATCCGTGTGCGCGGCGCTACGTCTATCTACGGCTCTTCAAAGCCTCTGTGGGTTGTTGACGGCGTTATCATGGAGGATGTAACCGAGGTGAGTGCTGACGATCTGTCTTCTGGTGATGCAGAGACACTTATCTCAAGTGCCATCGCCGGTCTTAACTCTGATGATATCGAGTCATTCCAGATTCTGAAGGACGGTTCTGCAACCTCTATCTATGGTGCCCGTGCCATGGCCGGTGTGATTGTCATCACCACGAAGAAGGGTAAGACGGGTAGTGCCTTCGTGAACTATACGGGTGAATACACCATGCGTTTGAAGCCAAGCTATAACGACTTCAACATCATGAACTCTCAGGATCAGATGTCTGTATATCAGGAGCTTGAGCAGAAGGGCTACCTCAACTATGCGGAGATTGCCAAGAAGTCAGAGAGCGGTATATATGGCAGGATGTATCAGCTCATTACCGACTATGACCCTTCAACTGGTCAGTTCGGACTTGCTAACACAGCAGCTGCACGCAACGCATATCTCCGTGCTGCTGAGATGAGAAACACCAACTGGTTCGACCGTCTGTTCACAAATAGCGTAATGCACAACCACTCTGTAAGCGTATCTTCTGGTACAGAGAAATCACAGCACTACGTATCCGTAAGTGCCATGTATGATCCTGGATGGTACAAGAGAAGTGAGGTTGAGCGCTATACTGCAAATCTCAACTCAACTTTCAATATCAACAAGAAACTTGAGTTCAACGTAATCGCTAATGCATCTTTCCGTAAACAGGAGGCTCCAGGTACTATCGGTAAGGAAACTGATGCTGTAACCGGTGAGGTGAAGCGTGACTTTGATATCAACCCATATTCATATTCAATGAACACTTCACGTGCTCTTGATCCGGATGCATACTACATTCGTAACTATGCCGACTTCAACATCTTCAATGAGTTGGAGAGCAACTATATGAAGTTGGGTGTAAACGACTTCCGTGTTACTGGTAGCTTGAAATACAAGCCTATCAAGAAAGTTGAGCTCACATTGCTTGCCGGTATGCAGAATACGGATACAAGACAGGAACACTATATCCTTGATAACAGTAATCAGGCTTTGGCTTATCGTGCAATGGGCAATTCTACCATCCGTGATGAGAACCCATTCCTTTATAAAGACCCGGACAACATCTATGCACTCCCAATCACCGTACTTCCTGACGGTGGTATCTATGAGCGCACAGACCGCAATATGTACAAGTGGGACACACGTCTCACAGCTGCTTATAATGATGTATTTGCAGAAGACCACATCGTGAACCTCTATGGCGGTATGGAGACAAACTACGTTGACCGCCACAAGACTTGGTTCCGTGGCTGGGGTATGCAATATACTATGGGTGAGATTCCTAACTACGCATATCAGGTATTCAAGAAGGGTTCTGAGGAGAACACCGACTATTACACACTCGAGAACAAACACGAGCGTAGTGCTGCTTTCTTCGCTAACGGAACATACTCATACAAAGGTCGTTACACTCTGAACGGTACTTATCGCTATGAGGGTACTAACCGTATGGGTAAGAGCCGTGCTGCCCGTTGGTTGCCTACATGGAACGTATCTGCTTCTTGGAACGTACATGAGGAGGATTTCTTCAAGCAGTTCGAGCCAACAGTCTCACACCTCGCACTCCGCGCTTCTTACTCACTTACCGCTGAGCGTCCAAGCATTTCAAATGCAATCGTAGAGATTGGTAGTAAGACTCCTTGGCGTCCGTTCGCAAGTGTTCGTGAGAGTATGCTCTACGTAAAGAACCTTGCCAACGAGGAACTTACATACGAGAAGAAGCATGAGCTGAACCTCGGCTTGTCAGCCGGATTCCTCGACAACCGCATCAACCTTGAGGTGGATTGGTACAAGCGTAACAACTACGACCTTATCGGCGTTGCCACCACACAGGGTATAGGTGGTGAGATTGAGAAACTCGGTAACATCGCCTCTATGAAGGCTAGCGGTGTTGAAATAAGTCTTACAACCAATAATATCAAGACAAAGGATTTCAGTTGGACAACCAACTTCATCTACTCTCATTCTTCAAATGAGGTTACAGACCTGAAGACAACAAATAACGTGATGAATCTTGTTTCACGTACAAGTACAGGTTCTGAAACTGCATTTGCTCGTGAGGGATATCCTGTAGGCGCACTCTTCTCTATTCCTTTCAGGGGACTTAACAACGAAGGTCTGCCTCTGTTCCTTGATCAGGACGGCAACGTGACTACTACTGACATCTACTTCCAGGAAACAGACAAGGAGAAGCTCCTTTTCCTTGAGTACTCAGGAACTGTTGACCCAACTGACGTAGGTTCACTCGGCAACGTGTTCAAGTATAAGAACTTGTCGCTCAACGTGTTCGTTACCTACTCATTCGGTAACGTGGTGCGTCTCGACCCAGTATTCGATAATGAATACACCGACCTTATGTCAACTCCTAAGGAGTTCAACAACCGCTGGACTGTTCCTGGTGATGAGAAATTCACCAATATTCCTGTTATCGCTTCAAAGCGTCAGAATGAGAACGACTCACACCTCGCATACGCTTACAACGCATACAACTATAGTTCTGCGCGTATTGCCAAGGGTGACTTCATCCGCATGAAGGAAATCTCTATAGGTTATGACTTCCCAAAGAGCATTACCGAGAAGCTACGTCTCGCAAATCTATCTCTGAAACTTCAGGCAACCAACCTCTTCCTTATCTATGCAGATAAGAAACTGAACGGTCAGGATCCTGAGTTCTTCAACGCAGGTGGTGTGGCAGCTCCAACTCCAAAGCAGTTCACGGCAACTCTTCGTATAGGTCTTGGCGGCAACGACTCAAGCGTGAAGAAGGAAGATGGTCGCGTGGCTCTGCTTCAGTCAGACCTCGACAACGCCAACGCAGAAATCAACCGTCTGCGCGGACAGATCGCTAATCAGAAGCCTGCCGAGAGCAAGGAGGTTGTGAAGGAAGTTGTGAAAGAAGTGGTAAAGGTTGAGAAGGAAAAGCAGTTCATGCCACTCTCTATCTTCTTCGCTCTCAACTCATCAACAAAGCTTGAGGCTGGTGAGGAAGTTAATCTCCGCACTATTGCTGAGGCTGCCAAGAAGAACCCGGATCTCAAGGTCTATCTTACAGGCTATGCTGACAGCGCAACAGGCACAGAGGAAATCAACAACCGCATCTCAGCACAGCGTGCTGAGTCTGTTGCCAAGTCACTTGAGGCATTGGGCGTAAGCCGTAGCCAGATGGTAATTAGTAGTAAGGGCGGTGTAAGTATGCTCGAGAACACAGCTTACGATCGTCGCGTCATCGTTGAGGTAAAATAAAGTCTTTAAAGTTATGAACACATTATTAAAATATACATACGCCGGCGCGATTATTGCAGGTTCTTTCTGCATGGTGAGTTGTGACGACTTCCTCGACACAAATCCTGATAACCGCGCAACAATAGACAATGAGCAGAAGGTGCAGAACCTCCTTGTAGGTGCCTATCCTGACCATGACCATATCTATGTAGCTGAGCTCGTTTCTGATAACATTGACGACTACGGCAAGGCAAACCCGGAGACAGAGCGTTTCTGCGAGGAAACATGGGCATGGAAGGATGAGAAGGAACAGGACAATGAATCTTTGGAGAGATTCTGGCAGAGTTCCCTCGTAAGTATCTCTGCTGCGAACGAAGTGCTGAAGGCAATTGCGAATATGCCAGAGTCACCTGCTATGCAGGAGGCAAAGGGCGAGGCACTCATGTGCCGCGCATACAACTATTTCATGCTCGCAAATATGTTCTGTTTGCCTTACAACAAGGCAAAGAACGACACTCAGCTTGGTTTGCCATACCTCACAGAGCCTGAGACTCAGCTTAATCCTACGTATGAGCGTGGTAATATGACCGACCTCTACAACCACATACAGGCTGATATCGAGGAAGGACTTCCACTTGTGAACGGTTCTTACTATACAGTACCTAAGTACCACTTCACAAAGCGTGCTGCATACGCTCTAGCAACACGTTTCTATCTCTTCACAGAGCAATGGGAGAAGGCTGTTGAGGCTGCTACATTGTGTCTTGGCGACCAGCCTGCAACTATGCTTCGTGACTGGAAGTCTATGGCAGCCATGACACAGAGCTTCGATGCTATCAGCAATCAGTATATCAATGCCGACGAGAATGCGAACCTCCTGCTTCTCACATCTTATTCAGCAGCAGGCTTGTTCTTCGGTCCTTATCGTTACAACAGCCGCTACTCTCACGGCAAGTATGTTGCAGAAAATGAGGATATACGTGCTACACAGCTCTGGGGCGGCTATACATCATTCTATGTAACTCCAAAGGCTTATGCTGCAACCAATCTCGACAAGTCTGTCTTTTGGAAGTTGCCATACATCTTCGAGTACACAGACCCTGTGGCAAAGATTGGATACTACCGCACAGTATATCCAACTCTCACCACCGACGAGACTCTTCTCAGCCGCGCAGAGGCTTACATCATGCTCAAGCAGTATGACAAGGCTTGCGAGGATATGACTATGTGGATGCACGCTATGACTAAGAGCCTGACGGTTCTCACTCCGGAGATTGTGAACACGTTCTACAACCAGGCAAAGTATTCTTATTCTGATGCTGCCGGAATGGAGTCACAACTCAAGAAGCACCTCAACCCAGCTTTCGCTATCGATGCAGAAGGCAGCACTCAGGAGAATATGCTTCAGGCTGTTCTTACTTTCCGTCGTACAGAGACTATGCACATGGGTCTTCGCTGGTTTGATATCAAGCGTTACGGCATAGAGATTCCTCGTCGTGTAATGAATGCAGACGGCTTGCCAAAGGAGAAAGTTGATTTCCTCTCGAAAGACGACCTGCGACGCGCTCTCCAGCTTCCTAACAAGGTAATCGAGGCAGGATTGGAGAAGAATCCGAGATAAAGAGCCCTAAACCAGCGGCCTCTCCCCCCGCTTTGCACATACTCCGATGTTATCAACATCGAACTTCCCTCCGTAGGGAGGGAGCCGGAGTGCGAAAGGTCGTTCAAGAATAAATAAAAAGACAATATCTTATGAAAAATAATAATCATATAAGCTATTTAAACATCCTTCCCTTTGGGAAGGCTTGGTTAGGCTTTATTGTTGCGATTGCTGTGATGTCATTAGTCTCCTGTACCGCTGATGATCCGGATGAGGGCAAGAGCGTGATTGTTACGCCTAACGAAGAGCAGACAGAGTTCGATAAATGGCTGGAGGCTAACTTCGCCATTCCATATAATATCGATTTCAAGTACAGATATAAGGAAACGGAGTCTGATTACGACTACTATACGGTACCTGCAAAATACGAGGATGCCGTTAAGATGGCGCATCTCGTAAAGTATCTCTGCGTAGAGTCATACGACGAAGTAGCCGGCACAGACTTCACACGCCGCTACTTCCCTAAGATGTTCTTCCTCATCGGAGAATGGGAGTACCGCAATAACGGCACATACATTCTCGGTACTGCCGAGGGTGGTCGTAAGATCCTGCTTGCCGGTCTGAATTATCTTAGCGAGAATATCGCGAAAGGTCCGGAGTACATGAATGAATTCTACTTCAAGACCATTCACCATGAGTTCACCCACATCATGAACCAGACAAAAGTTATCCCTGCTGATTTCCAGCCTGTTGCAGGTGAGTACTATGTAGGTGATATGTGGAGCGAGGAACCTTACAACAAGGTGTACCTGTCAAGAGGCTTTATCTCTGCTTACTCTCAGCACTCCTTTGAAGAGGACTTTGCCGAGATGCTCTCTATGTATATCACCAATGATGCTAAGACATGGGATGGCTGGTTGGAGCAGGCTGACAAGGCGGCTGCTGAGAATTCTGGCAAGGATTATTCTGCACCGGAAAATCCTTCAGGAAAGTTAAGAACAAAGCTTGACATCGTTCGCCGATATATGAAGGAGACCTTCAATATTGACATTGATGCTCTCCGTGAAACCGTTCAGCGTCGTCAGGCTGATATCGTCGCTGGCAAGGTTGATCTTACAGATATTACGGTGAAGTAAGAAAGTAAAAATAAAAGCAAAAAATATGAAACACGATAATCATATAAGTCATTCAAACATCCTTCCCTTTGGGAAGGCTTGGTTAGGCTTCTTCCTCCTCCTTTCCACCTTACTCTTGCAGTCATGTCTGAAAGATCAGGAGGATGTATTCGACAAGTCTTCTTCTCTGCGAATGCAGGAGGTTCTTGACAAGACAAAGGCTACTCTCACAGGCAACGAGGACGGCTGGGCACTCGATTACTATCCAAGTCGTGATCTCTCCTATGGCGGTATTGCATACGCAATCCAGTTCAAGGGTACTGAGGCTACTGTATATTCACAGAATGCAGAAAAGGGCGAGACAAGTCTCTATAAGCTCACTAATGATGACGGTCCTGTCCTCAGTTTCGACAGTTACAACTCATTGATGCACGCATACGCCACACCTTCACCTGACGAATATGAGGCAAAGGATGGCGACTTCGAGTTCATCATCATGGATGTTCAAAGCGACATCATCACCCTCAAGGGTAAGCGTAGCGGCAATATGATGTATATGCATCGCCTCAGTCAGCCGGCAAAGGAATATATTGCCGCTGTGAAGAACATAGATGAGAAAATGTACTCTGGCAAGTACGCTTTCGTTATTGACGGTGACTCTATCCTCACACGTCGTGTTGGCAACGTGTTCTTATTCACCGACCCGAATACTGGTGAGAGCACGGAGATGCCTTTCATCACCACCACTACTGGTTTTGAGTTGAAGGACACCGTGACTATCATGGGCAAGAACGTTGAAGGCTTCAACTATTCTGAGAATGGCATCTGGGCAAACCCAACCGATAATTCTATTGCCCTCGTTGCCCTTCCACAACCTCTTACCGAGTTCCTTACCACCCATTACTGGTTCTTCAAGGCAAGTGCTATGTCAGAGAAGGCTTTGAAGTACTTCAATCAGGCAAAGGAGGGTAGTGCAGGCGAAGGCGAGGAAATAAAGTACATGATTCTCGGTCCTAATGATGTTCTCGGCTATTCCGGTGCATTAGGATTCTCATTCATAAGCGGTAATTATGCAGGTTCTCTTGTTCTTGAAGCAGACATACTCACCGACGATATCCTTACCCTTTATTTCACAGGAAAGGGTGAAGGCGATGGTGGCTGGTACTTCTCCAACGCGAAGTATAACTATGTAATCGCAGCCCTCACCGGTTCTAAGGGTTTCTCTTACACCCTGACTGCCGATGATCTTAAGAGTCCTACATGGATAAAGATGCAGCAGATTGATGATCCAGAAATGTACTTCACGGTATATAAGGAGGAAATCGCATCTCCGTTTGATAATTAAAAACCGACTATCAACATGAAAAAGATATTAAATATAATACTGCTGACGCTAGCCGTAATTGGCTTGGCGTCATGCAGCGATAGCGAGGAGGGTGAATACACACTCACCAATTCAATCAAAATCGTTAGCCAGAATGTTTCCGACATGCCGGTAAAGGCAGCCGAGGGCACTATCGTTGTCGATGCTCCGTCAGCTATTGATGTAACTGCCTCTTCCGACTGGTTCACAACCTCTGTAAGCGGAAAGACCATCACCGTTAAGACTACCGACAATACTAGTCTTGAGTATCGTAGCGGAAAGATTACCGTCAAAAGCGGAAACGACGTTACCGAGGTGTCTGTCATTCAGAAGGGTGCTATTGTCTCTGTAGAGGCAAGTAATTTGTATCTCGATGATGCAAAGGCTGACCTCCAGATTCCTTACGTAACCAACTTGGATTTCAAGTGCTATACCGCCGAGGACTGGATTACCTGTAAGGCTAAGGATGGCGTTCTCTCTCTTGACGTAGCAGAAAACGCAACAGGCCATCTGCGTAGCGGATACGTCTATTATGAGGCAGGAAATGTGAAGGATTCTATCTTCGTTCAGCAATGTGATGTTGCCAAGGACCTCCTTGGAGAATTGCTACTCGTGTACTATGACGCGAAGATACAGGATTACAATGCGCTTAATGCTGAGTTCGTAGCATCTACCGATACCGCAGGCGTTACTTCTTACGCTCTCGTACTCACCGACTATAGTTTGATCATCCCTGTCAGCTTCAAGGAGAAAACCAACACTATCACCTTGAATGCAGGTCAGTTGATTGGCAAGTTCCAGAACTACTACATCTTCACCATGCTGTATGATGCCAATACCGGTGATACGACAACAAGTGAAAAGGCTGGTGTGTCAGGCAGCTTCTTCTATGATAGTGACGATGATGCTACATACCTTGAATTTGCGGACAATGGAACATGGGGCGGGGAAAACAAGGCCACCTCACTCATCCTCACAGCCTATGACAAGGATGGCAACTCGGCTGGCAATCTCTTTTCTCTCCACTTCCCTTATCTGATGAAGTAATCCTTCTTCTTGTAGGAAAGTAAAATATTAAGGGAAACGGATCTGTCTGATAAACCAGATAAATCCGCTTCCTTTTTTTATTGACCACAGAAAGCACGGACGAAATGAAAACTTTTTTCGCTGAAGCTCAACAAGCTAAAGCAAGTCGTTTATTCTAGGATTTCCGTGTTCAGATAAATTCTATGCGCAAAGTATTTTTCATTTTATCATTTATTTCCTTTGGCTATTCAAAAATATTTTCATAATTTTGCAGCGCAAAAAGCCATTCTCCCTGTTCAGGATAGCGGGAAACAGCTTTTACATAGATAAAAGGTAGGGGCGCAAGCTCCGTATTTTTCTATATTAATTTTTATTTTAACAAACAAAAAAAACAGATGCAACAGAAACAATTCTGTGAGCGCAAGGCATTGCGATTCAAGCATTTCTCACACAAGGGCTATGCCCTTTTCTCTGTTATGGGACGTGAGGTGCTCATCGGAACCCTCAGCGTCGCTACTCTCTCCCATGCAAAGGCAGAAGGTATCAGCGTCAATACCGAGGCAACCGGCGATTCGCTCCAGCGCTCAGAACTGAAGCTCGAAGAGGTGGTCGTTACCGGCTCTCGTGCTCCGCTGACACTTGCAGAGTCAGCAAAGATCGTGTCTGTCATCACACGAGAGGATATTCATCGTGCGGCGGCAGAGAGTATCAACGACATTTTGAAATTAGCCATCGGCGTGGATGTCCGTCAGCGTGGTGGCTTTGGTGTTCAGACGGACATCTCCGTGCGTGGAGGAAATTTTGACCAGATTACCATTCTGTTGAATGGTGTCAACATCTCCTCACCCCACACAGGTCATTTATCAGCCGATTTTCCCGTTTCTCCAGAAGACATCGAGCGCATAGAAGTGCTCGAAGGACCTGCTGCGCGTGTCTATGGCACGAGCGCATTCAACGGCGTGATAAATATTGTTACGGCCGTGCCCGAATCGGCTTCCTCTCTACGGGAGAGGGCGGGGGGAGAGGCCGTTGTTCATGTTGCTGCTGGCCAGTACGGCTACGCCAACGGTAACGCCTCCCTCGTCAAATCTTTTGGCTCTACGCACCATCTGCTTTCAGGAGGCTATACCCGTACCGACGGAGCCACGCCAAACAGCTATTTCTCGTCCTCGCGTGTCTTCTATCATGGTAGTGCGCAGATGGGCGATAACGCCACCCTCAACGGACAGCTCGGCTACAGCTACAAACCTTACGCAGCCAACACGTTCTACGGAGCTTCCTCTACCGACCAATGGGAGAGCAACGAGCGCTTAATGGCTGCCCTCAACGCCGACATCAAGGTGGGTGCCGTTCACCTCGCCCCGCAACTCTTCTGGAACCGCTGGTTCGACCACTACCAATGGCATAAGGACAACCCTGCCGGCGAGAACTTCCACAAGGTTGACTCCAAGGGCGTTTCACTCAACGCATGGTTCCCTTCAGCCTTAGGCAAGACATCCCTCGGCTTAGAGGTACGTGGCGAGAGCATCAAGAGCACAAAGCTCGGCAAGCCGATGGCTGAATCTGACTGGGAGAAGACAGGCGGACACGATGCCGAATCTGACAAGCTATACAAATACAAGGACACGCGAACCAACATCTCCGCATTCCTTGAGCACGACATCCTTCTGCAAGATCTTACCCTCTCCCTCGGTCTGCTTGCGAATATGAACGATGGCCTCGACACCAAGTGGCGCATCTATCCGGGTATCGATATCAGCTACCGCCCAACCGATGCGTGGAAACTCTATGCCTCATGGAACATGGCTCTGCGTATGCCTACCTTTACTGATTTGTATTACAGCGGAGCGAATATCGAGGGCAACAGTGACCTGAAGCCGGAGAAGACAACCGACTACCAACTCGGAGCGCAATACCGCGCCAAGGGCTTCATGGCAGAGGCACAGCTCTTCTATTCGCACAAGACGGATATGATAGACTGGGTGACCTACTCCAACACCCAACACCCATCACCTAACACCTATCGCTCCGTCAACTTCGCGCTCGATAACAAAGGCTATGAGCTAAACTTCCAAATCCTTCCGCAAGAGCTATGGAGCGAGAACTGTCCTCTGCGTAAGATAAGCGCGAAATATAGTTACATCAACGAAGATTCCGAGTACGAAGTGGCTGTCATCAGCAGCAAATACGCTATGGACTATCTCCGTCACAAGGTCGTCGTGAGTGCCGACGGCAGGCTATGGAAACGCCTCGCCCTCAGTCTCTCATGGCGTTGGCAGGACCGTGTAGGGGCTAACAACCCATCCTACGTCATCACCGATGCCCGCCTCTCATGGGATGCCCCCAAGTGGTCTGTCTATTTCGACACAAACAATCTCTTCAACAAGAAATACTGCGACTATGCAACCATTCCTCAGCCCGGTCTCTGGTGGCGTATCGGTACAGTAATCAAGTTCGGATTGTAATTGTGCTTTACTTTAGTGATAACAAAAAATATTGGTGTCCGGTAAAAAAAAATTGATTAGATAAATTAAGGGCTGGTACTTACATGAAGTATCAGCCCTTTTTGATTATCTTTGCTTTTTCTTTACATCGCCTTCCATACCTTCAAGTATGCCACAACACCTCGTCAGCATCATTCCCACCCAACAGGGCATATTCAGTTGAGGGTAGTTGTTTGTTCGTAAGCTATACATACACTAATTTCCTTATTGTTACCTGTTACTTGTTACCGCAGGGGTAGAAATGCCGTTGTGCCTTCGTTGTGCCTT
>CACZCN010000053.1:0-19598 GCA_902779665.1 uncultured Prevotellaceae bacterium | reverse complement strand
TTTTCCACGAATTATTTTTTCTCTGTCCCGATTTTTTCGAATATTCGAATTATTCGGGATGAAAATTATCGATTAATTATTCGCAAGGCTCATCAAGCTACGCAAGTCGCGATAATTCATGGAAATTCATGTAGCCAAGCGCAGCGTTTATTTTCGTCGAACTCACGTTAAGATACTGGAATTATTTGCGCACTCCTATTTTATTGCGATACTCATCGTTGATGAGCCGAGCCGCCTCATGACTGTCAAAATTCGTGGGGGCAATGATGAAATCGGGCACGTTGAACGAAAGGAATCGCTCACGATAGTAACGGCGTGGGTTACGCTGTGGCAGCATGAACGCCTTGCCGACATTGCCCCGTGCATCGACATGACAGAAATAGGGGCGTGTGAAGAGTCCGTCGTCACGACGCGAGCTTAGCACCAGCCAACGTGAGTTGGTACTCCAGTTGTGGAATGATTCCGTGTCACTTGAATTTGCCTTGGTCATAGCGCGGCTCTCTCCTGTGGAGAGGTCGAGAAGATAGAGGTCGGCTTCGTGGTGCCAGATGCTGAACTGTCCGTAGTCGGAGAGCGTGTAGCAAAGGAAACGTCCGTCGTAGGAAGGACGGGGGAAGGATACCGACTTATTCTGAGCCTCGGCATCTACGATAGTGTCTATACGAGTGCCGAAATCTCCTGTCGCGGGATTGAAATCGATGCGGCAGAGGTTATAGCGGATGGAGTCGAGGGTGGTGGGTGATGGGTGTTGGGTGGTGGGTGTTGGGTGTTGGGTGTTGGGTGTTGGGTGTTGGGCGGCACAGAAATAGAGCGAACGGCCGTCGGCAGAGAATACGGGATAGGTTTCATAGACTTCCTCCTGCTTGAGAAGCGGGGAGAGTATCAGCTCATTCTTGGTGACATCATAGACCTGAAGGTCGGAAACCTCGTCGAACACCTCGACACGGTTGCTGTCGGCTGCATGGAACAACTGCCTTGTGGTATTGGTGGAATATGCGATATATTTCCCTGAAGGATGCCAGTAGGGATATACGCACAAGCCAATCGTCTGGTCGGTATTTGTATCATAGGCAGCCATTGAGCCATCACCCTTACGCAGCAGTGTGGCACCATGGTCTCCACGGATATGAAGACTCAGAGCAGCAGGATTTCCGCGGTTGAAGCTATGGCAGTTGACACATCCCCCGAACTGTGTGTTCTCAATCAACGGGCGCTCGGAGAACGAGGAGAGATCGCGCTCGTAGATGCCCATCTTGCTCCACACCTCGTAGCCAGGCTCGATAAGACGGTAGCAGATTCCGTAGTCGATGCTGTCAGGACTTACATAGACAGGGAATGGGCTATACGTATGCCAACCGTCTTCATACTTGGCAGAAACGGTGACAGAGAGCGAGTCGCCACGGCTCTTGTCAAGCAGCTCACGCCAGTCGTCGATATCGAAATCGACTGATTCCTCGCCCTGACTGTGCAGGGTGTTTCCGTTACGGTCGGTTATGACGGCATCGACAAGCAGAGCCGTCTCGTCGGCCATGCAGAAATTGAGAGGGGCGATATTGACAGGAACGGTGACGCCGAGGTAGTCGGGATAGATATGAGGCTGTGCTTTCTCCTGCCTTGCATCGCTGACTGTCTCATTTGTGCAGGCGGTCAGCAACAGGATGGAGAGGAGTGAGAAAATTATCTTTTTCATTGCTTATTGATAGTCTGAAGGAATCTGGCATAGCGGTCGCGATCGCCCGTAAGCATATAGTAGGCAATAAGATATTCGTATGCCAGACGATTGTCCCTGTTCTTATAATAGAGGCTTTCAAGCATCTCGGGAGTGACATGGTCGCTGAAGTAGAAATCCTCGTTGTATGCGAACTTGCGCAGATGTCCGTATTCGGGATGATTGGCAATCGCCTTTTCATTGCCCAAGAGAGCTAATGTCTCGTTTGCCCAATCGCTATAGAAGAGTGTTTTCTGCAGGGCATGGAGATATTTGCGAGCCACTTCATAGTCACCGTTTATGAGGTTTGTCTGTGCCAGTCGCTTGTAGCATCGGGCACTCTTCTGGAAGTCAAGGATAGCCTCCTGAGCCTCGAATACGGTTCGCTGAGCTACATTAATCATACCTAACTGATAGAAAGCCTCGGCAGTAGGCATAGGACTTGTTGCATCGCGATCAACATCAGGCAGAAGACCGGCAATACCGTTCTGACTGTATTCTCCTCCATGATTGGCAAGCATACCTCGCATTGCCAAGGCAAGATTCTGTACGGTCACACCGATCTGGTTGTTAGGCTTCTCGGCGTTGATTGTTTCAATTATGCGATTCCATTGCTGATGACGCGCCATGAAGTCGTATCCCATAATCTTCTCTGCCTTGAAATTAGCGTTTTTCCAAACGAAACAACCCATACAAACAGCCACTATAGCGAAGGAGGTTAGAGTTGAGAGGTTAGAGGTTAGGGTGGAGGGGTTAGAGGTTAGGGTGGAGGGGGTAGAGGTTAGGGTGGAGGGGTTAGAGGTTAGGGTGGAGGGGTTAGAGGTTAGAGTGGAGGGTGTTGGGTGTTGGGTGTTGGCTGATGGGATGCTCATCAAGAGCGCAAGGAAGAATATTGATAGAGCCGCAATCCAAAGCAGAGTTGGGAATACCGTTGGATAGCGATGATAATGTATGCCGAACCATAGGCTGCTGGCAGGTACTGGGAGATAATATGCCAGTACGACGAGCATTATAGCGAAAAGTACAAATACGCCATAATACAACTTATTAGACTTAAAATGTAGAGCCTGAAGGAGTAAGAACAGCACACTTATCGGTCCTGCCACCCAATAGAGCATAAGAACAGCGACAACGAGCAGAACATCTCTTAACTTGCCAGATAATTTATCGAAAACCCAAGAAGTTAGAAGTGTGAGTAGAACTGCCCATACTCCACCTAACAGCGCATTCTCGTCGAGTAGGTAAAGCCATAGCAGAAATGAAGGTACAAAGCTAAGGCCGTAGAAACGCCCCCAACCGGCCAAACGGAGAGTAAGGAGCTGAACTATTGAGAGCAGAAATGCAATGATAAATGCCCCACCCCATGCATATAGGAAGAACTGAGTGCAGAAGCGCCCCAACAGATCGGCTATGCCGCCTGGCAGTCTTACTATATCCCAAGCATAGTTACCATCAAAGAGGAAAAGCTGAAACTGCTCCTGATAATGAAGATGATGCGGATATGCCAATCCGAAGAAGAGCAGAACCGACACACCGAAAAGGAGAGTGTAAATATAATGAATATTCTTCATTTAATTAATAAAGCAGAAAGAGATTATTCGTCAAACACTTTGCTGAACTCCTCAACGCTAATCTTGACAGGCTCAACCATGAACTCCGGACGGTTATAGCTCTTCAATAGGAAAGTGTTGTATTCAGGGTCTTCCTGTGGCATGAGGAATGCCTTCCCTACCCTTCCGTTATTGAAATATGCAAAATAGACACGGCTGTAGTTATCATCGTCGCGACGGCTGGCAATCATAATCCAATGGCCGTTGCTTGACCATGAAGGATAGCTATCTGAATAGTCTTTGCTATTGACACGTGTGAAATCAACTGCCGTAGCGGTTTCGCAAGTGAGGGCTGTGCCTGAATACTGGTTCATAGGAAGACAAACGATGTCTGCATCATGGTGACGACTATGGAAACAGCCATACTGTCCCAAGGCGAACAGGAGATAACGACCATCAGGGCTTATGCGTGGCAATGTGACGCTCTTGTCTGACGAAGCGGCATCATATACCAGTTCCTCTTCACCGAAGCCATGTGTTGCAAGGTCGAATGAACGGCGGTAGAGGTTGTATTGTATCTTAGGGTAGGTGGTTCGGATATCCTTGTCCTTCATTTCCTCTGGAAGCGGAACGGACTTACAGTAATAGAGGTATTTGCCATCGGGCGACCATGTAGGATAAACCTCCAAAAGGTCTGGGTCATCGCTGACAACGCTTACCGAATCCTTCTCCACATCATAGAGAATCATATCACTTGCAAGGTCATAGACCTCGATTTTATTCGGATGTGCCGTATGGAAAGCCTGACGTGTCTGATTAGTTGAAAATGCTATCAGTTTTGCTGTAGGATGCCATGACGGATATACGCCGGAAGATATGGTATAGTCGCGCTTCAAATCCACTTTTGACACTTTGCCATCGTTCACAATAACGGTACCACCATTAGACAGACGAACATGGAAGAGCATATTGTCGGTCTTATAGTTCTGATAGCTGTGACAGTTGATGCACTGTCCTTTTTCCCTCTCATTCATCGTAATCTCGTTGTTGAAGATCTGAGACTCTTCGAATGTGGTGAGGTTACGCTGAGCTATCTCCATAAAGCTCCATGCAACGTATGTCGGCTCAATAAGACGATACGACAAATATTCGTCGATAGGATCCTTGGCTACATGTATTTCAAAAGGTTTGAAGGACAGCCATTCGCCATTCTTCTTTCCCCATACCTCAACCTTGAGACTATTGTCCTTTGAGGCATTAAGGATATCGTGCCATTCATTCTCTGGAATCTGCACTTTCACGCCATCGCCGTATGTCTGCTGTTTGCCATCTGGAGTAGTGATACGTGCCACGCACTCTTCATACTGGGCTGTAGGGAGCATGAAGTTGAGTGGTGCGATATTGCAAGGTACGGTTACATCGCAATAATCAGGATAAATCGCAGGCAGACTCTTGACTTCCTTGGATGAAGAAGGCACATCGGGATGATTTGTACAAGATGACAGGAGCAACAGGACTCCAACTAAACAAAGGTAGATATTTTTATTCATGATTTTCTTATGATGGTAATTCGTTACCAACTTTGCCATTTATAGTAAATGATTTTCTTCCGAAAACATTGTACCACCAATAGGTATCTCCAAATTCTTCACGCATATTCTCACCTATATCCTCAAGGTTTACACCAGGTTTTACCTGTTTGTTCAATACATCCCAAAAGTGTGTGTATCTGTCATAAACTGATTGCGTGATAGGGAGTATTATGCGTTTTTTTTCCGGTGCCTTATCCATGTACATGAGATAAGCCTCCTGTGCATGCAGAGGAAAATCCTCGTCCATGTGCGACTTGACATAATTGCGCAGCGTTGCCCAAAAACGCTTAGAATCACAACGCACCATTGAATAGAATAATGCAAGTTCTGAAGCCGCCTTATTGTCGGGTTCTTGCCAGAGGCTAATAATATTAACAATGTAGCTATCACTGTTCTCAACGCCTGTGAGCTCATCAGGGAAGCAATTTTGCAACGCCTTTACCTTTTTTGTGACAGGAGCAGGTTGCCAATCACCATAAAACATATTACGATGTAGCATGGTGGTATAGCGTTCTACCAGTCTATTATCGCCTTTAGCCAAAGCACAGCGGGCGAGCATTTTCAGGTAGAAGGGAGAGAAGCCTGCCTGTACGGCATTCTCAAAATTTAGACGTATGGCTTCGTTTATCAAACCATAGTTATAATAGACCAAAGGCGATGCAATATCCAAAAGACTGACGTGTATTTTATTCGGGTTGTTGATAGCGTTAGCATCGTTGCCCAATTTGAAGGAACGATCTAATAGGCCACCTTCGTTCATTAGGGCAACATTCTTGAGAAATATCATCGTGTTAGTTGGTTTCTTGTTCTCTTCTGCCATACGGAGCACCTCCTTCCAATTATCATGGGAAGCATAGCGTACCATGCGCATCTCGTCAATGTAGTTCTGATCATGATACATGAGCGATGAGGTGAAGACTATACCTGCAATCGCACACAACACAGGAGCAAACCATCGAGAAAAATACTTGCTACACAATGGGATAAGTACAGATACTGCGCCAAGAGTCCAAAAAGGAATAGAAAGGCCCTCGGTCTTATCGGATGGAGTTATGAAGCGAGGCAAACCAGCCAACACCACATCGTCGAATTTCAGATCAGAATAGAGTAAACTGTGCCAGATAAGTGCGGCAAATAACAGCAGGACAAAACCCACAAGCTCACGCCATGTTATTTTTTCGACAAACATAAGACACAGAATAAAAAGCAAAGCATACCACCCAAGCACCGGATACAGGCAAAAGCCCAATACATACCAAACTATATGCCATTTGCGTGGAGTGCAACGAGCAGCCCACAAAAGCGACAGCATAGCGAAATAGCCTACCGACTGCGAAAACCAATAGCCTCTGATTGGGGAGACATAGATCCAATAGCCCAGATCAACTATAGATGTGAGCAGACAGGCAACAGGCAAGAGCATCAAAGTTGAGGCACTTCCCTGTAACCGGAATGCTTTGGTTCCCACAAAGAAGATGAGCGTCCAGATTGCTATCATAAAACCTGTACCTACACCCGGACGATAGAAAGACTGGGTGAGCCATGCTCCAACGTATCGCATCAAACCAAATGGCTTAGACATGATCGTATGGAAGAAAGGTGTTCCATAGATGAACTCGGAACGGTCATGCGCAGTATAGAATACCTCTTGATTGATGTATAATATATATACGACAAATGCTATGAAAGCCAACAGACTTCCATTTAGGACGGCACCTGATAGTTTGCTTTGTTTAATCATTATCTATTTGCTATAAAAGGCTGACCCATTTTACTGGGTCAGCCTAATATTAATTTTATACTATTTTAGAATGATTATTCCTCATAGTAAACAGAATTGACAGTAAAGTTACCTGACTTAACCAGGAACTGAAGGTCCTTACCATCACAACCCTCATCCTTTGAACAGTCCTTATAAATCTGCTCAGTAAGCCTAATCTCATTCTGACCATTATGGATTGGCATATCGTCATAATAAGTGGCACTCCACCAACCGTTATGCACCATCATAGTAGTACCCTCTTCAACATCTGATACGTCAAGGATAAGTACCTTTTTACCCTTGTAAACGGCATCAGAAATGAATGGGAAATGCTGACCCTCAGAGTCACTGAAACGCATAGCTGCAGCGTTCCATGCACCTGGCTTAAATGGAAGATCTACTGCTTCCTGACCAGGTCTTGGATAGATATTGAATCTCTGGAGTTCTTGAGTGATTTCCTCACACTTAATGCCAGTAAACTCATGAGTCAATATAGTACCATCTGCACAAAGAGCAGTCAGCTTAACACTATATTCACCTGTCCTCATCTTCTTTCGTGCTGAGTTTTGCTTGAAGATTTCACCATTAATATCCCACATAGCAACGACAGGTGCCAAGGTCTCACACGAAATAACGTTACCATTCAGGCCACTTGCAGCCTTGTCTGTTGTGACAGTAGTTTTCGCCAAGAGCTCATCAAGGGTGATGGGCCCATCATTGCTGATATCCTCGTGAGTAGGATCACAAGCAGTGAAAGCACATACTGCTACAACAAGCAAAAATAATATCTTTTTCATATTGATTTCTTATTAAATATTAATAAAGTGCTTTATATTGTGTAGAAGGATCAGAAACATCCCAACCTGGGTTCTGCTGCAATCCACCATTATGCATTGTAATCTGGCTCTGAGGCTTAGGCAGGAAACCGTTGGTTGCCTTGTAACGCTCTGTCCATGAACATGTCATGTGCTTCATAGCGACCTTACTATCCTTCTGACCGAGGCAGACAATCATCTTACCATCCTGAGCCTGAAGAGCATTAGGTGCGTAATCGCTATTTGAGCAATCCTTACCAGTCCAACGACGCATATCATTGAAACGAAGGCCCTCAAATGCAAACTCCCAACGACGCTCGTTCTGAACAGCCTTCAAAGAGTAAGCTGTCTCAGGAACACCTGCACGCTTCTGAACCTGGTTCATATACTGAGCATCACCAGAAAGCTCGGTAAGCATAAGCAGAACGTCAGCATAACGCATCAGGTAGAAATCCTCGAAGTGGTCACCCTGCTGAGCATTTCCAAGTGAGCCAGCATAGCTTTCACCTCCAAGCTTGCACCACCATGAATCATTGTTAGCACCGTTAGAATCGAGGTTTACATCAGCGTACTTCTTAACAGAATAGCCAGACTCCTCACAGTCGTCCTTCTCATAGGTATAACCATTGAGTTCGTTATTGAGGTCAATAATTGAAGCCTTCTTACGCTTGTCAGTATAACTACCTTGATTCTCTGCAATTGTCCAATCCTGCCAGATATTACATGAAGGAGTACCCTGACCCCAACCCTGGTTGAATGGATATGTCAGATTACGGTCACCATTCTGGTTAGAAGCACCATTACGAAGACCCCAGAAACATGAAAGATAGTTAGAATACATACGAGCGTTATTAAATGTACCGCTGATGCTCCAGCTAGAAGCATTCATGAACTGAATCTGGAAGATTTCCTCTGTGTTACCGTTACCCATACCTGGCTGGTCGAAGCAGTTCTTACGATCCATGTCCTTGATAAACTCATAAGCATGGCCTGTATCATCGTGTGCCTCATCCCAAAGGAAAGAGTTAGAATACTGCCAAAGAGAACGGAAATCCTCACAAAGCTTATAACCGCCATTGTCAACAATATCCTTAAGACCTGCTACAACATCTGCCTTTGCAAGAGAACCGCCGCTACAGCCTTCCTGCTCAACGAGAGTTGCAGTAGCATCACCTGTAGCAAGTTCCTTGACACCCTTATAGAAACCAGCCCAGAACATATAAGCACGTGCAAGGAATGCCTCAGCACTGAACTTGTCTGCATGACCTGAACCATTGGCTTTCTCTGGCTTCATAAGATTCTTGGCAGAAACAAAGTCTGAGAAAATCTGAGGATAAACGAACTCCTCAGCACTCACCTGCTGGTATGACTCATCAGTAATAGCGGTAGATGTAAGCAAAGGAATATCTCCATACATCTGAGCAAGGAGGAGATAATAGAAGCCACGCATAAAGTAAGCTTCACCAAGAAGCTGATTACGTGTTGCCCTATTAGCATCTGTCCAAGGCACATTATCGATGGTCTCAATCGTTGTGTTAGCACGTGAAACACCAGCATAAAGAAGTCTCCAGTCGTATTCATACTGATTAGCAGATGCCATTGTCAGGTGATGCAGTGACTTTGCAACAAAGTCCTGAAGACCACCACTGCCATAGCAGTTATCAGACATAAGCTCCCACCAGTAGAAAGGATTATTCAAAAATTCACTCTGATCTCCACCACCCATTGTATTCATGATACTGTAGGTAGCTGCGTTCAATGCCTCTACATCTGCAGGCTTGCCTGGGAATGTAGCTGCGGTCATCTCTGTAACTTTCGGATCTGTGTCCAGCATGTCGTTACAAGATGTGAACAAAGTTGCTGAACCAACAACTAATGCTGATAAAATATATTTCTTCATAACTTAATTATCGATTTAGAATTTAATGCTTGCACCAACAGTAAATGTACGAGCAGTTGGATAGAGACCAAGGTCAATACCAGACTCCCAGTCCTTACCACCACCTTTACTACCAACCTCAGGATCGAGGCCTGTGTAACCTGTAAAGGTAACAAGGTTCTGAGCCTGAACATAGAAACGAAGCTGCTGCAGTGGGCAAGACTTCCAGATATTCTTGAAGTCGTAACCAAGAGTTACAGCCTTGATCTTGAAGTAGTCTGCATCCTCCATATAACGGGTAGAAATCCAGTAGGTGTTAGGGTGACCATTACCAGAAATACGTGGCTGAGTGTTTGATGTACCCTCACCATGCCAACGGTTAAAGATTGTTGTATCGTAGTTCTCATCTGGATCATCACCGAATGAACGGTAAGAACGAATAATCTGATGACCGAATGCACCGGCACCGTTAATAGAGAAGTCAAGACCCTTCCATGAGAAACCGAGGTTTACACCAAGTCTAACATCAGGATTTGGATTACCAATCTCGTGTTTATCTGTATTGGCAGGGTCACCCTTACCTGTGATTACACCGTCACCGTTCCAGTCGTCCCAGATACAGTCACCAGGTACTGACTCAGCGTATGTACCCTTGAAATCCTCACCAAGCTCTGGGTGAGCAGCGATAGAAGCAGCGTTTGCTGCATCAATCTGTGCCTGATTCTGGAAGATACCGCTATATGACATACCAAAGAAATAACCGATTGGATGACCTTCCTCTGCACGAGACACATAGTCTGTACCCTGTGAGATAAGATTACCAGTACCAGGTATATAGTGATTAGGATTGTCGATACGGGTTACCTCGTTCTTGTTTGTATCAAAGTTCACACCAATATTGTAGCTGAAGTCGCTACCGATCTTGTCGTTCCAAGTAATAGCAAGCTCAATACCAGTATTCTCTACATCACCACCATTGATCATTGCTGGGTCAGTACCGAAGATACCAATTGGCTGACCGTCAACGAGCCAGTCCTTTGTCATCTTCTTATACCAGTCGAAGTTTACGCCCAAACGGCTGTTGAGGAAACGAGCATCGATACCAAGGTCAATCTGCTCAGAAGTCTCCCAAGTAAGGTCTTCTGTAGGAACGCGGAGAGCATAAGCACCTGTATGAGGAACACCAGAAACAGTAGTTGAAGCATCAGAACCGAACTTATAACCACTTTGGCTATTCAGACCGATAGTAGCAAGATACTGATAAGTAGGGATTCGGTTGTTACCGTTCCGACCCCAAGATGCACGGATCTTCAAGAAGTCCAACCAACTTGAAGTGCTCTTCATGAAATCTTCATTACTGATTACCCAACCTGCAGATACAGATGGGAATGTACCCCAACGGTGACCGTCGGCAAAGATGCTTGAACCGTCAGTACGAAGAATAACAGAAGCCATATAAGTCTCATTCCAGTCCCAGTTTACACGACCGAACCAAGAAGCAAGATAGCTTTCATCTGTTGGAGATCCATAAAGAGTCAGACCTGCAGGATTCTCTGGTATATCAATGTTGTCGAGGAAGCCAGACTCCCAGCCTCTCAGAGTTGCCTTCTGAAGGCCATAAGCAACTTTATTTGATCCACTGAGATTCTGTCCCCAAGCACTGCTCTGGAAAGACTGACCTACCATTGCACTGATCTTATGACCTGAGAAAACAGGAAGATCATAGGTAAGGGTGTTCTCAAAAGAATAATTAGTGCTGAAATTAGCATTCTGGCTTACGTTATATTCCTTTACAATGCTTGAACCTTCACCAGGAGTGCGTGGCTCTCCATAGTTGCGGTATGCATTTCCATTCCAGTTATAGTTGAACTGAGTACGCCACTTCAGGCCCTTGATAGGCTGAATTGTCAGGAAAGCAGTAGCAGCAGCATTGATATTACGGCTCTCTGCCATAGAGTTCCAACCACCACGAGTAAGGTTCTCCCATGGGTTGTAGAACATTGATGGGCTCCAACCTACATTATAGAGGTCATTACCATCATAATCCTTATACTTATAAATCTCACCGTTGTCAGCATACTGTGGTACGAGTGGAACAGTCTGAAGCAAACTGTGGATATAGCTCCAATACATACCATCCTCAGCCAAATCGTGACTCTTGTTATAGCCGATAGAGATATTCTCACCGATTGTGATAGCATCGAAGTCCTTAGCCTTCAAGAGCACATGGTCACTGTTGATACGGATAGTGTGACGCTGATAGTAAGAAGCCATATCACCACCCATGATACCTTCATTATCGGTATAGGTGTAAGACATTGCGAACTTAGACTTGTCTGAACCACCAGTCAATGTTACAGAATGATTCTGCTGTTGAGCGTTCTTGTTCTCGAATGCACCCCACCAGTCAGTACCTTCCCAACCGTTAGCAACCTTATTAAGAATATCCTGAGGTACATAGCCAGACCAGTCAAGAGTTCCACCACTAGTATTGAAGTTGTACTCGTTGAAAATGGTCATATACTGCTGAGCATTGAGAAGCTGTGGACGCTTGTAAGCGTTAGACCAACCCATAGCGCCGTTATAGGTAATTTCGATCTTACCTTCCTTACCCTGCTTTGTAGTAACAAGGATAACGCCGTTAGCAGCACGTGAACCATAGATAGCAGCAGAAGCAGCGTCCTTGAGGACGTCGATGCTCTCGATATCGTTAGGGTTGATACCGTCAAGGTTACCACCTGCTACGCCATCGATAACGTAAAGAGGAGTGTTGTCACCTGTGGTACCCATACCACGGATAAACACCTTATAACCCTTACCTGGCTGTGAAGAAGACTGTGTGATCTGCACACCAGGTGTCTGGCTCTGCATAGCCTCGAGTGCGTTTGTTGTGTTCAGCTTGGCGATTTCCTCACCCTTAACCTGAACAGTAGCACCGGTAACGAGCTTTTTCTTCATCGTACCATAACCAACGACAACAACGTCGTTCAAGGTTGTGTTGTCCTCCTGAAGTACAACGTCAACTACATTCTCGCCACTAAGACGAATCTGCTTTGTGAGATAGCCGATGTAGCTTACGGTTAGTACAGACCCGCGTGCAGCTGAAATAGAATAGTGTCCCTTTGAGTCTGTGACAGTACCAGCATTAGTACCTGACACCCTCACGGTAGCACCGATAATAGCTTCACCGCTTGAGTCTTTTACGATACCCGATACAGTCTGAGCCTGAGCGCAGACTGCAAAGATGCAAAGAATGGAAAGGATGAGGCATGACCTGATCCAAGTTCCGAACTTGTCAAGTTTTCGCATTTTTGATAAGTTTAAGTTAATGAATTAAATTGTTTAAAAAATTTCAGGTTGATTCTACAAATTCGGGCGCAAAGTTACAAATATTATTAAAAACTCGCAAATAAAAGCGTTACAAAATCAAAAATAATTGTTACACGTTGATTTTAGTTATACTATTTTATCCAAACCATGTACTTTTCGCGAAAAACACTCCAAAAATACAGAAATTACATATACGTTACACAGAATATACGGAAATATTACAATTATGTTGCAAATATGTATTTGAGACGTTGCAGTATTGCTTAACATCATTACATCTTGGTCTTTCAATGCTATATTCGAGCCTTTTGCATCAAATTCCTAAAATAAAACAAGATTATACGGATTGCAGATAATATCCGCGTTTTATAGTTAATTTTTAAACGATTTAGAAGAATCATACCGAGAGATTCGGTTCTATTTTATGTCAAAAGATGAATTGCTCTTTGTGACTTCGTTATCTCATCCACTCTACCTTCGTTCTGCCTTCGCTCTGCCTTCGCTTCAGGTTCGCTCACATCGATGGAGTATCTACGGACTTATAACGGACTTATAACGGACCTACATAGAAGGGACATTAGAAGGAGAGACAAGTTCCAGCTGTAGCCCAACATATAAGAGAACGGCCGTAAGAGCCATTATATACCCCAAAAACCAGCCTGAATTAAGTTTCTTAGGAGGAAAACAAGTAAACTATATAAAGAAAACACATATAAACCATATAAAATAACGTCAGTTCGATGAATTCATGGCAAACGCATCTCCTCATGGCAAACGCATCTCCGATGCTGAACTGACAATAATTACCAATCTTACCAATCTTTTTCCAATAAAAAATGATAATTACTGGTTGAAGATTGGTAAAATTGGGAACTTGCGTAGCTTGTTGAGCTTTGCGAAAAATTATTGTCAGTTAAAAACAGCTTGCTGTTTGCCATATAGGAATTCATCGAACTCACGTTAAAATATATACTATATAAAATAGGTGTAATACGATGAAAAAATCAAAGAAATCGATTTATATGAATATTCATCACAGACAGATTTATAATACACAAAAAACATCGGATCAAGCATAAAGCCTAATCCGATGTTAATTATTTATCTAAATCTGATTTTATTCAAATCATGACTTATTACTCTTCATCCCAACCTGGGTTATTTTTGAGGTTAGGGTTCTGATCAAGAGCGTCTGATGGATAAGGGAAGAGGTTATGGAGACCCTCACGGAATCCAACTGTGAAGCCTGCATCCTTAGCCTCATGTGTATGAACGATGTAGAAACGCTTGCCATACTTACCGTCAAGCCACTTTGGATTCTCACCAGACTTAACAGGACGGAACTTGACATCATATAGATGAGGAACAGCAGAGCCAGCCTGAGCAAGACGAGCCTTAGCAGTCATGTCGCCAGAAGGAGCAGGATCACCAGCTCTATCCCAACGAAGGATATCCTGGAAACGACAGCCCTCGAACCACATCTCCCAGAGTTTTTCGTTCTGAAGTTCCTTCATTGTAGCCTCAGTACTCTTGTGAGCAGAACCTGCACGCTCCTGAATCTTATTGAGGATCTGGAGAGCCGTAGCCTGATCACCAGTCTTGATACATGCCTCAGCATAGTTGAGGAGAACCTCTGCATAACGCATAACGATGATGTTGTTAAGACGGAGGTTACCACCGTGTGAACCGCCACCATCAGTCATATCAGTAGCACGTGCGAGATGCTTGAATGGAAGCCAGAAAGAGTTACCATAGAAACCCTGGTCCAGTTCCTTAATACCAACCTCATTACTCTGAGAAAGCTGCTCTGGAGTCATAGCATTAAGAGTTTCATCATTATACTTCAGACCCTCAGATCTTGCCTCCTCGGTAAGGAAGAATGCATCCTCAACGTTGATAATAGTAGCCTTACGACGATATGAGTCACCATCATTAGCCTCGAAAGCATCACCATACCACTCAGGAATACCAATTGAACCCCAACCGCCGAGACCGCCGTTGTAAGAGTTAATTGGAGAAGTCTTCATGTGACCTTCACGCCAACAGAAACAGTTAGCCTCCATCCATGTAGAGTGCTGGAAAGCACCAAGACCAGAACCCATGCTCCATGCACCGACAGCACTATTGAACTCCATGTTCATCTCAAATACCTTCTCCTCATTTCCGTCACCTTCAACGTGGAAAAGATTAGCAAACTGACTACCTGGAACAAGGTCGTACTTACCAGAATCGACAACTCTCTTAAGAGCGGTCTTTGCAGATGCATAGTCTTCAGCGAACAAATAAGCCTTACCTGCGAGAGCATCAGCAAAACCCTTGGTTACACGATAAGCACCTGCCTTATCACTCTTATCTTTACGCTCGGTAAGATCACCATAAGCTGCCTCACACTCAGAAGCAACCCACTTAAAGTACTCCTTCTGAGACATAGTACTGTTTGCAGGAAGAGCATCAGCAGATAAGAGATGATCAACGAATGGAGGCTGTCCCCAATAGCATGCAAGGAGGAAATAATCGTATGCACGAAGTACACGAGCCTCTGCAACTGCCTGCTTCATGAAAGCAGAAGATGCATTAGCACCAACATTGTCGAGAAGGAGGTTACAATAATATATAGAAGAATAGAGACCCTTATACATTGCATTGATAGCCTCTGGAGTATGTTTGTAACGGAACTCGTTAAGAGAACCACCAAACTCATGGTCACCATAGTTACCGCCAGCATAGAGGACATCATCACCAGGATGGTTACCCATCACCTTATTAGGAGTATAGATAGAAGGACCGAAAGTGGTACGCCCCATGGTCTGAATAAGGAAATACTCGTATGCAGAGGTAAGCGCCTTTTCACAGTCAGCATCAGTCTTATAGAAATTATCTATATTGACAACACCCTTCTGCTCAATGTCGAGTTTATCCTCGCATGATGTGAATGCAACGCCTGCTGCAAGCGCAAGCATCGGAATTATTATCTTTTTCATATTGTTATTCAATATTAAACATGTTAGAATGATACATTAACACCGAACACGATCTTCTTAGAGATTGGATAGTTACCATTGTCATAGCCACGTGACCAAGCATCACCGATAGATGAAACCTCAGGATCAGCACCTGGATAATCAGTAATCACGAAGAAGTCGTCAAGTGAAACAGAGAAACGGAGGTCGCTAACAAGGAACTTCTTTGTTATGCTGCTAGGAACAGTATAACCAAGCTGAATCTGCTTGAACTTGAAGTAAGAACCGCTGAAGAGAGCTGCTGAAGAGCTATAGAAAGTCCAGTCTGTTGCAGCAAACTTCATATCAGGATACTCACCAAGCTGAACCAAGTTACCTGCATTGTCTGAACGGCTAGATCCCTTCCACCAAGTGTTAAGACCGTTTGACTCAGGAGTATCAGCAGAAACCATAAGGTTGTACATCTTCTGACCAGCTGCACCAGTACCAAATATTGTAAGATCTAAGCCCTTATACTCAAGGTTAACTGTTACACCGTAAGTGAACTTAGGAATTGCGCAACCAAGATCCTTCTTGTCTTCATCAACAGGAGCCAAAGTAAGGTTACCGTTCTTGTCATAGTAGAGTGCCTTACCTACGTTTTCCTTATTAAATACATCCTTCTTTACAACACCATTGTCATAAACATCATTTATGAAGTTCTCGGTGTAAACACCAGCATATTCGAAGCCGCGATAATACCATACTGGATGACCCTTTTCGAATGTAGGCTGCATCTTGTTATTGAAACCGCTGATACCAGTTCTTGTGATACGTGGGTAAACTGAAGATACCTCCTGTACCTCATTCTTAAGAGGAGAGAAGTTTGTATTAATGCTGTACTTGAAGTCACCAATGTTGTCACGCCAGCCAAGCTCGATATCGAAACCTTGGTTGAGGACCTCACCTGTGTTAACCCACTGGCTCGCACCACCAATCTCAGGAATACCAGATACCTCAAGGAGGAGATCACGAGTTGTCTTCTTATACCAGTCAACTGTCAAGCTCAAACGACCACGGAGGAAACGTGCATCAAGACCGAAGTCAAGCTGCTCTGCTGTCTCCCACTGAAGATCTGGGTTATACATTCTGCCAGGATATGCACCTGTAGAAAGGCCACCAGGAGTGAACTGATAGTAACCACCAATACCGATAGTTGCATTGTAAGCATAGCCAGAAAGAGGAGCAACGTTACCGTTACGACCCCAAGAACCACGGAACTTCAAGAAAGAAACTGCATTTTCACTAACAGCATTCTTAAAGAATGACTCATTGCTGATTGTCCAACCTGCAGAGAATGAAGGGAAAGTACCCCAACGAGCATCCTTTGAAAGTTTCTCAGCAGAGAAAGCATCACGACGGAAGTTTGCCTGAATTGAGTAACGATCATCGAAGCTATAGGTCAAACGACCAAAATAAGAATTAGAAGTTACATCATCAGGAGCGTTGCTGCCCTTCAAATTAGCCTTACCTACATCGTTCAAATAGTTGATATAGTTAAAGTTAGAAGCGCCATCACCATTAAGAATTGGCTGCTCAGCCTGTGAATTAACAGATGTATTATCAGTATGTGTCTTCATGAATGACATACCAGCCATTATACCAATAGAATGCTTACCAAACGTCTTATTGAAGTTTACGAAGTTTTCCCACAAGTAGTAAAGACTTGCATCTGTATTTGCAGAGATAGTGTAAGAAGTAGCCTTTGCATTCTTACCATTAAGCCACCAAGGATTCTGGTAGTCATGGTTATTACTATGGTTAATACGATAACCAAGACGAGAAGTAAATACAAGACCTGCTACAGGAGTAAGGTTTGCCTCCAAGTTACCACGTACGTTTACGCCACCAGATGTACCATGTGCACGGTCACGCATTGCAAGAGGGTTACCTGTAGAATCCTGGAGATACCTAGATGTACCATACCAAACAGGATTTGCATCTGTATATTCTGGAGGAGTAAGAACTGTTCCATGGTTTGGAAGATTCCACTGATCCTTCATGCCGATACCCATATCCTCCTGACTATATACGTACGGAGGTGTGAGAGGATCGATAGAAACTACAGAGTTAAGAATTGACTGATAACCACCACCAAGAGACTTTCTGCTCCACTTCTCAACATTCACGTTAGACTTAACAGCAAACCACTTGGAGAACTGATAGTCTGCATTTACCTGAGCAGAGAAACGCTTATAGACATCCTTACCACCTTTTACGATACCGTCATTGTTCAAGATACCGACATCAGCAAGGAAATGTCCCTTGTCGTTACCGCCCTGAGCTGTGAAATTGTGCTGTATAGCCCAACTGTTGTCATATACCTCGTCAAACCAGTTTGTATCCTGACCATTATAATGATTCTGATTAAGACTTTCCTGACTTAAACGACCGATATAAGACTGATACTCAATATAGTCAGCAGCATTGAAGATGTCTGCCTTTCTACCAAGAGACTGATTTGTAGCCTTCAGTCTGTAAGAAACCTTTGCTGTACCACCATTACTAGCACCATTCTTTGTTGTAATAATTACAACACCATTACCAGCCTGAGCACCATAGATAGCTGCAGAAGCAGCATCCTTAAGTACTTCCATAGACTCGATAAGAGAAGGGTCAAGATACTGGATATTATCTACTACAGTACCATCAACGATGAGCAGAGGACCAAGGCTACTAGAGTTAGAAGAATAACCACGTACACGGATACCAGCACCTTCACCTGGCTGACCACTGTTATTAATGATCTGTACACCTGCAGCCTTACCCTGAAGAGCTGCACCAGCATCAGACGTAGAAAGGTTCTTAAGCTCTTCTGCCTTTACAGAAGCAACAGCACCTGTGAGGTCAGATTTCTTCTGAGTACCATAACCAATGACAACGATGTCATTAAGGGTTGTGTTATCTTCCATAAGAGTTACGTCAATCATATTCTCACCTCTTAGACGTATCTGCTTTGTCAGATAGCCAACATAGCTAACGGTAAGGATAGAACCTGATGGCGCATCAATTGAATACTGTCCTTTGTTGTCTGTTACAGTACCACCTCTAGAACCTAACACCTTAACAGTTGCTCCGATGATAGCTTCGCCGTTCTGGTCTCTTACGACACCTTTTACAGTCTGTGCCTGAGCGAGGACTGTAAAGAAGCAAAGGACGGAAAGGAGGAGAAATGTTCTGCTCCAAGTTCCCAACTTTTCAAGTTTTCGCATTTTTCGATAAGTTTAAGTTAATAATTTGGTTTTTTTAAAATTTTTTCTAGGTTGATCTACAAAACTGGTTACAAAGGTATACTTTTAATATATTTTACACAAATTTATCTGTTACACACACAACTATCATTTGTTACATTTTTTACTCAATACATTTCAGATTCGTAAATTTTGCTCTTTTCTTCAATTATTAACACTTACATATTTGTTACATTTGCATAATTTTTAAATTTCAACCTCCTATCTTTTAGGCACTTACAAAAAGCGTAGTATATATGTAACACAAGCATTAACAAATTCATACACTTTTTCTCTACGTTTAAGCACAAAACCACACAAAATTAACAATTTTGAACAAAAAACTGATAAAAAGTGAATATTTAACACTTCAATACAGCGCTACATTTGATGTTTAGACTAACAACAAAAGCACAATCTTGTTCATATTTTTCAGGCCACAATACTCAAATTCATTCAAAGACTCCATTTTTTTGGGCTTTTCAACCGCGTGAGAATTGAATATTTCCGAGCAACCTTGCCATTGGCTGGGAATATCAAATTCTCAGGAAGGAGATTTCAAGAGCAACCTAGTTGGAAGAATTGTCTATAAAGCAAGTAGCAAGCTACTTTTAACTGACAATAATTACCAATCTTAACGTGAGTTCGACGAATTTATTCAGTTGTATATTGTTGACTATCATGTGGTTGAAAGAGCTCTGAAGGAGCGATACCTAATAGGGCAGTCCGTTAG
>CACZCN010000052.1:0-24323 GCA_902779665.1 uncultured Prevotellaceae bacterium | reverse complement strand
GGTTCCACCTCTTCCCATTCCGAACAGAGAAGTTAAGCCTGCTTGCGCCGATGGTACTGCAATGCAATGCGGGAGAGTAGGTAGCCGCCTCCTTTCAAAGACAAAGAGCTTCAGAATTATATTTCTGAGGCTCTTTTTTTGTGTTGCCTTTTTTCGGAAAACTGAAGAGATTGGATAGTTTGGATATTTTGGAAATGGAAGTTCCTCTAGATGTTCTGGAGAGTCTAGATAAGCTTGAATTTATAGGTTGACTGTTAATTTTTTTTAATTTTAATACTGATTTGATAATATTCTGCAATTTTTATGCAATAAAATGTTTATTTTTGCATATGATTTATAGTAGTAAATAAAAAGGAACGTGGTAAAAAAAATAAAGATTACGAAAACATTGAAGAAACATTTGTCGTTTTTCTTCTTTATGATGGTTGCCCAACAGAATGTTGGAGCTCAGGATTTCTTTTCCTCTGCTTCTGATTTCGCTCGTTTGTATGTTGGGTCGGTGGAACCGCAGTATCAGATGGCGTTGTGGCAGGATATACCATACTATAAGGAGAATACTGATGTGTATAAAGGGCGGATATGCTATTACGGCGTGGTATATGACAACGTGAAGTTGCGCTTTGATGAGTATAAGCAGCAGGTGGCGGTCCTGTCGCCTGTTGGTAATGTATTTTGTTTGCCTGAACAGCAGCATATCGACTGGTTCGAGATGGATGGTCACAGGTATGTGCGTGATCCTGAGAATAGCTCGCGATATGCAGCTCTGTTGTTTGATGGCAGTATCAGAGGTATACGCCTCTATCATACTGTTTGGAAGGTGTATGGCGGTGATACTCCTGTGGGTAAGACTTTCCTCAAGGTGCTCAAAACCAACGAGCATTTCACACTCGTCACTCCTGATGGAGAGTTGCATCATGTGAAGTCTGCTTCAGATGTTGCAAAACTATTCCCGGATCAGAAAACACGGATAAAACAGTTTGTAAAGCAAAACAACCTCTCGTTTGCGAAGGTGGAAAGGGAGAAAAATTTAGCAAAGTTAGTAGAAAACATCCGCTCCCAACTCCCTGCCCTTTCCTCATACGAAGGTGTTAAGTCGGTAGGTGAAGTTTCGTCACGAGATAAGAAAAATATAACTTATAATGAATCTCCATCGTCAAAAAAGGTAACAACACCAATTATCCGACCGGAAGAGGGAATAGGGGATACCGCTCTTATTTCAGGCATTCCAGTTCTTGATGCCGTATTGGCCGTATCACCATCTTCTTCTACTACTTCTTCCACTTCTTCTTCCACTTCACGTGCAAAGACATATATTGTGCCGGGAGTGAAGATGGCGATAGCAAGTATTGCCGATGATCAGGAACTTGCCGAGATTGTGGTGATAGGCGGTAGGCAGTCTGCAGTGAGGAATACAATCATGGGGTCTGAGAAATTCAAGCCTCAGTTGCTGAAGAACATACCATCTGCATTTGGAGAGTCGGATATCATGAAGATAGCCCTCACCCTTCCTGGTGTTACCTCTGTTGGAGAGGCGTCAAGCGGAATAAACGTGCGTGGCGGTGCTACTGACCAGAACCTTATTCTCTTCAATGGCGGAACGGTGTATAATCCATCGCATCTTTTTGGCCTCTTCACTTCTTTCAACTCCGATATGGTGGAGGATGTGGAGCTATTCAAGGCAAGCATTCCTGCGCAGTATGGAGGTCGTATCAGCAGTGTGATGACTGTAACGTCGAAGGAGGCGAATATGCAGAAACTTACAGGTTCGGCAAGCATTGGTGTGTTGACTAGCAAGGCGAACCTTGAGATTCCTATCGTCAAGGAACATGTATCGCTGTTGCTTAATGGTCGTACTACATATAGCGACTGGATATTGAAGAAACTGCCTGAGAAGAGCGGCTATAGAAACGGCTCTGCAAACTTCTACGACTTTGGCGGAGTGCTCACGGTGAAATTGAGTAGTCTGCATAAACTCAAGATCAACGGCTATGTTAGTAAGGATAAATTCGCATTCAGTAGTGACGACAATTACGGCTACGTAAACCGTAATCTGTCGGCGGAGTGGCGTTCCATCATCAATGAGAAGGTGACGGGAAACTTATCAGTCGGCATGGATCATTATGACTACTATAACGAGGATCTCAGAACCTATTATGGGGCTGCACGTTTGAGTTTTGCCATTGATATGCTATGGGCAAAGATGAATATTCGTCATCGTCTTGGAGAGAAGACAAGTTTCACATACGGTCTTAACGTCCAGCATTATGATGTGATGGCAGGCAAATACGAGCCTATAGGAGAATCGGAAGTAATCCCCGACAGATTGGAGAACGACAAGGCGCTTGAGAGTGCTGCCTATGTGGATTACGAACAGAAGTTTGGCGAGAAACTGACGGTGTTGGCTGGTCTGAGATATTCCATGTTCAACTCGCTCGGTCCTCGTACCTCCAACTACTATTCGTCTGAGGAATTGCCTTCTGAGAACACACTTATAGAATCGCGTCGCGAGTCTGGTGTCGTGAAGACCTACAACTCACCAGAGTTCAGACTGTCTTGCCTATATTCATTGAAGGACAACCTCTCCCTGAAGGCAGGATTCAACACTATGACGCAGTATATCCACAAGGTGTCAAATTCAACAATCATGTCACCTACCGATATTTGGAAACTCTCTGACCTTAACATCAAGCCACAACATGGTTGGCAGGTTTCTACAGGTGTTTATTATGAAACAACAGACAAGGATTATGAACTGTCAGCTGAGGTCTATTACAAGAATATGTCTGACTACCTGAGCTATCGTAATTCGGCTGTGTTGCTTATGAACCATCACCTTGAAACCGATGTTATCTCAACCAATGGTAAGGCATACGGTGTGGAGTTGCAGGTGAAGAAACCATTTGGGAAATTGAACGGATGGCTAAGCTACACCTATTCGCGCACGTTCCTTCGTCAGGAGGACGGACGCGTGACAGTGCCTGTGAATAACGGAGAGTGGTTCCCGTCAGAGTATGACCGTCCTCATGAGGTCAAGGCTGTGCTCAACTACAAGTTTACGGAGAGATACAGTTTCTCTGGCAACTTCAACTATGCCACAGGCCGACCAACCACCATTCCTGCGGGCAAATACTATAGTAATCGTCTGGGTGTATTCCTGCCTTACTACATGGAGCGCAATGGCTATCGCATTCCTGACTATATGCGTTGTGACTTGGCATTCAACATCGAGCCGACGCATAAGCTCATATCATTCCTGCACACATCGTTCTCTATCGGCGTGTATAATGCACTTGCCCGAAGGAATGCGTATAACATATACTATGTAACCGAAGGCGATAAAACGCAGGGCTATAAACTCTCTGTGTTTGGATCGGCAATACCTTACGTCTCACTCAATATTCGATTCAATTAAGCATGAATAAGATATCAATATCCATAAAGAATATTCTGTCAGTTATAGGCTGTCTTTTTCTGATGACAGGATGCGTGGAGGAGTATGAGGCAGAGTTGCCTGAGAGCGAAACGCATTTGCTTGTTGTAAACGGAACGATAAGTTCCGGATATAGTCAATTCCATCTTTCTTGGTCAGAACCGCTCGAGAAAGCAAATAAAGGCAAGGACGGAAAATCATATTCCATAGAAGATGTCAAACCTGTAGAGCATGCCGTAGTGACAATCCACGGTACCGACGGTTCTGAGTATAAATGTACGGATGACGGGGCGGAATATGGATATCCCACGGGTATCTATTCCTGCTATATGCCGATGCTGAACCCCGATGTGTCATATTATGTTATTATCAAATGCGATGAAGGGACCTATCGTTCCACTCCTGAGAAACCGATACGCACCCCCGATATCGAAACCTTGGAGTATTTTCAGAAGGACTCGTTGTCAGATGTTGAGGTACTGTTGACAACGGCTGACCCCGATAATCCTGACAAGACATCATACTTCACATGGGATTACAAGGAAACGTGGGAGATACGACCAACCCGCATCACGTCTATCTATTTCGACATAGAAACCATGACCAGGAAATATATGACGAAAGACAGACAGTATCCGAAACGCGGATGGAAATTCGGGCGTAATGAAATCATCCTTGCCGGGTCAACCATTCATTATGCAGGCGGCAGGATGTCCAAATACCAGTTGCTTGATATCCCACGCGATGATGAACGCGTATCATGGTACTATTGCTTCGACTTGACGCAGCGCGCCATAAGCAAGGCTGAATACGAATATGAGTTAGCCTGCCGTCAGGCAGGATGGGAGATGGGCGGACTATTCACCCCTCAGCCGTCATCCTTCCCAACCAATATCCGATGCACCACATCGTCGAACAGGGTTATAGGCTACGTTGGATGTTCTCTGAATACTATCTGGGCGCGAATGTATATCGACTGCACAAAGATCAGCAGGATTCTCCCCAAGCCGAACAAACTGAAGAAACTCGACGATTGCCAAGAAGTTGATTGTATGAGAATGACGCAGGAGGGCAAGGTGCTCTACGACTGGAATGATGGTAGGCAGGCAATGCAGCCATTGGTCACCCTCTGGGGCGAACCCGAGGATTTTGATGTCCGCCTGCGAGGCGCAACAACTGAGAAACCATATTATATGCCGCCATTTGATGAATAGACCCCTCTGTCCCCCTGCTTAGGGGGAGGGAGGTTAGAGGGTAGGGGGGAGGGGTTAGAGTTGAGGGGTTAGAGTTGAGGGGTTAGAGTTGAGGGGTTAGAGTTTAGGGGTTAGAGTTGAGAGGTTAGAGTTGAGAGGTTAGAGGTTAGAGCCTTAATCCTTCCAACTTTATTCGCAAGCTCATCAGCTTCGCAGTTCCCCTTTACCCTTTATACTTTTACCCTTTACCCTTTATACTTTACCCTTTATACTTTATTCGCAAGCTCATCAGCTTCGCAGTTCCCCTTTACCCTTTACCCTTTTAAAACTTAGACTAAAAAAAATGAAAAGAATATTATCACTTATAGCGACAATGATGCTGACACTCGGCACCCTTGCTGCGAATATCGAGACCGACCGCTCATGGTATCTTGCCGGAGAGGCGATGAAGGTAAGCGTAACCACCGACAATGCGCTGATAGCATACGCAGAACTATGCGATACGTATAGTCTGGTGGCTGGCGCAGTTATCGGTCTTGCGGAGGGAAAGGGAACAGAAACCATCGAACTGCCCTCCAATATGCATAGCGGATACTATGTGCTGTCGGTCTATACCCGTGACAACGCCAATGTGTCACGCAAGTTGGTGGCTGTCGTCAACCCTCTTCGCAGTAGTGCGGACGACGATATAGAATGGGTACAGATCACTGATTCCGACTCGTTGAGCTATTCCGCAACCATCGCAGGCGAAAGCCTCACCGCAGCCGCCATGACCGATGAGAAAGACGTTGACGTGCGTGAGACAGAAGGCCATATCATCAAGGCGCGAGTCACTAATGCCTACCGAGGCGTCACCTATAAGAGCCATCAGATACACCCCTCACTCGGCATAGTGGGCAAGCAAGTGCACTATTTCGAGGGAAAGATGGTCAACGACACCACCGCCGTGTTCTACACCTACGGCCTTCACGGCAAGCAGCCGCTCGTTCTCTCGGCAGCCACCTACACAGGCGTCAGTCTGCCCATAGAGATGATAAGTCCGTTTGCCAGCCTTCTCCCCAAGCAACTCCCGCACCTCGTGTTCCACTACCGTCGCAGCGAGGTAGAGGCACGATCCATGGAGATGCAGCGCCATCAGATAGCCATCGCCCCAGCCAAGAAAGAACTGCAATTAGGATATTATGAAAATGCGGCAGCCGAGGAAGGCGTACCAATGGACTACGACAACACACTGTTTGGCGAGCATCCCGACCTCACCTACAACCTCGACGAATACCGTCAGTTCCTCACCGTGCGCGAAGTGCTCCTGGAGTACATCAGCTGTGTGCAGCGCACAAAGGTCGATGGCGTACCGCAGCTCATGGTACGCGACGAGCAAGGCAACTACGACAGTTCATGGCCGGCCATGGTCTTCATCGACGGCATGCCCGTCATCGATGTTGACCGACTGTTGAACTACGATGCCCGTCGCATTCACTATGTCAACATCTTCCGCAACAACTACACGTTCGGCAATGGCGTATATAGAGGCATCGTGTCGTTCATCTCGCGTTCCGGCCGACTGACCAACTACCCCACGGAACCAAATACGCAGTATGTGGTATATGAATTTCCCGAATAAAAAGAGTAAAGGCAGAAGACATTAGTCCTCTGCCTTTATTTTTTGCAGTCATCACATTATTGCAAGGCTTGCAAAACAATTTTTTCGGTTAAGGACTTGGAAGTGTCGGGAAAGTTGTGTAATTTTGCACTCGCAAATCATAGACGGGCACCGCTCTGCGAGCGACATACCCTATTTGCTTCGTGCGAGGATGCTTTGCACGTTGCAGTTGAAAATAAACTTCGTTTTTTGACTTTCAATTATCAGAATGAACAACGACATACTTGATGTCTTCGGACCTGTAGAGGATACCACAACTGATATTATCAAGGTTGTGGGTGTAGGTGGCGGTGGATGTAACGCCGTCGGAAATATGTATCATGAAGGGATGAAAAGCGTCACCTTTGCGGTATGTAATACCGACAGTAAGAGCCTGTCAGTAAATCCTGTGCCGACCAAGATAATGCTCGGAAAGAGTGGTCATGGTGCCGGAGCTGACCCGAAGAAGGGCAGGGAAGAGGCAGAACAGAATATAGAGGATTTGAAGCGCCTGTTTAGTGACCATACCCAGATGACGTTCATCGTATGTGCAATGGGAGGAGGAACTGGTACGGGTGCCGGTCCTTTCGTGGCAGGTATTGCCAAGGAACTCGGACTCCTTACCATAGGTATCGTTACCCTTCCTTTCTATTTTGAGAAGCGCCCGAAGATAATCAAGGCTCTCAGGGGAATTGACGAGATGCGTGCCAACGTGGATGCCTTGCTTATAATCAATAATGAGCAGATATCAAAGGTGTTCAGCGATTCTCATATTCCCGTAAACGAGGCTCTTCGCAGAGCTGATGCCGTTATGGCGAATGCCGTTCGTAGTATTTCAGAACTCATCACGCTAAACGGAAAGATTCAAACCGACCTTGCCGACGTGAAGACCACCATGAAGAATGGCGGTGGAGCTATTATGGCTATTGGTCGTGCAAGTGGTGAGCATCGTGTTCAGAAAGCCGTACTCAATGCTTTGCAGTCGCCTTTGCTCTATGGCTCAGACATCAGCAAGGCTACTCGTATCCTTTTCAATATCTACACAAGTTCGGAGCATGAACTCTTTGTTGATGAACTTGAGGAGATTGATGCCTTTATGGATGAACTCGACCCGAGCATCGACGTTATATGGGGTATGGCTACTGATGATACCCTCGATGAGGATGCGAAGATTACCATCCTTGCCACAGGCTTTGAGAATACCTTGCCTATACGGAAACGCGATGATGATGATATGTCTATGGACGAAATCATCAACGAGATATATGGGGATAGAAAGAAAAAGCCGAGCCTAACAGTCTCTGCGACCCCTAACCCCGTCCCTTCCCCTGTGGAAGGGAAAGGGGGAGAAGTTACTAATGAATCCCCAAAGGAGGCGCAAGAGGATGTGGAGGCTCAGGAAAAGCCTGATAACTCCGAAATTCCTGAAAATCAGGAAACTCCAGAGAAAACCCTTGATCCTTCACGCGCCTTTTTCAATAGGGTGAAGAACAGATTCCTGCAAGGCCTCTCATCTTTAACAACGGAAGAAGATTAATGAACAAAGCCGAAGGTTTCAGTTCGACGGCCGAAAGGGTAAGTCAAATCACGGAGCAGTTGCGTGTTCTCTCGGAAGAACTGCGTCGGGCAGGCCGCTATGACCTTCTGCTCGATGCTATTACCGTGCCCGCTCTTCAGCAACTGAACATAGAGGCAGCCAAGGAGAGGCTGAGTCCGCTTGTCATAACGGCGGACTATCGTTTCTTCTTGCCAAGATACGAGAAGGAAGTGGAGCTATCGCCAATCAACAAGGCATTATACATCTTCTTCCTAAATCACAGTGAGGGCATAGAATTCAAGTGCCTAAGCGACTATCGTGAGGAACTCATGGCACTGTATCGCAAGGTGGGCAACAGGGTGAGCGAAGACATCATCCGCGAGTCGATAGACCGCCTCGTCAATCCACTCGACAACTCCATTAATGAGAAATGTGCCCGTATCAAAAGCGCTTTTGCCAAGTGTATGGACAGCTATCAGCTCAGCTACTATGCCATTTCCAAGCACTCCGTCCGTCAGGTGGAAGGCTCCACCCGCATCTGGTACGACAGAAGAAGAACAATCACGCTACCAAGGGAACTTGTGCAAATGGCATGAGTGATGTTCTATTAGACACCTCCAATTGTTAGAAGGCTATATAATGTTGAAAACGGTATCTTATTGGATGTAGAGAGACTCCATGTTCCTTGTCCTCCGTTCTCTTTTGGGCTGGCCTCCATGCTGGCATTTCCTTGATTAGTCGTTCAACCTCATTATAGCATTCCTGTTTGAAATTCCTATTCTTATGTATGTTGACATCAGTAATTGAGCCATCCTTCTCAATGGTGAATTCGACAAAGATTCCAGTCATAGGATTTCTTTTCTTTGGGGCGAAGAGATTATTGTCTGATATTTCTATGCGTCTGTTTTCTTTTATATATGTTCCGAAACTCTTGGTCTTGTAATTTACAAATGATGGTATCTTATCTCCTTTTGATAGCATATTTGATGTGTATGCCTGATTGTCGGGAGCAAGTGTTGTTAGTGCTTCTATTTCTATTGTTTTTTCTTCTTTCCTTTCTTCTATGGAGATATTACGATTGTGAAACAAATTCTTGATTCTTGCAATTTGTTCTTCCGAGAAATTGCCAATGAGCCTGAGCCTGTCAAATCTTAGCTCTCTCATCCAATCTGGAATATCAGTATCACCTTTGAATGTAAGTTCTACTAATTGTTGATATCCGATTTCTTTGAGGACTTCTGGCACTTTGCCAATCGTTAGTGATAACCATTTAGAATAGTAGAGCCGTTCATTCATCTTGTCTATAAATAAATCATTTTTGTTTTCACTCTCGCATATCATCCAACCAATCTTTGGACGCATAGTGTTAGCTATTGTATCAACATCAACACCGATAATGCCAGCCATCATTTCCAATGGCGTCTCGCTGATGACTTTGTCCGTGGCATCTACTATTTTATATTTGAAATCTGCACATACCATGTTAGGTAGCATATCATCTGTGTTGAAATCAACCTTTTCGGGTGTACGTCCATACTTGTTAAAAGGCATTAGTTTCAGAAACCATCCGTCAACTTGGGTTATTCCCAAACTGCTGCATCCTCCTTCTTGAAACTCCTTTGGACGATCTTTTATCACGATATTTTTCCAAAAACTAATGTTGGGAGTATCATTGACTGCGGCTACAAATTCATTTAGTATAGGGATGAGATCATCCACCCACCAGTCAAGGTCATAATTCCTCAAGTTCTCGGTCTTTTGTATCACTTTCTTCCAGTCGTCAGGTGTGCCTTCTATTGTTATGGAAGGAATACCACAGAGACCCACGATAATTGTAAAGTCGAAATATGACTTCACCGTGCTCATTAGTGTGATTTGGGAGGCTATGCGTTCAGTCTTTCCTGTAGTGGAAAAATCTGCCCTCATCATATCTGCGATATTTCCCTTGGTGTTTGTTTTTATTTGCTCGTTAAAATCATTAAATATTTTATCCCATTCCACTTCGGGTGAATGGAGTAAATACTTGGATTTTGTTTCTAATGACATCTTTCTGTCATGATTTACAATCTTGTCCCTCATTGTCTCAGGGGCCATATTTACATAGTGATTGAATCCTTGACTAATGACCGCCCATATAATGTCTGGCGAAAGAATCACAGAATGATGGTTGTTGAATGCTTCCACAAGACAGTCGAAGAATACTGCATGACGTGAGAAATACATCTTTTCGTCACCCCAGCTTTTTGCCACCAGTTCACCTGTCTTTTCATTCTCCATCCAATTATATGCTATCTCCTTTCCTGTTTTCTCAATCAGGCGACCACCACCAACAAGTTCTCCGTCCACTACAAACGTATGTGACGCATTCTGTGCCACAGAAATATATGAAATGCCAAATGCTATTATTGCAAGGTGTAGAAATCTTCTAATTCTCATGTTCTTGAATTTTGATGCAAAGATATAAAAACCTCGTGATAAATCCAAATTTTATTTGTTTTTCCATAATCTCAATATTGCAAATCATAAGTTTTAGGTCGGGGTCTTTTGTGCCTTCGCTGATCATTCGCTATGCCTTCGCTGATCATTCGCTATGCCTTCGTTCTGCCTTCGCTTCAGGTTCGCTCCCATCGATGGAGTATCTACGGACTTATAACGGACTTGGAACGGACCTATAACGGAACTGCATCGGAGGGAGTTGAGAGTCCTCGCAGAATCTTATTGAAGCCAATATTAAGTTTGGAGGATGGTTTTGAGAATGGTTTTCACGTTTTACATCGTTTTTCAAGCATACGGAGTAGGGTGAATCAGCTATGAATTAATGCTTATTGTTATGTTTGTGAGACTATCAGTTGCCTATACTCTGCCCTGTAGTTTATGCATAACAGCTTCATTATCTTTGTTTTAGATGGCAATAAACAAGATATTGGCCTCGCTCAACAAGTAAGAAAATCTTTTACAGAATTATTCTAAGGAGTTTATATACCTTATTATATATATAAATAATAAATATAGGCAGCAGTTTACACTATTTTTCTTATTGTTACCTGTTACCTGTTACCGACACGTTTTCTGGGATTATGTTGGGTGGATTGTACTTGCTAAAAAAACACCCGAACCATAATAAGTCCGAGTGCTTTTTGTATTGCTATTTCTTGCTGAGTTCCTCAATCTTCTTCTTGAAGCCTTCGATGTCACCTATGTGACTGCGGTCGAGAGATTCCATGTTTCCATTCTTGTCGAAGAGGAAATATGATGGGAATCCATCTACCCCCAGATATTTAATTACGGCTTCCTGCTGTTCGGATGGCAGTTGGTAGTGTACGTAGTTTGGCTTTATCAGATTAAGGTCTGCAATGGCACTTTTCCATACGGATTCTGGAGAACCATATTCGAAATAAAGATACACAACGTCATAGTCCTTCACAGCATCCTTCATTGTAGGTGATGCCTTAATTGCTCGAACACAAGGCTGACACCATGTTCCCCATACATCCATGTAAATGATTTTGCCCTTGTATGGCTCAATCATCTTCTCAACGATAGCCTTGCCGTCGGTGAGTCCTGCGACATTGGAATTTGGTGCGATGACGCTCTTCACCTTTTCTTCGTTTTGTCTCTGTTGCTCAGCATAGTAGTCTTTGAGTTCGTTGATCTGCTGCTTGAAATCCTCATTCTTTATATCTTTATATAAATAAGAAGACATCTTAGAGAGTGACTTTTCTGTTGTAAGGGCTTCACCAACTAAAGCAGAACGAGCATAGTCGCGCATTGTCTGTGGGGTAAATAGTGAGTCGATGACTCCTGATATGATCTTGTTATCGCTTGGAGCCCATCCGGAATAAGCATTGGCAATATCTTCTCTGCCCAGGAATGCATATAACTCTTCATGAGGGAGAAATTCCTCAACTTTTTTATATCCAGCTTCATATTCCTCCCTAGTCTTGCATTCTTGTAATTTATTTATCATCTCTGTCCTTTGCTGCCATTTCTTCAGGAGTTCGTTATCGCTGTCGCTTAACTTGATCAAGCCCTTCTGCTCAAAGGAACGGATAAGCTCTGGAGTACGACTGTACCTTTCATGAACCTCGGAATTTTCGATCCTACATTTCATTCCTGTGTACTCAAAAAGGACAGGACAAAGTGAGACTGGGAGTGATGGATTGAAGGCAAAATACTTGTCAGACAACTTGTCAGTACCGTTTGCATATGGTGCTGACACGAAATTGGCGGCAACCCTTGCTCGTGCCTCCTGCTCAATGAAGTCGCGATAACGCTTACTGAGGGTTGGATATTTGGCTATGTTGTCGGCAAGTCTTGTAAGTGTGCTATCGATAGACTTCTCCTTCAAGTCGGCATATACAGTCATCTTCCACTCATACTTACATGGGAAAGCCTGAAGCTCATTCTGAAGGCGTGCATCATCACCCATGAACATGCACTTTGCTGTCTCCCAGTTGTGAACCATGAAGTATTTCTTTCCTGGCTGGAGAATCATCTTTGCCTCATACACGTTGACCTTGTTTGAAAACTCGTTGAAGATGACGCTCTGAGTGCCCCAGACCTTCACCTTGATAGTGAACTTTCCGTCCTTATCGATGGTGGCTTTGTTGTAATCCTCAAGTTCGCCGGTAAACATGTTCTGAACCTTGACAGAGATGCCGAAAGCCTCTTCTGACTCAGGTATCTCTTTTGGGAAATCCTTTATCCAGCCAGAGATTTCTGCCTCTCCACTGGTGTAGTCTGTGCTGAAAGCGGTGTTGTCCTCAGTAGGATATGCAGGAACTTCTGCACCGAAGCATTCAAGGTCGAGCTTTTGATTATTGATTTTGAACTGGCGCTTGCCGTTCTTCTCTTTGCCCACTGCAATAGTGAGTTTCTCCTGTCCATCGGTTAGCACAACCTTCTTGTCACTCTTTTCTTCGTATGAATATACCTTGCTATCATAAACAGCACCAGACTCATAGAGACCAAGCACCCAATCGCCCTTCTCGTTTCGCCAGTTGGAGTTGAAGAGGGAGATTTCCATTGGCTTCACTTGATGGATGTTCCACATCTTAAAGTCGTAATAGCCATAGCCGGTATAGGCGTGGAGACGCGTTTTAGGATTGGTTACAGGTTCGAAATGGAGTGAGTAGTCAAGGATGCCGTGTAAGGGAACCTCATTAGGTTGCCCCAAAATGCATTTAGTTTCATTGGCACGTGTTGGATCACCGCTTTTGATGGCATACATCTTACCGTTCTCGTCCTTGAGTTTCATGCCTTGGAAGCCTACATTGCCTCCAGGCCAATTCTGAACGCGCAGGTGAAGGATTGTTTCATCCTGCTTGAATTCCACTTCGACAGGCGTTAGGCTTAATCGATCGTTGTCACAGTATGAAGACAGATTAGTCCATACTTTCTGTGCCCAACCACATACGGCGGTTAGAAGTAAACACAATGTAATAATAGCTTGTTTCATCTTTGTTTTGTTTAGATTTAAATCTTGTTATTTTGTAAATATTTAAGTGTCAAAAAGTTGTCTTGTGATTTGGTCGTGTGGTGAATTTTACAACCTTAGTTTAGCAAATAAAAACAAGAAAAACTCTGATATGACAGAGGCAAAGGTAGCAATAAAATTTGAGAAAATCATACTTTTAGGCAATTTTTTTTCAATTATGTAACAATTCCGTTCACTCATGAGTGTTTACTTCTGCGGAGGCTCATGTGTTGAAGACGTAATCGCATTTGGTACGACAGGAGAAGAACAATCAAGCTACTAAGAGAACTCGTGTAAGGGGGGATAATCAGGAACCATCTCGTTTCTTCTGCCTGTATCACCCAATACCCAATTAGCTTGACTATATCTTTTGGCTTTCCCTATTCGGTAATTGAACTCAACAAGAGTCCCGTCAGGAACACCAGTAACCTCACCTTCCACAATAATAGGGTCAATGGGAATCCTCTGCCTCTCCTTGATCTTTACACCTTCAGGTTGTGCTAAGGCTCCCAGAGACACAGATAAACAAATGAAAAATGTAATAAGACTTTGCCTCATTTATTTCAAGTTTTGGTTTTATGCGCCTACTCTTTGTTCCAGATTTTCGGCAATCTCCGTTTACTCGGCATATTCGATAGTAATCAGATAGACCTTTGGATGTCCACTATAGCGAGCGGACTTACAACGGACTTACCCTTAACCTTTATTATATGGGGATAAAGTATAGGTTTATATGCCTTTATTTAAATAGACGCAAAACTTGAAAAATAGATTTAAATTTTTGGCATTTTTTTATATGATGAAAAAAATAATAGCTTCATGCGCGTAGGTATTCTATATTGGACTTGCACAAGTGTTAAGCTCGTGGCCTTTTATGCCTCCGCTGATCATTCGCTATGCCTTCGCTTCAGGAACTATAGGATCATAGGAGGAAGAGCGGAGGATCATAGGAGGATCAAGGGAGGAAGAAGGGATTTTTATTCTGGCCGTCTTTTGCAATTTTTCAGATGTTGATAATATTGTTTTTATGGTATGAAAAAATATCAGGAAAATGTTTGCAAGATTCAAATTAAAATTATATCTTTGCACTCAGAAAATCGGAGACGTGCGCCAGCCTTTAGGGCTGACACGCACTATTTTATTCGCTGTGGCTCATCAAGCTACGCAAGTCTGAGTGCGAGGTGCTAAGCACGTTGTCACTCGGTAATCAGTCAAAGGTCAAAAGACGAAAGGCAAAAGGCAAAGGTTGAATGTCCTTAGCCTTTAGCCTTTTGCTGACAAATAGTAAATAGTAAATAGTTAAATAGTAAATATCATCGGGGTGTGGCGCAGTTGGTTAGCGTACGCGTCTGGGGGGCGTGTGGTCGGCAGTTCGAGTCTGCTCACCCCGACTTATGAGAAGAAGAAACAAAAGGTTAGGCTTCGGCTGGGTGAATTGTTCACTTGCCCTTGCGTTGGTGGTTGCCACTCTCGTGGTGACTCAGACAAGTGCCTTGCAGTATCTCAAGGGAATGCTCGCTGAGCCCCCCCTTGCCCCCGAGGGGGGAAAGAAGATGGCGGCTGCAATGGCAATTCCTGGAAATGCAAGGGTTGGTGACATGAGACCTTTGGTTACTCTCAAGTATGCTGTGAGAGGCAGGAAGAATGGCCAGTTACTTATGAAGACGGGTTATGTGACGTATTTCAACTATGAAAGAAATAACCCTGACTGGGTGGCGTGGGAGCTTACTTCGGCAGAGGCTTATGGCAGGCTTAACCGCAATGGCTATGAATTTGTTCCTGATAATGCTTTGCCACGGGCAAATCGTGTTGCTTTCTATGACTATAAGGGCACGAGATACGACAGAGGGCACATGTGTCCGGCAGGTGATATGAAATGGAGCGCGGCTGCTATGCGCGACTGCTTCTATATGTCGAATGTATGTCCGCAGGTTCGTGAACTCAACCATGTTTCTTGGGAGCGCCTTGAGTCGGCTTGCAGACGTTGGGCAAAGAAAATGGGCAGTATATATATAGTATGCGGTCCTGTGTATTGGAAGAAAGTGCCTGAGTATATAGGTGTAAGTCATCGAGTGGCTGTTCCTGACGGGTTCTTCAAGGTGGTGTTATGCCTTCAGAAAGGCAAGGAGAAGGGAATAGCCTTCTACTACGACAACACGGATGTAACCCAGTCAATGAGAAAGGCTGTGAGGAGCATCGACCAGATAGAGAAGATGACGAGGCTCGACTTCTTCAGCGAATTGCCTGACGGCTTGGAAAACAGGTTGGAGGCAATGAGGAATCTGGATGATTTTGAGAAGGAACCTGACAGGTATCATCGCAGGGATGCATCGGTAAATGCAAGAGGCAGAAGATATTAGAATACAGAACAAACCTAAGTATATTATCTACTATGAATGATTTATTAACATGGTATCAAGGGCTTGAGCCCGCTGCGCAGGTTTTCTGGGGCTGCGCTATTGTTTCGTCCACTATATTCTTGGTGCAGGCTATCCTTACGATGATAGGCATGGATCATGATATGGACTTTGAGGTTGGCGACTTTGACGGTGACACTATGGACACGGGTGGGGCTGTGAGTCTGTTCTCTATCCGTTCGCTCGTGAATTTCTTCGTGGGATTCGGTTGGGCAGGTGTCAGTTTCTACAACGATATAAGCAGTAAGGCTCTGCTTTACATCGTGGCTATCTGTGTGGGTTGTCTGTTCTCCTATGCTACTGTCTTCCTTATCAGGAAGATGAAGAAACTGGAGCATAACGGAGCATATAAGATTGCCGATTGTGTTGGCAAGTCTTGTGATGTATATCTCCGCATTCCTGCTGCTGGCGAGGGCAGGGGCAAGGTACAGATAAGCTTGAACGGAAGCATCCACGAGTTTGATGCCGTAAGCACAGGTGAGGCTATCGCTACAGGTAAAAGAGTTAAGGTGGTGGCTGTGGAAGGAAATGTGCTGAAGGTGGAGTAAGAGAGGAGGCCTCTCCCCCCCGCCCTCCCCCGTAGGGAGGGAGCCGGAGTGCTCCAAACCAATTAGAATTAATAATTTATAATTTAATCAATAATCAATCTGGCTATCGCTTTCCGGCTCCCTCCCTACGGGGGAGGGCGGGGGGAGAGGCCTCGCTTTATTAATATGGAAATGGCATTACCTATTGTTGGAATCGTAGTACTCGTAGTACTATTTGCAGCTGTGATTAATCGTTATCGTCGTTGTCCATCAGATAAGATTCTCGTTATCTATGGTGGCAGCGGAAGTAAGAAATCGGCAAAATGTGTTCATGGTGGCGGTGCGTTTGTGTGGCCTATCATCGAGGACTATGCATATCTGTCGCTGACTCCTATCAGTATTGATGCTAATCTGACAAACGCTCTGTCTCGTCAGAATATCCGTGTGGATGTGCCTTGCCGATTCACCGTAGGTATCTCTACTGATGATGAATGTATGACTGCCGCTGCCGAGCGTCTGCTTGGACTTTCTGCACAGCAGATTCAGGAACTTGCTCGTGATATCCTCTTTGGTCAGTTGCGTCTGGTTATCGCTACGATGAGTATCGAGGAATTGAACTCTGACCGTGATAAGTTCCTTGAGGCTATCTCTGGTAACGTGGAGGTTGAGTTGAAGAAGATCGGTCTTCGTCTCATCAACGTAAACGTAACCGATATCAATGATGAGTCTGGATATATCGAGGCTCTTGGTCAGGAGGCTGCAGCAAAGGCTATCAACGAGGCTAAGGTTCGTGTGGCTGAGCAGGACAAACTTGGTCAGACAGGTAAGGCAAAGGCAAACAACGAGGCTAAGGTGTCAGTGGCAGAGCAGGATAAGCTTGGTCTTATCGGTGAGGCTGAGGCACAAAAGGAAACACGTATCCGCACATCCGAGGCTAATGCAAAGGCTGTTGCTGGTGAGAACCAGGCAAAGGTTGAGATTGCGAACTCAGATGCAGAACGTCGTTCTGCTGAGGCTGAAGCACAGCGTAAGGCTGTTGCTGCCGAGAAGATAGCACAGGCTAAGGCTCTTGAGGAAGCTTATGCAGCAGAGCAGAAAGCCGAGGAAGCTCGTGCTGAGCGTGAACGTAGTACTCAGGCTGCCAACGTGCTCGTTGCGCAGGATATCGAGAAGAAGCGTATTGTCATCTCTGCTGAGGCAGAGGCTGAGCAGCGCCGTGTTACTGCAAAGGGTCAGGCTGATGCTCTTGCTATCAACGCCAAGGGTGAGGCTGACGCTGTTGCTATCAAGGCACAGGGTGAAGCTGAGGCTATCAAGGTGAAGGCTCAGGGTGAGGCTGCAGCTATCTATGCTAAGATGGAGGCTCAGGCTAAGGGTCTTTATGAGCAGCTCTCTAAGCAGGCACAGGGTTACGACAAGATGATTCAGGCTGCCGGCGGTGATGCTACAAAGGCTTATACGTTACTCTTGCTCGAGAAACTCCCAGAACTCGTTAAGACTCAGGTTGAGGCAGTCAAGGGTATCAATATCGACAAGGTTACTGTTTGGGATTCAGGCGCAAGTACAGACGGGAAAGGCTCTACTGCCAATTTTGTCAGCGGCTTGATGAAGTCTGTCCCTCCATTGCAGGATCTCTTTGATCAGGCAGGTATGTCTCTGCCATCCTATCTCGGCAAGAAAGCTGAAGAGCAGAAAGCTGAGGAACAGAAAGAAGAGGATGCTAAGAATGAATCTGAAACGGAATAAACTTCCGGAAAGCAAATGAATAATATTTCCCCAGGACTTCATCAGGTCTTGGGGATTTTTACTTGTGACAGTTTTTTGTTGAAATAGAAATAAAAATCTGTGTTGTAAACATTTGTTTTTGCAAAAATATTATTATCTTTGCATCCGCAAATAACTCCCGCTAATAGAATTGATTTGGTGGGATGTGTAAAATTGTATATCGTAAATGGTAAATTGTAAATCACTTTTTATGCGTTTTTGGCCGGACGTATTGGTGGTGGCGCTCTTCGCAATCATCTCGTTCGCCTATTTCTTCCCTGCCGATACTGAAGGCAGAATCCTTTTCCGTCACGACTCTTCTGCGGGACGTGGATTGGGACAGGAGACATCAGAGTATTATCAGAAGACTGGTGAGAAATCTCGTTGGACGGGTAGTGCTTTTTGCGGTATGCCTACCTATCAGAGTGCTCCGTCGTATGAGTCGTCAACGACTCTTAACAACGTAATGAATGCCTATCACTTGTGGTTGCCAGAGAATGTGTGGTACGTGTTTGCGTATCTTCTCGGCTTCTACATCCTTCTGCGTGCATTCGACTTCCGTTGGTATTTGGCTTCACTTGGTGCCGTGATATGGGCTTTTTCAAGCTATTTCTTCATTATTATAGCTGCTGGACATATCTGGAAGGTGATGGCTTTGGCTTATCTCCCTCCTATGATTGCGGGCGTGTTGCTGGCATATAAGGGAAAGTATCTTCCGGGATTGATAGTGACAGGTATCTTCTCAGCCTTTGAGGTGAATGCCAACCACGTGCAGATGACGTATTACTACCTCTTCATCATCGCGTTCCTTATCATCGGTTTCCTTGTTGATGCTATACGTCAAAAGAAGTATATGCACTTCGTAAAGGCTACTGCCGTATGTGCCATAGGTGCTGTGCTTGGTATTGGTGCCAATATATCAAACCTATACCACACTTGGGAGTATCAGAAGGAGAGTATGCGCGGAAAGAGCGAACTTGTGAAGGCTGATACTGGCAATCAGACATCATCAGGATTGGAGCGCGACTATATCACCCAGTGGAGTTATGGATTGAGCGAGACATGGACTCTGCTTGTGCCTAACACTAAGGGCGGCGCATCCGTTTCTCTCTATGCCAACGAGATTGCACAGGAGAAGGCTAACCCTATGTATATACAGATCTATCAGCAGATAGGTCAGTATTGGGGTACTCAGCCTGGTACCAGCGGTCCTGTGTATGTAGGTGCATTCGTGCTTCTGCTCTTTATTCTCGGTTTGTTCATAGTGAAGGGTAGCATAAAATGGGCTTTGCTTGCTGCTACCATATTGTCAATTCTTCTCTCATGGGGTAGAAACTTCATGCCGTTTACGGATTTCTTCATCGACTATGTGCCGATGTATGCAAAGTTCCGTACAGTGGCTTCAATCCTCGTGATAGCGGAGTTTACAATTCCGTTCCTTGCCATGCTTGCTCTGAAGAAGTTCATTGAGGATCCGGATTGCGTGAAGTGCAAGCGTTTCCCTAAACTCAACTTTCTGTATCTTTCATTGGCTCTAACAGGTGGTATCGCATTGCTCTTTGCCTTGATGCCTACGCTGTTCTTCGACGAGTTTGTGAGTCCTTCGGAGATGAGTGCTCTGTCACAATTCCCTGCCGATCAGCTCAATCCGCTCCTTGCTAACCTCCGTGATATACGCGTGGCTATTTTCCAGGCAGACTGCTGGCGCAGCGTATTCATCATACTCATCGGCTTCACTGCTCTTTTCGTATATAAGATGAAGAAGATGTCTGTCACGGTTATGGTGACAATCATCACGGTACTCTGTCTCGTGGATATGTGGCAGGTGAATAAGCGATACCTCAACGATGATATGTTCGTAAGCAACACCATCCGTACTGCTCCGCAGGAGATGACCGAGACCGACAAACAGATTCTTGAGGATAAAGATTTGGACTACCGTGTGCTCAATTTTGCGAGCAACACGTTCAACGAGAACGAGACCTCATACTTCCATAAGAGCATAGGTGGTTATCATGCTGCCAAGCTCCGCCGCTATCAGGAACTCGTGGAGCAATATATCTCTCCAGAGATGCAGAAGGCTATGGGTGCTGTTGTCGAGGCTCAGGGCGATATGCAGAAGGTAAATGGCGATTCCGTATATCCTATTTTGAATATGCTCAATGCCAAGTACTTTATCATGCCGCTCCAAGGTGGTGCCACTACTCCTGTGCTGAATCCTCATGCCATGGGTGCTGCTTGGATGGTGAGCGAGGTGAAGTATGTGGATAATGCCAATGAGGAGATAGATGCCATAGGTAGGCTGAACCTTCACAATGTGGCTGTTGCCGATAAGAAGTTTGAGAGTGTGCTCGGAAAGAGCGTGGCACAGGATTCTACTTCAATCGTAAAGATTACATCCTACGCACCAAATGAGCTGAGATATGATGTAAGCTCAAAGAATGGTGGAGTGGTAGTGTTCTCCGAGGTGTATTATCCTGGATGGACAGCAACGGTTGACGGACAGCCCGTGGAGGTAGGTCGCGTGAACTATGTGCTCCGTGCTATCAACATCAATGGTGGAAACCATAAGGTGGTACTTGAATTCCGACCTAAGACTATCAGCACTACCGAGGCTATTGCCTACGGCAGTCTCGTAGCATTGGTAATTGCAATTGCCGTATCGCTCTTCCTTACGTATCGAAAGAAGACTGCATAAATATAAAATGTAACCCAAAAGAGCCTACCTCGAATATTCATTCTGGGTAGGCTCTTTTTGCGTGTCTATAATTCTGGGAAGGGTTTACGTAGGCTTAAGCTGATGCTTCTTCCATTATCTTTTTGAATCCCCTTGCCCAAGCTTCCCAACTTAACTTCTCCTTGAAGAGATTTAGGGCTCCTTCATGCAATAATGGCATACGACCGTTTTTTATGTCATCTAAAATCTGGTCAGCAAAAGCACTAGCAGGCGAACCTAATGGTATAGTGTAGCCGTTTACACCATTCACCACAGAGTTACTAGCTCCTCCGGTAAGGTATGTATAGCATGGAATGCCGGCCGCAGCAGCCTCCGAATATACAATAGCACCGCATTCTGCCTTTGTTGGCAATAATAGTATGTGGGCATTTTCGTACAGGCTAAGGTATTTGTCGTAATCAACAGCATTGTTTTTGTTGAGATAACCGACGAAGTCTATGTAGTCTTTTCCTTGACAGATATCAGGACAATGCTTGGGACCTGCCACAATCAATTTTGAATCAATTCCCTTACTCCTCAGAATCTCTACAGTTTCTACGGCTATTTTACCGCCTTTGCGTCCCCAATCAATTCCTGAGAATAATATTTTGAGTTGTCCGCCTTTGTATGTCTGTCCTTTCCTGATGTCTTTAGTGTCGATGTTTGGCCCGAATTCCAGGATATGACATTTTTTGCTGTCACAATGATAGTAATTTATCAAACCGTCATTCGCCCACTTTGATGAACGAATGTTGATGAATGCTTTCTGTGCAGCCGCAGCATCCATTTCAATTGCCATTGCCTTAGACTTCTCGGTTACGTTGTAGAAGTAATAGTTAAGCATGTCAACAATAGTGTGGCCAGAAACATTGATATATGGTTTCCCGCTCTTGGAGAACAATGCAATTTGGGCTCCAAGAGGAAAGAAAAGATAATCACATTCTTTTATTGCGGGGCAGGCGTCAATCTCTTTTGCCCACAGTTTTACAACTGGGCGAAAATGATATTTTGTCAGCCATATCCTTTTGCGGAAAATACGGTTTTGTATTCTTATGGAATAATCCAGCATTCTGTTTTTCAAACTGGTATTATAGGGGATCCATCTTACTTCAAAGCCTGCCATTTCTATTGCTTCTCTAAGTTTGTAAACTGTACCGCTCCAAGCCACCCTATTGTGGAACGGATCGTCCATGGAGACAAAGCCAATAACTTTTCTTGTGTTCATTTTTGCGTAATGGTTAATTATGGGTAAAGGAAATTGGTTGTTGATATATTGAACGGTTCCCTTTGTCTTATATACATTTACCTTTTATTTTACATTTGTCATTGTTGAAAATGACGTGCAAAGGTACTAATAAAATTCGAGAAAATCATATCTCTGGGCGATTTTTTATTACAATGGAGTGAATTGACATTCTGCCTTAATTAATAAAAAGTTGTATGCTACACAAATTTTTAGTTAAATATTTGTCCATCTCGCAGAAAATGAGTAATTTTGCACCCGTTTTCGAGAAAACACTGAAAAAATACATATTATGCAGGATATTAGAAATATTGCGGTTATTGCGCATGTTGACCACGGAAAGACCACATTGGTTGATAAAATGATGTTGGCAGGAAAGCTGTTCCGTGAGGGACAGAATAATTCTGACCAGGTACTTGACGCAAATGACCTTGAGAGAGAGCGTGGAATTACGATTCTTTCAAAGAACGTATCAATTAATTGGAAGGGGACAAAAATCAATATTCTTGATACACCGGGACACTCTGACTTCGGTGGTGAGGTGGAGCGCGTGCTGAATATGGCTGACGGCTGTCTGTTGCTCGTGGATGCCTTCGAGGGTCCTATGCCTCAGACTCGTTTCGTGCTTCAGAAGGCCTTGCAGATGGGATTGAAGCCTATCGTTGTTGTTAATAAGGTGGACAAACCAAACTGCCGCCCTGAGGAGGTTTATGAGATGGTTTTCGACCTGATGTTCTCGTTGAATGCAACAGAGGATCAGCTTGACTTCCCTGTTGTATATGGTTCGGCAAAGAACGGTTGGATGGCTGAGGATTATAATGTCCCTACAGACAATATCGACTACCTGCTTGACAAAATTGTGGAGGTAATTCCTGCACCTGAGCACCTTGAGGGTACTCCTCAGATGCTAATAACATCGCTCGATTATTCTAACTATACAGGTCGTATAGCCGTTGGCCGCGTTCATCGTGGTGAGCTTAAGGAAGGCATGAACGTGACTATCGCACATCGTGACGGCACTTTCGAGAAGACAAAGATAAAGGAACTTCATGTATTCGACGGTATGGGCCACGCAAAGGTGGAGAGCGTACAGAGCGGTGATATATGTGCTATTATTGGCCTTGAGAGATTTGAGATAGGTGATACAATCTGTGACTTCGAGAATCCGGAGGCTATGACTCCTATTGCCATTGATGAACCTACCATGTCGATGATGTTCACCATAAACGACTCGCCATTCTTCGGTAAGGAGGGTAAGTTTGTCACCTCTCGTCATATTAATGACCGTTTGCAGAAAGAATTGGAGAAGAACCTCGCCCTTCGTGTTCAGCCTTTCGAGGATTCTACAGATAAGTGGGTTGTAAGCGGTCGTGGCGTGCTTCATCTCTCTGTGCTCATCGAGACAATGCGCCGTGAGGGCTATGAACTTCAGGTTGGTCAGCCAACCGTTATCTATAAGGAGATAGACGGTGTGAAGTGTGAGCCTATTGAGGAACTCACCATTAACGTGCCAGAGGAGTTCTCAAGCAAGATGATTGATATGGTTACTCGCCGTAAGGGTGAGATGACATCAATGGAGAGTCAGGGTGATCGCGTGAACATTGAATTCGAAATACCTTCACGTGGTATTATGGGACTTCGTACCAACGTTCTCACAGCTTCACAGGGTGAGGCTATTATGGCTCACCGTTTCAAGGAGTATCAGCCGTTCAAGGGCGAGATTGTCCGTCGTGTCAATGGTAGTATGATTGCGCTTGAGACAGGTACAGCCTTCGCATATTCAATAGACAAACTTCAGGATCGTGGTAAGTTCTTCATTGATCCGGGTGAGGATGTTTATGCAGGTCAGGTAGTAGGTGAACATATCCACGAAATCGACCTTGTAATCAATGTGACAAAGGCAAAGCAACTTACTAATGTGCGTGCTTCTGGTACTGACGATAAGGCTCGCATCATCCCTCGTACGGTTCTTTCTCTTGAGGAATGTCTTGAGTATATCAAGGAAGACGAGATGGTTGAGGTTACTCCGCAGTCAATGCGTATCCGTAAGATTATTCTCGACCACAACGAAAGAAAGAAGGCAAGTAGAGCCTAAGCCATGCCTCTTTTGAAAAGAATAATATAATAAAAATCCCTCAGGCAAAACTGCTTGAGGGATTTTTTGTATTCCTTTGGAATTAGAAATTATTGGTGTCCGGTAAACGACACAAAGCATGTCCGAAGTACTTGAAACATAGAACTTCGGATATGCTGTTTCTACGGTAAGCCACTATTTCATAATCTGTCTTATACTGAAATTAGTTTACACTTTTCTCAAACTAATTAAAAGTATGAAAATGAAACAAAGAACCTTTTTCAAGAAAGAGGACCGCATCTCAATC
>CACZCN010000051.1:0-14162 GCA_902779665.1 uncultured Prevotellaceae bacterium | reverse complement strand
CATTAAGGTTTTTTTATTGTTTTTGTATTATTCATAGGCTTACCAAGATTCAATTTCTTGATGGAAGGTAAGTTACAGAGGTTTATCGGACAGTAATAAATAAAAAACGTTAGAGGTAACCGGAGTAACCGAGGTAACTACTGAGTTAGTTTTACGAATGAGTCGCCTTGCTTCTCAATCAGATGATTGTCTGTCCAGCGGAAGATGATGGATTTGAGCGGACTCTTTATTGACTGAGTAGTACACAACTTGCGGAGATCCTGAAGCGTGAAGATATCAGGGAGACCATCAAAGAGCGATGGATAGCGATGCGCTTTGGGTTTCTCATAACCTGCTGCCAGTTCGTTTACCTTGGTTGAATAGCGGTCGAGTAGCGACTGGAGAATGACATCTGCCACCCATATGGCAAACTCTATGGTGTAGTCGATGTGCTCCTTATTGATGTCTCCCCAGAGGAAGGTGACAACCATGCCGGCACGAAAGCCTATGAGGGCTGCCCTACGCATGAACTGGTCACGTGCATGATCATCATCGCGAATTGCCCGCAGACGCTGTTTCGACAGCCAAGCCTCTACACCTTCGCGCAGCCAAGGCACGTTGAGATGATATTCGGGAGAACGTTCCCCTCTTCATCCTGACAGATGCCCATCAAGGCATCCACCTTCTCTTGGATAATGCGCTCCTGATGTTGATTTAGCTGCTTGCGTATAGGCATAGGCTTGCCGAATTGCGATGGGAGTTCCAGCATGATGCAACGGGTGATGAGACCGTCCTCTACATCGGGAAACGCTCGTGCTATGGCTCCTGGGGTGCCGAGGGTAAGAAGGTTGTAGCGCATCTGGCAGGTTGCAGAATACGAGGTATCACACTGGTAGTCCTGTCCGTAGCGTCCTCCATCGCAATCCTGCGCAACACGGTAGATGTCACTCTTCTGTGCCCATGTTCCAGCCTTGTTGCTGTTGGTCAGGGTGTCAGCTTCCGACGAGACGGAAATGAGATGCAGACCACGAGCCTGTACCATGCGCTTCAGGAGTTTGGTAACCGACACCTTGGCTGGTATGTCGCGCACTATCGGTGTCGGCTCTTCAAGCTGTTTCTTCTCGTTCTTCTTCAGTTTTGACAGGCGCGTGAACTCTGCCTCCTGCTCGCGACCTGCATCATCCATGGCTCGCACTTTCGCAAGACATAAATCGGGGATGCGCAACAGAGAGCCTTTACCGCTGGCAGATGGAGCTATGATGTTGACTATGAACGACGGAGCCTGTATCTCGCCATCCAGATAGCGTGCACGAAGGCGAGAGCCGAGGAATCCGCAGATGGGGAGACAGGTCATGACGGTTGCCTCCTTGTAGTCGTCAGGACTCGTTTCTACGAACTCGCGGATTAAGGGAGGCATATGACTCGCTTCTGGCATTTTCAGAGGCTTGGGGGAGTCAGAAAACTCTGCAATGTCATCACTATCATTATTGGCCTCCAAGTCCTTCAGCACCTTATATAGAACATAGGGCATTTTCTCTGTCCTTGCCGATTTGCAAGCCGACTCGCAACAGGCGCGCACTTCCGTTTCGGAGAGCCCGAAGCGAGGACAAATCTGAAAGATGCGGTCTGCTTGACGGTCGGTTATGTTGGCAAGCAGTCGGCAGATGAGGTAGAGGCGGTTGTTGCGCTCACCCTCGTAAGGCTCGCCACCTGTTCGGGCTACCAGTTCCGTGACGATCTCGCTATAAGGAATGCCACGAAACTCAAGACTCATGGCTGAAGACTTTACTCCTTGCTCCAAAGGAGCATCAGGCTGGATGTTGTGAGGACGAGAGACAGGCTGATTCTCCACACCTGTATTCTCAAGCAAAACAGTTGGTTCATCTGTGAAAATGTTTGGGTTATAGTGATAGAAATATGAGCGTTCGCAAAGGAATCCGAGACGGGCAAAATCCTTGCAAACCGTATCGGGCTGCACGCCAATCTGCTGTGAGAGCCATAGCTGATTATCGAGCAAGGTGCTGAACTCCGGTCGGCAACGCGCCACGATGCGTATGCCCTCGCGACTGGCTGTCTTGTGGGCTATGTAGATGCCCAGTTCGCTGGTACGCTCCTTGATGCGTGACCATATCGCATTGGGATCCTGATGGTCAACATCGAGCTGAAACAAACCGCTCGGCTTGGCGTTTGCATTGGCTCGTTTCTGTCCTTCAAAGCGCGCCTGCCACATCACGGCCGGCAGCTCGCGCTTCTTGTCCTTGTTGCCTGCTGCTATCTGCTCGCAAAGCTGATGGAGCCAGGGCGCGTCAATCAGTTGCTCGAAGACTGTTTGGGTGAGCGCTAAGGGCATCTGGTGGAATTTGATACAATAGTCGAATTTCATAAGAGAGATAGAGAGATTACAGATTGACGATTGTCGGCAGTTCGCGCATTAGCTCGGTATAGACTCCGTAGCAGAAGGACTGAGGGTCGAAACTGTTGTTGATATCCTTGAACTTACGGAAGTTGAGCACTATCTCGCCCTCCTTGTTGCGACCGATATTGACGTAGTCGCCTTCGAACAGATGCGGGTTACGCTCGTAGCATTTCTCTGTAGAAACAGTCTGTTCAAACTTGAGCACACCTTTACGGGTGCGATAGAGATTCCCTCTGATAGGGCGCTGGGTGATATCTACATTCTGCTGTATGAGGCAGGTGATGGAATTGAATTCTTTTTTTATCATTGCTTTGATTTTTAGAGTTTGACAATTTCATTAATTACCGGTTCAGTTTTCGTGGCCACTTATTCTGAATTCCTGATGCAAAGGTATTGCGAAAAGTTCTGGTAAACGGAGAGGCTCGGTTTACTGCAAAGAAAACGTAATGAACGGTAGTTTTTCCTGACCACAGAAAACACGAAAGAAACGGAATATCTCGCTTACACTTAGACCCTCTAAATCCCCCTGCATAGGGGGACTCTTACCTGTGGCATCCGTTTATTCCGTTTGTTCCGTGTCTTCCGTGGTCTCTAACCTCTAACCTCTCAACTCTCCCCTCTAATCTTTCCCTTGACCACAGAAAACACGAAAGAAACGGAAATTTTCGTTCATTCCGAGATTTCCGTGTTCAAATTGATATCTGCGTTCTTCAGCAGATTCTTCAACGTGACGATCTCGCTACGCTCAAGCAGATAGCGACTCATGCCCGTGTAATGCGCGTTACGCTTGGCAGAACGTTCGCAACGGCAATGCAGCTCCACCCCCGTGAACTCCTCGCGATATACGCCCATCTCGCGCAATAGGCAGATGACCACATTCACGCGATACCAATTCACCTTGCCGCGACTGCTGGCATAACGTTGGTAGAAGAAAAGGTCAGTCAGTTTCTCGGAATGCAATATGTTCTCCCATATAGCATGTGTCTTCGAGGTATATGGAGCACTTGCACAATCGTCTATTCGTGCTACATACTCCATTATGTCACGTATGCCCGCAGCACGTTTTTTCGCTGTGTTTTCGGCTGAATCGTCAGTTTTCAGATACAGCCTCCCCTGCCTGAATGCCACGGTTATGGCCTCCAGGTCGAACTCCTCAATGAGGATGAAACCAGTATAAAGCTTCATTGTTCTTTATTGTTAAAGAGTTAACATAGAACAGGGAAGCTCCGGAGCTCTCTCATGTGTCAGCTTATTTTTTATGCGCGCTGCTGACGAGAGCCTGTGTCGAGATTATCTCAACGTTTGCAAAGGTACTAAAAGTTTCCAAAATGCTTGTTACATGACCTTTGTTCACAGATGACCTCGTTACATGCTATAATAGAGACAGGTTACCCCGGTTACACGGGTTACCCGCCTTGTTGTTATAGAGGAAAAAGGGTTTATTATAATATATATTATAATAACATCTATATATATTAGAAAATAGCGATACATACCCATGGCGGGTAACCGGAGTAACTGCGGTTACCCGAGAGATTTCACGATGCGGGAAATCACGAGCCGTGGGAAATGTGTGTTCAAACCGTGGGACAACTATTGCCAGCGTGGGGAAAAAGTAGTAATTTTGCAGTACACAAGAAAAGGATACGGGCATCCTCTGCTATTCCTTCGCTATGACTCCGTTGTGGCTCTGCTCTCATAGCAGAGGAAGAACAGAGAAACAATATGAGGACGGCGACGGCAATTGCTTGTATCTTCCTTGTTTAGGTTTAGAGATTAGGGTTTAGTGATTAGAGTTTAGTGATTAGAGACTAGAGTTTAGAGACTTTCCTCTACTTCACGCTTTTCACTTCCTACCTTACAATCTTCTGACCTACAAAGTTACTAACCTTTTATCCCCCGAAAATCCAAGCGCGGGCATTGGCGAAGGATGCTATAAAACATCTGGTCACATACTCTGATGTTATCAACATCCGACTACCCTTTGGTAAGGCTTGGTAAGGCATTTATGGCAATTCTAAATGGTATCGCATCAAAGCTCAAGGGCTCGGCAGGCAGCCTCACGTTCCGCAGATCAGCTGGTCGCACCATCGTTTCGGAGAAGGTGACCGAGGTGAAGATCTCGCGCACAGAGTCTCAACAGCGCCATCGCACCAAGTGGGCTAACGTGGTGCAGATGTATAAGGGCATCCGTCCGCTACTCAACTACGGTTTCGAGAACCGCCCTAAGAACCTCTCGGACTACAATATGTTCGTGAAGGTGAACATGCAGCAGACTCCCGTCTATCTCACCAAGCAGCAGGTGGCTGGTGGTGCATGCGTGGCTGCTCCGTATCAGATTACTCAGGGCTCGCTTCCTGCAATCGTGGTGACTGGCAACGGTCAGAGTGGCGTGACTGACATCCGTCTCGGCTCGCTCGACATTACAAGCAACACTACCGTGGCGCAGTTCTCACAGAAGGTTGTCGAGAACAACGCAGACTATCGCTATGGCGACCAGATTTCGTTCTTCCTCGTCAAGCAGAAGGTTAACGAAGAGACAGGCATTCCTTACTGTCAGTTCTCGGCTGCGAAGGTGGTTCTCGATGCAGCAAACGAGGAAAAGCTTGCTGACGTGACAGGCAGTTCTCACGGCTTTGCTTCCGTTGATGGCAAGCTCGGTCACTCAGGCAACGATGGCGACTGCGTGTATTGCTGGGTTCACTCCCGCAAGTCGGCTAACGGCAAGACGCTCGTCAGTTCGCAGACGCTCCTTGCTGCCAACAGCATCCTCGAAAACTATCAGGGTGATGCAGCCTACAACCTCGCGTCCTCAAGCTATGGCACCACGATGGAGGTTTTCCTCTCTCCTGACGGGGACGTAAGCACCGGTGATGGTGGCTCAACGCCTTCAGATGATGAAGGAGGGGGTGGGCTGTAAGCGAACCGCACCTTTGGTGCAGAAAATTTAAAGATTTTGGAAAGTAAATTCTGGGTAAATTAAATCAGAAAATTTATTCGGGTTTACTTTCCTTTTTTTATGTGGTAAGGTATGGAGGTTAGAGGGAGTGGTTAGAGGTTTTGTGTTAAATTTGGGAAAAGATTTGTGATTTCAAGATAAATGTAGTACCTTTGCGCTCAAAGAGCGCTAATCGCTTTTTGTAAACAATTATGACAACAATGACTCTTCATATCGATAATCCTGCAATCGTTCCAAGCTTACGCAAGGTTCTGAGTGCTCTTGAGGGCGTGACTATTGCCAAGACGAAGCATGATGATGTCCCTAATGACGTGACCTTAGCGGCTATGCGTGAGGCTGAGAGTGGGAATGATGCAGGAGAAGTGAAACTGGATAGCATCGAATCTTTTGTTGCATCCATGTCGTAGTTGTTGTATGAAGAAGGTTCTGAAGACAAGTCAGTTCAAGAAGGATTTCAAACGCATACAACATGATCGGCAAAAGGTTGCTGAACTGATGTCTGTCGTTATGAAATTGGCTAACGGGGAGGTTCTTCCCAAGGAAATGCGACCTCATGTGCTGTCTGGGGAGTACAAGGATTATATGGAGTGCCATATTGGGGCTGATTACCTTCTGATATGGTATGACAAAATTGAAGATACAATAAAACTTGTACGTTTAGGTTCACATTCTGAACTTTTCAAGTAAGAAGATATAGAAAAATATATAGAATTCGCTATCCGAGCATGTGGCTTGGGTAGCGATTTTTTTTGTTATGACGAAAATGAGATATAAATATTGGAAAAAATGACACGTATTTTGGAAAAAATGATTAACTTTGCACTCGTCAAATCGAAGAACGTGCGCCAGCCGTGGGGGCTGACACGCACTTTTGACTTCGTGCGAAGGCTTTGCCTTTGTCATTCGTCAATTTGAAACGGGCACCGCTCTGTGAGCGACTAACCCTATTGCTTTCGTGCGAAGGCGTTGCCTTTGTCACTCGCCCAATCAAAGAACGTGCGCCAGCCTTGGGGCTGATACGCACTTTTGACATAGTGCGAAGGCATAACTTTTGCCGTGGAATATGATATTTCTGTTGGATAAAACGGATATAGTTTATGAAAACAATTAACCCCAATGCACCTTCCCCTAAGAGAACCCATTAATTATTAATTGATGTAGAATGATAAAAATAGATAGAAACATAGCAACAATTATGAAGGGATTAAGTATTTTGTTTATAGCCCTTCATAATATATTACATTATAACACTCTACCCTTTGTGAAGGAGAATGAATCCACTTTCTTTATGGAGCGCCCCATTGGCGTTTTATGAGAATCTGTCTTCATTCAGTTTGTCGTTACCATATGACTTTTTGTCTTTTGCCGGTTTTTATGGTGTGCCAGTATTTGTTTTCCTTTCTGGGTATGGATTGGTTTGTAAATGGGAAAAAGGTAAAAATAATCCCCTCCGTATATCTATGTATATATATGACAACTTTAAAAAGTTATTCATCCTATTGATTCCAGCTTATCTTGTTTATATTCTTTTAATTACAAAAGATTCTTTCCAATGGGGGGATTTCTTCCTACAGATAACTTTTTTTAATAATGTAGTAAATAATTGGTGCCAGATAATACCTGGTGTTTATTGGTATTTTGGCCTTACTTTGCAACTATACATTTTATATATATTCTACTATAGAATAAGAACTAATAATTTTATATTGGTTACTACATTTTTGAGCGTATGTATGTTGATAGCAGTTAATCCGCAATTTTGGGATGTTCAGAAGATGTTAATATATGTTCGTCATAATAGCATCGGTTGGCTGTATTGTTTCACATTAGGAATATTTTGGGCACGTAAAGAAACTACGCAAAATAGTAATTGTTTTTTTAAAAATACTGGATTACTTTCTTGTTTCTTGTTATGTTTACTTTTATTGTCTTGTTTTAATTATTATACATGGATCGTTTCCCCGTTGATTGCAATCTTGTTATGTGTGTCAGTTTCTTTGGGTATTAGTAAATGGTCAGTTTTAAGGAGGGGTTTCATATGGATGGGGAAACATTCTTCCAGCATATTTGTGGTACATCCAATAGTTCGTCCATTTGCCCTTAAAATTGTAGATGACGGATACCCTGTATATTTGTGTGTCGTAGTTTATCTATTAATTGTGCTATTGATTTCTCCTTTTTATACGAAATTGTTTAATACGCTACTAAATTATAGTAAAATAAAGTTCTCGGCAAATACAAAATCTTGAGTTTTGTATTAAGATTGCTTTAGAGGTTTTGGGGTAAACATGTTTTAAGTGTTATCTTACATATGGAGCTTTGATGGGAACTATCTGCCATGAGATGGTATGGAATGATAATATTTGAATACTTTGAAAGCTGTGTGGATTTATGTTTTTGATAGATAAAGAACGAATTCGTTTTGAGCAGGAATTGTGTTCACCCTGACATAAAAATCCGTTTTTCAAGTATGATACTTGGGGCGCGGATTTTTATGTTATGACGAAAATGAAATGCGAATATGTGTAAAAAAATGACAAGATAGATATTTTTTTTGAAAAAAATGATTAACTTTGCACTCAGCAATTGGAAACGGGCACCGCTCTGTGAGCGACTAACCCTATTGCTTTCGTGCGAAGGCGTTGCCTTTGACATTCGTCAATTTGAAACGGGCACCGCTCTGTGAGCGACTAACCCTATTGACTTCGTGCGAAGGCGTTGCTTTGTCACTCGATTGCATAGCGTTGCAGATTTTTGTAATAAGAGTCAGGTTACTCAATTTCAAAATGTCTGGAAGACAGTACTATGAGTAACCCCGTACATACGAGTGAAACGAGGATGTGCGGGGGATTAGCATCATAATCCCTCTACTGTCTGGAAGACAGTACATCGCGAAATGGTGTGAGTCAAGCTAATCAGGTACAGCCTTCCAGGCTGATAAGAATAGCGATGGATGTATATCCGAGGGCATCCTCTCCTTCGTCGAGTATGCACCTCGGTTACTAATGGTGTTGCCTTACAGGCAATTCCGAACTTGCGAAAGTTGAATAATAAGAAATTAAGGGTTTTGGTTCTGAGCGGATGCCGAAAGGTGGAGGCTCGGATTAAAAGGGAATACGGTTGGAATCCGTAGCAGTACCCGCTACTGTGTTGTTATTGTGAGATGTGACTCACATTGTGGAGACGAAGCCACTGTCAGACCCCCTCAGTCCCCCTGCGTAGGGGGAGGGAGGAGAGGTTAGAGTTATCAGGTTAGGGGTTAGGGTGGAGAGGTTAGAGACAAACCACCAACACCTATCACCTAACACCTAACACCCACTTCAGACGGGAAGGCACCACGTAAAACTAAGTCAGGAGACCTGCCAGAACTTAATAATAACTGATGTCTGCGGGGTGAACAGACATAATTATTGATTTTTTATGCGTTATAATGCATTGATGACCGCAGTAATGACATGTGCGGTCGCTATTCCTGTTCAGGGTAACAATCATTCAGGAACGGGAAAAATTGATGAGCAGAAAACAGATACTGCTCTTGTGATTGATGAGGTTGAGGTGATCTCAAACTCGAGGAAGGCTTCGGCTCTGAAGATTGATGTCCCGGCAAAGTATATGCCGGTATCGACGAACACCATTACGGCTCAGACGCTTCAGCATCGTAACATTACCGACATCCAGACGGCTTCACGCTATCTCCCGGGAGTACGTATCCGTCAGACCTATGGAGCGTTCCAGCAGATTTCCGTTCGTGGTTTCGACCATAGCATCATCATGCTCGATGGTGTGCGTGACGAGCGTTCGTCTATCGACAACTCATATCCTTTCATGGACCTTAGTGCTGTGGAGAGGATTGAGCTTATCAAGGGTCCTCAGTCGGTTCTCTATGGCACATCGGCTGTGGGTGGAGTGCTGAACGTGGTGCGTAAGGCTCCTTCAACCAAGACTGGGGGCTTCACCAAGCTGGCTTACGGTTCTTGGAACAACCTGAATGCCACTATCGGTTATGGAGGTAAGTTCATAGGTCCGTTCAACTATCTCGCAATGGTCAACTATCAGCATACTGACGGATGGCGTGATAATGAGCGCACCCGTCGTTCAGGCTACCTCACTATCGGAGGAAATATGACTGAGAAGGATGAATTGACATTCCGCTTCGGAGGTCAGAGTGACCTATATGCAACGGAGATTGGTCTGCCTCCAATCCTTTCCTATGACGTGTATAGCGCAAGTACGGGTAAGGTGGCACTTCCGGCTTTTACTCAGCAGCCGGGGCTCGACAAGGAGAATCGCTACAACAGTCATAGCGACTTAATGAAGAACAAGAACTTCAATGCATCCGTTGACTATAAGCATGTGTTTAGCGATTGCATAAAGCTCTCTGACAGACTGAGTTATTCATACGATGACATAGACTATTTCAGTACGGAGAAACTGGACTATCTCAAGAGTGATGATCCAATCTATGAGACATTCTATATGGATAAGGATAAGAAGAAGTACATCTGTATCGACTCTATCTACTATAGTTCTCCACTCCGTTTCTCGCATGTGGCAAAGACAATCAACAATCAGCTTGAGCTTTCAGGTGAGTTCTACACAGGTAGCGTGAAGCATGACTATCTTGGTGGCTACTCAATAATCTATCTTCGCAGATGCACCTACAAGGGGTATGACTACAAGAAGGACGGAACGGGAACTCCTGAGAATTCAGATTTGTGGGGTACGGCTCTCGGAGCTCATGGAAGCATTTATGATGCGGAGAGTCTTGGCTGGATGAAGACGAAGTACAGTACGGTTACACCTCAGTTCCGACTCCAGAACGGTTTCTACCTGCACGATGTGCTCGACATCAACGAGCATTGGAAGGCTATGGTTTCAGCACGTTTCGACCTTTATCAATACAAGAGTACGAGCTTGAATACAATAGGTGGCAAGCGTGACTTTGATGATATATCAAAATCAGACTATACAGGTATGTCAACAAAGGCATTCACCTATAAGGCTGGTGTGGTTTATCTCCCAATGGAGAACCTCTCGCTCTATGCGTCATACGGTACATATTTCAAGCCAATCTACACATTCTTTAAGCCAAACGTAATCTATATTGATGGTGATGGTAAAAGGTTCTTCCCTGATGAGGATGGCGGAGAGGTGTTCAAGCCTGAGAATGGCGGTCAGTTTGAGTTCGGACTGAAATACGAAGTCAATTCTCAGCTTACCTTAAACGCAAGCGTGTTCTCTATCAACAAGCGTAATATGACCGTGAACCTCCAGAGTGGAGTGGTTGATGAAATTGATAATGTTGAAAAGACTGTTACCGGACAGGTGGGACGTATGCGCTCAACAGGTTTCGACCTCGACGTCACTTGGGAGCCAATCACAAACATGAGTTTGACAGCAGGCTATGGCTTTACTGATGCGAAGTATAAGGATGTTGCCAAGAATGACTATCTGAAGGATTATAATCTTAAGGGGAATAAGTTTGCTTACATTCCTGAGAACACCTTCTACTTCCTTGGTGACTACACGGTTCCAACAGGAGCGGTTCGTGGTCTTGGCTTCAACGTGAGCGTGTCATGGCAGGATAAGGTGTATCGTAATGCTACCAATGATTCGCAGTATGATGGTTATTGGATTACAGACCTCGGCATCAGCTATGAGATTCCTCGCAATCACATACGTCTTGGCTTCAACGTGAACAACCTCTTCAATACCGACTACTTCAATCAGAGTCTCGGCGATCAGTTTGTTCCAAGTGAGCCAACCAACTGGATGGCGTCAATATCGTATAAGTTCTAAAAAGGCCTCTCCCCCCGCCCTGACACATACTCCGATGTTATCAACATCGGACTTCCCCCGTAGGGAGGGAGCCGGAGGGCGATGGGGGATTGGCAGTTTATTAAGGAATATTACTGTCTGGTAAAAAAAACAAAAACCAGAAAAATCCCTTTATGTTCTGAAAGGCTTGCAGCCTTCATAATGTATTGCTTGTCTGAAAGCCTTTGTAAGCCTTTGGGGCTTCCAGTCTTTCATCCAATCAATCCATTACCCTCTGCGAGGGTTGGAACATAAAGGTAAAAAACATAAAAATGCCAATCAATTAACAATTAACATGCGGCTTTTTCCTGTTTTTCACCTTAATGTCTTGCCGTAGGCCTGATATGTGGATTTGTTTTATCGGGAAGCCCCAAGGCTTACCAGAAAAATAAATACGCATAGCAGTAAGAGGCGAGGAACGAGACTCTAAGACATTAAGGGTTTTTTATTGTTTTTGTCTTATTTATGGGCTTACCAATATTCAAATTCTTGATGAAAGGTAAGTTACATTAGTTTAGCGGACATTAATAAATATGGAACTTAAATCATGAATGGATATGAGAAAATTGAATAAGATTGTTTTTGCAATACATCGCATATTGGGGACGCTGCTAAGTGCTGTGTTCCTAATGTGGTTCCTGACGGGATTGGTGATGCTGTATCACGGTCATTTCCCTCGTGCTGACAAGTCGAAGAAGATGGAACTGATAAGTGAAACGGTAGGGGAACTGCCTCCTGTGGATTCACTTGCGAAGGGTATCGCCTTTTCGGATATGTCGGTTGAGAGGTATCTGGGAACCACTACTTTCCGCATCTCTTCACCAGACACTCTTGTGGAGGTTGACGAGAAGGGAGAGGCTGTGAAGGTTACGGTTGACGAGGCTCGTCTGGAGAAGGTGAGAAAGGCATGGTGCAAGGCCGATGTGGCTCAGGTTGACACTCTCAGGGAACTGAACCAATGGGTACCTTTCGGACGTAATGAGAAGGAATTGCCAATCATCAGATACACCTTTGCAGATGAGGACGAGCATGAGTTGTATGTGGGAAGCAAGTCGGGTGACGCTTTGCAGTTCACCTCCCATGAGCAACGTGTATGGGCTTGGCTTGGTCCGATACCACATTGGGTTTATTTCACTTGGCTCAGAAGCGATCAGGAACTATGGACCACAACCGTGATATGGATTTCGGGTATTGGATGTCTGATGGCTATTAGTGGTCTGTGGACGGGACTTGTGGTATGGAGCCGTACACGCAAGAACAAGAAGGTGCGTTTCTCTCCATATAAGAAGAAATGGTATCATTGGCATTATGTCACGGGATTGGTGTTCGGTGTGTTCTGTCTCACATACGTGTTCAGCGGAATGATGTCGCTTGCTGATGTTCCTGCATTCGTGAGTGAATCGAAGCTCGACTTCAAGCCACAGCTTGAGCTCATGTCGGCAAAGGCTGACACCTTCAAGCTCGACTATCGTAAGGTTCTTGCTGCAGAACCGCAGGCTACTAATTTGGAATGGAAGCACATAGGTCGCGTTCCTTTCTATGCGGTTAAGAAGAAGGATGGTAAATCGGCTTATTATGATGCCCGTGATACATCTCTCGTTGCCCTTCATCTTTCAGAGAACGAGGTTCTTGACTTGGTGAAGGATGTATATAAGAGCCATAACGTGGATGTGAGTGGGGCTACGGCTGAGACTCAGGACTATCAGGAACTCTACTATCGTGTTCATAGTAGGGGAGAGGCCATCCTTCCTGTTGTGAAGGTGACGATGAATGATGAGGACAATGGTGTGTTCTATATCAATCCGAAGAACGGTACTGTGAGATATGTCGATACTACAGGCCGATGGGCATACTGGATGTATCCTGCTCTTCACAAGTTGCGTCTTCCTGGAATAGTGGATGTGGAATGGCTTCGTCTGCTTCTTTCATGGATAGTGCTTCTTGGAGGTGCTGCTGTATCGCTTACAGGAGTAGTGCTTGGGTGTAGATATATTGCTCGATTAGTAAAGAGTAAAGGGTAAAGAGTAAAGGGTAAAGTGTAAAGAGTAAAGTATATAGTTTATGAAAAAGATAGTAACGATTATTTTTCTCTGTCTTATGACCGTAATGGTTTCAGCACAGAAACAGGCAATTCTCGTGGTGCAGTTCGGCACTTCGAATGATGAAGGTCGTGCTGCTGCCCTTGATGTGCTTTTTTCTGACATCAAGGCTCGTTATCCGCAGTATGAAGTGCGTGAGGCTTATACCTCGCCAACCATTCGCAGGATTCTTGCGAAGAAGAACTTAAAGAAGGATAGTGCTACTGATGCGCTCCTCCGTTTGCATCTTGACGGTTACGACAAGGTGTATGTCATGCCTACATTCCTTCTCGACGGAGTTGAGATGAACATGCTTCGCGATGAGGTTCGTGGGGTGGAGAAGTTCTTCAAGGAGGTGAAGGTAGGTAATCCTATCCTTTATCAGATAGAGGACTTCCATGCTGTTGCCGACCTCCTCACTCAGAAGAGCTTGGGTAAGAAAGAGGCGGTGATGTATGTAGGTCATGGAAACAAGTTCGCAAGTTCGGGAGCATACTCCATGCTTTGTCAGATAATGAAGCAGAAGGGTAGCTATTTCGTGGGTACGATAGAGGGTTGGCCAGACCTTGACGCATCAGTTGATATGGTTGACACGAAGGCTTACAAGCAGGTGAGTGTCGTACCATTGTTGCTTGCGAGTGGTGTGCATGTTCGTGAGGATATAGATGGTGAATGGCGTCCTGCCTTTGAGAAGAAGGGCTTCAAGGTAGAGGTCTCATTCAAGGGATTGGGAGAGGATAAGGCTTTTCGTGAGTTCATCATCGGGCATCTTGAGGAGTTGCTGAAAGAATAAACAAGGTGTTGTAATTTACTATTTAACGTGAGTTCGACGAATTCAAGACTGCGAGGGCTGAAAGCCCGACACCTAATAGGGCAGTCCGTAAGGGCTGTTATTCTATAGATGCGTGATTAA
>CACZCN010000050.1:0-14186 GCA_902779665.1 uncultured Prevotellaceae bacterium | reverse complement strand
CACCGACTTTGCACCGACTTTGGTTAGGAGGATCATAGGAGGATGATGGGAAGAACATAGGAGTTTGTGCAGACTCTCGCTATTTCAAATGAATGTCAAAACGGGAAAGATAGATTCCGCTTTTTCCATTCTGACTGACAGGAATTTTCTTTCCAGAGGCATTCTCTACCATCTTTGCAGGATTGAGATAAGTGTGGGTATGTCCACCAAGAACAAGGTCAATGCCCTCAGTTTGAGGCACTAAACGCTCATCAGAAGGTTCTTCATCGCCAGTCTTCCAACCAAGATGTGAAAGGCAGATTACAAGATCACACTTCTCCTTTTCACGAAGAGTCTTGACAACATCCTTTGTAACAGCTATAGGATCAAGATACTTGATATTGCCATAATTCTCACGAACAACAAGTCCTTCAAGTTTAGGCGAAAGACCGAACACACCAATCTTGACACCATTACGTTTGATAACGGTATATGGCTTTACTACCCCCTCAAGAACAGTTCCTGAGAAATCATAGTTGGCACACACGATAGGGAACTTAGCCATCTTGAAGAGGCGTGCCATATTTTCAAGTCCGAAATCAAACTCATGATTACCGATTGTGGCAGCATCATAACCCATGAGATTCATAAGTCCAATCTCCACATCCCCTTTGAACATACTATAATAAGGAGAGCCTTGAGAGAAATCGCCACAATCGAAAAGCAGAAGATTCGGGGTGAGCTTACGTTGCTGCTTAACATACGCCACACGACGGGTAAAACCACCCAGATTAGCCTTTTTCTTATCAGCTAGATTCCTGCTGAACGGGAATATCTGCGAATGGCAGTCGTTGGAATGAAGTACCACGATATCCTTTTGCGCAAAAGCATTAAGCGCGACAAAAAGGAAAAGGAATAATATCTTTCTCATTACACTCACCTCCCTACTCTACTGTTATCCTACCTTCAATCTCAGCATCAACGACACGTCCCTGCATCGTTTCCTCACGGAAATAATCCATTATGATGAAACGGAGATTATTACTCTTGTCGGTGAGCATCTTACGGTTAGTACCATGCGTAAAAGCAGGCATACCATCATTTCCTTCTGCAAGATAGTCAATAGTGGCAATTCTATACTCAGCGTCAGGATTGATATCCTCACCGTTAATCTTCAGACTTTTCAGTTTCCCATCCTTGCTAATGACAGCCTTCACAGAATGGCTCACGCCCTCACCTCCTCGGGCAGCAATCTGTTCGAATAGAGTTATAACCTGAAAGCCTTTCATCGTCATGAAACAGATTTTGTTCTCAAAAGGGGCTACCTCAATTACATCTCCGATAGTCACATCTCCTTTTTCGAATGATGCTCGAATTCCCCCCATGTTATATACAGAGAAAACGGGGTTCTCGTCAAAGTCCTTTCCTGCCCAAATGAGGATGTCGGCAAGAAGGTTGGAAAGCTTACTTTCCGGACGATCAGCATCCATATCGCAAGCCACACGTCCCACGACAGGAGACATGATACTATCAACTTTGGCTTTGAAAGGCGCAAGGAAGTTCGCTGTCTCAGCATCAGGAACAACGTCGAAAAGAGAGTCCATCGTCACTCGCTGATAGTCAACCGACTGCACAGAATAGTGATGCGAGGAACAGGAGACAAAGCCAAGAGCTATTGCATAAGCAAGCAGCAAAAATCCTAAATACCTTTTCATATAATTATGAGTGAAATTAGAAAAACCGATACAAAAATACTCTTTTTTAGTTAATTATAAAAGGAAATTGAGAAAAAAGTCACAAAAAGTTTGGTTACTCGAAGGAAAATCAGTAATTTTGCACCCGCTTTCCTGCGTAACCGATGGTGAGGGAGAAGTGTTACCCACTATGTTGCGCTAGAACGATACAACAATTTAACAAAACAATTCAACAAAATGGATTTGATCAAAGTTGCTGAAGAAGCATTTGCAACCGGCAAGCAGTTCCCTGAGTTCAAGCCAGGTGACACTATCACTGTCGCTTACAAAATTATCGAGGGTTCAAAGGAGCGTATCCAGCTCTATCGTGGTGTAGTCATCAAGATCTCTGGTCACGGTGACAAGAAGCGTTTCACAGTTCGTAAGATGTCAGGTACAATTGGTGTAGAGCGTATCTTCCCAATCGAGTCTCCTGCTATCGAGTCAATCGAGGTGAACAAGCACGGTAAGGTACGTCGCGCTAAGCTCTACTACCTCCGCAACCTTACAGGTAAGAAGGCACGTATCGCTGAAAAGCGTGTTGTTACAAAGTAATTTGTGCACACTGAAAATAAAAAAGACTCACGCTGTGTGGGTCTTTTTTTAATTTTCCTTGCAAATGAAACATCTCAAAATTGATCTCCACAAGGCATGGGATATCATAAAGAAATATGAGCATCCCTCAAAGGAAGCACGCGACCGTATTGCCTTGCTTGCAGGATTCCAGACATGGGAGGATCTGCAAAAGGAATTGGCTAAGAATTAAAGAAGGCCCCTCACCTGCCCTTTGGGCATCCTCTCCCCAAGGGGCGAGGAAGAAGTTACCCCAAATTGCTTATGAGGGTTTATTACTAATATTCCCCTCGCCCCTTGGGGAGAGGATGCCCAAAGGGCAGGTGAGGGGCTATAATTTTAAAACAAAAATGAAAGAACTAGCTCTCAAGTACGGCTGTAACCCAAATCAGAAGCCGTCTCGTATCTTCATCACCGAAGGCGAACTGCCTATCGAAGTTCTTAACGGACGTCCAGGATACATCAACTTCCTCGACGCGCTCAACTCTTGGCAGCTTGTCAAGGAGCTGAAGGAGGCTACAGGTCTCTGTGCCGCTGCAAGCTTCAAGCACGTAAGTCCTGCCGGTGCTGCTGTAGGTCTTCCTTTGTCAGACACTCTGAAGAAGATCTATTTCGTTGACGACGTGAAGATCCCTCTCTCTCCTATCGCTTGTGCCTATGCACGTGCCCGTGGTGCTGACCGTATGTCAAGCTATGGTGACTTCATCGCCCTTTCTGATACTTGTGATGCTGCTGTTGCTACTCTCATCAAGCGTGAGGTAAGTGATGGTGTCATTGCTCCTGACTATACAGAGGAGGCTCTCCAGATTCTTCGCGACAAGCGTAAGGGTACATATAACGTAATCAAGATTGATCCAAATTACAAGCCAGCTCCAATCGAGACAAAGCAATGTTTCGGCATTACCTTTGAGCAGGGCAGAAACGAGATCAAGCTCAACGATCCTGCTCTCTTCGAGAACATCCCAACAAAGAGCAAGACTTTCAGCGACGAGGCTAAGCGCGATCTTATGATTGCCCTCATCACTCTGAAATATACTCAGTCAAACTCTGTATGCTACGTTAAGGACGGTCAGGCAATCGGTATCGGAGCTGGTCAGCAGAGCCGTATCCATTGTACTCGTCTTGCAGGCAACAAGGCAGATATCTGGTGGTTGCGCCAGTGTCCAAAGGTTATGAACCTCCCATTCAAGGAGGGTATCCGTCGTGCAGATCGCGACAACACCATCGATGTATATATCTCTGACGACTATGAGGACGTACTCGCAGAGGGCGTATGGCAGAACTTCTTCTCAGAGAAGCCAGAGCCTCTGACACGCGAGGAGAAGAAGGCTTGGATTGCACAGAACACAAAGGTTGCTCTCGGTTCAGATGCATTCTTCCCATTCGGCGACAACATCGAGCGCGCTCACAAGTCAGGCGTTGAGTTCATCGCACAGGCAGGTGGTTCAGTTCGTGATGACAATGTCATCGAGACTTGCGACAAGTACGGCATCACAATGGCATTCACCGGCGTTCGCCTCTTCCACCATTAATATATGGCAAACGACTTTGAGGATATCCTGGTCAACGGCATTTCATTCTCCCGCGGAGGCACCAAGCCAAAGCAGGATGACGGGAAGGTCAAGACCAAGGCAAAGAAAAAGAAATACATAACTGGAGCTCACGGTTCGGGTTCTGCCAAACAGAAGGCAAAATATCGCGAACAGAGAGCCAACCGACACAAATAGAATATGACGAAGGTCAGATTTTTGCGCATAGAGCCAAGAATCTGGCCTTTTTCTTTTATCCCAAGTCTCTTTGCTAAAGGGCAAATACAAGGTATTGACACCGCTCTTCCTCCGTAGATGCTCCATCGATACTCCATCGATACTCCATCGATGGTCCATCGTTTCGATGGAGGATTGATGGAGGATTGATGGAGGATCGATGGAGTATCCTCGGAGGGACAAGGGAGAAATGAGGAAGACAGAGACTGCCATTCTCCAAACTACACATCACGAGGTGCCACGTCTAAGAAGATACAGGAGCATGTGGAAAAAGAGACTAACAAACGATAAACTTTGTGAATAAGTGAGAAACACAGAAAAGATATTGTACGTAATTGTTTGGTAATCTTAATTTTTTATACTAATTTTGCACCGCAATTACGAAAATGTACAGGATCAAGAAACTCGACATATACATCACGAAGCAGTTCTTGCTGCTTTTCGCTGGAACGTTCTTCATCAGCCTCTTTGTGCTGATGATGCAGTTTCTGTGGCGATATGTCGATGAGGTTATAGGCAAGGGACTATCAATGGAAGTACTTGCCCAGTTCTTTTGGTATATGGGACTTATGCTTATTCCACAAGCCCTTCCTCTTGCCATTCTCCTTGCATCGCTCATCACAATGGGCAACATAGGCGAGAACAGCGAGTTGACAGCTATCAAGGCGGCTGGAATATCGCTGATACAGACATTACGCCCGCTTATTTTCATCACCGGTCTCATTACGGTAGCCTCGTTCTATTTCCAGAATAACATAGGTCCGAACTCTACAAAGAAGCTCACCCAACTGCTCGTGTCCATGAAGCAGAAGTCTCCGGAACTGGAGATTCCAGAAGGTATTTTCTACGACGGAATACCTCAATGTAACCTGTACGTGCAGAAGAAAGACCTTGAAACGGGCATGCTCTATGGCGTGATGATATACCGAATGACAAACTCATTCGAGGATGCAGCCATTATACTTGCCGATTCCGGCAGACTGCAATCCACAGCCGACAAGCAGCACCTTCTCCTCTCACTATACAGTGGTGAGTGGTTTGAGAACATGCGCTCACAGGAATTTGCGGGTAATGCAGGAGTGCCATATAGAAGGGAGTCATTTATCAGCAAGAAGATAGTCCTTGACTTCAATGGCGACCTTGACCTTGCCGACGAGTCAAACTTCGCAGGCAAACCACAGGCAAAGAGCCTGAAACAAATCTTCGTTGCAGTTGATTCCCTAAACCATGTCTATGACAGCATAGGAAAAGTCACTCGAACGGATCTCGACAGGATGTACTCCTATACATCTCCAAGCCAAACAAACAAGACCGACTCCCTCGCAGCCGTAAAGAAAGGCCAGCAAAGCACATACTCGTTTGACACCATTGTGGCAAGACTGAAGCCATCAGATAAACGAGATGCCCTACAACACGCATTGGGCAGGGTACAGATGCTTACATCGGAACTTAGTTGGCGAGAATCGATAACCAGCGACGGCGACCAGACTATACGCAAGCATTGGCTTGAGGCGGTGAATAAGTTCACGCTATCAATCACATGCCTTATATTCTTCTTTATCGGAGCGCCATTGGGAGCTATTATCAGAAAGGGAGGACTCGGCGTGCCAGTCATTATCTCGGTACTTGTATTCATCGTATTCTATATTCTTGACAATACGGGATTCCGAATGGCAAGAATAGGAGCATGGCCTATATGGCTCGGTAAGGGAATGGCACCTGCCGTTCTCATACCTCTGGCATCGTTCGTGACCTACAAGGCAAACAAAGACTCCATGGTATTCAATATGGACGCATACCGTAATGCGTTTATACGACTTCTCGGACTTCGCCTCAAGCGAAACGTGGCAAGCAAGGAGGTAATCATCAACGATCCTGATTACCGAAGGGATGCCGACCGCCTCTCCGTCATGTCGCATCAGGTTCGTGCATACGCATATGGTCACCATCTCATGCGAATGCCGAATATCATCAACGTATTCTTCCGCTATCAGCCAGACCACGAGATAGAAAGGATAAGTGCCGAGTTGGAAGAGATTATCGAGGATCTTTCCAATACCCGGGACAGGTTTATCATGGCATATCTCAACCAATACCCGATAGTATCGGAGAAAGCCCACACACGTCCATTCGAGCGTAAGTGGATGAACATCACGGCTGCTATAATACTGCCAGTCGGGATTTTCCTCTACCTGCGAATGTGGAGATTCCGCCTCCGCCTTTTGACCGATTTGCGCAAGATACGAATAACAAACGAGAAAATAGTGGATAGAATCGGCAAAATGGCCGCCCAATAGATATAAATAGGTGTAATAGATAGTAATTTTATTACCAAAATAGCGTATTTGGGTAACAAAACGTTAAAAAAAGCGTTAATAATTTCATAAAACGAAAGAAAATTCGTACCTTTGCAGCCAATAAACTTTTCAGAAATCATACATGGTACATTTATCAAACCGTCTTAACAGACTTGCTCCATCAGCTACACTTGCCATGTCTCAGAAGAGCAGCGAGATGAAAGCTCAGGGCATTGACGTAATCAACATGAGTGTTGGCGAACCAGATTTCAACACTCCAGACCACATCAAGGAAGCAGCAAAGAAGGCCGTTGACGATAACTGGTCACGCTACTCTCCAGTACCTGGTTATCCAGACCTTCGCAAAGCAGTAGTTGAGAAACTCAAGCGCGAAAATGGTCTCGACTATTCAGTTTCAGAAATTCTTGTCAGCAATGGTGCCAAGCAGGCTGTATGCAACGCAGTCATGGCGCTTGTTGACGATGGCGACGAGGTTATCATACCTGCACCTTACTGGGTTAGCTATCCACAGATGGCTCTTCTCGCAGGTGGTACACCGGTTCATATTCCAGCAGGCTTCGAACAGGACTTCAAGATTACTCCTGCACAGCTCGAGGCTGCAATCACCCCAAAGACACGCATGCTTATCCTCTGCTCTCCAAGCAACCCTACAGGTAGCGTATATTCAAAGGAAGAGCTCAAGGGACTTGCCGACGTGCTCAAGAAGCACCCGGAGGTTTATGTTCTCGCAGACGAGATCTACGAGCACATCAACTACGTTGGCAAGCACGAGAGCATTGCGCAGTTCCCAGGCATGAAGGAACAGACCATTATTATAAATGGTGTAAGTAAGGCTTATGCCATGACAGGATGGCGTATAGGATACATGGCTGCACCAGAGTGGATTGTCAAGGGCTGTAACAAGCTTCAGGGACAATACACATCAGGCCCTTGCTCAGTAAGCCAGAAGGCTGCAGAGGCTGCATATGTTCTCTCTCAGAACTGCGTAGAGGAGATGCGTGTGGCATTCGAGCGTCGTCGCGACCTCATCGTAGAACTTGCCAAGGACATCCCAGGCTTGGAGGTAAACGTACCACAGGGTGCATTCTATCTCTTCCCTAAGTGTACAAGTTTCTACGGCAAGACAGACGGTGAGCGTACAATAAATAATTCAACGGATCTCGCTATGTACCTCCTTGAGGTTGGACACGTTGCTACAGTAGGCGGAGACGCATTCGGCGACCCAGAATGTTTCCGCATGAGCTATGCCACAAGCGATGACAATATCCGTGAGGCAATGCGACGTATCAAAGACTGCCTTTCACGTTTGCATTAAAAAAATAGTGTTAAAAGTTCTTAATCATAAGTGAAGTTCAATTTTAATTTGTATCTTTGCGTTCGGAAACGGGAGGAAAGCCTTATATCGGCATTCAATTATGTTCAAACTTAAGAACTCTTTAACCGTAAATCAGAAAGAAAAATTCATTAACTCAAAATTTTATTTAACAACTTAAACTAAAAAAAATTATGGCAGCTACACAAAAGCCAGCCCCAAAGAAGTCTTCTGGCTTCCAGGGCGTTCGTAATGCGTTTTGGATCATCGCAGCAATGTTCGTTGTTGCAGTATGTATCTACAAGTTTGTTCTCGGTGCACCTGATAACTTCGTAGGCGGTGACCCAGATGGTGAGGTTCTCAATGGTAACATTGCAGGTACTATCTACAAAGGTGGTATTGTTGTACCAGTGCTGATCACATTGATGCTCACAGTGCTTTGTCTTTCTATCGAGCGTTTCTTCGCTCAGAAGACAGCTTTCGGTAAGATGGCAACTACAAAGTTCGTTATCGCAATCAAGGCAGCTCTCGCAAAGAACGATTTCGTTGAGGCTCAGAACCTCTGCGACAAGCAGCGCGGTACAATCGCTAACGTTGTTGGCGCTTCTCTCAAGGCTTACAAGGAAGTTGAGGCTCTTCAGGGTGTAAAGAAGGCTCAGAAGATCTCTAAGATCCAGCAGGCTCACGAGGAAGCAGTTCAGCTCGAGATGCCAACTCTCCAGATGAACATGCCTATCCTTGCTACTCTCGTAACACTTGGTACTCTTACCGCTCTGTTCGGTACTGTAACCGGTATGATCAAGTCATTCGCTGCTCTTGCATCTGGTGGTGGTGGTGACTCTGTTGCTTTGTCAACTGGTATTTCTGAGGCCCTTATCAATACCGCTCTCGGTATCTTGACATCATGGCTCGCTGTAATCTCTTACAACTTCTACTCTAACCGTATCGACAAGCTCACATACGCTCTCGACGAGGTTGGTTACACTATTGCTCAGACATACGAGGCAAACCACGACGAGGCTTAAGTTTTTACTAACCCTTTAAAACATTTATCACTATGGGTAAAGTAAAACTTAAGAAACAAGACATCTGGATCGATATGACGCCTATGTCAGACGTGATGGTGCTGTTGCTCTGTTTCTTCATGCTGACCTCTACTTTTACAAAGCCAGAGCCAGTGAAGGTTGTTGAGCCACAGTCTATTGCCGAGATTAAGGTGCCTGAGAAGGATGTGCTGAACATTCTTGTCGATAAGGAAGGCAAGGTGTTCATGAGTATGGATAACCAGTTCAACCTGGGTGACGCTGCTTTGGACGTTACCGATCAGTTCGGTATCACATTGACAAAACAGCAGTTGGCTAATTTCAAATCAGATCCAATGTTCGGTGCTCCAATGAATGTCATTGAGAAGTTCCTCAACATGGAGGAAAGCCAGCGCCGTGAGGGCTTGAAAGAACTTGGTATTCCATTGGATAGTATTGATGGTGGAAAGAGTGAGTTCCAGATGTGGGTTAAGGCAGCAAAGAATGCCAATTCTGACATCAAGGTTGCTATCAAGGCCGACAAGGATACTCCTTATAAAATCATCAAGCGTGTAATGTCGGAGCTTCAGGATATTAACGAGAACCGTTACTACCTGATCACTTCGCTCAAATCACAGGAGGATTAAGCCATGGCAAAAGTAAAGAAAAGTAGACAGAAAAAACAGCAGACTCGAGTAGACTTCACCCCTATGGTGGATATGATGATGCTGTTGATCACCTTCTTCATGCTCTGTACCACTTTGGCTAAGCCTCAGACAATGGAATTGAGTATGCCTACCAACGATAATGTTGATGATGCCGAGAAGACTGTTACAAAGGAGTCTTATACTATCACAATGTTCCTTGGAGCAGATAATCAGATCTACTATGTAGAAGGTCAGATCAAGCCAGAAGATCCTACTTGTCTGAAGAAGACTACATGGGGTAAGGACGGCATCCGCAAGGCACTCATTGGTCACGTTACAGAGGACGGCACTCAGCCTATTCTTGATGTAATGACTGCAAAGGCTAAGCTTGATGAATTCAAGGTGAAGAACCCAACAATGACTCAGGCTCAGTACGATGAAAGGCTCAAGGCAATCAAGAAGGGTGAGCTTGAAAGTGGAAAAATCGAGACAATGACCATCATCATCAAGGCTACAGATAATTCAAATTATCTCAACCTTATTGATGCTCTTGACGAGATGCAGATTTGCTCTGTATCTAAGTATGTAATTGATAAGATTAACGACAACGATAAGAAGCTTCTCGAAGCTGCCGGTGTCAAGGAGTAATCTATTAGTAACTTTAACTTAAGAAAGGAAAAGAAAATGTCACAAATAGATCTTATTGACAATAGGTGGTCGGACTTAATGTTCGAGAACCGTAACAAAGAGTACGGTGCTTATGTTCTTCGTCGTCAGACTACAGCGCGTAACATCAAATCAATTATCATCGTACTTATCCTCTTCGCTCTCGTAATGGCATACATGGTTGCTATGAATGCTTATAATGAGTATCAGAAGGCACACATGGCACAGACTCAGGTAACTGAGCTTACTGCTCTTCAGGAGCAGAAGAAGGAAGCTAAAGTTGAGCGTAAGGAGATCATCAAGCAGGAGAAGGTTGAGCAGGTTGTAGAGAAGGTAAAGAGCTCTATCAAGTTCACCGCACCTGTGATCAAGAAGGATAATGAGGTAAACCCAGAGGACGAGATGAAGTCTCAGGACGAAATCATGAACTCTAAGGTAGCCGTAGGTTTCGCTAACGTTATCGGTAACGATGAGTCTGGTGAAGTGCTCAAGGCTAAGGAGCAGCTCATTACAGAGCCAGTTAAGCCAAAGGAAGAAGAGAACAAGGTGTTCGACGTAGTAGAACAGATGCCTTCTTTCCCAGGCGGTATGAATGCTCTTATGGATTACCTCAGAAAGGCTATCAAGTACCCACCAGTAGCAGAGGAAAACGGTATCCAGGGTCGTGTAGTATGTACATTCGTTGTAGAGCGTGACGGTAGTGTAACTGACGTCCGAGTTGCAAAGTCTGTTGACCCATCTCTCGACAAGGAGGCTGTTCGCGTGGTTAGCGCAATGCCTAAGTGGATTCCTGGTAAGCAGAATGGTCAGTCTGTACGTGTAAAGTACACACTCCCTGTAACATTCCGTCTCCAGTAATACTTGAATGATTTCTGTGGATTTCCGCAGAATACGATACATTAAACTTTGAGCTCTCTCACTCTCCCGTAGAGGAGGGAGCTCAATTTTATCATATAAGGTGCCATATCTGACACCTTCACTACAGCCAAGACAATTTCAAAAAATTCATTATTAACCCGAACAATGAAATCAATTGCATCAACACTCGTAATCTTCATAGCATCTATGCTCACATTCGGCATGCTGTCCTCTTGTAAAGAAAAGAAGAAGGACCCAAATGCGCGCACAGATACATACGCCACCGGAAAGATAACATTCGGTGCTGATGAGAGTTTTATGCCAATCATCGATGAAGAGATGGAGGTTTTCCATCATACCTATAAAGATGCTCATGTAACTCCGAAATACATGAGCGAGTCAGAAGGAATGAACCTTCTTCTTAAAGACAAGCTTCTCATGATGTTCACAACACGTGATTTCAAGAAAAGCGAATATGACAATCTGAAGGCGCGTCAACGCTTCCCTATGACAATACATATTGGTTATGATGCACTTGCCATAATAGCCAACAAGAATAATACAGACTCATGCATCTGCGTGGATGATGTAAAGAGAATCCTTACAGGTGAGGCTCTTAACTGGAAAGACATATATCCAGCAAGCGCTTCACGCGGAGAAATTGTAGTGGCATTCGACAACAAGACATCAAGCACAGTACACTACGTAGAGGACTCAATCCTCGGTGGAAAGCCTATCACAACTCCTAATGCTTTCGCAACAAAGAAAACAGCTGACGTGATAAAGTATGTTGAGGAACATCCAAACGCTATCGGAATTATAGGCAGCAACTGGCTAAACGACAAGCGTGACACGACAAACCTCACATTCAACCGCAATATCCGAGTAATGCTCGTTTCAAAACATGCACCGGCAACATGGAAGAACTCATATAAGCCATATCAAGGCTATATCTACAACGACAAATACCCATTCATCCGCAGACTTTATGCACTTCTGAATGATGAACGTGGCAGATATGGACTTCCACATGGTTTCGCACAGTTCATAATCTCCCAGAAAGGACAGTTGATTCTCTTCAAGGCCGGTCTGCTTCCTGCATATGGAAATATCGCCATAAGAGAAGTAAAGGTCAATTAAAGTCAGGATGATATATAAGGAATTATTACTTTTTGCTCAAATTCCTTTTAAGAAAATAAAAAAACGGACGTATTTGGTTAAAATCCGTAAACTGATGCAACAAAATCAATTATAATACGTCAAATTAATAGATAACCCAAACAAGACGGTAAATAAATAAAGACAAGAGTAAAATTTGCAAATTATGAAAACAGCTAAATACATTATCATCGGAGCAATGATGACAGTCATCAGTGTTCCAACTATGGCTCAGGATGCAACTTCAGCAATAGAACAGGCAACAAAGATTATTAAGTCTGGAGCTGAAGATAAAGACAAGCAGGTTACTGCAGTATTCAAAACAGTAAAGAAGGATGCAAAGGCTATTGCAGGTATCGGTCGCGCATATCTCAATGCAAAGGAATTTGACAATGCCGACAAGTACGCTGACCTTGCTATCAAGGCAAACAAGAACTGTGCAGCAGGCTATGTACTCAAGGGTGACATCTGTGTAATGAAGGACGACGGTGGTGCAGCTTCAAGTTGGTTTGAGAATGCAAATACCATGGATCCACAAGATCCAGAAGGTTATCGTCGCTATGCTCAGGTTAACGCAAAGGCAGACCCAGACGGTTCTATCGCAAAGCTTGAGCAGCTCCGTTCTATTGACCCTTCTTATCCTGTTGACCTTATTGCTGCTGAGATTCAGTCAAAGGCAGGCAGAGCAGATGCTGCAATAGAATACTACTCAAAGGTAAACCTTGACAAGATGGAGGACTACCAACTTGCTGACTATGCAAGTACTCTCTTCCTCAAGCAGAAGTATGATGAGTCTTTGAAGGTTTCAAGCTTCGGTAACAACAAGTTCCCACGCTATGGCTCCCTCAATCGTCTCTCTCTCTTGAACAACGTAAACCTTGAGAAGTACGAGGATGCAGTCAAGTATGGCGAGCGTCTCTTCAATTCTTCTGACGATATCAAATACAATGCGCTCGACTATATCAACTATGGTACAGCTCTTCAGAAGCTCAAGAGAAACGACGAAGCAATCCAAGCCTTTGAGAAGGTCGTTAACACCCGCACCTTCGACATGGAGCAGAGAATAAGCGTATATAAGAACCTCTCTGACGTTTACAAGTCAATGAGCGACTATCCAAAGGCTCTCGAATACTACGATAAGTATGTTAAGGGCAATCAGGGCAAAATGACTGCTAACATCAAGAATGGTCTTGCTCTCCTTTACCGTTCTATGGCTCTCGAGGAGAGTGCTACCCCAGAACAGAAGCAGGAAGCAGTTGAAAAGGCTGATAAGGTATTCGCTGAGATTGCAGAGCAATTCCCTGCATTCAAGCAGAGTGTAACAGCACAGCGCGCTAAGCTCGCCTTCATTCTTGACCCAGAGGATAAGGCAGGTGTAGCAAAGCCACACTTCGATCAGCTCATCGAGATTATCAATGGTCTTGACAGCAAGGACGCTTCTGATCTCGCTCAGCTCAAGCAGGCTCTTAGCTATAACATGGTTTACTTCGTAAAGGTTAACGAGGACATAGCAAAGGCAAAGGAATTTGCAAACAAGCTTCTCGAAATCGATCCTGAAAATGCGATGGCTAAGCAGGTTGCAGAGCTTCAGTAATACGTAAGAAACAATAGAATTAATTCATATTAAATATTTTAAGCCCTTCGGTCATAAGACCGGAGGGCTAATATTATGCCCCAATAGAATCTGTCGTGCTTTTTTCATAAGCTATACATGCACTAATTTCCTTATTGTTACCTGTTACTTGTTACCGAGCATGATTTCGCTCCCAAAAGAAACCGGGCTTGCGTCCCTGATGTAGAAAGTAAATTATCAGCAAATCAAACCTGTAAATTAATTACTTCGCAAAGCTCAGGCGGCAAGCTGAATCCTGATAAAATTTATTGCTAATTTACTTTTCAAATAATATGTTCGCGTAAGCTAGCCTTTCAAGTATGATGTTAACGAAATCAGGATTGTGTAAACCATTCCGGGAAACCGACAACCTTTCAATTATGATGTCAACGAATGCAGTATAATAACAACTAAAAACTGTAAACCAAAATCAGGAAAAGACAGGGTAAAAAGATACATCAAAGATGCGAAAAGTCCCCAAAAATTATTACCTTTGCCCCGCAAACCGGTTTCTGACATTACCCCCGGTTTGACTTCAGACA
>CACZCN010000049.1:0-18865 GCA_902779665.1 uncultured Prevotellaceae bacterium | reverse complement strand
CTCAATCATTCCAACTTTCGGATTTTTCTGTTAAGATTTGTTAAATAAGTGTTAATCTACTGAATATCTGCATTTTAAGCAAAAAGACCAATGACAGCCAAAAAGGTTCTATGGTTCTATAGTTCTATAATTTTTAAAGACACCCACACTATATGAATTATTCGCTATGGCTCATCAAGCTAAGCAAGTCTCAAATTCTTGATAATATTTTAATTATTGTCAGTTTAGCAACGGAGTTGCGTATAATAACGTGAGTTCGACGACTTGCTTTAGCTTGTTGAGCCTTGCGAAAAAATTGCTGATACAGCCTGCAAGGCTAACAAGAGTTCGACGACTTGCTTTAGCTTGTTGAGCCTTGCGAAAAAATTGCTGATACAGCCTGCAAGGCTAACAAGCTAATAGCCTAGGGCATCGCCCTAGGTACACTGAAGTCTGGCAATTTCGCCCTGTAAGGGCAAAAGCATCAATTCATGTTAGGGCTTTTGCCCTTACAGGGCGTAGTTCCCCTATTTGAACCAATACCACAGGGCGTTGCCCTGGGCTAAGAGCAAACCTTGCCCTTTTAGGGCGCAAGCTAACAAAACAATTTTCCGCTAGGCTCATCATGCTAAAGCAAGTGAAAAATATTGCTGTCCGATAAAAAAGGGAAACGAATTTATCTGAACTAAACCGAAGACGCGAAGGAAACACAGAAAAAATTAATGCGAGATTAATGTGACATTGATGGACATTATATGTTCTCACAGAGTGAGGGAACATTAATTGTTCACAAATACCACGTTAATATCGCATTAATTATTGTCAGTTAAAGGCAGCTTGCTGCCGGAATTTACTGAATATAATTTACTTTCAATTTACTTTCCAAGAAAAAATTGCTTTCCAAGAAATATCTTATATCACATCATCCTCGTTGTCCATCTCATCATCGTAAATCTCCATTTTCTTCGTAGGATCATTACTGCCGATGAGTAGATGCTTGTTGTGATGTATCTCTATCTGCCGCATAGCGGGCTTTGTGTATTCTTTCTTTTCCATAATGATTTAATGTTTTAAAAGACCCTTTCCCCGCTTCCCCTGCGTAGGGGAAGAGCCGATTCGCGAAAGGAAGTCCCCCTATGCAGGGGGATTTAGAGGGTCTTTTACTTGATTACCACTTTCTTCTTTCCATTAACATAAATTCCTGGCTGTGAAGGCTTGCCGCTGAGACGAGTGCCGTCGAGAGAGAACCAGTCATTCTGCACGTTGCTGTCAGAAGACACGGACTTTATGCCTGTTGCCCCGATGGCAAAGACAATAGTAAGGCTTTGAGCCTTAGCCCCATCGCTCGTGTTGAGTGGAAGGAATGCCTTGCCTGCCGGAACATACTCGCCTGTGTATCTGTGGAAACCGAAGCCAACCGATGTATTGCCCATTGTGTAAATCTCGTTAGCGCTGAAATTGGATATAACGCTTGTACGCAAATCCCTGTCGCTTATACCGCGCAGGTCGTTGCCGTTAGTATCGCTGCTGCCTGTTTTTGTGAGAGTCATAACTGGATTGCCTGATGATTTCAGTATTACCGCTGTGCCAGAATTTACAATCTTGTCTTCCACTTCCGTCAGCATGAGCGATGATTCATTCACCGTTCCTTTATATACCTTTGTATATTCATCAGTTTGGAAGTTATAGCCGTTGTTATAGAAGGTAGTCCAATAATCTCCGTCTATTGGGCTTGCCGTCAGGTTCATTGTCACAGTAGCTGGGGTTCCCCCAAAGGCGTCAGTTCCAATCTTCGGATTGCTATTGATAGTGACAGATCGAAGCCTCCCACATCTCCCAAAGGCATTATTCCCAATGCTCGTCACGCTGTTAGGGATAGTGACAGATTGAAGGTTGTAACAGAATTGAAAGGCATTATTCCCAATGCTCGTCACGCTGTTAGGGATAGTGACAGATTGAAGGCTGGAACAACCAGAAAAGGCAAAATCCCCAATGCTCGTCACGCTGTTAGGGATAGTGACAGATTGAAGGCTGGAACAATCAGAAAAGGCATGATCCCCAATGCTCGTCACGCTTTCAGGAATAGTGACAGATTGAAGGCTGGAACAATCAAAAAAGGCATTATTCCCAATGATCGTTACAGAATATTCTGTACCATTTATTGGAACGGTGGCAGGAATGTTCAATGTGCCACTCGGTTTTTCTCCTATATACCATGACACTTTCACTTGTTTTTTTCCTGCACCGGTGATTTCGTATTTTAGAGAATTGTAAGTAACGCTATTGCTCCATATCGCATAAAGCGTCAAATTGCCAGTTAATATTACCTGGTCACCAGTTTTATATTCTACATACCCTGTCGATGATTTTGACCAACCTACAAATATATAATCTGTACGGATTGGTTCATCATTTTGTGTTAGCGTATAGGTGGTGGTTGGTCCAGAAATTGGAACATCAACCATTGTTAAAGCACCTCCCTGATAGTTTGCGTTCAGGGAGAGTCTGTATATTGTTGGTATAATAACCTGTGCCCATACGCTTGCCGTTGTCAGCAACATAACGAGCAGAGTCATAACCACTCGTCGCATAGAGGATAACCTGACGGCAGAGGACTTGCTCTCCGTCAGAAAAGATAAAGTCGTTTTTTTTGTTCTCATTTTTGATACATTTTTGTTTTAGCTATTTTACTAATTATTAGGGGATTATTGTGCAGAAGACGGATGATACATCCCCACACGGATGCAAAAATATACAAAAAAAATGATATTGGCAAAAAAACGGGAGAAAAATTGTCTGCTGAACACGGAAAACACGGAATAGACGATAAACTTATTTCAGAAATAGAATCTTGGTAAGCCTATGAATAATACAAAAACAATAAAAACCCCTTAATGTCTTAGAGTCTCGTTCCTCGCCTCTTGCTGCTATGCGTATTTATTTTTCTGGTAAGCCCTTGGACTTCCCGAAAACAAATCCACATATCAGGCCTACGGCAAGACATTAAGGTGAAAAACAGGAAAAAGCCGCATGTTAATTATTCGCAAGATCACCAGCTTCGCAGTTCTTCGCAAGCTCATCAAGCTTCGCAAGTGTTAATTGTTAATTGATTGGCTTTTTTCTGGTTTTTGTTTTTACCGGACAGCAATATTTCAGAAAGCACAACAAGTTACGCAAGTCGTTTCTTTACTTCCCCGCGGTCAGTGGGTCTGCGACAAATCTCGTGAATTCTGTGTTCGAAATGAAAAAGGGAAACGGATTTACCTGAAAAAATTTGAGAAAAAAAATAGCAGAGCCCCTAACGGAGACTCTGCTTAATGTCTTCTAACAAGTCTTCACCGGCTTCAAGTCCGATGCTGAGACGCACGGTGGTGTCAGGAACTGACATCTCCGCACATTGCTCGGGTGTGAAGAGACCGAAGATGGTGGAGGCTGGATGAATGGCAAGCGACTTGCGGTCGAAGAGATTTGTTGCCCTGCGGATTACCTGCAACTTGTCGATGAATGCGAAGGCTGCTTCCTTGTCTGCAAGGTCGATGGTGAAGACGGCACCGGGTAATGGTCCGAACTGCGCCTTCGATAACTCGTAGAAAGGGTTGTCAGCCAAACCCGTATAGTTCACGCGCTTTATCTCAGGCAGTTGCCTACATTGTTCTGCAAGCCATAGCGCAGTTCCTGCCTGACGATGGAAACGGATATCGAGGGTATCGAGACCGAGAGTTTCCATATATGCCGCCTGAGGAGTCATCACCCCACCGAGATTGGTTATCAGTTCTGTCTTCACGCGAGCCGTGAATGCCAGTTTCTTGCCAACACGCTTGCATCGTGCCTGTAAAGCAGGGGAAGGAGCCTGACTCCAGTCGAATTTACCGTAGTCGATGAGGAGTCCGCCAAGTCCGGTGCCTCCGCCGGAGATATACTTTGTGCTTGACACCACCTCTATATCCACACCGAAGTCAACGGCACGGAAAACAGAGAATGGAACAATAGTAGTATCGGCAATCAACGGTACTCCTGCCTTGTGGGCTATGTCAGCCAATTTACGGATATCAGCCACGAACAACTGCGGATTGGTTATAATCTCGAAGAACAGGGCGCATGTCTTGTCGTCGATATGTGCCTCTACCTCCTCTGGCTTTGTGAAATCCACAAAACGAGCCTCAACGCCGAAATTGCCCAACGTATCGCGGATGAGTGAGACGCTGTTGCCAAACAGATGTTTCGATGCCACGATGTTCAGTCCGGCTGCGCTTACGGCAGTCAGGGCATAGTGAATGGCAGTCATTCCGGTATTGAGCGCCGTCACACTCACAGCGCCTGTCAGTTTCCTCACGCGCTCCTCAAGATAGGTGGTGGTGGGATTGGCAATGCGGGCATACGATGGGGCCATGGAACGACCGCAAAATGCGTCGCCCATGGCCTTTGCAGACTCAAACTCAAACGCTGCCGTGTAATATACAGGCATCGAAAGTGCACCGTATGTATCAGGTTTCTGATACTTTGTTGTCAAAATTTTCGTTTCGTACTGCATCGTGTTTTAGTTTTGGGTGTTGGGTGTTAGGTGTTGGGTGATGGTGGTTTGGGGTTAGAGGTTAGTGGGTATTGAACGCAGAGTCGCAAAGTCGCAAAGAAAATAAACTCTGTGTCTTTGTGTCTTAGCGTTTGAAATACGCCAACACCTATCACCTAACACCCATCACCTATTTACCTGTCACCTATGATCTTTTTGACCGCAATGACGAGTTTATCCACATCCTCGCGTGTGTTATAGAGAGCGAACGTTGGACGTACGCTCATCTCGTAACCCAGAGCGCGGAGTGCCGGTTGTGCGCAGTGGTGACCTGCACGTACTGCAATACCTTCCTTGTCAAGCAATGTACCGACTTCGGGAACAGGGATTCCATCGAGGACAAAGCTAACCACGGATACGCGGTTCTTAGGATTGCCCAAGAGCGTGAGTCCCGGAATCTGTGCGAGCTGCTCTCGCGCATACTCCGTTAGCTGATGCTCGTGGTGCTCGATGTTACGGATTCCCAGACGGCTCACGTAGTCGAGAGCAGCACCGAGTCCGATGGCATCGGCAACATTAGGCGTACCAGCCTCGAAGCGAGCAGGCGGATTATTATACTCGGTATGCTCAATGGTCACGTCCTTGATCATATTGCCACCACCCTGCCATGGCTGCATCTTGTCGAGCAGGGCCTTGCGTCCATATACCGCTCCGATACCGTTAGGACCGTAGATCTTATGTCCGCTGAACACGAAGAAATCAGCGCCAAGCGCCTGCACATCAACAGGAGTGTGGGCGATGGACTGCGCACCGTCAATCAAGACAGGAATCTGATGAGAGTGTGCGATGTCGATGATACGCTGTACATCGTTGATTGTGCCGAACGTGTTGTTCACATGACCGACAGAGACGAATCGTGTGCGAGGTGTGATGATACGCTCGAACTCAGCGAGGTCGAGATCACCGTTCTTATCAGTAGGAATAGCGTGCAATGTAGCGCCACGTTCCTGACAGATGCGCTGCCAAGGTACGATGTTGGCATGGTGGTCGAGTTCTGAGACGATGACGTCATCGCCCGGGGTGAGATACTGTCTGCCGTATGTCTGTGCCACGAGATTAATACCCTCGGTAGTACCACGCACGAAGATAATCTCCTCAGATGATGCAGCATTGATGAAGCGCTGTACTTTCTCACGAGCCTCCTCGTAAGCATCCGTAGCACGAGCTGCAAGAGTATGCGCTCCGCGATGTATATTGGAGTTATATGTGCGGTAGTATTCCGAAATCTTATCTATTACCTGATTAGGCTTCTGCGTAGTGGCACCGTTGTCGAGCCACACGAGGTCATGGCCGTTCACCTTCTGATTGAGCACGGGGAAGTCGCGCTTTATCTGCTCAGAGTTCAGTGTGTCTGACTCCTCATAGTGCAGGTCGCGAAGTTTCTGCGTCTCAGGGATGCCGATGCCGAAACCGTCGTCCTTCGGAAGGGTAGAAGAGTTTCCGGTGCTCTGCGATGGTCTCAGCTCAAACGGGAAAGACAATGCCGCAAGGTTCAGCACCTCGTCGGGTATCACTTCTTTCCGCTCAGCCTGCAACTCCTCCGGGCAATACTTCTGAGCTACCTCTCGGAGCAGCTCAAAGCCAGGATCAGCGATGCCATAGCCTTCTATGTTTTGTAAATTTATCATTATTCTTTAGAGGTTAGGGGTTAGAGTTTAGAGGTTAAGGTTATGGGGATAGAGGGAGATAGTGCTCAAAACACTAACCTCTAACCCCTAACCTCTAAACTGATATCAATTACTTCTCCACCTTGTTGCGGTGCTGATAGTCATGATAGTAACCTACCTCTACATTCTCAAGCACGGCAATAGCATCATCGGTGAGAGATGCGAGAGAGAAGTACTTTGTGAGCAAGTAAGATGCAACGCCGAACTTGTCAAGTCCCATGAGACGTGCTGAGAGTGATGGTGCAATCTCGCCAGGAATACCACTCTGGTGAAGACCTACAACACCCTGGTTCTTCTCACCTACGCGAACGAGGATGATCTTGGTAGTTCCAACGCCACGGCCTGTGAGATACTGGCCCTCTACCTCTACCTTATCAGAAGGAATCAATGGAACACCGCGCCAAAGGATTACCTTTGTGCCGAAGAGATCGGTTGTTACAGGTGGCACGCCGCGCCATGTGCACTCACGCTCGAAAGCTGCGATAGCTCTTGGATGAGCGATGAAGAATGCAGGCTCCTTCCATACCAATGAGAGCAACTCGTCGAGGTCGTCAGGTGTAGGACTGCCGTAGCGTGTGCTGATGCGGTATGCTGGGTTGGCTGCTGCCAAAAGACCGAACTGCTTGTTGTTGATAAGCTCCCACTCCTGACGCTCCTTGATGCTCTCGATAGAGAGGCGGAGCTGCTCCTCCAACTGGTTGTAAGGATTGTTATAGAGGTCGCTTACGCGGGTATGTACACGAACTACGGTCTGGAGAGTGTTGAGTGAGTACTCAGTTGGATTCTCCTCGTAGTCGATATATGTCTCAGGGATGATGTTATCCTCCTCGTGACCGCTTACAAGGTCGATATGCTTCTCGCCGTTATCGTTTACCGATGCCTTCAGGCGCAACTGCTTGTCAACAGCCTTGTTGAATGTCTCGCGGAAATCAGGAACCTCCTTGATGAACTTAACAAGTTCCTTGAGTTTCAAGCCGAGGAATACGGTTGGGGTAATAGCACGTACACTTACTGTTGACTCCTGCTCATCGAGAAGGTCAGCCTCGCCGAAATACTCGCCATCACCCAAAAGAGCGATCCGTAAATCCTCGCCGTGAGAGCCCTTGCTGATAACCTCAGCCTGACCGCTTGCCACGATGAAGAAACGCTGCTTATCCTTACCTTCCTCAACGAAGAGCTGATCAACATCTACTTCCTTAGCCTCGAAAGAGCTAACAAGGCGGTTGAGAATCTCATCATCGAATTCAGAGAAAAGAGGAATTGACTTGAGGTTCTTTGCTGTAAATGAAGGAACACCATTCACATACTGAATAGGAAGGCGATCGTTTTTACGCAATTCTACCTTAGTACGGTTTACACGGAAAGTACCGCCAGTTACCTGTACCCAAGGAAGGAGTTTCAACAAAAGTCTAGGAGTGATTGAGCCCATCTGAGGGGCTGTCTTGGCGGTTGTAGCCAGTTTTCTGGCTGTTGCAGTCGTTACGCTGCGCTGTAAATTAGAATCTGCCATAATTTTTTTCGTTTGAGTTTTTTTTTACTGTTAATAAATTATTTCTGTATAGTCACCTTGTATGTGGTGCCTTCAACGTGTTCAACGGAAAGCACGTTATAACCTTGATCCGTGGCATTGCGAGGCACGTTGTCAAGTGGCTCTCCCTCAGAGAGAAGTACTTCAAGCACTTCACCCTCCTGAAGCTTTGAGAGTTCAATCTTTGTCTTGACGAATGTCATTGGGCAATGCTCTTTTGTAATGTCTAATATCTTTGTTGCCATAAGCCTAACCAAGTCTTCCCAAATAGAGCCTAACCAAGCCTTCCCAAAGGGAAGGATGTTTTATAGTATAATCCATATAGGAAGGACTATTTTTAAAAATTTAATTTATTTTTGATTTGATATACTATCTACTCCCCCTTGAGGGGGTAAGTGGGGAGGAGCTTGTCACATACTCCGATGTTATCAACATCGGACTACCCATTGGGGAGGGACTGGGTAGGTCTAAATAAATAATGTCTCTCCCCCATCTGAGAGTTTCAGGAACGATGCCACGCCGAGCACATCCTTTACTTCGGGTATAAAATCCTCCTTCTTGAGACCAAGCACGTGCATAGCCATCTCACATGCGTAGAAGTTGATACCCAAGGCTTTCGCAGCCTCAACAAGTTCCTCAAGGGTAGCCACGTTCTTCTTACGCATAAGGTAGCGGAAGATCTTTGGTCCTGCACCAAGGAAGTTAAAACGACTGGTAGGCGAAACCTTGAGTCCGCCCATCATAAATCCAAAGATCTTTGTGAGCCAGTTGCCGCCCGTAAACGAGCGTCCCTGCTTACGTTTGATTGCATCAAGCCCCCAGAAGGTGAAGAAGATATTCACCTCATAGCCGACAGCTGCTGCGCCTGTACCTAATGTAAATACAGCCGTCAGCTTGTCGAAATCACCACTAAAGGCGATGATGCTGAGTTTTTTGTTTTCTGCCATAGTTTATTGAGTTTGAGTGTCTGATTTTCTGAGTGCAAAATTACTTCTTTCTGCTGAATGAGACAATCCCACGGGGATGGTAAATCGTATACCACGATTATGGTATGCAGAATACCACAAAAGCACTATTGTATGAGTGCGGATTTCGCAGTAATTTTGCACACAGAAAATCAGACACTCAAACTCAATAAAATTATGGCAAAGATTTATGTAAATGGAGACGCGCAGGAAGTTAGCCTGCCACTCAACGTTAGTGAACTAATCAAGCAGAACAATGTGCTGCAGCCCGAAATGGTCAGCGTACAGGTGAACGAGGAGTTTGCCGAGCGCGAAGACTGGGAAAGTATTGTATTAAAAGAAGGCGACAAGGTCGATTTCCTCTATTTCATGGGAGGCGGTAGCCTATAAAAGTAATGTTCAGGTCTAAGGGCTAAGACCTTTGTCTTTTGTCTTTTGACTTTAGCCTTTAGACTTTTGTCTTTTGACTAAAAGAGTAGCACTATGATTGATTTTACAGAAGAACAGATACAGCGATATTCGCGACATATCCTCTTGCAGGATGTTGGCGTAGAAGGTCAGGAGAAGATAATGAACGCACGCGTACTTGTTGTAGGCGCAGGCGGTCTTGGAGCTCCTGTTTCTCTCTACCTTGCCGCAGCCGGCATAGGAACAATAGGTATTGTTGATGCCGACGTGGTGGATTTGAGCAACTTGCAGCGTCAGGTAATCCATTTCACCAAGGATGTAGGCGTGGCAAAGGTGGAGAGCGCAAAGGAGAAGATACAAGCTATCAACCCAGATGTGAAGGTTGACACCTATTACGAGTTCCTTGACTCATCAAACGCCCTCGATATAATAAAGGAGTATGACTTCATTGTTGACGGTACAGACAACTTCCCTGTGAAGTTCCTCATCAACGATGCGTGTGTAATGGCAGGAAAGCCTTTCTCTCATGGCGGTATTCTGCGTTTCAACGGTCAGACATTCACCCATCTTCCGGGTACTGCCTGCTATCGTTGTATGTTCAAGGAGCCACCTCCAGCAGGAGCAGTACCAACCTGTTCTCAGGCTGGTGTGTTAGGTGCCATTGCCGGTATGCTTGGAACGATTCAGGCAGCCGAGACACTGAAATACTTCACAGGAGTTGGCGAACTGCTGACCAACCGCTTGCTCACTTTCGATGCCAAGACCATGCAGTTCCGCACCATCAATGTGAAGCATAGCGACTCTTGTTTAATCTGCGGCAGCCACCCGACTATCGACCATCTGATAGACTACGAGCAGGCTGCTTGCGACCTCAAAAACCACTAATTTCGGGAGTATATAAGACAAAAACAATAAAAACTTAGAGGACCTTTATCGGCTTTCTCTTGTTTTTAACCTTCAAGTTTTTGTAATATTTAAGGTCTTGCAAGTTTGTTATTGCCTGGAAGGCAACACCATGAGTAACCGAGGTGCATACTCGACGAAGGAGAGGATGCCCTCGGATATAGAATCTCCATCAACTAATCAGCCTGAAAGGCTGTACCTGATTGGCGATGTACTGCCCTCCAGGCAGTAGTGGGGATTGGCACTTTATCCCCGCACATCCTCGTTTCACTCGTATGTACGGGGTTACGAATAGTACTGTCTTCCAGACAGTTTTGTACTTGCGATACTTAAAGTTATATCTTTACAAGCGAAACTTAAATTATGAAAATTCCACTTAATATTATCGATGAGCTGATTGCTCAGGCTCGACAGGATGCCCCAAACGAAACGTGCGGGTATCTGTTGGGAACAGAGAACGGCGATTCTGAAGCGGAGGTGACGGAGCATTATTGGATGGAGAATATCGACCATTCACCAGAGCACTTCTCATTCTCACCAAAAGATCAGTTTGCCGCACTAAGATATGCGCGTGAGAAAGGCCTGAAGATACTCGCCAACTGGCATAGTCATCCAGCATCGCCTTCTCGCCCATCGCAAGAAGACCTGCGACTTGCCAACGACCCTACTATCCGATACGCCATTCTCTCTCTCCATGAAGGCGTTCATCTCAATTCCTTCAAGATTCTGAATGGCGAGGTTGTGGATAAAGAGATACACCTATAAGGTGCAAGTTGACTTACTTGTATTATTGTATAATTTTTCGCTAAGGCTCAACAAGCTAAAGCAAGTTCCCAAGGATTATCGTCAGTAGAAGTGAATTTTACTGGCGATTTTTGTATTTTACAAATAGAATTGATAGTAATAAACATGAAAAACAACGATATACCAAGAATATGGTATATGGAATGACATATCGAAGGGATTGTGGGGGTGCGGGAAAAGCAGTAATTTTGCACTCAGAAATCGGAGGCAACAGGCCCTCTCCCCGCTCACCCTGCATATGGGGAGAGCCGAAAAGCGGTATGTTAATTGAAACATTAAAAATCGACAACTGAAAATGAACAGAATTATGGACAATACAAAGCGAATGCGAATGCACGGATATAGTTGTTGCCAGAACATGATGATGGCAATGATGTAAAGGACTGTTGGAAGAACGGTACTCAGGTATAACTTTTTTTAAAGAGTAAAGAATAAAGTAAAAGAATAAAATAAAAAGAAGTAGAATTATGAAGAAGATTATTTTTACATTAGCTATATTTTTAGGTTTCGGACTCAGCAGCGTAGAAGCAAAGGGCAATGGTGCCAACAACAGCGAGAATAATGTTCGCACAATAAAGAGTCCAAGGTTTGCACGTCCGCTGATTGAGAAGTGGATTGAGGAGTATTCAAAGATAGAGCCGGGCTTGACATTCCAGATTGTCAAGGGTTCTGCTAATCAGAATGACATTGACCTGAGCATCGTTTCTGATAATCAGGCTAACACAAACATAAACAGTATCAACCAGATTGTATATTTTGGAGAGACGGCTGTGCTGCCTATTACCGCACGCAGTTCTGAGGCTGCCCGTCTTCTCGAAGGAAAGCGCCTTAACGCAAAGAAACTCAAGCAGCTCTTCTTCCTTAATGAGGACGACTTCGAAGAGGATGTAAAGAAGAATAAGGCGTTTGAAACCATCGTTGTTTATAGCGGTAGCAATGCCGCATCGGTAGCCTCATCATTCGCTCATAACTTCGGCGAAGAGAGCAGCAGCTTCCGCGGCAAGCGTATCTCTGGCGATGACCTTTTCCTCAACACAGCCATCACAAAGGATCCTCTCGGCGTTACCTTCAATGCTCTCTCAAACGTATTCGACTTGAAGAACCGTCATGTGAAGGCAGACTTGTCAATCGTTGGTCTCGACCTTAAGAAAGACCTTGCCAACACATTCAGCGAAAACGGTTCTCTTGACGATGTGCTTCAGGTTCTGGAGAATGGCAAGCCATCGGAGATTGCTATTGAGAAGGTGGGAATCGTATTCAGCATCACCGACGACGCAGTAAACCGCTTCCTGAAGTGGGTGCTTGAGAATGGCACTAAATACAACCACGAATTTGGATTGTTGAATTTGGACAACAAAGTGGCACAAGTAGAAATCGACAAGGTGAAAAACACACTTACTGCACAAAAATAAATTAAGGAATTAGGAATTCAAAATATTAAGATGTTAAGATATTAAGGAATTAATTAATCTCTTAACATCTTAATTTCTCACAAGCTATTAGATTTTATGGTAAAAAGATTATTTATTGCAACTATTGTTGCGATAAGCCCTTTGTTGGCTTTCGCACAGAATGTGATATCAGGTCACATTGCAGATGTACGCACAGGAGAACCGCTCATCGGAGCAACAGTAATTGTAAAAAATGAAAAGAGCCAAGGAGTGGTAACCGACTACGACGGAAACTTCACTCTCCAGACCAAGGTGCAGGCTCCTCTTACTCTCCGTGTTGAGTATGTCGGCTATCGTCCCCTCGACGTAGATGTATATGACTTTGAAGAACCTGTACAGATTGCATTGGCAGATAATTCCAACAGCCTTAACGAGGTTGTCGTTGTCGGCTACGGAGTGCAGAAGCGCAAATCTCTTACAGGTTCCGTGACAACAGTCAAGAATGAGAAGCTTTTGCAGACATCAACCTCGCTCGACAATGCCTTGGGTGGTGCCGTGGCAGGTCTTAGTGCTGCTTCTTCATCAGGTGAACCTGGTGCTGCACTTAACATCCGCATACGTGGTGGTAACTCTATCAACGGTGGTAATGAGCCTCTCTACGTAATTGACGGTGTACTGATCTATAACGATGCAGCATCAACCAACACAGGAAACAGCTTCGCAGGTAAGGACTTCAATCCTCTGGCATCAATCAATCCGTCAGACATTGAGTCTATCGAGGTACTCAAGGATGTTTCTGCTTCTGCCATCTATGGTTCACGAGGTGCCAACGGTGTAATCATCGTTACAACTAAGAACGGTAAGAAGGATAAGCTGAAAATCGACTATGGCTATTCCATCGGTATTGCGTCAGTACGTAAGCGTCTCGACCTACTCAATGCGCAGGAATGGGGCGATCTATACCTTGACCTTGCAACCGATGCACAGAAGGCAGCAGCAGGTGTAACTCCTGAAGTGGTAAAATCATGGGGCGAAGGCACAGACTGGCAGGATGCTCTTTTCCGCGATGCAACTACTCAGCAGCATCAGCTTTCTGTCAGCGGTGGTTCTGACAAGGAGCGTTTCCTTATCTCTGGTAACTACATCGACCAGAATGGTATTATTCTCGGCTCTGGCTTCACACGTATCGGTGCCCGTCTAAACTACGATCGCGACATCTTCAAGAATGTCACCGTAGGACTGAAGGCAAACCTCTCAAAGACTACACGTAGCGGACAGAGTGGTTTCCGCGGTCAGTCTAACGGACTCAGCGGACTGCTTGAGCAGGCTCTTCGCACATCACCAGCAGTTCCTATCCACAATGAAGACGGAACATGGAACTATGCCAACCCATTCGAGTCAGGCGACTTTGTGCGTAATGGTAACACACCAAACGCCATTGCCGATCTCAGCGAGGTGCAGACAGAGACAATCGTTGACAACGTGTTACTATCAGGTTTTGCACAGTGGCAGATCATCCCATCTTTGCGTTTCCGTACACAGGGTTCCGTAAATGTTATCAACACTCGTCAGAATCTCTTTGGTGGTGGCAACTCACAGATTGGCTTTAACTCTGAAGGCTACGGCTCTGTCGGCACAAAGCGATGGGAGAGTGACCAGTTTGAGGCAACCCTCACATGGAACAAGAAATTCGGCATACATGAGTTTGAGGTACTTGGCGGTTACACCTATCAGCAGGAAAAGAGTGAGCGTCTGCTTGGCTCAACTGCCTATTTCGCAAATGAGAACCTCGGCTATCATAGCCTTCAGGCTGGCTCTCAGTTCGTTAATACTGATACCCAGTTCATTACCTCTTCTCTCTATTCAGGCATAGGTCGTGTAAACTATTCAATTTTTGATCGTTATCACTTCACCGCTACATTGCGTGCCGATGGTTCCAGCCGCTTTGCGAAGAACAACAAGTGGGGATGGTTTCCTTCACTCGGTTTCTCATGGAACGTAAACGAAGAGAAATTCCTGAAAAGTGCAAAATGGCTTGAAGACCTGAAATTCCGCGCAAGTATCGGTACTGTCGGTAATCAGGAAATTGGCGACTACAAGTTCCTTTCCACATACGCTGGCACACATTATTTCCTCGGAGGCGTGAAGAATAGCGCATACTACCGTTCAGGTCTGGGTAACGATGACCTGAAATGGGAAACCACCTCATCATTCGACCTCGGCTTTGACTTCAACATCCTCAAAGGTCGTGTAGGCTTCGTGTTCGACTACTACCACAAGAAGACCTCAGACCTGTTGCTAGACATTCCTGTAGAGCAGACCACAGGATTCAGCACACAGCTTGCCAACGTGGGCAACGTAACAAACGATGGTGTTGAGTTCGCAGTCAATGCAACTCTCTATCAGACAAAGAAGTTCTCATGGAATGCCAGTGCCAACATTGCGCACAATAGGAACGAGGTGACGAGTCTTGGCGGTTCACAGAATCAGATTATCAGCGGTAACACCATCATCCGTGTGGGTGAGGCCCTCGGCACATACTACGGATGGGAGTTCGATGGAGTAGTACAGAAGGGTGATGACCTTGCAAAGGTTCCAGTGCCATCAACAAAGACAAACGTAGAATATGGTGATGCTAAATTTGTTGACCAGAACGGAGATGGCAATGTAGATCAGGAGAACGACCGCAAGGTATTAGGATCAACCCAGCCCAAGTTCACCTACGGCTTTGCTTCACAGTTACGCTACGGAAACTGGGATCTGTCATTCAACTTCCAAGGTTCTTACGGTAACAAACTCTACAATCAGCTGGAACAGGCTCTCGAATCACCAAACTCAAGCTACAACGGCTCTGTGAAACTGCTTGACCGCTGGACTGAGAACAACCCAAGCACAATTGTGCCAAAGGCAACATTTGGCAATCTCTATAGCCTTTACCTTGACAGCCGCTACATTGAGGATGCCAGCTACCTGCGTCTGAAGAACATACAGGTAGGCTATAACTTCCAGCCACGTCTTGGCAATGGTCAGAAACTCGGTATCTACCTCTATGCATCAGCACAGAACCTCCTGACAATAACCGACTATACAGGTTTCGATCCTGAATTCTCTGGTTATACAGACCGTGGCACATATCCAACGGCACGCTCATTCACCTTTGGAGTGAAGGTATCATATTAATAATATAATTACGAATTACTAATTATCTGGTTAGTACTATTCGCTAATAGTTTATTCGTGATTGCTATTTATGGTAAATAGGTGATTTGTAATTCGTAATTATTATAATATCCATTTTCAATTTACGAGATATGAACAACAAGATAAAGAAAAGACTTGGTGCTTTCCGCACAATACATATTCAAGCGTTAGCTGCGCTGATGACTCTTGGAACAGTAACCACATCCTGCGAATCGCTCGACCTTGGCAACCAGAGTGAGTTGTCAGAGAGTAACCTGCCACAGAGCGATGCAGATGCAAAGGCACTCGTCAATGCTGTGTATGCCTCAGACATAGAACTTGCAACCACATACATGTATCTCATCGACCTTACCACCGAGACAACCGTCAGCGGTGAGAATCCAAACGGTGGTGGTGGTATGCTTGGATTGCTGTCATGGGACGGCACTAACAGCTATCTTGTACGCCTTTGGTCTGCAGTATATACTTCTGTTGCACGTGCCAACGACGTTATAGCAAAACTTGAGAATAACCCAGCAGGGGTATCGCCCAAGGTAGCAGCACAAGTAATAGGCGAAGCCAAGTTCATGCGCGCATACTATCTCAATTACGCCGTACAGTTGTGGGGACCAGTGCCCATAGTGACTAAGGTCGGTGAGGGCAACAATGCCATTCGAAACTCTGAAACAGAAGTATTTCAACAGGTTGTAACCGACCTTGAGGATGCAGCCAAGCTCCTGCCATCCGTTAAGGAGTATGGTCAGAGCGACATAGGCCGCGCTACTCGTGGTGCTGCTCTTGCTGCTCTTGCAAAGACCTATCTCGTATGGGCACAGGTTGACGATGACTTGACTGATGCCCAGCGCAAGGAATATTTCAGCAAGTCCGCACAGTATGCGCAGCAGGTCATCGACTCTGGCGAATATGAGCTGGAAGAGGACTTCTACGACAACTGGAACAACAACAACCGTAACGGCAAGGAGAGTATTTTCGCAATCCAGTTCTACAAGGGGTCAAGCACACGTGAAGGTGATGCCTCTGGTAACAATCACCTCTGCCATTGCTCTTTCTCTACAAGCTACAGCGTGGCACTACCACACATAGCACCAGGACCAGACAACACCGTAGAGAACTCTTATCTCAAGGGTGACCAGCGCAAGGACGTATCTTTCGTTGATTCCCTGTGGCGTCCATCAACCCAAAGCTATTTCCACTTCTATTATGATGCCGATGGTGACAAGATCCGTGAGTCTGGTTTCTCTCGCTACAACAAATACATCGACCACGACTCACCTGAGACAAGTGCGGCTGACCGTGCAATGAACCGTCAGGTGTTGCGACTTGCAGAGGTCTATCTCATTCTTGCCGAGGCTATCAACGAGCGTGACCACCAGCCAAACCAGGAAGCTTACAATGCCTTCAACAAGGTGCGTCGTCGTGCATTCCGTGAGAACATCAACGCTAACACTCCACAGGCACACGATCTGGAGGCAGGACTTGACTATAAGGGATTCCTTGAAGCAATTATACAGGAGCGTTCATGGGAGTTTACTCTTGAGCAGAAGCATCTCCTTGACCTAAAACGCTGGAAGATACTGGTAAAGACAATTAAGAACAGTCCACTTGCAAAGAAATATCCAGAGTACAACAAGCAGACTATTGACTTCAAGCACTATCGTTTCCCTATTCCACAGGCACAGCGCGAAGTTAACCCTAACCTCTGGCAGAACTACGGCTATGACGGCTCAACAATAACATCAAACCCATACGTAGGAAGGGAATAAAAAACATCTGATTATGAAGAAAATACTTCTCTCAACCATAATAGCCACGGCAGCAGTAACTGTTGCTGTGGCACAACAGAACGACCAACGTCTGAACAAGGCTATCACCGATGCCTCATGGTATCACAAAGCATTGAAGAGCGCACCGTCATTCCGCGACCTGCTCAAGCGCAGAAAGAATGCCGTGGAACAGTTCCGCGCCATACCAACAGATGCTCTGCAACCAATAACAATCAGGGCTTTTGCAACAGCAGAGCAGCGTGCCGGTACACGCCACGTCATAATCCGCGAACACGAATATCTCAACGACAGCGGATATAACAACGGAGGCTTCGATCTTGGCATAGGTACTCCAGATCACGTCATTAGTGCCATTGCCGGTGACCTCATCGACAGCTACGTCACACAGGCTGCGCTGAAGGGAATTGATATTGACTCCCTCGGCATTAATATCAAACAGACAGGACCGTCATTGCAGGACTGGGGATTGAAATACACTATCTACATTGACTCTCCCGCATCTGACAGTCAGTTAGAGGAACTACGCTTGCTTGCAGAACAGAACTCACCACTTTATCAGTTCTCGATACGTGCACATAAGGTCAATACCGAACTGGTATATACAAAAAGTGCTGATGAACTCGTACTGCCTCCTACCTATCAGCCTGGACTTCGTGAGTTCATAGAATGGGAGACACGCAAGGGCGAGGGCAACCGCAAACTACGTGAAAGCGGCAAGCGTCCCGACAAGTCGAAGTTCGGTGGCTATGCCTACGACTACCCATACTCTCGTGCCAATCAGTTCACGCCGGCACAAACCGACAGCTATCTCAGCCCCGACGGTCCTTCAGCATTCATCAATCCATCATCAGGCGTAACAGTCTTGCAGGTGCGTCATCACCGTGTGTTACAGGATCATCCTCTGTACCTTGGCGGCAACGACCTCGGTCCTACAGCCGTAGAGAGTCACATCGGTCTGCTTGGTTCATGTTTCACGCACGTTGCGGAAGGCACGGCAGCACGCACAAAGACACCGCTCGACACCCTGAACGTATCGCTCACGGCACAGTTTGACCCTCGCGCAGGTCGCAAGGGATTTGAGCAAACACCTCTCTACCCTACCGACATCAAGATGCGCGTGTTCATCAGCAGTCCACGCCCAGAGGCAGAGATTCGTGAACTGGTGGAAAAGACAGAGAAGGGTTGTCCTATCTACAACCTTGTCACCAATGCGCAAGTCATCAGCGGACGCATAGAACGTGTGACGGCACGAAATAAATAACGAGAGTTCGATGACTGGCTTTAGCTTGATGAGCCTCAGCGAATAATTGCCCTTAAGACAAACAGCAAGCTGTTTTTAACTGACAATAATTACCAATCTTACCAATCTTCAACCAATAAAAATGGATATTTATGGAAAAAGATTGCGTAGATTGGTAATTATTGTCAGTTCAGCATCGTAGATGCGTTTACATTGAATTCGTCGAACTGACGTTAAATTATATTCAGTAAATTCTAACGCAACTCCGTTGCTGAACTGACGTTAACATATATCAGTTAGATAAAAATCGGGAGAGAGGAGGGAGTTCCTTTTGCTTTGTAAAACCACCGCCCTGATTTAGTGCTCTGGTTTTGTATTGACGACTCCCTAAAACAGGGACTCATCTTCGGTCAGTAATAAAAGAA
>CACZCN010000048.1:0-17871 GCA_902779665.1 uncultured Prevotellaceae bacterium | reverse complement strand
TGGCTTTATTCGCTAAGGCTCATCAAGCTGTGCAAGTCCCTTCGGCCGCCGACCTCTTCGACGTTCAGGGCGCAAGCCGACAAAACAATTTTTCGCTAGACTCAACAAGCTAAAGCAAGTCGTCGAACTCACGTTATTATAACTCAAATTCCTGATGAACGGTAAGTTGCATTGGTTAGCGGATAGTAATAAAATGGGATAGCATTAAAAAGGCAACCTCAGAGATGAGATTGCCTTTTAGTTCTAAACGCGCTATGCGTGCGGAGTCTTAAGGAAGGCTGATAGCCTCGTTAGGACAAACGTCAGCACATGTGCCACACTCTGTGCAGAGATCTGGGTTGATTGAATAGATATCGCCCTCAGAGATAGCCTCAGATGGACACTCGCTAATACATGTACCGCATGCAATGCAGTCGTCGCTAATTACGTAAGCCATAATGTTTTTGTTTTATTATTAATACTATTTTTGTTTCAATTAACGATGCAAAGATAGTATTTTCTTTTGGAAATACCTAAAAATAATGAGGAAAATTTCAAAAAAAGTTCATTTTTTTCCTTTGTTAGTATATAGAATACCTTTTTGTAGGTATTGAACAATGTTCGTTATTCGAAATAGAACGTAAGTGCTATGATACTGCTTCGTGCCGAACTGACGGAAGATGCGAAGGGGAGTTTGTTCTTATCCCTTAGTGTCTTTGCATGATTAGTATTAAGGCAGTTGCCAAGAGAGTACATGAACTTCAGTTCCGGTCGTAGCTTGAAGAAAGGCAGATACATGTCACATCCTGCGCCTACCTCGAAGAACACGTCGTTTTTCTTCAACTGGATATAGTCGTTTGCCTTTGTGGAGAGGTTGAGTGCAGGCGAAAGGCCAGCCATGATATATGGTCGGTGGTTGTTGAATCGCTGTGCAGCATAGATAAGGTCGAGCGAACAGGTTACATACACGCTCTTCATATCCTGTCGTGCCTGGGTATAGTTGCCTTTGGTGTCCAGACTCCTATGGTCGGCAAATACAATATGTCGGTTGGCAAAATACATTACAGGGGCTACTCGGAAGGCGAGGTAGTCGGTAAGGCGCATCTCGCCAAGCACTCCCACGTGGAAACCGCTATCCCATGTGTTCTGGTCGCAGGTAACAAGCGACTCTGCCTGATTACCGTCGGCATCGGTATATGTTATAGGACCTACATTCTCAAATTCTAGGTCTTGGAAATGCGTTCCCACGATAACTCCGAAGTGCATAGGGCGCAAGTCGCAATAAGGGCGGTTTTCTACCGTCCTTTCCTGTGCACTTGCCACCAATGATGTTAGGAGTGCTATTATATATAAGGTGAAAAAACGCATATTTAATTAACCGCCCATCACAAACGGCCCCTCACCTGCCCTGCGGGCATCCTCGGACACATACTCGGAGATTCTCAATCTCCGACTTCCCCAAGGGGCGAGGAAGGAGTTACCTTTGTACGCTATTTATCTGATTTTATTTCCATGACTTGCCCCATTGGTTAGAAATACTAACTTTTTCCCTCGCCCCTTGGGGAGAGGATGCCCGTAGGGCAGGTGAGGGGCCGTTGTCTTTTATTTTATTTCCAACTCCACCGGGCAATGATCCGAACCATAGACATTGGTATGAATAGCCGCTGTCTTGATGCTGTCTTTCAGACGCTCGGAAGTGACGAAATAGTCGATACGCCATCCCGTGTTCTTCTTTCGGGCTTGAAAACGATATGACCACCATGAATAGGTCACTTCCTCCGGATGCAATGTGCGGAAAGTATCAATAAAGCCCTCGTTAAGAAGCTGGGTGAATTTCTCGCGTTCCTCGTCGGTGAAGCCGGCATTCATGCGGTTGGTCTTCGGATTCTTCAGGTCAATCTCCTCATGAGCCACGTTCATATCACCGCATACGATGACAGGTTTCTTGGCATCAAGCGCCTTGAGATATGCACGGAAGTCATCCTCCCATGTCATGCGGTAGTCAAGTCGGCGAAGACCGTCCTGAGAGTTCGGGGTATAGACGGTGACGAGATAGAACTTGTCATACTCAAGCGTAATCACACGCCCTTCGTGGTCGTGCTCGTCTATTCCTATACCATAACTAACGCTCAATGGAGTGTGTTTAGTATATATGGCGGTGCCGGAATAGCCTTTTTTCTCCGCATAGTTCCAATAAGACTGATATCCGGGGAAAGCAAGGTCAAGCTGTCCTTCCTGCATCTTCGTTTCCTGAAGGCAGAAGAAATCAGCGTCAAACTCGGCAAAGGCAGTCTGGAAACCTATAATTCCATTCTCCACCTTCTCGCCGTCCTTACCGGCACAGGCACGAAGTCCGTTCACATTCCATGAAATAAAGCGCATATACTAAGCCTAACCAAGCCTTCCCAAAGGGAAGGATGTTTTATAGTAACATCCCTTCAATGGCCGCGCTTGTAATTCGGTTTCTAATAGTTCGTATTCCCCCATGATTTGAAATACTAACCACTCCCCCTGGAGGGGGTGGGGGGTGGATCTTGTCACATACTCCGATGTTATCAACATCGGACTACCCATTGGGGGGGGACTGGGTGGGCTACTTATTAATCAGATTCATAAATTCCTGACGTGTCGTTGCGTTGCTGAAGATTCCGGCAAAGGCAGAGGTCGTGGTGACAGAGTTCTGTTTCTCAACTCCACGCATTTGCATACACATATGGACTGCCTCTACGACAACCATAACACCCTGTGGCTTCAGAGTCTCTTGAATAACCTCCATGATCTGATGCGTCATGCGTTCCTGTACCTGCAAGCGACGGGCAAAGACCTCTACCACACGGGCAATCTTTGAAAGACCTGTGATAGTGCCGTTAGGGATATATGCCACATGAGCCTTGCCATAGAAAGGAAGCATGTGATGCTCGCACATAGAGTAGAAGTTGATGTCCTTCACTATGATCATGTGGTTGTATGTCTCGTGGAAAAGAGCTTTTTCAAGAATAGCCTTTGGATCCTCACGATAGCCCTTTGTGAGAAACTGCATTGCCTTAGCCACACGAAGAGGCGTCTTTAGCAATCCCTCACGCTCTGTGTCTTCTCCAAGGAGTCTGAGAACTTCCTTATAATGACCAGCAAGCTCATCAAGAGTTTCCGGAACTACATAAGGCTCTGTTGATTCTATGTTACTATCAAGCATTTCTATAATAAAAAAACGCCCCTCACCTGCCTTTCGGGCATCCTCTCCCCAAGGGGCGAGGGGGAAATTACACTTATTGTTTTGAGGAAATCACTTGAGGGGCTAATACTGCACGCTTATCGTGCCTTTCACAAGACATGCCTGCGGGTAATACTTCTTTACCTGTGCAAGTACGGCGCGAGCCTCTTCCTGTGTGCGGTAGTTGCCCATACGGCATTTCCATGAAGGAGAATAGAAGTGGACATACACAGGCTCGGAAGGGAAGTAGCGCTTCATATCCGTACCGGCTTTCTCTGCCTTTTGGCGGTCGGTGCGGGAGTTGCCACCTGAGAATACCTGAATACGGAAGCCTGTTGTCTTGTAGCTGTTGCGCATCACCTTCTTACGGGTATCTACGGCAGCATCTTCTCCAGGAATGCTTTCGCTGCCGTTATGCGCGATATCTGTGCCGGTATGCTGTGTGGCATCCGGTCTGTTGTTTTCTTGTGGAATGGATGTTATGGTATGTGGGACGGCAGGTGTTGGATTGGTAACACCGTTATTCGCAGACGGCTGCGGATTGCCATTAACCAATACGTCGATAGCCGGACTTTGCGTCACGGTTACTGTGCCCTTGCCGGTTTCGTTAGCGCGAAGTCCGTCAAGGAATTTCTGATTCTGAGCCTGTATGCCCAGACTGCAGATTATTGTGAGAATAAATGTAATTAGTCTATTCATGTTTTTAGTAAGGAAATGAAAAGTGAAAATGGGGAAAAGAATTTCTCATTGTTCACTTTTCATTTTTCATTTATTGTCTTGGAAGATTAGTTCCAAGCGTCGATGATACCCTTGAAGTCAGCAGCCTTCAGAGAAGCGCCACCGATAAGGCCACCGTCGATGTCAGGCTTAGCGAAGAGCTCAGGAGCGTTAGAAGCCTTGCAAGAACCACCATAGAGGATAGTTGTGTTGTCAGCAGCCTCTGCACCGTAAACCTCAGCTACGCAAGAACGGATGAATGCGTGGATTTCCTCTGCCTGCTCAGCAGTAGCGGTCTTACCTGTACCGATAGCCCAGATTGGCTCGTAAGCGATAACGATGTTCTTCCACTCCTCAGCAGAGAGATGGAATACAGAACCAGCGAGCTCAGCCTTACAAACAGCCTCCTGCTTGTTAGCCTCACGCTCAGCGAGAGACTCACCGATACAGAAGATAACCTTCAAACCGTTAGCGAGAGCGAGGTTAACCTTCTCCTTGAGAATCTCTGGAGTCTCGTGATAGTACTCACGACGCTCAGAGTGACCGAGGATAACGTACTCAGCACCTGTTGACTTAACCATCTCAGCAGAAACCTCACCTGTGTAAGCGCCAGAAGCCTTGTCTGCGCAGTTCTCAGCAGAGAGCTTGATGCAGCTGCCCTTGATTACGTCAGCAACGCTTGCGAGGTGGATGAATGGAGTACCGATGATAACATCACAGTTAGGGTTCTTTACTACCTCAGTAAGTTCCTTTGCGAGAGCAACGCCCTCCTGCAGGTTCTTGTTCATTTTCCAGTTACCTGCTACGATTTTCTTTCTCATTTTTTGTTTTGATTTTAAAAAATTATATATCCTGTTGGATTCTTTTAATTCTTTTTTCGATAGCCATCTTGACCACATCCAGAGCCTGTCGGCAATGGTGAGAAGGGCAAGAGGCAATACATACCAGAGCAGTATCAGCGCTATCTGCTTGCCTGTCTTGTCTTCAGGCATGTGACCGAACTCAGACTTGCTCAGCGGCTGTTTTATCATCTCGTCGGCTGGCAGGAAGTTATGGCTCCACTTACCGATTACCGTACCATCCTTCAGCAGCAGAAGTCCCGGATTGCTTCTTACGATTGTCTTCAGCGTTGTCTCGTCCGTGTTATAGAACGGATACTCTGCTCCTGTCATATCCTTCCAGCGTGCAATGGCTGAATCGCCACTCGCCGTAAGGCAATAGAACTTATAGTGGTTCTCTGCGGCATATTCATAGAGCATGTCTATGTTGCCGAAGTTTGTATCGTCGGCCTGTTCCAGATGCGGAGAGACAAGAAGGAAAACATATCCCTTGTTGATTGTCTCGGTCAGGTCATCGCCTGTCTGCATATCCGTGATGGAGAAATCATGGATAGGAGGCACATAGCCCTCGCTTATCTGTTTTGTCTTGGAGTCTATGAAAGTCCAAGTAGAGTCAGGATATTCCTCCAACGTGAATTCCTTCTTAACCCCATCTTTCTCCAATATGAAGGTGGTCTCAAACTCAGGCGTCTTTGCTCCTTCGGGTATCTCCATTCCCTCAGGGATATTTGCACCTATGTGGTATGGACGGAAGTCGAAGACAGGCAGGTCGTACAAACTCCATACTGATGTGCCGAGAATGAAGAGAATGGTGTAGTGGAATACTATCCACTGGTTGCTGAGGTTCACGAACCTTGGCATCTTCAATGGCCATCTTGCTATCAGAAAGGCAAGTACAAGTAGGATGATGTTCTTCAGAAGCGTTTCGCCATTGCTCAGACGAATCGCATCACCGAAGCATCCGCAGTCGCTTACCGGGTCTGATGCCCATACCCATACAGTCACCAAAGTCATCACGACCATGAAGATGAGCATCACGTTGGCTACCACTTTCCTCAGTATGGCGAAGAGGAGGAAAACGCCAAGCGAGAACTCCAAAGCCGACAAAGCCACCGATGTGGAGAGAGTAAGCCAGTCAGGCACATACTGCAATAGCCCAAGTGCCTCAGCATAGTCCTGCAGTTTATACTGCGTTCCTATAGGGTCAACCGCCTTGACATATCCTGAGAAGATGAATGTTATGGCGAGAACGACTCGGGCAATATTAATCAGTATGGTTTGAAGCCTCTTCACTTTTCTGCCTTTGTCTTAATGAGTCCGAACACAGCGTAGTTTATGATGTCCATATAGTTTGAATCAATACCTTCTGACACACTAACCTTACCCTGATGGTCCTCAATCTCCTTTATCCTGTTTATCTTTGTGAGGATGAAGTCAGTATAGCTTGTAACCCGCATTCCGCGCCAAGCCTCGGCATAGTCATGGTTCTTGCGAATCATAAGCTGCAGGGTCTCTTCCGCAAAGTGGTCGTAAAGCTCAATGGCACGTTTCTTGTCAATGTCCGGCTCGTCAACGTAGCCTTCCTGCAACTGTATCAAACCTATGATGCCATAGTTCACCAACGCCATTATCTCCGGACGGATACCTTCTTCTACCATAGCCACCTCGCCAGTCTCAAGCTGACGAATGCGCTTTGCCTTTATGAAAAGCTGGTCGGTAAGTGAAGATGGACGGAGAATACGCCAAGAGGCACTATAGTCTCCCAGCTTTGCGGTAAAGATATCGCGGCACTCTTTTAGTGCGCTTCTGAATTCTTCCTCAGTTGTCATAGTCGTTTTTAGCTTTTGGGTGATGGGTGAGAGGTGTTAGTGGATTGCCTTTTCCGTAATGGTTTTACAAACCACCAACACCCAACACCTAACACCCAACACCTACATTTATGAGTGCAAAGTTACTTATTTTTTGCGATATTTCAAAGAAAAAGCCTCTGAAAATGCCAATTCATATAGGTCATTTATCTTTTGTCAACTCTTTTTGACGTTTGTGAATGTATTTTATCTTTGCACATTCCAGATTGAAAACTCCCTGAAGTGAGTCTCTATAGGCTCTCAATTCGTTGAATTGCTGAAGCTCTTCCTTGGTAGCCGTACATGCCTTGCGATGTGCCTCTACCTGTGGTTTCATCTCGTCAAACTGCCTTATAGCAGCCTGAAGGGCGGAATCCACCTCTGCAAGATTTGCCTGTGCCATCTTCAGAGAAGCCTCCTGATGGAACTTCAAGGCTTCCCTGCGCTCTTCTACAGCATCGGGATAATAGTGACGCATAGAATCTATGGAATAAATCACACGCTGATAGTTGCCGGCCTCATAGTCAGCCTGTATTTCCTTGAGCAACTGCTTGGCTTCAGGGTTTTTCTCACAACTTGTGAGGAGAACCGTACTGAAAGTTACACAAATAGCCAATCTGAGTACTTGTAACGATGTCATTGCTATGTTTTTACGTAAATTCATGGTGCAAAAGTACTAAAAAAATCAGAAACACCCGAATATGTCATTCTTTTTTTGTAATTTTGCAGTCGAAATGATGGATTATACTGATGCCGAACTGGCACAAATACTTGATAAGGATATTTTTCACATGATTTCCGAGGCTGCCGACAGCCTTGGTCTTGAATGTTATGTGGTGGGGGGATATGTTCGCGATATATTCCTCGAAAAGCCATCTGATGATATTGACTGCGTGGTGGTTTCCCATGACGGAATGCCATCCCCCGGAATTGCTGTTGCCAAGCGTCTGAAGAAGATGCTCGGCAAGAAAGCCTCTCTTTCTGTATTCAAGAACTTCGGAACGGCACAAGTGAAAGTATATGGAACGACCCTTTCCCCGCTTCCCCTTAAAGGAGAAGAGCCGCTCACGCAAGAAAAGTCCCCCTTTAAGGGGGATTCAGAGGGTCTCGAAATAGAATTCGTAGGCGCCCGCAAGGAAAGCTACCAGCGTGATTCCCGCAAGCCTATCGTTGAAGACGGCACTCTTGAGGATGACCAGAACCGTCGCGACTTCACCATTAACGCTATGGCTATCTGCTTGAACAAGAGTCGTTTTGGTGAACTCGTTGACCCATTCGGAGGTGTTGATGACCTGTATGATGGAATCATCCGCACGCCTCTTGATCCAGACATTACCTTCTCCGACGACCCATTGCGAATGCTCCGTTGCATCCGCTTCGCCACACGCTTCAACTTCATTATTGAAGATGAGACATTCGAGGCTCTTGAACGTAATGCCGAGCGCATCAAAATCATTAGTGGAGAGCGCATAGCGGAAGAGTTGAACAAGATTCTTATGACCAAGCACCCAAGTCGTGGCTTTGTTGACCTCCAGCGCTCTGGTCTCCTTGCTATTATCTTCCCCGAACTCTCGCAAATGGATATGGTCGAGACAAAGAATGGAAGAGCTCATAAGAATAATTTCTACCATACTTTGGAGGTGTTGGAAAATCTTATTTCGCAAACCACCAACACCCAACCTGCTCCGACAGGCACAAATGAAACCTCCGTCGGTTCTCCGGCTGACACATACTCCGATGTTATCAACATCGGACTTCCCTCCCTACGGGGGAGGGCGGGGGGAGAGGCCTCCCTCTGGCTCCGTTGGGCTGCCGTTCTCCACGACATAGGCAAACCGAAGAGCAAGCGCTGGGATCCTGTTCAGGGTTGGACATTCCATGCCCACAACATTATAGGCGCAAAGATGATTCCCGGTATCTTCCGCAGAATGAAACTACCTATGGATGCAAAGATGAAATTCGTGCAGAAGATGGTGGAACTCCACATGCGTCCTATCGCCATAGCCGATGATATTGTTACCGATTCTGCCGTTCGTCGAATGGTGAACGATGCTGGCGATGATATTGATGCTCTTATGGCTCTCTGCGAGGCTGATATAACGAGCAAGAACCAGCAAAGAAAGCAAAAGTTCCTTGACAACTATCAGCTTGTGCGCCAGAAGATTGAGGACTTAAAGGAAAAGGATTTTAAGCGACTTCTCCAACCTGTTATTGACGGTAACGAGATTATGGAAATGTATAATCTCAAGCCTTCCCGGGAAGTCGGAATCCTAAAGCAATATCTCAAGGATGCCGTTCTCGACAATAAAGTAGAGAATGAACGCGAACCTCTCCTTGCCTTGCTGAATGAGAAGGCGAAGGAATTAGGTTTAGTTAAGTGAAGAGTGAAGAGTGAAGAGTGAAGAATTTAAGTTACCATATATTGCGAAAGGTTGATAGACTGCCTTAGACTGCAATACAAACTTAAATTCTTCACTCTTCACTTTTCGTTTTTTTACTCCTCCTTACAACCACCTTTCCTCTTATGATCCTCCATCGATAGTCCATCAGTACTCCATCGATTCTCCATCGAAACGATGGACCATCGATGGAGTATCGATGGAGAATCGATGGAGTATCTACTGTATTTTGACGGCAAATCAAGGGAAAATCTACGAAATAAAAAAGCTTATGCCCGAAATGGACATAAGCTTTCCGTTACGCTCTTAAAATAATCTCGCTAAAACCATTATAATACGAATCATTATTTCTTTGCTCCCTTAATATATTCCTTCTTTCCGTTGTTGAAACTCTTTAAGGCATACCATTCGACAGGAAAACCGTTACTGCCATTGTTTTCTGATACCACAATGTAATATCCGGCTTCTGTATATCCGACTAAAACCTCTACCCGGTCGCCATTGTCTATGTTGAAATGTGCACTCAATATGTGTCGTAATTCATTTGGGACAAATGCCGTTTTTGCTTCGTTATGTTGGTTGGACCTGTAATAAAAATCTTGTTCATAATTATTGCTGATGTAATTGAATGTTAGACTGTCGATGGCACTAAATGTTTTATCTCCTAAATCTTTGTTTTCTTTAGGTATGAAATACATTGTACCTTCTCTTGTTGCTCCACCTCCACTTATGGACCAATAGCCATGAGTGTATTCTTTGGGATTATAGTCATAATCATCGCTTATTTCCCATTTGAACTTCCATGATTTTATTCCTTTCTGTTTGAGAACAGGCTGTATAATTTGGTAATACTGCTCTTTGTCGAAAGGACGGATTTCATCAATCAGTTCGGCTTTTGCGTATGTGAGGTGTCCAGCACCTCCTAAAATCGTGTCAATTTCTTGCTCGGCTTTTTTGTATATGGGAACCTTAACACCGTCAACAATCGTGTCTTTTTGATGGTAAGTGTCTGATTTGTAATGCCAAGGATGAAAATCATAACTGATACTTTCAATTGCATCAGGATACACAACTTCGCCATGATTGTTTATTCTTCTTTTTATACCACCATCTATGTTTCTTAGGCATATAGAATATATTATAGAATCTCCTTTGCCCTTGTAATGGTTTTCATAATGATAACCCTCTTCTGCAATCTTCATCAGGGAATCTAAACTGTTGCAAAAATGACTGTTTAGCAAAACCTGTTTTCTTGAAATGCTGTCATTGTGTGGTGAACTTCTGTGTAGGAAGATATCTTGAAAATTAAAGTCGTTGAATGTTATAGAATAATACTGATTGGTGCATATTCTGTTGGGGTCGTCTAAATGATATATCGTTTTGTAATTGCAAGTCTCATTTAACGGTTCAAGGATTTTATCGAGTAATGTTTTGGTTTGAGCAGAGGCGGTTATTGCCAACATTACGGATAGTACGATTGTTATTATTCTTTTCATATTTTACTGTCTTTATAGATTACAAATCTGTTATTAGCTTTTTCTGTGAGCATTGCAACACGACGCATTACCATCATGCCACGCTCACGTATGTTTGCCGACTTCTTATGGAAATCTCTTCGGAATTCATCTATTGGGTCAGGTTGAGTAATTTCCTCTGCCTGTGCAATATCATTTGTGTTATCCGTAGGCTCAGCAATAGGCTCAACGGTTTCCTCTGGCTGTTTTTGAGGTTCTTGAACTTGTTGCTCTGGCATTACGTTTTTGTTATGATGCTTTGCAACAGCCTTTGCCACAATATGTTTTGTGGGTTTTGACTCTGTTACTATTTCCTTTTCGTCAGTAACAGGTGTCGGCTCAACAGCCTTGACCTCAGGCTCTGTTTTCTTAGGCTCAACCTTTACAATCTGAGGCTGGTTAGGCGTTTCTTCCTTCGGAGGGCCAAGGAAGACTACAAGCAAGGCAACAACACAGGCAGCAGCAACCCAAGGCCATAGCCTTATGAAGCGAGGTTTCTGCTTGCGCTCAGCCATTATCTGGTCAAAGAGAGCCTCGTCAACGGTCAGTTCGCCAAGCATCTCGGCTATGACCTTCCAGTCATCGGGTGCATCCTTACGCGAAACCTCAAGAGCAAGCCTTCTCTCCTCCTCGGCTGTTGTCTCGCCGTTGAGATATTTCTGGATTAATATTTCAGTTTCTTTATATGTCATGTTCTTGAAATTTTAACTGTAAATCGGGCTTGCGCCCTATAGCTGAAAGTAAATTGGGGGTAAATTAATTCAGTAAATTAAATTCAGTAAATTATTTTTTATCAGCATTTCCAAGCGGCTTTTGCCGCTCATAATTTACTGATTTAATTTACTCCTAATTTACTTTCCAAAACCATTTACTTTCTAAAAGGAGCATTTACTTCCCGAAAGAGGAATTTACTTTCTGAGCCTTTCCTTAATTTCCCCGAAGACTTTCTTTCTTGCTGCCGAGACAATACTCTTTATCGAAGGTTTCGCGATGTTTGTTCGTTTGGCTATGTCGTCAAGCTCAAGACCTTCTATCTGTCTCATTTCAAACAGGCGTCGCTCACTCGGTTTGAGATGCTGAACGGCTTTGTCAACGGCTTCATGCAGTTCCTTTGCCTCCAGATTCTCGTGAGGCGACGCCCCCACATCCCTTCCTGGTGGAGCTATATCCTCATTCGATCTGCATAACACAAAGGGACTGGACTTTCTTTTCCTCGCTATATCCAGACAACAATGTTTTGCCACCCTGATGGCAAGGGCATCATGCCGGGCACCAGACTCCATCCTGTCGATGAACTTTAGAAGAGCTACCAATCCCTCTTGTGCAACGTCCTCGGCATCATCATCATTGCCGAAGAAACTGCGGCCTACCGAGAGCATCAACTCTCGGAGCGCTGGGGCGATATGTTCAAACTCTTCTTGGGTCATCTACAATATAAGCGTATGTCAATGTGAAAAGTTAAGTTGAAAAACAGAAATTTTTTACATAATGTTATTTTTTTCTGCAAAAATACGTAATTGTTTTTTATCATGCAATAGTTTCTGCATGGAAAAAAATTTTTGATTGATTTATTTGGTAGATCGTTTGATATTTATTAACTTTGCACTCGCAAAATCGAAGACCGTGCACCAGCCTTTTGGGGCTGACATGCACTTTTTGCTTCGTACGAAGAAGCACTCGCAAAATCAAAGATCGTGCGCCAGCCTTGGGGGCTGACACGCACTTTTTGCTTCGTACGAAGAAGCACTCGCAAAAGCATAATTTATACCTATTACTTAATTGTGATTCAGAATAATATTAATTATAACATTGAAATGAAAAAGATTTTTAATTTTGTACTTGTGTTTGCAGTAGCTATCACGGGTATTACAAGTGTGTCATCGTGCAGTAAGGATGATGATGATGATGAGAAGGCTGAGGTTGTAGAATTACGTGCCAAGCTGAATGGCGAGTGGACTCTCGTGAAATATGATGGTGGGGATAATACCTGGGGAGAGTATATGAAGATTAAAGGAGATTCTATGATATGGAATAGCAGACTGAAGGGCGTAGATTCCAAGTATAAATTGACCTTCTATCCTGATTCTTCTTTTAATGCGGAATGTGTTTGGGCAAGTGATGATAGCTCTAATAATGATTGGAAGTTCAAGATTACAATGATTACTTCTGATTCTTTGAAGACCGTTGATTCTTATGAGAAGATTCGTGTTTTTGCCAGAGGGTATTCTAAATAAAAGCCTCTTTCGGATATTTTAGTAATAATAAATTAGCCCCTTGAAATACCTTTCGTATTGGTAAATCAAGGGGCTTTTTCTTTTATAACAGTGACTTACTCTTATTCCGCAACCGAAAATCCGAGGGCCTCTATGGCTGAACGGATTTCGTTGATATCGGCATTACCGTCAATCTGTGCCTTACCTGAAGCAAGGTCAACGCTTGCTGATTTCACACCATTGCAACCGAGAATAGCCTTCTCCGCATTTGCCCGACAATGGTTGCAGTTCATTCCTTTGATTATTATTTCCATATCGTGATTCTTTGTTGTTGTATCGCATGATTCCTCATCGTGGCAATGACAATGGCTATGACCGCCATGATAGTGATGCCAAGCTGCATTAATGAGCAGGAGCACGAGCACGCCTGTGCAAATCCAATAGAAGAGAGGAGTCTCTTCATGACAACATTCTGCTGATGGGGCGATGGTTGGTATGAACCATTCGCGTGGTAGTAGGTGATCGATTGCCAGTCCGAACCCTACAGCACCTATGATGATGCTTGCAAGGTATGTTATGAGAGTTCTTCTGCCCATAACCTTATTAATAACGAGTATGCTTGCCATGTTACAAGCAGGGCCTGCCATAAGCAGAACCAGAGCCGAACCTGGCGTTAATCCCTTCAGCATCAGGGCTACTGCGATAGGAATACTTCCCGTAGCACACAGGTACATTGGTATGGCAAAGGCGAGCACGAGTAGCATACTTGCCAACGAGTTGTCCTTGAATACCTCGAAGAATGAATCAGGCACAAGTACCGTTATCAATCCTGCCACTATCAGGCCTATCATCAGCCATTTGCCTATATCCTCCATCATTTCAAGGAATGCGTAGGATAAGGCTTCCTTTATCTTCCCAATAAAAGAATGTTCGTGCTCGTGTGAATGTTCGTGGTTGTGACCGCATCCACACTCACAATGAGCCTCTACAGGTTTATTATGCTGACTTTCCTCTCCCTCCCTCGGGAGGGCTGGGGAGGAGTCTTTGTCCGCCATATTCACCATCTGTCCTCCGAACAATGCCGTCACGAATGCTATGATTGGGCGAGCTATAGCGAAGGGAAGTCCCATGAGCGAATAGGTGGCTATGATTGAGTCAACGCCTGTCTGTGGTGTTGCTATGAGGAATGAAGATACAGCCCCCTTGCTTGCCCCTTCCTTGCGAAGTGACATAGCCGTTGGAATCACTCCACAAGAGCAGAGTGGGAGAGGGATGCCGAAAAGTGCGGCGTAAAGCACGCTACTGAATGTAGGCTTGGCAAGATATCTGCTGTATATCTGTCCTGGGATGAATGCGTGCATAAGTCCTGCAAGGAGGAATCCTAATAATAGGAAAGGTGACATTTCGTTGATGAGATGTAGTATCTGTTCCATAAAAAAAGTGACCCCTGTCCCCGACCCTTTGCCCGTGAAGGGGCAAGGGGGTGGAAGTGCATGGGGAAGATTATAAATTAACAAACATTCTTTATTTCGATTTTTATTTCTGAGTACAAAGGTATATAAATGTCGGTGCAACGCTGTTGCAAACACCGTCTTTCTGTCATAATGACACAAAAATCATCGCTATAACGCCATAATGGCATAGCGAATATGCTTGGCAAATATGTTGTATTTGAAAAACTGAAATACTGAAAACTGAAAATAACATAATAATATAAAAGGGAGGTAAATATGAATTTCGAAAAGTTTACAATCAAGGCACAACAAACGGTTCAAGAAGCCGTCAACGGTGCGCAACGCAGTGGTCAACAGACCATTGAGCCTGTTCATATCCTCCGTGCCATTCTCAACAAGGCACAGGATGTTGCAGGTTTCCTGTTCCAGAAGCAGGGCGTTAATCCACAACATATATCACAGGTGGTGGAGAGTGAGATAAATCATTTGCCAAAGGTATCTGGTGGCAACGGTCAGCCTTATCTTTCAAACGAAAGCAATCAGGTGTTTACCCGTGCTGAGGCTCTTGCTCAGGAGATGGGCGATGAGTTCGTTAGTGTGGAGACATTGTTCCTTGCTCTTGTTGAGGTTAACAGTACGGCAAGCCGTATCCTGAAGGATGCAGGTCTTAATAAGCAGAATGTATTGTCTGCCATAAAGGAACTGCGTCAGGGTAAGAATGTGAAGTCACAGTCGGCTGACGATAACTACCGTTCTCTGGAGAAATATGCCAAGAACCTTGTGGCTGATGCACGAGCTGGAAAACTCGACCCTGTCATCGGTCGTGATGATGAGATTCGCCGTGTGCTCCAGATTCTTTCTCGCCGTACAAAAAACAATCCTATATTAATAGGTGAGCCTGGTACTGGTAAGACTGCCATCGTCGAGGGCTTGGCACAGCGTATCGTTCGTGGTGACGTGCCTGAGAATCTTAAGGACAAGATGCTCTATTCACTCGATATGGGTGCTCTTGTGGCAGGTGCGAAGTATAAGGGTGAGTTCGAGGAACGACTGAAGAGTGTCATCTCTGAGGTTACAGGTGCCGATGGTCGTATCATCCTCTTCATCGATGAGATTCACACCCTTGTGGGTGCTGGTGGCGGTGAGGGTGCTATGGATGCGGCCAACATCCTAAAACCTGCCCTTGCCCGTGGTGAATTGCGTGCCATAGGTGCAACAACGCTTAATGAGTATCAGAAATACTTCGAGAAGGATAAGGCTCTGGAACGCCGATTCCAAACCGTCATGGTTGATGAGCCTGATGAGATGAGTGCTATTTCCATCCTCCGTGGCTTGAAGGAGCGTTATGAGAATCATCATCGTGTACGTATTCAGGACGATGCCTGCATAGCGGCCGTGAAACTCTCAGAACGTTATATCTCCGACCGATTCCTGCCTGATAAGGCTATCGACCTTATGGACGAGGCTGCCGCCAAGCTTCGTATGGAGCGCGACTCTCTTCCAGAGGAATTGGACGAAAAGACACGTCGGTTGGCACAGCTCGAAATCGAGCGTGAGGCTATCAAGCGTGAGAATGACGAGGATAAACTCTCTCAGCTCAACAAGGAGATTGCCGACCTTCAGGAGGAGGTGAGTCAGTATAAATCCAAGTGGCAAAGCGAGAAAGAACTCGTTAATAAGATTCAGCAGAACAAACAGCAGATTGAGCAGTTGAAGTTCGAGGCTGAGCGTGCTGAGCGTGAAGGCAACTATGGCAAGGTGGCTGAGATTCGCTATGGCAAGCTGAAGGCTCTTGAGGATGAGATTGAGTCCATACAGTCACAACTCCACTCTGCTCAGGGTGCTGAGGCTATGGTTAAGGAGGAGGTTACTGAAGATGACATAGCCGAGGTAGTAAGCCGTTGGACTGGTATTCCAGTCTCTCGTATGCTCCAGAGTGAGCGCGAGAAACTGCTTCATCTTGAAGAGGAACTACACCATCGTGTAATCGGTCAGGACGAGGCTATAACAGCCGTCAGTGATGCTGTACGCCGTTCACGTGCAGGACTTCAAGACCCTAAGCGACCAATAGCAAGTTTCATCTTCCTCGGAACAACGGGTGTGGGTAAGACTGAGCTTGCAAAGGCTCTTGCCGACTATCTCTTCAATGATGAGACCATGATGACCCGTATTGACATGAGCGAGTATCAGGAGAAGTTCAGCGTGACAAGACTGATAGGTGCGCCTCCAGGATATGTGGGCTATGATGAGGGTGGTCAGCTTACTGAGGCTGTTCGCAGAAAGCCTTACTCTGTAGTCCTCTTCGATGAGATTGAGAAGGCTCACCCTGATGTATTCAACATCCTGCTTCAGGTGCTTGACGATGGTCGATTGACCGACTCTAAAGGTCGTACTGTCAACTTCCGCAACACCATCATCATCATGACGAGCAACCTTGGCAGTCACCTCATTCAGGAGGAGATTAACAAGAACGGCGGTGCTCTCAATGCCAGTCAGTCAGAGGCTCTATTCGGTCGTATCTCTGCTTTGCTCAAGCAGACTATCCGTCCTGAGTTCCTTAACCGTATCGACGAGACTATCATGTTCACTCCGTTGAACAAGGATGAGATTGCAGGTGTTGTTCGCTTGCAGATGAATGCCGTTAGCAAGATGCTGGAGCAACAAGGCTTCAACCTCCGCGTAACCGACAAGGCTGTGGATTATCTTGCTCAGGCAGGATTCGATCCAGAGTTCGGTGCTCGTCCTGTTAAGCGTGCCATCCAGCGCGATGTGCTCAACGCTCTCAGCAAGTCACTCCTTGCAGGTGAGGTTACTCGTGAGCATGAGATTATTATTGATGCTAACGATAATGGCATCATGTTCAGGTCTGCGTAATTAGCAGACCCTCTCCCCGCTCCCCCTGCATAGGGGGAGGGCCGGAGTGCGATGGAAGTCCCCCTATGCAGGGGGATTTAGAGGGTCATAATAAGAATATTTATATTAGGTAAGTCAGTTTTAGTCAAAACATCGAGCCACCGTAGGAGTGATTCCTGCGGTGGCTTTTTTAAAATGATCACTTGGCAATAACTTTCTTACCACCAGTGATATATATTCTGCCTTTTTCCATACTTTTTACCTTCTGACCATAGATATCATATATAACTTCTGTGGCTTTCTTCTCCTCATTTTGTGTAATGGTATCAATACCTGTTTGAGCTTCCCCAACATAAAAAGAAAACTCGTCGCCAGTTAAGTATGGAATCATCTCGCCTGATTCGTAGAATGAAACATCAAACTGCATACCATATTTGAGTATTTCTGGTGAAATGGTAAAATCGACAGTCTGTGTAGCGTCCTTTGAAATAGCAGGTAATGTTACGGTCTTTGTTTCTGAAAGTTGTTGTCCATAAAGAAATGTTTTGCAATCAATCTTTCTTTCATCGCTTCCCATTGAATCCCAAAACTTTACTCTGATAGTGTAGTCGTTCATGTTGGGTTTCACGGGCAGGACATCATTTGTAATGACCTTTCCTTCGTATATCAATTCTGGCTTCTCTGCTATATATAGCCCTTCTTCGACGCCAAAAAACTCAATTACAGGTTTCTCTATGCCGGGTAAGTAGTTCATCTCCTTCCACTCGGTATCGCCGGCAGTAAGATCCTTGTACACAAATGATATTGTGTATTTTCCGTTTTTGGGAATATTAAAAGAGGTTAGC
>CACZCN010000047.1:0-17709 GCA_902779665.1 uncultured Prevotellaceae bacterium | reverse complement strand
CTTCCCATTCCGAACAGAGAAGTTAAGCCTGCTTGCGCCGATGGTACTGCAATGCAATGCGGGAGAGTAGGTAGCCGCCTCCTTTCAAATACAGAGAGCTTCAGAATGATTGTTCTGAGGCTCTTTTTTGTATCTGTATGTTTGAGTATAAATGTAAATTATATGGATAAATAAATGTAATGTGTTTCATATCCATGCTACAGTCAAATATACATAAATATTTTTTGCGCAGCCATGTGATAAAATCTTCGGAATGTTTCTGTATTTCAGAAATTATTTGTACTTTTGCATTCTGTTGTGTTGTCCTATACATTTGATTTGTACAGCACATGGAAAATTAGGAAGCATGGTTCATGGAAATTCATAAACATTATATTTATTGCAAGATTAGTAAAAACAATGATTAAAAAGATTATTTTCTTCGTCCTTTTGATGGTATCTGTGACGGTGACGAAGGCGCAGACAAATCCTAAGTCTGGTTATGTTATTACAAATACTGGTGACACAATCAGGGGAACTATTGACTTCCGTACTAATGAGAAGTTGTCAAAACAATGCGATTTCTGGGCTAATGGCGGAAATGTAAAGACAACCTATAAGCCAGGTGACATAGAGGGGTTCCGATTTGATCACAACGGAAAGTATTTCGTAACGCGTCGTCTTAATGTAACTGGTGAACCAGAAATGTATTTTGCAGAGTTTATGGTTCATGGAAAGATGAACCTTTATTGTATTGCACATAATTCTGACGAATACTATTTCTTTGAGCGCGAAGATGGAGAGATGGCAGAACTCACGAACAAATCAATAAATTATGCGTCAGAACAGGTAGCTTTTGGTCAGGCAAGGGAAGTACAACAGGAAAAAAGGGAGCAATATGGCAAAGTGAAGTCTCTGCTGCAGAAATCATGGAAGGCAGTTGAAGGCATTGATGACAATTACATGTCAAAGAAGAAACTCGTAAAGGTTGTGCGTGATTATCACAATGACGTATGTACTGATGGAAGTTCATGTATGGTGTATGAATACAAGGAAGAATCAGATAATGTAAAAGCCCATTTCAAGGCTTTCGCTGGTTATGCGTACTATGCAACGGAAAAGACTGATAATCAGCATTTCATGGAGGAAAACTATCCTGGAAGTACCTACGAGATAGGTCTAGGTGTCGAGGTAGATCTTGAACGAATAATGAAAGGCTTCAGCGCAGAATTAGGTTTAGCGTTCACACCAAAATATGAGTCATCACATGAGACAAAGACATATGGGCGATATCGATACAATTGTATTTCAAAATACGAGAAAAGTATATTGACATTCTCTGTTGGCGCGGTAAAACGTTTTGGCAATGGAACGATTCAGCCGCTTGTTCGTGGTGGCGGATTTGTTGTTGTACATATGGGTACTAAGGAAGAATATACGTATAAATATGAAAGATCAGATATAGTCCCTAATAAAGACACTTATGATCAGACTTGGAGTAACTCAACACACATAGGAGCGTATCTTGGCGCTGGTGTTCAGATGGCAATAAACAAGCATTATGTTCGTTTACATGGTGACTGGTATAAGTCTTTGGAACCTAAAAGTTCTGGTGAAATGATGAAGTGGGGAGTCACAGCAGAATTCGGTTTCTAACGAATATAATTATATTAAAAATGAATGAGCAACCAAATACGATTGCTCATTCATTTTTATGTTTGTGTGGGTTAGATGAATTCATTGTTTTGTGTATAATGGATACTCTCTATGCTGCTTGCAGCTCCCAAGTAATACCTATGTAAGTCCGTTGTAACTCCCATATACGTCCTATCTTATCTTCGCTTCAAAGCGAAGGCAGAACGAAGGCATAGCGAAGGTACATCGAAAGTAGGATAGGTAAGTGTATTAGGTCCTTTGTTTATTTCCCAACCTCCTGTACATTCAAGCGTATTGTTGTGCCTGTAACTTGGTTGAGTTGGAAAGTGGTTGTTACTTTCTTGTTAAAAAGACTTGCGCTGAGGTTTTCTATTCTGCCGAACTGAGGATAGAATATATCCATTTCCTTGATAGTCTTATTTGCGTTATAGAGTGCCACATGAGCCTTGCCTGGAACATTGATAAAGAGTCCCGGGTCATCTTTCTGAATGATTTTCTCCTTCTCTGTTCGGGTATCCTCTGGAGTCTGTTGTAGGTCTGCCACGCTAAGATAATATGGTGAACCAGAGAAATCGTCATTATCAGTTATGCCAAAGGCCTCAGAGAAACGGAAAGCCAACTGACCGGTAGTTGGCGCATCTGCCATAACGGTAACTACATGCTCGGTAGTGTCAATCTCTGTAATGCCTTCAAAAAGTTGACGAAGAGCCTTTTCCTGATTATTCAGCGATGCAAGCATGAGTTTCAACTGCTCACCATCCTTTGGCATGGTTTCTGCAGTACCACGAGTCAGATCATTACGTGAAGTACGGATTGTATAGATTTCCTCAGCACAAAGCTGAGCCATCTTTGCTTTACTACCAGCCGCAAGGATTTCCTCACTCATATAGTCGCGAGGATTAAGAGGGGCAGGTTTTCTTGCAGGAGTGAACAAAGGCTCCTCTTCGTTTGGCGTAGGATCAGTATTGACTGCAAGGAGCACGCCATTATCGCCTACGAAAACCTTCTGTATGTTATACTTCATACCAGCCTTGGCTGTATAATGCTTAGAAGGGTCTGGCACGCCGATAGGCTGCATCTTTAGGTCGATAATCTTGTATGATGTCTTAGGCTCGAGTACAGCATCAGTTTGTTTCAGGTAGCGAGCCGCATACTCAGCGTATTCTCCTGGAGTAAATTTGGTTTTCTGAACGAGAATACGGAATTTGAAAGCTGTTTTGGGAAGATAGTATGGAGCGCCCTCAGTCACAATGTCCTGAGCAAGCGCCGATTGGAATAATGCAAAAACAATTACAAATAGTGATATTATTCTTTTCATAGGTAATCTAAATTATAACTGGCAGAAAGCCTTTGGAAGGTAATTGATTATGTCACTAGCTGTGAGGCTTTCCTCACCAAGTTCGCTTGCTGCAAGGTCACCGGCAAAACCATGGAGATACATACCCATGATTGCGGCATTCTCACGAGAGTAACCACGGGCAAGAAGTCCGGTAATAATACCGGTAAGTACATCTCCAGAACCTGCAGTTGCCATTCCTGCATTACCGGTAGAATTGAATATGATATGCCCGTTAGGCATACATAAAGCGGAATAGTGGCCTTTCAGTATTACGTAAGCCCTAAGTTGCTGAGAAAGTTCGCGGGCTCTTGTGAGACGTTCAAAATCGTCTGTTGAAGAAACACCGACAAGACGGTCAAGCTCACGAGGATGAGGAGTGAGAATCAGTCCCTCAGGCAACTGTTGCATCCATGCCTTGTGAGTAGATAGGATGTTTAAGGCATCCGCATCAATGACCATTGGAGTCTTGTTGCTTCTTATCTGAGCAATAACTGCTATTGCCGTGTTCTCGCTCTGTCCAAGTCCCGGGCCAATGCCAATTGCCTCATATCCTTGAGAATCTGCTGGCTGTGTGAAAATAGTCTCTTCCTTGTCCAACTGCATAATAGCCTCTGGGACAGAGATTGACATGATTTCGTAGTTGCTCTTTGGTGTGTGTATAGTCACCTTACCTACACCAGAACGGAGACATGCACGAGTTGCAAGAACCGCGGCTCCTGCCATTCCATAGGAACCGGCAATGATAAGCGCATGTCCCATGTTGCCTTTGTGTGCGAAATCATCACGAGGTATGAACATCCTGCGAATTTCATCCTCTTCTATGATACTGTACTGAGTCTCGGTTTTGTCTATAAATTCCTGACTGAGATCTATATCGAGCACACGGATATGTCCTAGAAGTGGCTGAAGATCAGGCATCATCATACAGAGCTTCTTACTGCCAAGAGTCAGGGTCACGTCTGCACGGATGATGTTTGCCTTTACGTTGTAGGTGTTGTCCTCGGTCATCATTCCTGATGGGAGGTCGATGCTCACAACCTGAGCTTCTGATGAGTTCACATATTTTACGAGAGCGGCATATCCACCAGACAACGGCTTGTTGATTCCAGAGCCAAAGAGTCCGTCAACCACAAGTACATCCTTGGTAAGAACAGGAGGGTCGAATTCCTGAATCACTTCTGTGAACGTCTTGAGGTTGTTGCGTTTCTTGAGAATATCACGATTCTCCTCACAGTCAGGCGACAGACGGCCACTTGTATTGAAGAGGAATGCCTCTACGGTATAGTGTCTGTCTGCGAGCATCCTTGCAACAGCAAGGGCATCACCTCCATTGTTTCCTGGTCCGGCAAATACAACGACAGGAGTTTCTACATCCCATGTGTCCATAATAGCTTGGGTGAGAGCTCTTGCGGCTCTCTCCATCAGGTCAATAGAAGAAATCGGTTCGTTCTCTATCGTGTATTTATCCAGTTCGTGGATCTGTGAACTCGTAAATATTTTCATCATTTTGTGATTTATGAGTGCAAAAATACTAAATTTTAGTCATTATTGAGCAGTTTCTCCTTTTTTTTTAGTAATTTTGTACCAAATTTAGCATTTAGTATTAATGAAAAGGGTCAAATTACACGATAAGACGTTCGAGTTGAGTATTCCTGAGACTGAGATTCTCAAGAGCGTGAAGGCCGTTGCGGAGAAAGTCAACAAGGACTATGAAGGTAAGTGCCCGTTGATTCTCGCAGTACTCAATGGCTCCTTTATGTTCTGTGCCGATTTCGTTCGTGAACTGACCATCCCATGTGAGGTTAGCTTTGTAAAACTCTCTTCATACAGCGGAACACAAACTACTGGCAAGGTGGAGGAACTGATTGGCGTTAATTCTGACATCGCGGGTAGGGACGTCATTATTGTAGAGGATATCGTGGAGAGTGGCAATACGCTTCTGAAGTTGAAGGATATTCTTGAAAGCAAGGGCGTGGCTTCGTCCGTTATCTGCTCTCTCTTCTTCAAACCATCGAAACTGAAGGTTGACCTGAAAGTCGATTATCCGGCAATGATTATACCAGACGACTTCATTGTAGGGTATGGACTTGACTACAATGAGGCAGGCAGACAGCTAAGGGATGTCTATACGCTTTGCCAAGAAAGTTAAGAATGAAAAGTGAATACTTAGGAAATAGGATAATAGTTTAAACATAAAACATTTCAAATAAGGTATAAAAGATGAAGAACATCGTAATTTTCGGTGCACCTGGTTCAGGAAAAGGTACACAGAGCGATAAGATTATCGCAGAATTTGGAGTTGAGCACATCTCTACAGGTGACGTGCTTCGTGCAGAAATCAAGGCTGGCACAGAGCTGGGCAAGACTGCTTCTGCTTATATAAACGAGGGTAAGCTCGTTCCTGACTCTCTGATTGTTGATATGCTTGCATCAACTCTCGATTCTAAGGGTAAGGATATCAAGGGCGTTATCTTCGACGGCTTCCCACGTACTATTGCTCAGGCAGAGGCTCTCGACGCTATGCTCAAGGAACGTGGTCAGGAGGTTAACGTGGTTATCGGTCTTGAGGTTGACGATGCTGAGCTTATCAAGCGCATCATTGCTCGTGGTAAGACAAGCGGTCGTGCTGATGACAACGAGGAAACTGCTAAGAAGCGCCTTGACACATACTATTCTCAGACTCTCCCTCTTAAGGATTTCTATATTCAGCAGGGTAAGTATGCTAAAATCAACGGTGTAGGTTCTATCGATGAAATCTACGCTGAGATTAGCGCTGCTATCAAGAAGTAAAACAAAGTATTGTTTACCATGTACAAAGTGCAATTTGCTGTGCAATACAGAAATTGTAAGTTGTACATGGTAAATTATCTACATAAAAAAGCCTTTCAGAGTTGGAAAGTAATTTCGTAGATTACGTAAAGATACAATGCCGTTCGGGCAAGGGAGGACGAGGGTCAATGCATCTTCGTCATGTGAAATACAACCCTAACGGTGGACCTGACGGTGGTGATGGCGGTAACGGCGGAAGCATAATCCTTCGCGGAAACCACAACTATTGGACTCTTCTCCATCTTCGTTACCAGCGTCATATCTACGCAGAGCACGGTGGCAATGGCGGTCGCGACAAGTGCCATGGTACTAATGGCAAGGATATCTACATTGATGTTCCTTGCGGTACTGTCGTATATAATGCCGAGACCGGAAAGTATGTCTGCGATGTTATGGAAGACAAGCAGGAAGTTGTTCTTCTGAAAGGAGGTCGCGGCGGATTGGGCAACTTCCAGTTCCGCACAGCAACCAATCAGGCTCCACGTTATGCACAGCCTGGTGAGCCTATGCAGGAAATGACCATCATCATGGAACTGAAACTCCTTGCTGATGTAGGTCTCGTAGGACTTCCGAATGCCGGTAAGTCAACCCTCCTTTCCGCTCTTTCCTCTGCCCGTCCGAAGATAGCGAACTATCCATTCACTACGCTTGAGCCAAGCCTCGGTATCGTAGGGTATCGTGATAACCAGTCATTCGTTATGGCTGATATTCCGGGAATCATCGAGGGGGCAGCCGAGGGCAAGGGACTCGGTCTTCGTTTCCTTCGCCATATTGAGCGCAACTCCCTGTTGCTGTTCATTGTTCCAGGTGATACCGATGATATAAAGAAAGAGTATCAGCTTCTGCTTAACGAGTTGGAACAGTTCAATCCAGAGATGCTTCAAAAGCATCGTGTGCTCGCCGTTACAAAGTGCGACCTGCTTGACGATGAGCTTATCGAGATGCTGAAGGAAACTTTGCCGGATGATCTTCAGGTGGTGTTTATCTCGGCTGTTACCGGACAGGGGCTTGAAGAACTGAAAGACGTACTCTGGAAGGAACTTAACTCTGAAAGCAACAAGATTGCCGGTGTCATAGCCGGTGATACTCTCGTACATCGTGACAAAGACCTCTCTAATCTCGCAGCAGAGGTATATGACGAGGATCGTGATGCCGACGAGGAGATATACGGTGGCGCTTACGATGATGAGGATGATGAAGAAGAATGGGATGACATCGAGGATGCCGACGATATTGAGTATATCGACATTGGGGATGTTGACGACCTCGAAGATGCTGAAGAGCAGAAGGAGGATTAGGCGATGGAACTATACAACCTCGGAAAGGGCATAGTCGCATTCACTACCGATCGTACTCAGGGGCGCGACATGTATAGGATTCGTGAAGCGCTTATCAGTCATTTCCCAAATCTTCAAGGTAGGATAAATAATGGCCTATATCCCCATCAGACTCATACCGATAATGTCTTCCATATAACGGATGAGTTCCTTACATTGCCGGAGACGGAAAGGAAGGACAGACTCGAAGGCATAGATGCAGTTATAAGTAATGTGCCTGATGTGATAATGGGTATCTCAACCGCCGACTGCATTCCCGTATTGGTCTATGACCCCGAGCATCATGCGGCAGCAGCTATCCATGCAGGATGGAAAGGAACGGTGAAGAGAATCGTGAAGAAGTCGCTTGTAAGGATGCAGGAGACTTTCGGCACCAATCCTGCCAAGTGCGTGGCTGCTATCGGTCCCGGCATTAGCCTTGAGAGTTTCGAGGTCGGGGATGAAGTCGGGGAGGCATTCGTAAACGAAGGCTTTGATATCGAAAAGGTTTCTGTTCGTCTTCCGAAGATGAACGTAAGCCATCCGACAGATGAAAAGCGTCTTCATCTTGACCTGAAGGAAATAAACCGATGCCAGTTGCTCTCGCTTGGAGTATTGGCTGAAAATATAAACGTCAGTCCTATTGACACCTATACCGACGAGAGGTTCTTCTCGGCAAGAAGGGAACAGAAGGGCGACGTGAAATGCGGTCGCATATTGTCTGGATTTGTAATCATATAATTTAGGGGAATACGGTTCTGATGTTCTATGAGCCTCAAAGCTGTCTGACTATTATGAACTATTATAACAAAGTGTAAAGGATATGGTAAAGGATATGGATAAAAGGATATTAACAATAATAGCTTGCTTGTTTGCTGCCTTCTCGGTGGCATACTCAGCAGGTCCCCAGAAGAAAGTGCATACTATCGGTGATGCCACTATGTTGGAAGATGAATCCGGCAGACGTGGATGGGTGGAGATGCTCCCGCAGTACTTCACCGATAATGTGGTAATCGACAATCGTGCTAAGTCTGGAGCTTCGAGCAAATCATACTATGTGGAGGCTACATTGTGGCAAAATCTGCTCAAGGGCGGAAAATATGAAATGCATGAGGGAGACTTCCTGCTGATTCAGTTTGCGCATAATGACGAGAAGAACAATGGAGCGGATGGTGCGGAACTTAAGGAGTACTTCACCCGTCAGGGAGCGATGCACAGAGTCAGCGGCGTTGACTATCGTGGTACCACACCGTTTGATACATACAAGGAATATATCCGCAACTTCATTAAGGAAGCAAAGGCGATGGGTGTGAAGCCTATTGTCGTAGGCTCTATTTCCCGTAGGGAATTTACAGAGGATAGAAAAAGAATCTCAAGGGCAGGAAAGCATGACCTTGGCGAGAATTTCTCTGTTATCAGGAACAAGACCTTTTTCGAGGGTGAGAAGGTTCATGCCGGCGACCAAACCTATGACTATGTTGCAGCAGCAAAGCAAGTGGCAGGGGAGTTTACCGATGTTCCTTTCATCAACCTTACCGAGCAGACTGCAATAATGTATGCCAAATACGGGTATTCATACTGCGCAAGTCATCTGTTCGCTGGAAATGACAAGACCCATACCACAGCCCTTGGAGCTGCCTTGATAGCACGCGAATTTGCCTTCATGCTTAAGAGACAGGCATCAACCGAGAGTAATCCGAAGAAGAAAGAGATACTTCAGGCGCTTGCTGATGAGGTGGTTATCAACAAGGGTGTCTTCGTGACTCCATACAATGGTGATATGGGACTGGCATATGTCGGCTCTGATCTTACCAAGACCTTTAACGTTTCAGGTTTCGAGATGCCTACAGAGAGTGGTCATGTGAAACTCTCTGTCGATAACGGCTTCCTGATTTCGTTGGATAAAAACCAATGGAGTGAGTCTGTAGATATAAAATATACAAACTCAACCTTTATGTCTCCGGTCTATGTTAGTGCTAATACAAGCAGGGGTGGAGTTATTGTTTCTCAACTGACGACAACTGATGGAACAACGACAAAGACACAGGCACTAAAGGTTGAGAATATAGACAAGGGGGGAGAAGAGGCTTTCGCTTCATGGCCGCTTGCCAATAAATCAAAGGCTGCAATCGCCAGGTCTCTTGAGGCATCTGAGGTTACAACATCCGAGATGTTTGTTGAGAAACACACAAAGATTCCTGTCTCACCAAGTAATCATCGTGAGATGATGCTCTTTAATATTAACGAGGAGATTTGGCCGAGTGTTGACTTTGAAAAGGTGCCTACAAGATACATAGAATTCAAAGCAACAGTCCCTAATGACAAGCTGTTTACTATTAGCGATGTCACTTTGGATATTTGCGCTTTTGGTGGTAATAACGGTTGCTATAGTGTATATTTATCAACCAATGATGATTTCTCAGATCCTGAACTTTTGGGAGAAGAGGTCAGGATTCCAAAGGACAAATGCTATACTATCACTAAGGAAATGTTGAAGAGGGTGCCTCAAGGTCGAAACATATATCTTCGTGTATATCCTTGGATGAGAGTATCTGAAAAAGTTCGAGGCAAAACCATCGGTATATCTGATGTTAAGATCAAGGGTATATTGACAGAAGCCCCAACTGCTCCTGCTGCTAAAAAGTCTGTTTCTAGAAGGCCTGCTTCAAAGTCTAGTAGCACAACAAAGCCGGGTGCAGCATCCAAAGGAAGTGCTGCAAAGCCGGGTACAGCATCCAGGCCTGGAACCGCAGCTACAAAAGGTAGTCCGGTAAAGAAATCGCTAACAATAGTCAGGAAGAAGTAAACAATAGATGATAGGTGTTGGGTGTTAGGTGTTGGTGTATAGTCATTCTCTACCCCCTAACCTCTATCCTATAAACCTCCAAAAATATGCAACAAGAAAGAACACTTGTATTGCTGAAGCCTTGTACGGTTCAGCGCTCTCTCATTGGTGAGATTATATCTATATTTGAAAAGAAGGGACTCAAGATCGTCGGTCTTAAAATGATGCAGCTCGACGAGGCTATCCTCAAAGAACACTATGCCCATCTTGCCTCAAAGCCTTTCTTTCCAATCCTTCGTGATTCGATGATGGTCACCCCGGTCATCGCTATGGCTCTTGAAGGAATTGACGCTATAGAAGTTGTACGTCAGATGGCAGGCTCTACAAACGGTCGTAAGGCGCTCCCAGGCACCATTCGTGGTGACTATAGCATGTCTGGTCAGGAGAACATCGTTCATGCTTCAGACGGTCCTGAAACAGCTGCTGCCGAGCTTAAGCGCTTCTTCAAGGACGAAGAGCTTTTCTCATACGATATGCCGCATCTTCTCTCTTTCTACGCAAAGGATGAGTTGTAAATGTAAAAAATAAGTCTCTCTCCCTGCTCCCCAGAGGGAGGAAGCTAATGGAAGATTCACTTGAAAAAGTTTTCTTTGCGGCTTCCGCTAATCTCACTATCTTTTGATGATTGTTTCTTGAGGGCGTTAGCGGCTCTCCCCCTCTGGGGAGCGGGGAAGGGGGCTAAAATAAATAGGAGATAAACGCAACGCGTTTATCTCCTAAATTGTTTTGTGTGTATAAGAAATACTCTGTCTTACTTAGCGAGCTTGCCGTCAGAACCGAGTACGTTTACAATCTTGTGGATGTACATCTTCTTCATGTTCTCACGAGCTGGCTTCAGATACTGACGTGGATCGAAGTCTCCAGGATGCTCAGCAAGATGCTTGCGGATAGCAGCAGTCATAGCGAGACGTGAGTCAGAGTCGATGTTGATCTTACAAACAGCAGACTTAGAAGCCTTGCGGAGCTGCTCCTCAGGAATACCGATAGCAGCCTCGAGCTTACCGCCGTACTTGTTGATTGTGTTAACCTCGTCCATAGGAACTGAAGAAGAACCGTGGAGAACGATTGGGAATCCAGGAAGCTTCTTCTCGATCTCAGCGAGAACGTCGAATGCCAATGGAGGTGGAACAAGAACACCGTTTACGAGTGTGCACTGTGCAGGAGTGAACTTGTGAGCACCGTGTGAAGTACCGATAGAGATAGCGAGAGAGTCGCAACCTGTACGTGTAGAGAAGTCGATAACCTCCTCTGGCTTTGTGTATGTAGATTCAGCAGCGCTAACCTCATCCTCTACGCCAGCGAGCACACCAAGCTCAGCCTCTACAGTTACGTCGAACTGATGAGCGTAGTCAACAACCTTCTTAGCGAGAGCGATATTCTCCTCGTATGGGAGGTGAGAACCGTCAATCATAACAGATGAGAAACCGTTGTCGATACAATCCTTACAGAGCTCGAAGCTATCACCGTGGTCGAGGTGAAGAACGATCTCAGGATTCTCACAACCAAGCTCCTTAGCGTACTCTACAGCACCCTTAGCGAGGTTACGGAGGATAGTACCGTTAGCATAGTTACGAGCACCCTTTGAAACCTGCATGATAACAGGTGACTTTGTCTCTACTGCAGCCATAACGATAGCCTGCATCTGCTCCATTGTGTTGAAGTTGAAAGCTGGGATTGCATAACCACCAGCAACGGCGCGCTTAAACATCTCACGGGTGTTTACGAGGCCGAGGTCTTTGTAATTTACCATAGTTACTTTAAAATGTTATTTTGAAAAAATATAATCAAATGTCAAATGTCAAATGTCTAAAGTCTAAGGTACAGGGCTTTTGCCTTTTGTCTTTAGCCTTTTGCCTTTTCGGAATGCAAATACATTCGCACGAAGCAAATAGGGTTTGTCGCTCATAGAGCGGTGCCCGTTTCAAATTTGCGAATGCAAAGTTAGCATTTTAATTGCGGATAACCAAGTTTTAATTGAGAAAAAATTCCAAATAAGTAAAATTTCTTTCACTTTGTAATAATCACTTTGCAATTTTCAGGGGAGAATCCCACTATATATAAGGTAGAAAACCTATTCATAGTAGTAGATTGAAAGGCTCGCTTGCGCGAAGAAGGTTGGAAAGTAAATTAACGTCAGTTCGACAAATTCTTTTTTGCTGTCGCATAACGTTAATTTGGACATTAATCTAACATTACTTGCTTTAGCTTGATGAGCTTTGCGAATAATTGTGACATTAATGAGCCTTACGGCTTAAATTCTCATAATTTTTGTCCTAATTAATGTTTAATCCCGTCTTAATTAATGTTTCAAAGTAAAACAGAAGCGTTTATATTTTTGTCGAACTCACGTTAACTAAACTTCCGTTTCTTTCGTGACTTCCGTGTTCGCAAGAAAAATTAATATTCCTCTTCCTCCTCGTCAAAATACGAAGAAGTTTCTTTTGAACTAAACGAACCTGTGCCTCCCACAGGAATAAGACTTGTATCTACAAGCAATGGGAGATTCATTATCTCTATCGTGAGGATTGGTGTGTTGTATTTCTTTCTCATCATATTTTTCTTTGTTAACTTTCAAGAATTAGAGAGTTAGAGAATATTCTTTGTATAGAGAATTAATGCGATATTAATGTGTTATTTGTGGCAATTAATGTCATCTCACAGAGTGAGAACGTATAATGTCCGTTAATATCACATTAATATCGCATTAATTTTTTAAAATATAATTTACTGATTTAATTTTCTCCTAATTTACTTTCAGAAAAAACTTAGGGCACAAGCCCGGTTTATTTCACCACGAACTTCTTTCCGTTCTTTACGTAAATTCCCGGCTTGAGACTATTCTCATTAACCTTTCTGCCGTTAATATCAAAGATCTGGGTGTTAGGAGATGTGTGTTGGATGTTAGCTATGCCAGTAGCCTCTTCACCAACCACTCTGATAGAGATCTCCTTTGCCGTATTATTGTTATTTATGCCATAAACAGATTCACGTTCTTTTATCTCCATATACCAACGATATGCCCCTACGCCAGTTATGGGATTAATATAATTGATATCACCAAGATGCATCGTGTATTTATTGGTATAATACGCCATTAGATCCATTGTGCTTACTTTCTTGTAATTACCTGTAAAGATGAACTCTTGGGCAGTAGTAGAACATTTAATTTGATTCACATCTGACTCATATAAAGTTACATTTTCTGCGTATAACGTCTTCTTGCCTTTTTCCTTTGCCCTGATGATATAAGGAGTATTAGGGTATGTAGTACCGCTTTTAATCTTCACAAACTCCAATACCGTCTTGTCGATATCTCCATCATCATTTGTGTCATACTGGTGAACTGCATTTATATAAGCTATCTCGAAATCATCCTTCCAGTCCTCGTATTTCAGAGAGAAAGGAATATACAGAGGCTCCCAGTACTTTGAGAAATCTCGGGTATAGGAAACATCAACACCTTCAATCTGCGAATCCTGGGTATATGCCTTACCGTTATCATTCAGGGATATTAGAGGCAGCTTTATATTCGAAAAGCCAAAACGTGCCAAAGCGTCCTCGTATTCATCTAAAGTATTGGCGGGAACATTTACGGGAATGGATGCATTTACATTATAAAAAACATCTCCCGACTCAAACTCAGGAGGGGTACTTCCATTAAAAGTTATAGAGGTGAGAGCCTTGCAATTACCGAAAGCCCCAAGTCTGATTCTCGATACAGAGCTGCCAATTGTGACAGAAGTGATATTATTGCAGTCATAGAAAGCTTTTTTCCCTATCAACGTTACAGAGTTCGGGATTTCTACTGAGCTGAGACCTGTGCATTTACCGAAAGCATACGTTCCGATACTCGTAACAGAATTCGGGATTTCGATTGAGCTGAGACTACTGCAACCTGTGAAAACGTATTCTCCGATACTCGTTACAGAAGTCGGGATTTTGATTGAGGTAAGAGCTGTGCAATAATAGAAAGTTTCATCTTCTATACTCGTCACAGAGTTCGGAATTTCGATTGAGGCGAGAGCAGGGCAACAATAGAAAGCAAACATTCCAATACTCGTTACGGAGTTTGGAATTGTGACTGAAGTGAGGTCTGAGCATTCACCGAAAGCATAACCTCCAATGCTCGTTACAGAGTTCGGAATTTCGACGGAGGTGATATGATAATAATCATAGAAAGCATATTCTCCAATATTCGTCACACCATTTGCAATTACAACTTTCTTGATTTTGTCTTTATAAATCTGCCAAGGAGCTTTATTATTTTTATTGTCATAATCAAGCATACTCGTTCCATATATGGTCAACGTGCCATTAGAAAAAATCCATGTTACCTCCGCATGAATTGCGGAGAATGAGAAAAGGCAGAATAAAAGAAGAAGTAAATTCTTTATCATATTTTTTAAAAGGTTTAAGGGTTTTAAGGTTCTCAGGTCGGAGGGGTTTGGAATGTCTAAAGGCTAATGTCTAATGTCTAAAGGCTTTTGCCGTTCTGACCTCTAACCTATTGTAATTTACTGATTCTAATTTACTGGCAATTTGCTTTCCAAACCACCCCACGCAAGTGGGGCTTTACTTCACCACGAATTTCCTTCCGTTCTTGACATACATTCCCGGCTTGAGGTTATTCTCATTCACCTTTCTGCCGTTCAAATCAAAGGTCTGGGTGTTAGGAGATGCGTGTTGGATGTTAGCTATGCCTGTTGCCTCTTCTTCATCCAGAACCTTGATAGTGATAGCCTTCGCAGCATTCTTTACGTCATATTTAGAATAATCACGAGACTCTACCTTCATATACCAGCGGAAAGGCTTAAGGCCATTAGAGCCATCGCTTTGAATCAGCTCACCACCTCCCATACCGTAATAGTTGTTTGCTATCATTGTTTCTGAAGGGATAGGGCTGTAAGTGCCTATAATGGTGTATTTCGCAATAGTGGTAGAGCAATCCACGCTTCCACTCTCAGCAGCATATATAGTCGTGTTTTCTGCGGATATCGTCTTCTCGCCAGCTGTCTTTGCCCTGATGAGATAAGGCCTGTTAGGAGCGGTTGAGCCGCTCTTCATCTTTACAATCTCCATAGCTGTCTCGTCAATAACACCATCCTTGTCTCTATCATACTGACGGACGGTATTGATATAAGCCAACTCAAAGTCATCCTTCAAATCCTCGTATTTCAAAGAGAAAGGAAGATAAATTGCCTGCCAGTTCACATTAGTGAAGTTTCGGGAATAGGTAACATCAGCACCATCTAACTGAGAATCATTGGTATATGCCTCATTCTCCGTCAGAATTACTGGCGGAATAGCCTGTATATTTGAAAATCCCAGTACTTCCTTGTATGCATCTATGCTATAAGCAGGAACATATATAGAAATAGATTTATTGACACCCTCAAAAACATTTTCCCAAAACTCAGGAGGTGTACTTCTCTTAAAGGTAATAGAGGTGAGACTTGTACAACCTTTGAAAGCATACGTTTCAATAGTCGTCACGGAGTTAGGGATTTCGACGGAGGTGAGACTTGAACAGTCAGAGAAAGCCAATATTCCAATATTTATTACGCCATTTTCGACTACAACTTTCTTGATTTTTTCTTTATCCTTATGCCAAGGAGCATACGATAAGACGTAATGAGGCATTTCCGTTCCCCATATGGTTAACGTACCATTATCATCCAATTTCCAATCTACCTCCGCATGAATTGCAGAGAAAGAACAAATGGCGAGGAAAAGAAGGAATATATTCTTTTTCATAATTTATATATTAAAGGGTTTCGGTCTCTCCCCCCGCTTTGCACATACTCCGATGTTATCAACATCGAACTTCCCTCCGTAGGGAGGGAGCCGGAGAACCCAATTTCAATTAACAATTAATAATTAACATGCCTTTCGCGATTATACAATCAAACATCCTTCCCTTTGGGAAGGCTTGGTTAGGCTTTTTATTTGATTACAAATTTCTTTCCGTTCTTTACGTACATTCCCGGCTTGAGGCTATTCTCATTAATCTTTCTGCCGTTCATGTCATAAACAGAAGAGTTGTAAACAGGTAGCTCGTCATTAGTCATTTGCATCTGACGAATGCCAGTCGCCTCTTCATCGTCTAACACGCTGATAGTGATTTCCTTTGCCGTATTACTATCATATTCAGCATAGTCATCATTACGCGATTTTATAGTCATATACCATTGGAAGGCTTTCGGATGTTTACTTATAGTAGCCCTACTAAGCTTATCACCATCTATGACGTAAAATGTGTTCACCATTAAAGATAAATAAGACGAGATGTCATTGTAAGTGCCTGTAAAGGTGAACGTTGCGGTAGTGGTAGAGCAATCTATACTATTTTTCTCTGCTGGATATACAGTTGCATTTTCTAAGAAAAATGTCTTCTCGCCCGTCTTCTTTGCCCTGATAATATAAGGGGTGTTAGGGGCAGTAGAACCGCCAGTCATCTTTACAAACTCCAATACGGTCTTGTCTATTTTGCCATCATCATTATTATCTTCCTGACTGATAGCGTTTATATAGGCAATCTCAAAATCATCCTTCCAATCCTCGTATTTCAAAGAGAAAGGAAGATATAAAGCCTGCCAGTTCGTATTGGTGAAGTTTCGGGTATAGGAAACATCAACACCATCTACCTGTGAATCCTGAGTATAAGCCTCATTATCCTTTAGAGATATTGGTGGAATAGCTTGTATATTTGAAAAGTCCCAACCTCCCAAAGCTTCCTTGTATTCATCTATGCTGATACTTGGAACATATACGGGAATGGATTTATCGACATCATCAAAAACATCATTCCCAAACTTTGGATGTCTACTTCCCTCAAAAGTGATTGAGGTGAGACCTGAGCAGCCATCGAAAGCATAATCTCCAATACTCGTCACAGAGTTAGGGATTGTTATTGAGGTGAGACCTGTACATCCTAAGAAAGCAGATTTTTCAATATTCGTCACGCTGTTAGGGATTGTGATAGAGGTGAGACCAGAGCAACCATAGAAAGCAAACTTTCCAAGACTCGTTACGGAATTAGGGATAGTGACAGAGGTGAGACCTGAGCAAAGCCAGAAAGTCTCATTCCCAATACTCGTCACAGAGTTAGGGATTGTGATTGAGGTGAGACCTGAGCAAAGCCAGAAAGTCTGATTCCCAATACTCGTCACAGAGTTGGGGATTGTAATTGAGGTGAGACCTGAGCAACCTAAGAAAGCACCATTTCCAATACTCGTCACGGAGTTAGGGATTGTGATTGAGGTGAGACCTGAGCAACCTGAGAAAGCACCATTTCCAATACTCGTCACGGAGTTAGGAATTGTGATAGAGGTGAGACCTGAGCAATTGGCGAAAGCATAATCTCCAATACTCGTCACAGAGTTAGGGATTGTTATTGAGGTGAGACCTGAGCACCAAAAGAAAGCATATTTTCCAATACTCGTCACACCATCTTTAATTACAACCGTTTTGATTTTGTCTCGTTGAGAATCCCAAGGAGCTGTAGTTCTATTATTTACATTTATTGAAAAATCTGGCATATTACCAGTTCCTGATATGGTCAACGTACCATCATCAGACAGAGTTGATGTTATCTGCGCATGAATTGCAGAGAATGAAAAAAGGGTGAGTAAAAGAAGGAGTAGAGCCTTTCTCATATTTGTTTGTTGTTTAGGGGTTTACAGATTTATTGTTGTCAACACACTAACTGGATGCAAAAATACATAAAATATCTGATACCGCCAAAT
>CACZCN010000046.1:0-23498 GCA_902779665.1 uncultured Prevotellaceae bacterium | reverse complement strand
TGAAGATTGCCTATGGTGACAGTTGGAAGTTCAACTATGAGGATTTCGTGAAATTTGACCTTGAGAAGGCAAAGGCTGAGCATGAAGAACTCAGAAAGCAATATCCTGACTATTCAAAATCCATGCGCTCCTGGGCTCCTCCTCGGTTTGTGAATATGAAGGCTTCACGATAATTTCAAAAACATAAAAATATTTGATATGAAAATCTGGTACAAATTTCTATTTTTACCTATTCTTATCCTTGCTTTTGTGGGATGTAGTAACGATGATGATGATGAATCCTCAAAGGTTGAGGATGGCAAGGTTACGCAACTTCAGAAACACACGGTAGGAAAAGGATTTCCTATTGTTATTATGTGTGGCAATTCCACGGATAGGGATATTGTAAGTGGCAAGTATCGTGAGGCTGTCAACTGGGCTCTCGAAGGACTCTTCTCCGTGCATCCGATGAAGTCGTTGAGAGATTACTTTGACGTGTATGAAGTGGCAGCTGTAGCCTATTACGAAGACATCCAAAACACAGGTACGACATCATACGTACGGAATGATAGCATTGATGAAGTATATAGGTATGTGTACAAAGCCTTTGGCGAAGATATAGATGATGTGATATTAATCGTTCTTAACAAAAAAAAATTTAGAAGTTATTCTTACATGAGCCACTGGCATGATGAGACTGGTTCTGATATTCCTACAGGTTTTTCTACGGCTTACGTTTGGCTCCCGCTTGAAAATGATGGGTCGGTAATAAAAGACTATGACCCTAGGACTTTGTTGCATGAGGCGATAGGCCATTGTTTCGCAGGGCTTGCTGATGAATATATTGATAAGGAGTATGAATGGGATGATTTCGAATGGGAAAAGAAGTTTATAATGGATTCGCAGAAGTCTGGTGACTATAGGAATATATCTTTGGACAGTGACGTTACGAAGACATACTGGGCGGACTTTGCTGCTGACAGCCGATATGATTTTGAGAAACTTGGCTGCTATGAGGGCGCGGACTACCGCCCCACAGGCGTCTATCGTGCTACAGAGAACAGTATTATGAGATATGGTGGCTATTTCAATGTAATCGCTCGTGTGATGATATACAAGCGTTGCATGAAGATTGCCTATGGCGATAGCTGGACATTCGATTATGAGGATTTTGTAAAATTTGATCTTGAGAAGGCTAAGGCCGAGTATCAAGCATACAAAGAACGGTATCCTGACGATTATTCAACATCCAAGCGCTTCTGTGCTCCTCCACGATTTGTTAAGATGAAGGCTTCACGATAATTTCAAAAACATAAAAATATTTGATATGAAAATCTGGTACAAATTTCTATTTTTGCCTGTCCTGATCCTTGCGCTTGCTGGATGCGGGAAAGATGATGATGATGAATCCTCAAAGGTTGAGGATGGCAAGGTTACACAGCTTCAGAAGCACACGATTGGTAAAGGCGTCCCAATCGCTATTATGTGTAGGAATTTCACGGATAGGGATATTGCAAGTGGCAAGTATCGTGAGGCTGTCAACTGGGCTCTCGAAGGACTCTTCTCCGTGCATCCAATGAAGTCGTTGAGAGATTACTTTGACGTGTATGAGATAACTGCGGTTGCTTGGTACGATAACTCCCAAGACTCGAGTACGCCGTCATACGTACGGAATGAAAGCGATGATGGCGTATTCGGATATGCGCACAAAGCATTTGGTGAGGATATGGAGGATTTGGAGGATGTGGTATTAATCGTTCTTAACAATAAACACTTTAGAAGTTGTGCTACCTGGAGTCCTTCGTCTCAAGAGTCAGATATTCCTTCTGGTTTTTCTTCGGCTTTCGTTTGGTTCCCGCAGAGAAATGATGGGACGATAAGGAAAGACTATGACCCTTCAGTTTTGTTGCATGAGTTCGGACATGCTTTTGCAGGACTTGGTGATGAATATGTTGAGGAGGCCTCCAAATGGGATGATATCGAGGGGTGTAAGAAGTTCGTAATGGACCAGCAAAACTCTGGTTACAAAAGGAATTTATCTTTTGATAGTGATGTTACGAAGTCATACTGGGCAGACTTAGCTGCTGACAGCCGATATGACTTTGAGAAGTTGGGTTGCTATGAAGGAGGAGAATACCAGGAAAAGGGTGTCTATCGTCCTACGGAGAACAGCATCATGAGAGATAACGAGACGAGTTCCTATTTCAATGTAGTCGCTCGTGTGATGATATACAAGCGTTGCATGAAGATTGCCTATGGCGATAGCTGGACATTCGATTATGGGGATTTTGTAAAATTTGATCTTGAGAAGGCTAAGGCTGAGTATAAAGCTGACCAAGAGCGGTCTCATTCCGTTTATTCAAAATCCACGCGCTCCTGTGCTCCACCACGATTTAGAGAAGGTTGTAGCTCCCTTGTACCTCCTATGTAAGTCCCATGTGATTCCCATTTTCTAAGGGACCTTCATTGGGCTTGGTTGGGAGGAAGAACGGAGGATGAGCGAAAAGAATATGAAGCCATATTTCCCATAAAATGTGGATGTGACTAAAAAAAGAAAGGTAACAGGTAACAAAAGAACATTCTGGGGGAAGGTGGATATAATAAAATGGAAAAAGGATGGCTTCAAGCCATCCTTCTGTGATCCGCTTGGGGTTCGAACCCAAGACCCCCACATTAAAAGTGTGATGCTCTACCGACTGAGCTAGCGGATCTCCATTTTTAGCACTCATTTTCAGAATGCGGGTGCAAAGGTACTCATTTTTATTCAGAAACAAGCATCTTTGATTATGATTTGTTTGTTTTGTTAACTAAAATTAACTTATGCTATGGTTGCAGTTCTGTTTCCTGTTTGTCGGTATGAGCATCTGCTTCTACTTCTGTCGGTTCCGGCTGTTCATCCGTTGTTGGCAGCTCTTCCTTCGTGACATAGCGTTGCCAGTATGCCATGATGAGGGTGGTGAGCGGTAGGGCTACGATGAGGCCGATGAAGCCGAGGAGCGCGCCCCATACGGAGAGCGAGAGCAGGAGTATGGCTGGGTTGAGTCCCATCTGCTTGCCCATGATCTTTGGCGTTACCACCATATCGATGATGACCTGCACTACGGCGAAGACGAGGAGGGCGAGGCCGAAGACTACCCAGAAACTCTGTCCGGTGTCGAGGGCTTTGAGTCCTGCAAGGAATGCCGTTGGTATGAGTGCGAAGGTGTGGAGATATGGCACGAGGTCGAGGATGCCGATGAGGATGCCGAGACCGATAGCCATTGGGAAGCCTATGATGGTGAAGCCGATGCAGAAGAGTATGCCCATGGTGAGGGCTACGAGGCATTGTCCGCGCACGTATGCGTTGAGGGCGTTGCCGGCATCCTGTGCAAGTTCCTGCCAGAAGTGATGGGTGGACTTTGGGAAGATGCGTATCCAGTTCTTGGTGAGATACTCGTAGTCGAGCAGGATGAAGAACATATAGAGGAGTACGATACATGATGCTGCGATGCTCACGACAACGCTCCATGTTTGTCCGATGAAGCTGAATACCTTAGGCATGGTGTCCTTGAGCGTCTGTGAGAAATCGTCGCTCTTCAGGTATTTCTCGATTTCGGCTGAGTGGTTGTTTACCCATGCTGTTACGGCCTCTGGTATGTTGTCGATGTGAGCTGCCTGATGCAGATAGGTGGTAGCGAGTCGGGTGAAGGTGGAGAACTGCTCAATCATCGGCGGGATGATGAGGTAGATGACGCCCGAGAGTATGGCTATGACGGCAAGCATCGCAATGATGATGCTTATAGCCCTCACCTTGACATGGAGGCGTTTCTCGATGAAGATAACGACGGGATACATGAGGTATGCCAGTACCCATGCGATGAAGAATGGCAGGAGTACTGCGCTCAGGTAGTTGAGCACGAAGAGCGACAGGATGACGATTCCGCCAATGACTATCCAGCGGATGAATCGGTCGAAGGTGATTTTCTTTTCTAACACGACTATTTTATTTACTATTTAGCTATTTACTATGTACTATTTATGTACTATTTATGTACTATTTTTATTTATTTAACGTGAGTTCGATGAATTCCTCTATTAGTATGACACCTAAAGTCTTCAGATGTCGCACTTACAGCGCTCCTTTAATCACGTATCTACCGAATAACAGCCCTTACGGACTGCCCTATTAGGTGTCGGGCTTTCAGCCCTCGCAGTCTTGAATTTCGTCGAACTGACGTTATTTAGCTATTTACTATGTACTATTTGTGTACTGTTTTTATTTGATTTACTATTTAGCTATTTGCCATTTCGCTATTGATTAACGATAAATAGTACATAGACTAAATCGTAAATAAATAGTACATAGTAAATAGCTAAATAGTAAATGAAGGGCGGGTGAGGGGTCGTTTCTATTCAAACAGCTTTGAGACATAGCCTTTGACACGTGCTTGTTCCTTGCGGTAGCATTCGCGGCAGAGGGGCTCGTATTCCATTTTCTCGCCTAAAAGGACCTGACCGTCTACATCGACTTTGCGATGGCTGACGTATGCGTTACGGCCGCATCGGATGCAGATGGCGTGTACCTTGAGGACATCGTCGGCGATGGAGAGGAGTTGCGGCATGGCTCCGAAGGGCTTGCATTGATAGTCCATGTCGAGACCGGCAACTATGACACGAATGCCGCGAGAGGCGAGGGTATCGCATACGCTGACGATCCCATCGTCGAAGAACTGGGCTTCGTCGATGCCGACCACATCAACCTCGCCAACCTTTTCGAGAATCTCGGCAGCCGTCTTGACCGGTGTGGAAGGGATGGCGTTGTGGTCGTGGCTCACCACGTTCTCCTCAGAATAGCGCGTGTCCATTGCCGGCTTGAAAATGATAAGTCGCTGTTGTGCAAATCGTGCACGTTTCATTCTACGGATCAGTTCCTCGGTCTTGCCTGAGAACATTGAACCGCACACCACTTCGATTCTTCCGGGTTGGTGTGACTCCCCTGTCAGGTTTTGTGTCATATCGGTTACAAAAGTAATTAATACTTTTAAAAAAAGCAAAGAATTGAGCCGTTTTTTTGCAGATTGGGGAAAAAACACTATCTTTGTGTTTGAAAAATAGAAATGTGCAAAAGGTCTGAGGGCTGGGATGCACGTTTTTCTCCACACGAATATATATTTGTGCTTGTTTATGGGTATATTATACTTGGTGCCCACGCCTGTGGGAAATATGGAAGATATGACGTTTCGTGCCATCCGTCTCCTGAAGGAAGCGGACGTGATTCTCTGTGAGGACACGCGCACCTCGGGCATCCTTCTGAAGCATTTCGAGATAGAGGGCAAGAAACTCATGGCGCATCATAAGTTCAATGAGCATGGTGCATCGGCTGGTGTTGTGGAACGGCTGAAGGCTGGGCAGACGATCTGTCTCATAACGGATGCCGGTACTCCGGGTATCAGCGATCCGGGATTCTTCCTCGTAAGGGAGGCTGCTGCTGCCGGAATAACGGTGCAGACATTGCCGGGAGCTACGGCTTTCACTCCTGCCCTGGTGTCAAGCGGATTGCCTTGCGACAGGTTCTGCTTCGAGGGTTTCCTTCCTCAGAAGAAAGGGCGCCAGACACGACTGGAGGAGTTGAAGGAAGAGGTTCGCACGATGATTTTCTACGAGTCGCCCCGACGGTTGGTTAAGACATTGGAGCAGTTCTGCGAGGTGTTTGGCGAGGAGCGTCAGGTGAGTGTGTGCCGCGAGATTTCGAAGATGTATGAGGAAAGCGTGCGCGGAAGCCTTGCAGAGGTGGCACAGCATTTCCGCGAGACTGAACCGAAAGGCGAGATAGTGGTGGTTCTTCAGGGCATTGACGCTGATATCCTCAAGGAGAGGAAGAAGGCGGAGAAGAAGGCGGCGAGGTTTCGTAGTGAATGAATAATTAATAATTGATAATGAATAAATGAAAAGTGAAAAATGAACAATACAAGTTACGCCTGAACGTTGGGATGTAATACGTATTTTATTATTTTCATTTTATTCATGATTCGGAATTCAGAATTGCCTGGAAGGCAACACTATGAGTTACCGAGGTGCATAATCGACGAAGGAGAGGATGCCCTCGGATAGAAAGCGGAAACCATCATTGTCAGCCTGGAAGGCTGTACCTGATTGGCTTTACACTACCTTTATTCGCAAGGCTCAACAGCATGACAGTTGCGAGGTACTGTCTTCCAGACAGAAGAAGGTTTTCCGGTTTGTCCCCGCACATCCTCGTTGCACTCGTATGTACGGGGTTACTAAAAGTACTGTCTTCCAGACAATTTAAAACTTGCGGATCTGATTTTATCATTTTTCATTTTATAATTTAATTTGATGTTGCGAAAGTTTTTATCCATATTGGCGGTTGTGATGCTTCTGGCTTCGTGTCAGGAGAAGGGAAATGCGCCTGTTGTGGATAAGGACAATGCGGTGCGCGACTCGCTTCAGCAGATTATCGACTACAAGGACAGGGAGATAAATGATATCCTCGGCACAATGAATGAGATTCAGGAGGGATTCAGGCTTATTAATGCGGCTGAGGGTAGGATGTCGGTCATAAAGAGCGGTGAGACGGCGAATAAGACCGAACAGATCAGGGAGAATATACGTGACATCTCCGAGATGATGGAGCATAACCGTGAGCTTATCGCGAAACTGCGTCAGCAAGTGCGTGAGAGTAGTGTGCGTAGTGATGAGTTCAAGACGGTGATTGATAATCTTGTTCAGCAACTTGAGGATAATGATGCGCAGTTGCAGAAGCTTCAGGCGGAGCTTCATGAGAAGGACATTCATATTGCTGAGCTTGACCAGACGGTTTCGAATCTCAATACAAGCATCGCTTCGCTGAAGGAGGAGTCGGCAAACAAGGCGGCTACTATTGTTGCGCAGGATAAGCAGATCAACACGGCTTGGTATGTGTTCGGCACTAAGAAGGAGTTGCAGAGCCAGAATATTTATGAGAAGGGTAGGGTGCTGCAATCGAACTTCAACAAGAACTATTTTACAAAGATTGATATCAGAATCGTTAAGGAGATAAAGCTCTATTCGAAGTCGGTGAAGATAATGACTGCGCATCCGGCAAACAGCTATCAGCTTCTACAGGATGCCAACAAACAGTATGTGCTTAGGATTAATAATCCGCAGAGCTTCTGGAGCACGAGCAAGTATCTGGTAGTATTGGTGAAATGACCCCTTTCTGCCCTGCGGACATCCTGACACATACTCCGATATTATCAATATCGGACTTCCCCCGTGATGGGGAAGAGGCTGGCGCAGTAAGGGAAAACAATAACAGAAAATGACTGACGAGGAATATATGCGTAAGGCTCTTGCTGAGGCAGAGCAGGCAGCAAAGGAAGATGAGATTCCTATTGGTGCTGTTCTTGTGTGTCGTGGAAGGATTATAGCCAGGACGCATAATCTTACAGAGACTCTGTGTGATGTTACTGCTCATGCAGAGATGCAGGCTATCACGTCAGGTGCTAATGCCCTTGGGGGCAAGTATCTGACGGATTGTACGTTGTATGTCACGGTAGAGCCTTGTCCGATGTGTGCCGGGGCTATCGGTTGGGCGCAGATTCCAAGAATCGTGTATGGTGCGCCCGATGAGAAGCGTGGCTATCGCAAGATTGCTCCTAATGCCTTGCATCCAAAGGCAGAGGTGGTCAGCGGTGTGCTTGAGGATGAATGTCGCGAGTTAATGCAAGAGTTTTTTAGGAAGAAGAGGTGAGACCTCTCCCCCCGCCCTCTCCCGTAGAGAGGGAGCTGCCCCCCTTACCCCCACAGGGGGAGTAGTTACAATTTTTAGATTATGGAGAAGGATATCATACATAATAAAGATGGAGCTACAATATAAATGTAACTCCATCTTTTCGCTTTATTATATGTTACCTCCATCGCCTTCCGGCTCCCTCTCTACGGGAGAGGGCGGGGGGGAGAGGCCGCATGCCTGTTATTAATTATGCACCAACGTACCAATCTCCTCTCCTGCGATAACCTTCTTGAGGTTGCCGAGGATATCCATGTTGAAGACGTAGATAGGGAGGTTGTTCTGCATACACATAGCGGTTGCTGTGATGTCCATAACCTTCAAACCCTTTGCGATTACGTCCTGATAGGTGATGTCGTGGAACTTTGTAGCTGTTGGGTCCTTCTCTGGGTCGGCTGTGTAGATGCCGTCAACACGTGTGCCCTTGAGCATAACGTCAGCCTCGATCTCAATGCCACGGAGAGAAGAGCCTGTGTCGGTAGTGAAATAAGGTGAACCTGTACCGGCACTCATGATAACAACCTCGCCATTCTCCATAGCCTCTATTGCCTTCCACTTTGAATAGAACTCGCCGATAGGCTCCATGCGGATAGCTGTGAGAACGCGGTTCTTCTGACCAATAGCACCTAATGCGCTTGAGAGTGCGAGAGAGTTGATGACTGTTGCGCACATACCCATCTGGTCGCCCTTTACGCGGTCAAAGCCCTTGCCGGCACCTGTGAGGCCACGGAAGATGTTACCGCCACCGATGACGATGCCGATCTGTACACCCATAGCTGCTATTTCCTTGATCTGTTCTGCGTACTGGTTGAGGCGCTCAACATTGATACCTTGCTTCTGATCACCTGCAAGACTCTCGCCTGAGAGTTTGAGGAGTATTCTCTTGAATCTCATTTTTTTTATGTTTTTATTATTGTTTGTTATTTATTCTCGTTGTTTATTCAAGGCAGAATTTCACTTCCTTGAACTCGTATTCGCTTGTTATTCCGTTGGTTCTCTCCAATCGCATTATGCCGTTGGGGAGTACTTCCACGAGCCTTGCATCAAACTGTCCGTTGGCATCCTCGTAGTGGTGTATGCCTTCTTTGCGGAATAGGTGACGGTGATATTCGCTATGAATGGTCTTGCATTCTTTCTGTGTAGTCCATTCTTCATGCGCTATGCCGAGATAATGCTTGAAGCGTGTGATGATATCATTCAGAATGGTTTGGCGGTCGTATGTCTTTCCTGTTATCTGAGTAAGGGAAACGGGATTAGGCGCAGTTCCGTTGAACGAGTTCTGATTGATGTTTATTCCTGTTCCGATTACCATATCACTCAGTTTTCCGGCGCTGATATTGCCGTCGATGCGTGTTCCGCTTATCTTGCGCTGTTTCCAGTAAATGTCGTTAGGCCATTTTATTGTGATGTCTTCGGAGTATGAGGAAAGGACATCGTACAAAGAAAGCGCGTGAGCCATAGATATAATATACTGCATATATGGATCAAGCCATGTAGGATGGATGAGTATGGAGAAAAGCAAGTTCTTGTCAGGCTCGCTTTCCCATGTGTTTGTTCCCATACCTCGGCCGGCTGTCTGATAGTCGGTTACGGCAACCGTCATTTCATCATTGCAGAACCTGTCGGCATTATCGAGAAGATATATGTTGGTGGAATCGACTTCCTTGAGATGGATGATATTCATTATTCTTTATTCATTTCGCTACCATGTTCCTGGCTTTTTCATTCTTTGCCATTTTCGTTGTTCCTGATATTGGAAGTGTGACGTGACATCGAAGGCATTCTCCTTATGGATAATCTCAGCTCCTGTTTCTGGTGTTCCTGTTACGCTGATTGTGTCATAGCGTATCTGGCAATAGCCCAGTCTGAAACATCTTACGTATGCGGCGGTAGCGCGAATGATATTGTTCTTTTTCTCTTCGTCTATGGCTTCGTCGGGATTGCCCCATACTTCAGAACTACGCGTCTTGACCTCTACCACCAAAAGGATGCTGCTGTCTTGGTCGATAGCCACGATGTCGAGGTCGCGATGTCGGTCGTGCCAATCGCGATGCCGGATGTACCATCCTTTCTTCTTGAGGTAGAGAGCTGCTTGTTCTTCTCCCCATTTGCCGAGATCGTAGTGCTCTGCCATAGGCTTTTTTCCGCTTTGATGTTTCTCAGTGGAGAAATCACATGCAAAAGTAATGAATTTCTGTTGAAATAAAGAAAATACGGTGATTTATTTTGATTGTTCATGAAAAAAACGTATCTTTGTAGTCGTTATATATATTATTAAGGAATAATTAAAAACAAAGACTATGGAAGTTAAAATAACAAATGAGAACTTCGAGGAACTCAAGAACGGTGAACTGCCTTTGGTTGTTGACTTCTGGGCAACATGGTGTGGACCATGCAGAATGATAGCGCCGATTATAAGTCAGTTGGCTGAGGAATATGCCGGTAAGGTTGTTGTTGGCAAGTGTGATGTAGAAGAATGTGAGGACCTCGTTGCTGATCTTGGCATTCGCAATGTTCCTACCATTCTCTTCTTCAAGGGAGGCGAGGTTGTTGACAAGCTCGTTGGCGCAGCAAATAAGCCAAAGCTTGTAGAGAAATTCTCTGCATTGCTTTAATGGCGCAGCCAGATAGCCTAAGAGGTTGAAAGAGTCTAAGGTTCGTAAGCGGACTTTAGACTTTTTTTTGTTAGTTACATAATAAAAAGGAATGCCGGTGCGTTATTATTGTGTTATAAATCAATTCAAAGTTTAATTTTACCCCGTGCCTATGAAGCATTTCTTTACTCTGGAAACTTCTTCCCCATCAGAGAAAACAATCAGCATAATCAAGCAGATTGCGTATTCATGCCGTGTTATGAAGGTAGGTGGACAATATCAGGTGTTCTGCCTTAACTGATTATGCCCGTAATTAATATCCTAAAAGGTTAGAAAAAAGTAAGTATTTAGATATGACAATCGTTTCTCCATCTCTCCTTGCTGCTGATTTCTTGCATCTTGATAGCGAGATTGAGATGATTAATGACAGTGAGGCTCAATGGCTTCATCTGGATGTGATGGATGGTTCCTTCGTGCCAAATATTTCTTTCGGTTTCCCTGTTCTGGAGGCTGTAGCCAAGGCATGTACGAAGAAACTGGATGTTCACTATATGATAAACTCTCCTGCGAACTATATTGAGCAGACAGCCAAGCTCGGTGCTATGATGATGAACGTGCACTATGAGGCTTGTCCGCATCTGCACCGTACTGTTCAGGAGATTCATGATGCAGGTATGAAGGCTGGCGTTACTCTGAATCCTGCTACTCCGGTCTGTGTTCTTGAGGATATCATCAAGGATGTGGATATGGTGCTGCTTATGAGTGTGAATCCTGGATTTGGCGGTCAGAAGTTTATCAAGAATACGATAGACAAGGTAAAGCGACTTCGTGAACTCATAAACAGAACGGGTTCGTACGCTCTTATTGAGGTTGATGGTGGAGTGAATGGCGAGACAGGTCCGCAGCTTGTAGAGGCTGGGGTAGATGTTCTTGTCGCTGGCAGTTATGTCTTTAAGTCAGAGGATCCGATTGCAACAATCAGTTCATTGAAGGCTTTGTAAGGAAAAATAGAAAGTAATAAAAATAGAAACGCGAAGATATAAAGATGGCTCTTTGTATCTTCGCGCTTGTTTTTTGTCTGTATAGATATTCCCTATTTTATACCATTTCCAATTCAATAGAGTTCTGTCGTGCGAGCTTGCGCATATTGATAAGGGCATAGCGCATACGTCCGAGAGATGTGTTGATGCTTACGCCTGTTGTCTCGGCAATCTCCTTGAACGACATCTCCTGATAGTAGCGCATGAAAACCACCTCGCGCTGTGTAGCTGGAAGGAATTCCATGAGTTTCTTTACATCGCAGAGCACCTGCTTGTTCACGAAGTCAGCCTCCTTGCTTGTGTCGAGAAGGTCTTCGCTTGAGATGTTAGAGAGGTCGTTGGCCTCGTTAACATCAATCAGGTTGAACTGCTTCTGACGTCGGTACCAGTCCATAATGGCATTATGGGCGATACGCATCATCCATGCACTAAACTTACCCGTAGGGGTATATCGGCCTTTTTGAAGGTACATGATAGCCTTCACAAAAGTCTCTTGGAAAATATCGTTGGCTGTGTCATTGTCATGCACAACAAATAGGATATATGTGAACAGTGCATCTTGTGTGCGCTGAAGCAACATATCGAAGGCGCGGTTATTACCTTCCATATAGCTGATGGCCAGTTCTTCGTTGGTCATCGTATTGAGATTCTTCATTTTCTTATCGTTTAAAAATTTGTAAGTAAATGTTGTCTCGATAGGCTATTTGATTTGTTGTTAAAAATAATTTGTTGTACAATCGACTGCAAATTTATATTTTTTTTATGAGAATCGCAAGTTTTTTTTCTTAAATATTGTAATTTGATACAAAAAAACCGCAAAAGTCGCGTTTTTGTGACTCTTGCGGTTAAGGTATGGTAGTAAAAAATACTTTTTTCTTACTTTACCTTGTTTACGATGGCTGTGAAAGCCTGTGGGTTGTTGACAGCGAGGTCAGCAAGCACCTTGCGGTTGATCTCGATACCAGCCTTGTGAAGAAGACCCATGAGAACTGAGTAGCTCAGACCTTCCTGACGGGCAGCAGCATTGATACGCTGAATCCAGAGAGCACGGAATGTGCGCTTCTTGTTCTTACGATCGCGATAAGCGTATGTAAGACCCTTTTCCCAAGTGTTCTTGGCTACTGTCCAAACATTCTTACGGGCACCAAAGTAACCCTTAGTAAGCTTCAAAATTCTCTTTCTCTTAGTACGAGAAGCAACATGATTTACTGAACGTGGCATAATTTTTTAACTTTTTCAAAAATGTTCGACAATAAGATTAGCGGAGACACAACAGATCGCGAACCTGCTTTGTGTTAGTACCATCAACGATAGTAGAACCGAGAAGGTTTCTCTTCTGCTTCTTGGTCTTCTTAGTCAGAATGTGACTGTGAAACGCATGACGTCTCTTGATCTTACCTGTTCCGGTGAAAGAAAAACGCTTCTTTGCAGCGGAGTTTGTCTTAACTTTTGGCATTTTTTTTGTTTTGTTTAATTTGTTATTAATTAATGGTGGCAACGCATATACCCGGCGTTACGCACTCTCTTTTCCTTATTCTTCGTTTGAGTCCTGAAGCTTCTTGAGAACTTCCTCGCCACCTTTAATATTGGCGAAGAGACCTCCGTTTGCTGGTGTCTCAGTCTCTACTTCATTCAACTCTGCCTGTTGCTTGCTTGCCTCCTTGGCTTCAGCCTCACGACGTTCGCGGTCCATCTTCTGCTGGCTCTTCTTTGCCTGTGCAGCCTTCTTTGGAGCGAGGAAGAGGAACATCTTCTTGCCTTCGAGCTTTGGAAGCTGCTCTACCTTACCACACTCCTCAAGGTCGTTTGCGAAACGGAGAAGGAGAACCTCACCCTGTTCCTTGAAGAGAATAGAACGTCCACGGAAGAATACATAGGCACGAACCTTGTTGCCCTCCTCGAGGAATTCCTTGGCATGCTTGAGCTTGAACTGGTAATCGTGGTCATCAGTCTGAGGTCCGAAACGGATTTCCTTCACCTCGACCTTAACCTGCTTCTGCTTCATCTCCTTAGCGCGCTTCTTCTGCTGGTAAAGGAACTTAGAGTAGTCGATGATACGGCAAACAGGTGGCTGTGCGTTTGGTGAAATCTCTACGAGGTCAACGCCTTTCTGACGTGCGATGTCTAAAGCCTGACGGGTTGGCATTACTGAAGAGCCGTCCTCATCTACGATACGTACCTCACGAACACGAATCTGCTCGTTTATGCGGTACTGCTGTTTGCTGTTTGCTTGTTTTTTGTCTGGTTTCATTCGACTGTTTAAAATGTTCTTTGCCTGCTTCTTTTCGGGCACACTTCACCCTAATACAACGCTAAGCGGGTGCAAAGGTACTTATTTTCTGTTGATTGACAAAATTTTTTCTGAGTTTTTTCTCAAAATAACATCAATTTTCCCTCGTTTCTTGATTTTTGTCGCTCTATTGTTTAATTAAGAGAGACTTGCTTTAGCTTGATGAGCCAGAGCTAATAAAAGTGAAGAGTGAAGAATTATTATCCGTTCCGGCACCAAAGGCGTGTTTGCCTTGAATTTGTTGGATTCAAATTATTTCCTTTTTCTATAAGTATTACTCTCATTCGGCTGCTCATCACTAGAATGGATTCGCATAACGGTGTAGCCATTTAGCCATTCAATGGTGCATGTTTCAGTCCATTTATCTTCTTGCCATTGAGCATTATATGGGTCTTCTGCTATAGCCGGACAGTATCTCTGTTCTCCGTTTAGGATCAATTTATCGTCTGAAAAAGTATATGTACCCTTTAATTTCAACATATATCCTTCCACGTCAGTTCCTGCATAATTGATGCCTTGTATGGCTCTTATAAATGTTCCGTCTGCATTGAATGTATATAAAAAATATATCGAAAATGGGCCTTGTTCAATGTCCGGATGTTGTGGATCAAATGACTCCCAAGTGCCAATAATTTTACTATTAACATTCTTTTCTGTTGTTTCGTCTTCGTCATCATCCCCACATGAGGTCAACGCGAAGTTACAACACACGAGCATCAGCACGAGGCTGAGAATTGAAAAAATCTTTTTCATCGTCATAAAAATTTTAAGTTTTAATTATAATAATATGATTTGTTTGACTCAAAATGGGCTTTCCCTAAACGGCAAAAGCGAACTTATATTCTTCACTCTTTACTTAGGAGTTGTATCCCACACCTGCACCGAGGCTGGTCTTGAACTGAAGTCGCTCTATTGTTTAGTTAAGAGAGACTCACTTTAGCTTGATGAGTCAGAGCGAATAAAAGTGAAGAGTGAAGAATTATTGTATGTTTCCAGCACCAAAGGCGTGTTAATCTTGAAATTGTTGAAATTTGCGTTATTTTACTTTTTGCAACTTCAAGTCTGGCATGTCGTCATTAGGATGGAATAGTATAACGTTGCTGTCTATCCATTCAATGGTACTTGTTCCAGTGCGAACATCTTCCTCCCATTCTGCATCTGGTTTTTTTCTCCTAGTAGGATAGCATCCATATTCCTGTTTAAGGGTTAATTCTAATTTGTCTTCGGAAACAATATATGTTCCTTTGTGTTTAAGCATACATCCTTCTTCGTCTAGTACAGTGCCATCGTCGGTGTTAGGTGTAATAAACTTCGAGTAATATAAATATGTACCATCCGCATTGAATGTGAATCCATATTCAAGACCTGGAACGTATGTGGTGTCCTTCCAAGTTCCAACGAGATTTTTGATAACCACGCCATCAACGTCATTGTCATTATCATCATCATCATCATCACTACTGCATGAGGTCAATGCAAAGTTACAGCACGCGAACATCAGCACAAGGCTGAGAATTGAAAAAATCTTTTTCATCGTCATAAAAATTTTAAGTTTTAATTATTAAATGTGATTTGTTTGACTCAAAATGGGCTTTCCCTAAACGGCAAAAGCGAACTATAATTCTTCACTCTAAACTTTTCACTTAGAAGTTATATCCTACACCTACACCGAGAATGGTTTTGAACTGAAGGCGCTCTGCCTCATTACCGTCTTTGTCGGCAATCATTACTCCATTGTAGTATTTCATAGATGTAGAGAATGTCATTTGCAGACATTTGAAGAGCTGATATGAAAGAGCCAGATCCCAATCCACATCGAAGTTGCCTATGCAGCGGTTGTTGTCCCTGTGGCGCCAAACCGGTGCCTTCTCAGGGTCGTCTTTGTTGATGTCAATCTTCTTTCTATCACTTGCGTAAGGGGTATAAAGACCGAGAGTTGAAGTGACTTTCAAATCCTTTATTGAATAGTTCATAGCAGCTTTAACCGAGAAACCAAGCTCTGCGCGAGTGTTGCTACTGAAGTCCTTATTGTTATTGTCGTCATATTTCCAAACGGCATACTTCTCTTTCAGAACACGCTCCAAACCTCCATCAGCCAATGGATAGAGATCTTGGTACTCTCTGTTCATTGATTTGCTGACAGATACGGTTGTGAAACGACCTGCGATTGGAGACATATATACTGAGAAAATATCGTTAGGCTTCCAGTCTATACCGATAGATACGTCTGTATAGGCAGGAGCAAAGAACTTTGAAATGATAGGGTTGTCATCGTTCTTGCCTTCGTAGCTTCTACCAAGTGCGAACTGGGTGTTGAAGCCGAGAAGAGCCGCAGCAAACCATTTTGGCGCGAACTCGTAACCTACTTTTGAGTTGAATTTTATACGGTCACTTGACTTCTGTACCTTATCGTCCTTCTGATCGATGTATGACATACCATACTCCAAGTCAAGGTTGTTGTCCCATGCAATCTTGTCCTTGTGGTACAGCAGACGCAGACGACCGAATATCACGCCGTTTATGTTGTCGTTACCACCGGCAGCCCAGTTTGAAAGACTTGTAGCAGCAGCATTAAGACCTGTAACTCCAGAGAATTTCCAGATCTTATCCCCAGTATCCACTTCTTTCAAAGCTTTCTTTGCTTCGGCAGCAGCCTCTGCCTGAGTCTGTACTTTTTCCTTGTCCACTTCTTGTGCATTAGCCATCATTGCAGATGCCATCATGCAAGCGAAAAACATGATTTTCTTCATTTCTGTTATGGTATTTATTGTCTTTTATATCACAATTAACGGCTGCAAATTTATACAAATTTTATGATACATCCAAATATTTCTTTTGCAATTTTCCTATTAGACGAAATTTCCTTGCACTTTATCAATTATAGAAGAAAAATGCCATTAAAGAAAACTTATTCCTCAGAGTGCTCGATTTTTTTATATGCGCTTAGTCTGATCCTCCGTTGCTTCTCCGTACAAAGCTCGATGCTTCTCCGCTCTAAAATCGCTCCTTCACCGACTTTGCACCGACTTTGCACCGACTTTGGTACGGAGGATCAACGGAGGAACATGGGAAGAAAAGAAGAGTTAAAGAAGAGTTAAAGAAGAGCAGCACAAGAGTAACGTAAGAGGAGCATAGGAGGAGTCGGGGATAGAAAAGACATCCCCCCATAGGTCTCACGGTTGGTGGGGAAATGCAGGGAATATCCTTCTTTTTTCCTCTAAGCCTAACTCGATGAACCTCCGTTCTATAATGGGACTTTCACCGAGTTTGGTTCCTTGGTAAAGGGGCGGCATATAGGAATCACCTCGTTCCTGATACTTGAAACCTTTGGATGCCGCAATACAAATCACATGCCTCCGATTTTCGCGTCTAACCATTGGAGTTTTGTCTTGTAAGCCGTAATCATACGTTCAACAGCCTCGTCAAATGTCATATCATCATCACCATTTACCGTACTACCCATTGGCCAGATAGTCTTGTCTGTTTCATTTGACTTCTTTATCTTTGCTGCAACCGTTCTGATATAATCTGGGATATTATCGAACTTGGACTTGTGCAACGCCCATCTTTCCTTGACTATGGAAACAAAGACTGGATCTTCGAACAAACGTCCATAATAGATGAAATTTTTGATGCTGTATGATTTCGCTCTGTTTGGCTTGAATGTTTCCCAGTCAAAGTCCCATACAGGTCCGGCTGTCAGTTTTCCATTCCTGTCCTTGTACATGTATGAACTCTTAGGGTGGCCAGGTTCTCTGTTGTCGGCCAACTCATGTACGAACCACCAGTCAACGAAAGAATTTAAGTCCATATAGTTCGCATATTCACGATTGACCAACCAATCGTTTGCATACAATTTTGATTCCATTTCTTTGATGTAGCCTTCGAACCAAGCCATCTGTTTTGGCTGTAGAACATCCTCATCAGGCTCCTTGAACTGATATGGCATATTTGCTATGGCAGAATGGAATTTATTCACCTCGTCGAAATAAGTATCAAGTTCAACCAAATAACCACCGGTAATGGCATCTCCTTTAATGTCAGTTGATTCCATCTCGGTAATATTCACTCGATTCTTATCCACTCTGATTTGCTCGCAGAGATAGTAATTGCCTATATGATTGCCATTCATTACGACTTCAACAAACAGTCCTCGCGGTGTCCAAGCCAATCCTGTCTGCCTTGAAATCTGGAAGCTCACGTCATTTCGCATCAGGGTTCTATCCATCCAGTTTGCCAACAAACACCAACGTTTATGTTTTGGCATACCCAAAATCTCTGCCTTGTTGTCCAATTTCAGGGCATACGGTTTCTTTGGAAAATACCAAGTGGAGTTTCCGCGTCCTCGTATTTGCAGTTTGCTGCTACAGTAATCCAGCGTTCCGTCTGTATCAATAATGGAAATGGATGTTTTTTCCATCCACTCGGTTTTGCTTTCTATATTTGCATTGTTCGGGGTGTCTATGAAAATAATAGGCAATCCAGAGTTCATGGCAACATCAATCTCTGCATTTTTTTCGATTTTGTATATAGTTCCAGCCTTGTAGTCTTTGCCTTCCCATGTGGCTGTGTAGCATATCCCGTTATCATCATAAATCTTCGCATGAACCCTTTTACCGCTTAGATCTACTGGCAAAATATTCAGATATAGCTCTAATTTCTGATCTTTTTCTACGGAAACATTCCTCAAATTCAGGGTTTGTACAGTCGATGTGTTCTTTGCTTTTATTGTGCTGTCTCTCAAATTCAATATCGCCTCAGTAGTAAAACTGCCATTGCTCAGCAATAATACTTTTCTGATATTAGCAGCATTGGGCATGGCAAATTGCAGATGTAAAACGCCTGTCAAATGCTGGAATGTAAATGTTACACAGTCTTCCTCATCCGCTTTCGCATTAATAGCTGCCATATAGCCAATGTGATCGCTATTACCATTCCCGTTCTGTGTCTGTTCGTTCATTCTCATTGGAATGTCGGATTTATCCAAATTATATTGACTGACATACGGGTAATAAGCGGAAAAAGTAGCAGAATCTTTCAGTATCAAGCTTTTTCCTCCTAATAGTGCACGTTTGAAAACCGCTTCATTTGTCAAAGAGAATCCAATATGGAAACCTTCATTAGTAAAAACTCCAATCGAATCATTTGTTTCCGGCAAAAGCAGAATACTTGAATCCTCTCTTACAGCCGACATCCTTGTTGTTTCATCGCCTATTAACAAATCAGGAATGATTACGTTGAATTTCTTCACATAGCGAACATTCTGTGAATAATCAGAAGAATCCTCGCTACACGAAACCATAATGCATGATATCAACATCAAGCACGTTATTGTCTGTAATATCCTTTTCGTTAATATACCAGATTTCAAAAACATATCTTCATTATGCTATGTGGCTGGTAAAGCCGAGCTGCAAGTATGAAACGAGTGCAAATATACAAAAAATATTTGAAAAATTGCTCATGGAGAATGTTAAAAAACACAATTTGTACAAAAATGTCATATTGCACATATCAAAAAAACACCCCACTGGTCTCACGACTGGTGGGGTGTTGAAAAAAATATGTTTAACTAAAATCCTTTTCTAAATTCAAAGAACGACCTCGCGGTCCTTCTTATGCTATCCAAGAGTCAAACAATCTTTAACCTAATAACTAAAACCTAAATCTATTATTCTACTAACCTAAACAATCTTTTTGAATCGTCTGAGGAATGTTTCCGGAAGTTCTTACTTCTTTTTTCCTTTCGACGATAAGAAGCTAAGGATTCAGATGTAAGCTTTCGCTTGTTTCTGATTTCCGAGTGCAAAGGTACGACTAATTTTTTGTGTGCGCAAACAAAAATGCGTTTTTTTTGTCCTAATGTGCTTTTACTTGATTAATATCAATCTTTTGTGTGCGCACACATGAAAGAATGCGCTATAAAAGCACTAATCCTGCGAATGCCGCATAGAGTATCATCCTAATAGGATTGATACCTACCCATTTTGTTCCTACGAATGTAGCGGCAAAGAGGAATATAGAGATATAGAACTGCCAAGGATTGTCTGGAGTTGAGAAATTCTCCTTGTTGGCAAGGAGTAGGGTAGCGGCGGCAAGAAGTCCTACAACGGCTGGTCGTAGTCCGAGGAAAATGCTCTGCACAAGACTTGTGTTCATGTATTTCATGAACAGTTTGCTAATCACAATCATCAGCACAAAGCATGGGAACATAAGCGCGAATGTGGCTGTGCATGATCCTAACATGGCAAGACAAGTGTCGCCTGTGAGGTTATAAACGGCTGTGTATCCGCAGTATGTGGCTGTGTTGATGCCTATCGGTCCCGGGGTGATCTGTGAGATAGCGATTATATTGGTGAACTCCGCCGATGTCATCCAATGGTGCTCGTACACCACTTGTGATTGAATTAGGGAAATCATTCCGTAGCCTCCTCCGAATCCGAAAAGGCCTATCATAAAGAATGTATAGAAGAGTGACAGGAATATCATAATTTCATGAAATGCTTATTCTGTTGGCTTGATGAATTGCCCGTAAAGGAAACCTCCGATGCCGGCAGCAAGGATTATGTATATAGGATTAACGCCTAATGCCCAGATGAGCACGGCTGTTATGAAAGGTATCCAGCAATTGATGAAAGTGATCTTTGCTCGTACAGCCATATTCCAAGTAGGTACGGCGATAAGCGCCACAACGGCTGGTCGTATGCCTGCAAAGACGCTTGCCACCCAAGGCACGTCTTGGAAGTTGTGGAAGAACATTGCAATCAGCAATATTATAAGGAATGAAGGCAAAGCCGTTCCGAGGGCACAGCAAAGGGCTCCTGCGGTATGGCGTTTCTTATAGCCTATGAATGTGGAAATGTTGATTGCGAATACTCCAGGGCATGATTGTGCTATTGCTATCAGGTCAAGGAACTCGGTCTTGCCAATCCATTTATGCTTGTTCACTATCTCTGCCTCGATCAGTGGAATCATGGCATATCCTCCGCCGATGGTGAAGAGCCCTATACGGAAGAAAGTCGTAAACAGAACCAGCATGGAAGATGCCGGCTTGAGCGCTACCTTTTCTTCGGAAGGCATAGAAACAGACGTTTCGTTATTGATGTTTTCTTGTGTCATTGTTTTATTTCTTTTCTGAAATGATAGGGAAAGCCTTGACCAGTCGGTCGTATTCCTCGTCGGTTATTCGCATGAAAGAACCGTGCTGAGGAGCGGCTATACCTATTATATTTTTAGGGTCGGAGAAATTGCGCATGAATTTATCCGCCTTGCAGATTCTGTAGTTGCGTGGACGTGATGAATACTCGGTATACGCAATACGCCATGTGTCGTCGCCCTCAAGCTGAAAGGCTGAAACGCCCTCGCATTTCTTCTTGCCCTCGAAGTTCACGAAGTCGGTTGAGTCGGGCTCGGGCCACTTGCCTGTCAGAGAGTTGCATGTTGAAGTGAAGAGTCCGGGCTGACCGCCTTCCTTCTTTATCATCATGTGATATTTCCCGTCGGCTGGCACATAGTTTATGTCCGCATCAATCGTGGCATAGCCCCAATCGAAAAGCAGACGCGGCTGGGTTAGGGTGGTGAAACTCTCGTCGGCGTATGAGTAGTACATACGGTCGTATGCCTCCTCGTCCCTGTTCCATAGCGAGTAATAAATGAAATAGCCGCCCTTGCGCCCATCCTGCCATTCATACTCAGAATCCCAGAAAATCTGAGGAGCCCATACACGGTTAATGGTTCTCCAGTCCTTATAAACAGAACGTTCTCGGTCTTTCTCGGTCTTGGTGTCAGAGAAAATATCCAGTCCCTTGCGGAAATCGAAAGTCGTTGATTTCCAATGAATGAGATCGTCGGAAGTCAATAGGTTAATGCCGTAGTTGTCCCATGTCTCTTTCTTTCCCAGACGCTTGGTGGCAGAGTTGTTCATGTCGGTAGTCACCATCAGGTAGCCGCTCATATCGTGCTTCCTGCATATATACGCATCGCGCGTACCACCTTCTATAGCCGCCAGTTCCCTGCTCGAGAAAATGGAGTCGCCACCTATGAGGTCGTGAAACTCTTCCCCGTCACGCGAAACCGCGTAAGCCGTCCATTGCCCCCGTCCGCTCATGTGGCAATACAGATAGTTGCCGCCCTTCTGCGGATTTCCCTTAGATTGTGCAAAAACGGCCAAATTGTTGATGCACATCAAGAATGCGAGGGGTAATATGCGGTTAATATTCATAAATATGCAATTTTGATTGCAAAGTTAGAAATAATTTTCGAAATAATAAACTATTTTTCGGACGTTATCCGTTAATGGATGTTAAAAGAGAGCTTTAATGTTAAAAATGAGGACATTCTGTTGGAAATTGTTTGGTTAGTCCGTTTTTTTTTATTATCTTTGCATCAGTTTTTTCCACTATTGGGGAATTTGTGGAAGCGTTTGAATATTAACTAAACAAATTTTTGATGAAATTAAAGGAAATATATAAGCTATTCATCCTACCATATATGCTCATGCTGGTATCAGCACCAGTCGCGGCACAAGATTTGCTTGCAAGGCAGGCACCAGTAGATCGCAGAATGCGTGCAGTTGACACTTTAGCATTAAAGACGGTAATAGAAAGGGAATCACTTCAAAACCCAGCTTCTCAGCTGTATGAAGATTGGGATAATACATACGCTCACAAGCAGACAGAACTTCCTGACTCGTTTAGAATTAGCTTGAAGAATTTCTGTATGCCAACGACCAGCAGGGTCATCACAAGTGAGATGGGAATGCGTAAACTCGGCCGTATGAGACGTATGCACAAGGGACTTGACGTTAAGGTCTATATTGGTGATACTATTCGTGCAGCTTTCTCAGGAAAGGTTCGCGTAAAGAGATACGAGGCTCGTGGATATGGTAAGTTCCTCGTTATTCGCCATCCTAACGGTCTTGAGACAATATACGGTCACATGAGTGACTGGTTGGTAGATGAGAATGAAACAGTAAAGGCTGGTCAGCCTATTGGTCTTGGTGGTAACACCGGTCGAAGCACAGGTTCACACCTTCACTTTGAGACACGTCTCTGTGGTGTAGCGCTTAATCCTGCTTTGCTCTTCGATTTCGTCAATCAGGACGTGACAGCCGACTATTATATGTTCCGTAAGAGCAACTATGAGGATGAGTCTGTTGCAGTCAACAAGACAATACGACTTGAGGGCGCTCCTGAGGAGACAGAGAATGTAGAGGAACAGAAGGAAATTGCTGAAAGCGAGGTTCGCCAGTACACAGAGACCCGTTATCACAAGGTTAAGTCAGGCGAAACACTCTACGGCATTGCCAAGCGTCGCGGTGTAACCGTTGAACAACTCTGCAAGCTCAATCATCTGACACGCGACGTTAAGGTTCGCCCAGGTCAGATACTCCGCTACTCATAAGAGTAGCCCCGAAAGAAGAATAATTTATAACAATGTTTCCCCCTTTCATAATCAAATAAAAGTTTTGGAGGATCAGCCGAGACGTGAGTTTCTACTGATCCTTTTTTTATGCCCTATAATTTGAACACCTCCAACCCGAAATCACGATTATATCAAAAAAAATATTGGTGTCCGCTAACGGCACAAAGCAAGTCCGAAGTGCTTGAAACATAGCATTTCGGATTTTCTGTTTTTCCGGTAAGCCCTATATTTCATAATCCCGGAAAAAAGTGTTAGTCACAGGTAACGGGTAACAATAAGAAAAATAGTGTAAACTGCTGCCCTATATTTATTATTTCTATATATAATAAGGTATATAAACTCCTTAGAAAGATTCAGTAAAATTTTGGCATGCACTAAAATCCTTATTGTTACCTGTTACT
>CACZCN010000045.1:0-21265 GCA_902779665.1 uncultured Prevotellaceae bacterium | reverse complement strand
ATAGTAGGTGTTGTTTCCATTGAATGAAGACGTGTATGCCAGTTGCATAGGAGTCTTGTCAGAAACAAAGCCCTTTGATAGTGATTGGGTGTTGTTCATACGTGCCAACGCTTCCTGAGGAGACAGTTGGACAGCGAACACTTTACAAGCCATGAATAAGGCAATGGTACCAAACGCAAGTTTTTCGAACATAGATTTTTCTTACAAATAGTTATTAGTATAATATATATGATATTATTCGTTTGCAAAAATACAAACAAATATCCTAATTGCCAAATTTTAGGAGAGATTTCTTTAGGTATAGCCTGTATTTGTCGCGCTGCAATAAGATGGTGAACGAAATATTCTCCGTTTTCGTTTTGTGTTGGGTTATTCTATAGTAACTATGAGTGTGTTGCCGTCAACCTTGAATTTTTATCCTTCCCGCGGTGGCTTTTGGGGTATGTAGGAAAATCTAACGTAGATCCTTCTTTCTTCCTCCGAAGTAAATCCGATATAAATACATATAAAATCCAATTATATTACCATAATAATACAATAGTTAATGGTATTATTATGGTATTATAATGGTAATATAATGGTATTATAATGGTATTATCATAGGAGGAATAGAGGAGAAAAGAGGGAGAATAGTGGAAGAATGGGATGAGTTAAGAATTGCAAAAACACACACAATTTATTGCTGATTTAGAATAATTATTATTACCTTTGCACAATATAGACGAAAAAGTTTTTTTTGAAAAAATGTGGAAAATTTAAATCTATTTTTCTGAAATTGCGTCTTTATAAGTATAAATGGTTGATAAAACAGTAAAAATAATTTATAACAAAAACAAACTCTATGAAGAAATCGATTATTACTTCCATGCTCATGCTATGTGCTATGAGTGGTTGGGCACAGGGAACTAAGACCTCTGCCAATGATTCTATTTGTGTATTTGACGGAACAGTGACGAATGTTCCTGATGGTACAGTTGTTTATTTGGCTCTTCCAATTCGCGAACATCAAGGAGCATACAAACCTGATACCATAACTACTGTCACAGGCGGAAAATTCCACTTCGAGAAGGCAATTCCTGCAGGAGATGACTGTTATATACAAGTTAACAAATATGGTTCTATGCTGAATGTCAAATTAAATCCAGGTATGAAGACTGTGATAACAGGTAATGGAATGGAGGCAGAAGAATGGACAGCAGAAAATGGTCATCCCGACCAGAAAGAAGCCAATATATATAAAAAATACAAGAAGGAGAAACTGGCTGATTACCTTGCATTAAATGCTCAGATAAATGCAGCAAGCGCAAAAATGTATGAGGCCCAGTATGATGCAAAAGACGAAAAGAAGGCAAAAGCAGCATCTGATGAAGCTCATAGAATAGCAAAGCAGCAAAAGGCTTTGCAACCAAAATATTTTGCTGTCATGTCAGAATTCCTAAAGAATAGGGATTTTAGTCCAAGTTACGAGAATGAACTGACAACGATTTCACAGGATGCGTATTATTCTGATGATGAGGAGAAAATGAATATTTGCCGTGAACTCTTTGCAAAGGTTCCAAAGGATTACATGAGTCAGAGTATTTACTTTGTTAAGAAATATCTCTACCCTGAAATCAAACCTCTAAAAGCTGGTGATCAGGTAAAGGATTTCACTCTCAACGACCACGACGGAAAGCCTCATAGCATTATGGAATATGCAGGAAAAGGAAAGTTTCTATTGCTTGAAAGCGCCCGTAAGGCTTGTACAGGCGCCATATTAGACAGGCCAAAAGAAATCCTCAAGGAACTCTACAAGAAATATGCAGATAAATTTGATATCGTTACCCTCGCTATAAGTCCCAAGCAAATGTTTGATGACAAAGAATTTCCACGTGAGGATTGGTTGGAACTCGGTTTGAACGAAACAGCTCCATTCGAAGAAATTATGAGTACATATTTCCCAAAGGAAGAGCGTTTCATCTTCATTTCACCAGAAGGAAAGATATTGGCTAAATGCGGTCCAGATAAACTGAATGAAGAAATTAAGAAGTATTTCCCATTCGTTGAGTAGTGGGAGGCGTTTTTGTGATAGAGAACAACAATAGACGGTGAACGAAACGTTCACCGTCTTTGTTTTGTGTTGGCTTATTCTGTGCCAGTAACCATAAGGGTTATGCCTTCAACCTTGAATTTGACATTCCTTCCTGTGGCGGCTTTTGGGGATATGTAGGAAAATCTAACGAAGAGCCATAGCTCTTCCTCCAATGAAAATCCAATATAAATACATATAAAAAACACTTTAATTACCATTTAAATACCATATTTAATGGTATCTTAATGGTATTTTAATGGTATTTACATCGGAGAAATAACGGAATATTTACGGCGTGTTAAGGTTTGTAAAAACAATATTATTTCTTGTAGATTTGGAAAAATATTATTATTTTTGCATATCAAAACGAATTAAAGAGAACTTATATAACCTATTTTCTTATATATAATTTCATAAAAGATGAAGAAAAAATTACTATTTCTAATTATGCTATGTTGCAGTCTGAATATATGGGCTGCTAAATCTGCTGGAACTCCTATGCTTGTGCTTCAGCCTGACGGAAAGGCTGTTACTATCCAGCTTCTTGGTGACGAGGATTTTTCATGGTATCAGACAACAGACGGAGTACTTCTTGTACGAAACGGGTCTGCTTATTATGTCGCATCAGTAAACAAAGGTGAACTTGTAAGTACAGGAGTCTTGGCACATGACGCTTCTGATCGTTCGACAAAAGAGACAAACTTGATTAAAGCTCAAGACAAGGATAGTTTTTTCGTAGAGGCGGATAATTCTGTAATAAAGAGGAAGAAGGCGGTAGATAAGCTTGATAAAAATATTTTTTGTCCTCACATGGGTGAAATTCACATTCCTATCATTCTGATGAACTATACCGACAAGAAGTTTGTCCTTGGTAATGGTGATAAGGAAAAATTGTACGAGGTATTTGAGGAGTATTTCAATGGAACGACAAAAACTCCTTACAGCGATGAGACAAAATATCTGGGTTACAGCTCTGTTCGTCAGTATTTCATAGATGCTAGTAATGGAAAGTTCACTCCTGTATTCGACCTTTATGGTCCTTATGAGACTATCAATAATCACGATTATTATGGTAAGGCTAAAGGCAATACCAATGATTTGCTAACGGAGGCTGTAGCATGTGCTGATGCTGATATCGATTTCTCGCAGTATGACAGCAACAATGACGGTTATGTGGATCTCGTTTATGTTCTCTATGCCGGTACAGGTGCAAACCTCAGCGGTAACAGAAATGACGCGTGGCCTGCTTGCTGGGGGGATAGAGCAATCAGAACAAGGGATAACAAAATTGTCAATGTGATAGGTGTAACTAATGAGTTGGCTGCGGATGCAAGCATTTATGTGAAAGAACCAATACGTGCTGGTATTGGCGTTTTCTGTCATGAGATGAGTCATGGTCTTGGACTTCCTGATCTTTACTGGACTTTGAAAACTGAGCCGATGGATATAAATGGCAATGTTGATTACGACAACTGCGGTCCTGAGGACTGGGATATTATGGATGGTGGTGAGAATATCTTTAATGGAATGTGGCCATGCCAATATACCACGTGGGAGCGTGAATATTTAGGATGGGAAGATGCTGAGGAGATTACCGAGGCGCAGAATATCACTCTCGTACCACGTAACAAGGGTGGAAAGGCTTATAGGATTACTAATCCAGCTGACCCATATGAGTACTACACAATCGAGCATTCAGGCTACGATGGGTGGAACTACTATCTAAATAAGAAGTATGGTAATGGTATGCTTATCATGCACATTACCTCTTCTCCTGATGGTTTCAGTATGACACCTAATAATACCTACGGACATCCAAACATTACTTTACTACCTGCTGATGGTAATATATCATCTAGGAGATCGAATGATTTCACTCAGAGCTTGAAAGGTGATATTTATCCGGGTTTACAGGAGGTTACTTCCGTAGAATCTTTCAAAAACTACTCAGGTAGTGATATGGCGAAGTCTTTCCCTATCACCAATATCGTGAAGAATGAGGATCAGACCGTTTCCTTCAGATTCATGGGAGGTGAATATCATATCGAGGACGGTGAGCCTCTTGCAGACGTTCCAACAGGACAGTACGGCAAGATTACTTATACCCGAAATTTCACTAATGTGAACTGGCAGGCAATATATCTTCCTTTCTCTCTGAATTATGAGGATTTGAAGGATGATTTCGAGTTGGCTTATATCAATACTGTCCGTCAGAATGATAATGATGAGGATGGCGTTATTGACGAGACAGTAATGGAGATAATAAAGATGAAGAGCGGCTCAACCCAGCCTAACATTCCTTATCTCATTAGGGCAAAGACAGCTGGCGAGAAGACGATATCCGCAAAAAACACGACTATATATGCTGCTGAGGGTGGAAGCGTGGATTGCTCTACCACTATGGCAAAGTTCACCATTACTGGCACTTACAGCCCTATCCCTTCAGAAACAATGATAGCAAACAACTATTACGGTATGGGTGGTGGCAAGCTGATTCAAAGCGATGGCTCTAATGGCCTTAAGCCTTTCCGCTGGTATATGAAGGTGGAATCGCGTGATTATTCTAAATATAGCGTAAATAATGCTGCGAAGTCTATCTCTATCAAGGTTCTGGATGAAGAAGAGACAACAGGCATAGCAAATATCCAACACCCATCACCTAACACCCAGATCTTTGACATTAACGGCAGAAAGGTGAATGAGAATAACCTCAAGCCGGGAATATACGTAAAGAACGGCAAGAAGTTCGTAAAATAATAAATTCAAATTCTAGCCCACACTAGTTAATTGTGTGGGCTAGAATTTGATAACCATAAGGATATTGCCGTTGACCTTGAACTTCACATCCCTTCCTGCAAATGGCATTCCGTAGATACGTTCTGGGTCATCGTGGTATTGTGGGCGCGGGTCTTGCGAAAGTACGCCTTTGAGCGATGAAAGTTCTGTTGCAGTGAATGTCTTGGCTATTTCCTCTGGGATTATTACTTCGAGAGGCTGCCAGTCATTGTTGTCTGTGAATCCACCACGGGCATCTGGATGGGCATCTGCATAGGGAATGTAAGGCTTGATATCGTAGATCGGTGTGCCGTCCATAAGGTCGGCACCGTAAACTAAAAGTACGGCCTCTCCCCCCGCCCTGGCACATACTCCGATGTTATCAACATCGGACTTCCCCCGTAGGGAGGGAGCCGATTCGATAATGGCTCTATCGTTTTGTGATACTAATTTCACGCAAGAAAGACCAATCGGGTTAGGCCTGAACGGTGATCTTGTAGCAAAAACTCCAAGTCTTTCGTTGCCTCCAAGGCGTGGAGGTCTGACGGTGAGACCATTTGACGCGTGTTTGTTGGCGGAGAATCCCCAGATTAGCCAGATATAGTCGAAGCCTTCAAGGCCTCGTATGGCATCTGGTGAAGAGAATTCCTTCTCGAATACAATCTCACCAACAAGATCCTTTACCACACCACTCTGGCGCGGAATACCAAACTTGCTCGTCAATGGCGAACGGAAATATGCTATGGGTTTAATGTTCATAGTTTTGTATAAAGACTAAGGACTAAAGTCTAAGGACAAAGGCTTTTGACTTTTGGCCTTTGACATTTTGCTATTGCAAAGGTACACAAAAAAACACTCACGGCAAAATCATTCCTCAGAATTATTTGTCGTGAGTGTATAATTTATCTCAAATACATGGTATTAGCAAATGTTGACTATCTCCATTCCGTTTCGTGTAAAATCCATTCCCTTTTGTTGAGATGAGTCTAAAAAAAAACTGTCAAATATGTATTCCTTTTAACTTAATATGCTTTTTCGTGAACACCTGCTACGGCTCTGCCTGAAGGGTCGTTCATGTTCTTCCAAGCCTCGTCCCATTCAAGAGCCTTGGCTGTTGAACAGGCAACGCTGGCCTCGTGAGGTACAGCCTTTGCTGCACTCTCTGATGGGAAGTGCTCCTCAAAGATTGAACGATAGTAGTATTCCTCCTTGCAGAGAGGAGTGTTGATTGGGAATCGCTCTGCTGCGTGTGCCATCTGCTCATCGGTGACTGCCTTTGAGGTGATTTCCTTCAGGGTGTCGATCCATGAATATCCTACACCGTCGGAGAACTGCTCTTTCTGTCGCCAAGCCACAGACTCTGGCAGCATATCAGCGAAGGCTTCGCGTACCACCTTCTTCTCCATCACCGTGCCTGGGCAAAGCTTGTGCTCAGGATTGAGAGCCATAGCCACGTCAAGGAACTCCTTGTCGAGGAATGGTACTCGGCCTTCTACTCCCCATGCTGACAGACTCTTGTTTGCACGAAGGCAGTCATAGAGGTGGAGCTTGCCGAGCTTACGGACGGTTTCCTCATGAAACTCTTTTGCATTAGGAGCCTTATGGAAATAGAGATATCCACCGAACACCTCGTCGGCTCCCTCGCCTGAGAGTACCATCTTTATGCCCATAGACTTGATGACGCGGGCAAGGAGATACATTGGGGTAGAGGCGCGGACTGTGGTGACATCGTAGGTCTCTATATAGTAGATCACGTCGCGGATAGCATCGAGACCTTCCTGTATTGTGTAGTTGATTTCGTGGTGAACAGTTCCGATATAGTCGGCTACCACCTTTGACTTTGCCAAATCAGGTGCGCCTTTCAAACCAACGGCGAATGAGTGAAGTCGTGGCCACCATGCCTTCTCGTCGCCTTCGGCCTCGATGCGGTGGGCTGAAAATTTCTTTGCAATAGCAGAAGTGACTGAAGAATCAAGACCGCCAGAGAGCAGTACGCCGTAAGGCACATCGCACATAAGCTGACGCTTAACGGCAGCCTCAAGAGAGTCGTGGATAGCCTCTACGCTCTGCTTGTAAGAGAGACTTGCAGTCTCCTTGATCTCTTTGTCAGAGCATTCAGTCGGCATTTTCTCCATCCATTCGCGGGTGTACCATTTTCTAAGTTCTTTACTGTCGCTTGTGTAGTAGTGGCCAGGAAGGAATGGCTCGTACTCATCGCAGAAGCCTTCGAGAGCCTTGAGCTCAGAAGCGCAGTAGGTCTTGCCATCCTTATCGTGACCGATATACAAAGGGATAACACCGATAGGGTCACGACCAATGAGGTATTTGTCTGTCTCCTCGTCATAAAGGCAGAAAGCAAAGATACCGTTTAGCTTCTCGAAGATCCATGAAGGGTCCTCGATGCCCATACGCTTCCAGTCGCGATAGAGTGCAAGGATTACCTCACAGTCAGAGCCCGTCTGGAACTCATAACGGCCTTCGTACCATTTGCGGATGTCACGGTGGTTGTATATCTCACCGTTGACAGCAAGCACCATTTTCCTGTCTGGAGAAAATAGTGGCTGCTGACCTGATTCCGGGTCAACGATACTAAGACGTTCATGCGCTAAAATAGCGGATCCACCTTCGTAGATACCGCTCCAGTCAGGTCCGCGATGACGGATCTTCTGCGACATTTTCAATGCTTTCTTTCTGAGTTCAGGAGTCTGCTCCTGAATGTCAAGGATACATGCAATTCCACACATAGTTTTTTTCTTCTTTAGTTGATTTCATCTACCTTTTCTCGCCATACCAAAACTGATGTAAACATCGTTTGGGCTATTTGGCTTATCGAAAACGTTGATTTATAAGTTTGCTGTTTGCTTTTTATTTTTAAGACCCTCTAAATCCCCCTTAAAGGGGGACCTGAAGGCGATAGTAACCCTCTCCCTTTTGGGAGAGTAGGGAGAGGGCGTTTTATTTTTACAATTATCAATTATCAATTTTCAATTGCCATCGGCTTAGTTGTAGCAAGCCTCACCATGCTCATAGATATCAAGACCTTCCTCTTCAATGATTCTGTCGCAACGAAGACCGTGAGTGTACTTGATGCCAAGGAATATTGCCATGCCTGCAACGAATGCAAATGCAGCAACTACAAATGCACCGAGAGTCTGAACACCTACTGAGCACTCTGTACCGTTGATAGAAGAATCACAGAACACACCTGTCAATATTGTGCCGAGGATACCACCTACACCGTGTACTGAAACAGCACCAACAGGGTCGTCAATCTTGCAGACCTTATCAATGAATGCAACTGAGAGACACATAACCACGCTGACTACACCACCGATGATTGCACTTGAACCGATGCTTACGCAGTCACAACCTGCTGTGATGCCTACGAGACCTGCGAGAACACCGTTACATACCATTGAGAGTGATGGCTTACCATCTACGATCCAAGTATATGCGAGAGCTGCGATACCGCCTACTGCTGCTGCCATATTGGTTGTAACGAATACGTGTGACATGCTTACTGCGTTGTCAAAACCTGTTGCTGCAACTGTAGAACATGGGTTGAAGCCGAACCATCCTACCCAGAGACAGAACACACCGAGAGCACAGAGTGCGAGGTTGTGACCTGGAATAGCGCGTGACTTGCCGTCCTTGTCATACTTGCCGATACGTGGACCGAGAACAATGGCACCAGCAAGGGCGAGAACACCACCGCAAAGGTGAACAACGGTAGAGCCTGCGAAATCATGGAAACCCATCTCTGAGAGCCAACCGCCGCCCCATGACCAGTGACCCTCGATAGGGTAAACGATGGCAGAGATCAGCATTGAGTATATGAAGTACATGGAGAACTTTGTACGCTCAGCCATAGCACCAGAAACGATTGTTGCTGCTGTTGCGCAGAACACTGTCTGGAAGATGAACGTACATTCTGCAGGTACGTTAGAGTCAGAACCAATAGCGAAGAAACCATCCCAGCCGATGAATGAGTTTCCGCTTCCGTACATTATAGAGAAACCAATAATCCAGAACAGAACTGATCCGCACATGAAGTCACAGAAGTTCTTCATCAGGATGTTGGCTGTATTCTTTGATCGTGTCATGCCAGCCTCCACGAGTGCGAAACCAGGCTGCATCCAGAACACGAGCATTGCGCCGAGTAATACCCAAAGGGTATCAAGACCGTTTACATAGTCTTTTGCTTCCTCCGCTACTGCGGCGAGAGGCATTATTGTGGAAAGTGTTGTTGTTATCATATCGTGTCCCATCTTTTTACTCTTGATGGGTTAAGAGCTTTAAATTGGTGTTTTGTGTTGTCTGTGTGTTTGCGTTGTTGGGAGTTTTTTTTCTTTATTTGCAAGCTCATCAGCTTTGCAGTTCCTCCTTACTCTTTCTTCTTTACTCTATTCCTACTTCTTGTCCGCCAGTACCGTGTCTCCATGATCACCGGTGCGGATAGAGTAGCAGTCGATTACGTCGCTAAGAAAGATACGACCGTCACCAACCTTGCCTGTGTGTGCTACATTCATGATAACCTTGATAGTAGGCTCTGCAAACTGCTCGCGGCAGATGATGGTGATCTTCACGCGCTCAATAACATCAGTTGAATACTGCACACCTCTGTAAATGCGCTCCTGACGGCTCTGGCCAATTCCGTGTACATCGTGGTACTCAAACCAATCAATATCCGAATTAAGGAGAGCCTCCTTAACATCCTCAAACTTTGTCTTACGGATGATTGCTTCAATCTTCTTCATACCTTAAACTAATTAAAAAGTAAATATTTGTGTCACTTTGTAACTTTCTGAGTGCAAAATTACTACATTTTGTTAATATTTCAAAGGTTTTACTGTCACTTTGGAAAAGAAAAAATGAGTGATGTTACTAATTGTAAATACTTCTTTTGAAATATATTACAAATTGAAAGCATTCTGCCTTAAAAATGTTGCAAATTGTAAGTTGTAGAAATTTTTAATGCAGTAATGTCACTATTTATGCTTGTTTTCCGACAAAAAGTAGTAATTTTGCACTCAGAAATAAACAAAAAGCAATCGAATGGAGAAATCGACTATACACTTTACCAAAATGCATGGCGCGGGTAACGATTATATATATGTTAATACATTATTATATAATATAAAGGATCCAGCCAAGGCGTCAGTCGAATGGAGCAAGCCTCATTTCGGAATTGGTAGTGACGGTTTGATTCTCATAGGAGAGGCAACAGAGCCGGACGCAGACTTCTCAATGCGGATATTCAACAACGACGGCTCAGAAGCAATGATGTGTGGAAATGGAACACGATGTGTGGCAAAGTTCCTTCACGACAAAGGATTGACCGACAAGAATCCAATCCGCCTTCAGACTCTCTCCGGCATCAAGGTCCTCAATCTCCATCTCGATGCCGATGATAAAGTAGAAACGGTCACGGTGGATATGGGAGAGCCGATCCTCAAGCAGCCGGCGCAGTTCGGGGTTCACGGAGGAAAGGCAACCAACTGGGAACTAACGGCCGACGGTCATCAGTTCATCGGAACATTCGTTTCAATGGGAAATCCACATTTCGTGATATTTCTTGATGACAAATATGAGCTTGATGCCAATCCCGACAGCGACAGGGAACTCTTTCCTCTCGATCACTTCGGACCAATCCTCGAGCATCATGACGTCTTTCCTCAGCGATGCAACATTGAATTCGCACAGATACTCCCCGACGGAACAATCCGCATGAGGGTATGGGAAAGAGGAAGCGGCATAACGCTTGCCTGTGGCACAGGAGCCTGCGCAACGGCAGTAGCAGCCAAGCTCACAGGTCGCCGATCAAGCGAAAGCAACATCCAGATGGACGGCGGAACCCTCAATATCAAATGGGATGAAGCTACCAACCACATCCTGATGACCGGACCCGCAGCAATCTCTTTCGAAGGAGAGATAGCTCTTCCGGAGTAAAGGATAAGGGTAAAGATAAGCAAACTTACAACCACGAAGTCAGTCAGAAAAACCGTCCCTGGTTTTTCCCTCACTTCAAAAAGAAAATAACGACATGGCATTAATAAACGAACACTATCTCAAGCTCTCGAACAACTACTTGTTCGCAGACATTGCAAAGAAGGTGAACGCCTACAAAGCCACACACCCGAAGGCAAGAGTGATAAGCCTCGGTATCGGAGACGTAACACGTCCGCTCGTACCGGCAGTAATAGAGGCAATGCACAAGGCCGTTGATGAGATGGCAGTAAAAGCTACATTCCGTGGATACGGCCCAGAAAGAGGATATGAATTCCTCCGCGAGGCAATCATCAAGAACGACTTCCTTCCACGTGGCATACATCTCGATCCTAATGAGATATTCATCAACGACGGAGCAAAGAGCGATACAGGCAATATCGGTGACATAGTTCGTTGGGATAACTCAATCGGCATGACCGACCCTATCTACCCTGTGTATATCGACTCTAACGTGATGTGCGGACGTGCCGGAGTATTCGAGAACGGATCATGGAGCAATGTCAACTATATGCCTTGCACGGCAGAGAACGGATTCACACCGCAGATTCCTGATCATCGCGTTGATATGATCTACCTCTGTTATCCTAACAACCCTACAGGCACGGTGCTTCCAAAGGAAGAGCTTCGCAAATGGGTTAACTACGCGCTCCACAACGACACGCTCATCCTCTTCGATGCAGCTTACGAGGCATACATCCAGGACGAGGACATCCCGCACTCAATATATGAGATAAAGGGAGCACGCAAGGTGGCAATCGAGTTCCACTCATATTCAAAGACCGCAGGATTCACGGGCGTAAGATGTGGATATACGGTCATTCCAAAGGAACTCTCAGCAGCCACTCTCGACGGAACCCGCATAGAGCTTAACCACCTCTGGGATCGCCGCCAGTCAACCAAGTTCAATGGCACAAGCTATATATCCCAGCGAGCAGCAGAGGCTATCTATACTCCAGAGGGCAAGCAACAGGTAAAGGAGGTCATCAACTACTATATGACCAATGCGGCAATCATGCACCGAGCACTCACCAACATGGGACTTGAGGTCTTCGGTGGCAGAAACGCACCATACCTCTGGGTAAAGACACCTAACGGCATTGAGTCTTGGAAGTTCTTCGAGCAGCTTCTCTACGGGGCAAGCATAGTCTGCACTCCGGGCGTTGGTTTCGGACCTTCTGGCGAGGGGTATGTCAGACTCACGGCATTCGGTAATCGTGAGGACTGCGAAGAGGCAATGCGTCGCATGGCTGAGTGGATGGCAAAGTAATCTTGACAATTCAACAACATACACACACATAAACAACAACGGTTCCCGCTGGGACAACCAGCGGGAACATAACAAACACAAAGAAAGGAAAAAGATTATGAGAACATTCAAGGTAATGGCTCTTACATTCGTAGGAATGTTGAGCGTAGGTATGGCAAACGCACAGGAAGAAGTAGAGGTTAGTGTTGGGGCTGATGTCGTAACCAATTATCTCTGGCGTGGTCAGAAACTCGGTGAAGGAAGCATACAGCCAACTCTCGGTATTAGCTATAATGGTCTTAGCATCGGTGCATGGGGCAGCTATGGTATCACGAATCCTGATGACACAAAGGAGTTCGACCTTACTGTTGCCTATACCACAGGCGGATTCAACATCGGCATCACAGACTATTTCTTCACCAATCAATACGATGGTGTCAAGTACTTCAAATATGATGCTCACGAAACGGCTCATGTATTCGAGTTCAATGTAGGTTATGACTTCGGACCTCTCTCTATCCAGTGGTTCACAAACTTCGCTGGAGCTGATGGATCTAACAAGGATGGCGAGCGTGCATACTCTTCATACGTGGAGCTTGCAGCACCATTCAAGCTCGGAGGTCTCGACTGGAGCGCATCATTAGGCGTAGTGCCATTCGCGACAGATTTCTATTCTGATGCCGACGGCTTCGCTGTGACCAACCTCTCTGTAAAGACGACCAAGGACATCAAGGTAACCGATACCTTCAGCGTTCCGGTATTCGGTCAGATCACAGCCAATCCAAGTAATGGCAAGGCATACTTCGCACTTGGATTCACACTCCAGCCATAGGAGAAAGTGAAAAGAGAATAGTGAAGAGTGAATAATTTGAGTTTGTTTTATAACTTAAAAGCATTCAGGAACCCTTTCTTATGAAATGTAACTTAAATTCTTCACTGTTCACTCTTAACTCTTCACTCTCAAAATTTGGTTAACTCATAAAAAATTACTAATTTTGCACTCGCAAACTTAGACCAAAAGTTATTTAGGAAAAAAACAACAGATTTTATAACTTTGCCCCTCAAAGTCTCTCCCGTTTGGGAGAGATGGCAAGAGGCTCAATAAAAGATTAAGACAATGGCAAATTTAAGATTTCAGGTAGTCGCTGAGGCTTTCAAGAAGAAGCCAATCGAAATCCCAGCACCGGCAGAGCGTCCATCGGAGTTCTTCGGCAAGTACGTATTCAACAAGCAGAAGATGTTCAAGTATCTTCCTAAGAAGGTCTATGACAAGATGCTTGACGTAATCGACAACGGCGCACCACTTGATCGTGCAACTGCCGACAAGGTAGCTGAAGGCATGAAGAAGTGGGCTATGGAGCTTGGCGTAACACATTGTACTCACTGGTTCCAGCCTCTTACCGACACCACAGCCGAGAAGCACGACGCATTCGTTGAGCACGACTGGAAGGGTGGCATGATTGAGGAGTTCGAGGGTAAGTCACTCGTACAGCAGGAGCCGGACGCATCTTCTTTCCCATCAGGCGGTATCCGTTCTACTTTCGAGGCACGTGGTTATTCTGCCTGGGATCCTACATCACCAGTATTCGTCATCGGCGATACTCTGATGATTCCTACTGTCTTCATCTCATACACAGGTGAGGCTCTTGACTACAAGACACCTCTTCTCAAGGCTCTCCATGCTGTTGACAAGGCTGCAACCGACGTTGTTAAGTACTTCAACCCTGATGTTAAGAAGGTACAGTCAAACCTCGGTTGGGAGCAGGAGTACTTCCTCGTTGACGAGGGTCTCTATTCTGCACGTCCTGACCTCCTCCTTACTGGCCGTACCCTCATGGGACACTCTTCTGCTAAGGATCAGCAGATGGACGACCACTACTTCGGTTCTATCCCAGAGCGCGTAAGTGCTTTCATGCGCGACCTTGAGATTCAGGCTCTCGAGCTTGGTATTCCTTGTAAGACACGCCACAATGAGGTAGCTCCTAACCAGTTCGAGCTTGCTCCTATCTTCGAGGAGACAAACCTCGCTGTTGACCACAACATGCTCATCATGTCACTCATGAAGAAGGTGGCTCGTCATCACGGTTTCCGCTGCCTCCTCCACGAAAAGCCATTCGACGGCGTGAACGGTTCTGGTAAGCACAACAACTGGTCACTCTCTACCGATACAGGCATCCTCCTCCACGCTCCTGCAAAGGACGAGGTTGGCAACCTCCGTTTCGTTACATTCATCGTTGAGACTCTGATGGGTGTATATAAGCACAACGGTTTGCTCAAGGCTTCTATCATGTCAGCTACCAACGCTCACCGTCTTGGAGCTAACGAGGCACCTCCAGCAATCGTTTCTTCATTCCTCGGCAAGCAGCTCACAGAGGTTCTTGACCATCTTGAGAACTCAAAGGATGATACAATCGCTATCGCTGGCAAGGCAGGTTTCAAGCTCGACATCCCTTCAATCCCAGAGCTCCTCATTGATAACACCGACCGTAACCGCACATCTCCATTCGCCTTCACAGGTAACCGTTTCGAGTTCCGTGCAGTAGGTTCTGAGGCTAACTGTGCATCAGCAATGATCGCCCTCAACTCTGCTGTTGCTGAGGCTCTCGTAAACTTCAAGAAGCGTGTTGACGCTCTCGTAGCAGGTGGTAAGGACCTCCATGCAGCTATCATCTCTGTTCTTCGCGATGATATCAAGACCTGTAAGCCAATCCGCTTCAACGGCAACGGCTATTCTGACGAGTGGGTAGAAGAGGCTACAAAGCGCGGTCTTGACGTAGAGAAGTCTTGTCCGCTGATCTTCGACCGTTATCTCGACAAGGAGTCAATAGAGATGTTTGAGTCACTCAATGTTATGAACGCCAAGGAACTTGCAGCTCGTAACGAGATCAAGTGGGAGACCTATACAAAGAAGATTCAGATTGAGGCACGTATCTTCGGCGACCTCTCTATCAACCATATCATCCCACAGGTTGTAGCTTACCAGACAAAGCTCGCTCAGAACGTAGCAGCCCTCAAGGCTATCCTCAGCGACGACGAGTTCAAGGTTCTTGCAGCAAGCAACCTCGCTCTTATCTCTGAGATCTCAGAGCGCGTTAAGGCAATCGAGGAAGGTTGCGAGGCACTCACAGAGTCACGTCGCGTTGCTAACAAGATTGAGTCTGAGCGTGAGAAGGCTATTGCATACCACGATACTGTTGAGCCACTTATGGATCAGATCCGTTACCACATCGACAAGCTCGAGGCTAAGGTTGATGATGAGGTTTGGACACTTCCTAAGTATCGCGAGATGCTCTTCATCCGCTAATAGGATTAAGACCCCTAACCCCGGCCCTTCCCCCGTGATGGGGAAGGGAGAAGAGCCGAAAGGTTTGCGAAAGGTCGTTCTGCGCCAGCCTCTTGCCCCTTACGGGGAATGTCGAAGAGATCGACGGCTCGAAGAGGAAAGTCAAAGATGTCCGTAGGACAGAAAGGGGTCTACTAAGAAAATATAATAAACAATCTATTTCTTTTATTGGTTGTTTAAGTTTGCTGAGCCGCATAACCGTGAGGTTATGTGGCTCTTTTATGTTGTCAGAACGTTGAAAATCCAAAAAACGGATAAATCAGATAAATCCGTTTACCTTTTCTTTTGACCACGGAAGACACGAAAAACACGGATATGCTCGCTTGCGCTCGTTTTGCTTTCCACATTAATGTCCGTTAATGTCACATTAATTTCTCATTAATTCAAGTTCTTTCGCAAAGCTCAACAAGCTAAAGCAAGTTCTTCGCTATGCTCATCAGCAAGACGGTCGCTTGTCCGAAACTGTCTGGAAGACAGTACTATTCGTAACCCCGTACATACGAGTGAAAACGAGGATGTGCGGGGGATATAGCGCCAATCCCCACTACTGCCTGGAGGGCAGTACATCACCAATCAGGTACAGCCTTCCAGGCTGATGAATATAGTCCCTGTCTTATATCCGAGGGCATCCTCTCCTTCGTCGAGTATGCACCTCGGTTACTCATAGTATTGCCTTCCAGACAATTGGCTTTATTTTTCGCTAAGGCTTAACAAGCAGAAGCAAGTCGCAATACTCATCAAGCTGCGCAAGTCCCTTTCGGCCGCCGACCTCTTCGACGTTCCGAATTTACAAAACTTGAATGCGGTATTATATGTCTCACTCCGTGAGGAAACATTAATTTTCACGAATTTCACGTTAATGTCGCATTAATTTTTCACGCATGGATATTTCCGTTTATTTCGTGTTTTCCGTGTTCAGACCACCCTCTGCGTCTTTGCGTTTTGTAACCAACCCACATAAAAATAACCTGCGTTCCCAAAATGGGAATGCAGGTTATGTTATTAATGATATTGCGTGATTATATCACATCATCCTCATCGATAGTATCATCATCTCCCGGGTATATCGGGATATGTGTACTGTTGTGCTGATCGTAAGGGTCACTAATACTACCAGCGAGCAGTGAGTTGCCATTTGTCAGCCTTTCCACGCTAATGCAAGGCTTTATATATTCTCTTTTCATAATTATATCACATCATCATCATCGACAATCTCATCATCATCATCATCGTATGTGCCGAATGGCTTATCGCTCAGCTGATAGATATTTGGTTTTGCGCTACTTTGTAGGAGATGATATTTATGTCTCAGATTAGCCAAGCGCATAGTTGGCTCTATATATTCCTTTTTCATTTTCTTCATGTTTTAAGAGTGAATAGTGAATAACGAATAGTGAATAATACTTAATACTGCTATCGCCGAATGGAAACACTTCGAAATCTCATACTGGTGTCCACCAGTATTAAGTATTATTCGTTATTCTCTATTCACTTTTCACTTAACTACAATCTTCTTTCCATTCTTAACGTAAATTCCTGGCTTGAGGTTATTGCCATTAACCGCACGACCATTCAAGTCGTAAACAGATGATTCGGCATTAGCCTTGCGTAACTGACGAATGGCAGTTGTCTCATCCTCAAACACCATGCTGAACGGACGGGCATTAGCCGAAGACGCAATGGTGAAGTATGCCTTGCGAGCAGGAACATTAGTAGCCCCGAAGCTATGGAAACCGAACTTGTTGTTCTTGTTGCTAAGCATATAGAGAGTCTTGGCATCGTTAGAGGTGAGGGAAGTGCGAAGCGTAGGAATATCCACACCGCGAAGGTCGTTCTTAACGCTATACTCAGCAGCCGAAACATCATCGCGAGTCATGCTGATGTCGTTGTCCTCACCAACAATGATAACGGCAGTTCCCTTTGGAATCACCTTGCCAAGCAAGTGCAAGGTAATAACGTCGTTGCCCACCGTAGCGGTATAGGCACAGGCATTCTCTTCCTCATTAATACGATAGCCTGCATCGCCACAATAGAAAGTTGTCCAGTTGATGCCCTCTATTAGACTGCCTTTAAGGCTGATCTCCTTCATAGGCTCCCATACAGCCGTAACACTCACGTTCTTCTGTGGCATTTGGAACGAGTTATCCTTGATAGTAACTTCCTCGCTTTTGTAATTTACCAAATCATATCCCGCACGATTTGCATAAAGCCATATTTTATCGTACAGCTCACCCATAGTGTAGTTTCTGATAGTAATGGCTTTGGTTGATGTTATGCCATAGCCGAGATTCAGATGAAGGAGAGGCCTGTTTTCGGCGAGTCTTGCATCAAGAAATGGGAAATCCACGTCCTCACCGTAAATATCCAGTCCCGTGCTGATATCGAAGTCGCATCTATCGGGGATTTTGCCACTACCGATGACGCAACCTATAAATGAACCTGTGCCACTGATAGATGGATCAATAACGGTACAATTTGTAATTCTACCACCTTTGTTATTGCCTGCAATGCCACCAAGATACGAATCGCCACTTATAGATGGGGCAATAACGCTACAATTAGTAATACTACCACCATTGTTATTGCCTGCAATGCCGCCAATACTATTGGTACCGCTAAAGCTTGGGGCGATAAGGGTTACGTTCTTGACAATCGCAAACTTACCGATGCTGCTGAATAGTCCTACATTTCCTTCACCGCTGAATTTGAGTCCCTTTATTGTGTGTCCCTGCCCATCGAATGAGAAATTTATCGAAGATGAATAAATATCGATTGGCATGAAGTTTCCTCTTTGATTTGAAGTAATCTCACAGTCTAACGGCATATTTGTGAAGTTAAGGTCTGCCGCAAGTTTTACCTTATGGTCTTCGAACCTTATACTCTGTAATTCTTTGGCCAATTTAGCACCAAGATCAATTAATCCTTGCTTTTGGGAGATGACGTAGGTTGTATCATTTACGTCAAATGACATGGCAATGTCATTGAAGGAAACGCATGTGCAATCGACTCTATTACTGCTATTAGCTTTAATATTAAGATGAGACTTGATAGGCACCCGCATGTGTCCTGTTTTTAGGTTAACAGCCTTATATTTATCGTTGACATAGAGAACGCTGTTCCTGCAATCAATATAGACTTGAATCGCTAATTTTGCACCTTTAAATGCATCCTTATAGATTGTTGATATGTTGACTGGTAGCATGAGGGTGCCATGCTCGTAATTTTGAAATGTATATCTTGGGATATCGGTCAGATTGGTGCATTCACGCAAATCTATGTCGCCTCTGTAGCCATTGAATGCATTTCCGTGGATAGTCGTGAGTTTGCTTCCTTTGGCAACGGTAAAAGTGCAACCATTAGGGTATTTTGTCCCCACGCCACAAAAAGCAGCGTTTGAGATTTCGCTGACACTTGCAGGAATACTTATCTTTATCAGAGCTTTAGCTTTATAGAAAGCGTAACCACCGATATATGTCAGCCCTTTAGGCAATATGACTTTCTTGATTTGTTCGCGATAATTATACCAAGGCACTTTATTGGCAGAGTTATAATTATACATATCGCCTTCACCACTAATGGTAAGCGTATGGTCGCTCTCCGTAAACACCCATGTCAGGTTGTCACCACATGTGCCACTATCATCCGCCCATGCAGTAGCGGAGGAGAATAGCATGACGAGCAGCACGATAGCTGCACTCTTTACTTTGCCGAGCCATGAGGCAGCCGGCATCAATGAAATTGAATTTCTTCTCATTTTTTTTGAATGTTAATATAATTACCTCTTTAAAAATTCAGATAAAGTCCTAATGTAACGGATTTTACAGGGTGCAAAGTTACAAAAAAATCATAATATTCTATCATTTTATTTCAAAAAATCACAAAAAAACTTAAAATTAATGCGAGTTCGACGACTTGCTTCAGCTTGATGAGCTTCAGCGAATAATTCAAGACTGCGAGGGCTGAAAGCCCGACACCTAATAGGGCAGCCCCGTAAGGGCTGTTATTCTATAGATTAGGTGTCGGTCCTTCAGACCTCATACCCCCTATATCGACAAATATGACAGCCCTAACGGACTGCCCTATTAGGTATCGCTCCTTCAGAGCTCTTTCAGCCACATGATAGTCAACAATATACAACTGAATAAATTCGTCGAACTCACGTTAAAATTAATGCGGTATTCAGGTTTCGGATGTTTAGTATTGCCTGGAAGGCAGTACTATTCGTAACCCCGTACATACGAGTGAAACGAGGATGTGCGGGGAATAAAGTACAAAATCTTTCTACTGCCTGGAGGGCAGTACATCGCGAAAGGTCATGTGTGAAAACCAATCAGGTACAGCCTTCCAGGCTGATTAGTATATGGAGGTTTATATCCGAGGGCATCCTCTCCTTCGTCGAGTATGCACCTCGGTTACTCATAGTATTGCCTTCCAGGCAATTGGCTTTATTTTTCGCTAAGGCTCAACAAGCAGAAGCAAGTCGCAATTCTCATCAAGCTAAAGCAAGTCATCGAACTCACGTTAATTATTAATTGTTAATTGTTAATTATTAATTGTTAATTAATTAGTTCCTTCCGTGTTTTCCGTGTTCAGAAACAAAAAGCCCACTCATAATGAGCGGGCCATGAAATACGCCAAAACATAGAGCTTTTTATTCCGTGTGTACGACCAATTCCATATTATCATCCAGAGGGATCCATGCAAGTTCACGAACTGTCTCTGCCATATATTCCCTATCCAGAATTTTAAGAACCATATTGATCCTACTTGTCATAGACTCCAAACGCAGGAACTTGTTCCATGTGTCGTTGTCCATTTCTATGATATCACACGATGGGGCAGCAGACATACGAAAAATCAATCTAACCGCCAATCTCATCTTCATTTCTTTCTTGTTAGTATCAGTTTTCTCCATAATTGTATAAGTATTTTAGTCATTCATTTGGCAAATGTAGTAAAAAATTATCAATTCTCCAAGAAAAATGCTCAAAAAAAGCTTTCGAGGGTGTATTTTTTATGTAGAAGTATATTTGTGATGTTGTAAAAGATGACATAGAATATCCAAGTATTGGCATCATTCCGCTTTGGCATTTTTGATTAATTTAACGTGAATTCGACGACTTGCTTCAGCTTGATGAGCTTCAGCGAATAATTCAAAATAAACGCATCTCCGATGCTAAACTGACAAAAATTACCAATCTTACCAATCTTATTCCAATAAGTTTTGAAAATAAAATCTTGAAAAGATTGCGCAGATTGGTAATTATTGTCAGTAAAAAGCAGCTTGCTGCCAAATCGTAATAGAATTGCTCAAATTCATCGAACTCACGTTAATGTACTAATTCCTGTATAAAGCAAGTCCGTTCCAAGTCCGTTCCAGGTCCGTTGTAAGTCCGTTCCAAATCCCATTCAAATCCCATTCACAAATGGGCGAAAGAGTGGGGGTGTAGTGGAGGAGCATCAAAGGCTTAATAATCATAGTAGAGAAAGTGAACGCTAAGAGGTGCAAGTGAAAAAAATCAAGAGAGTTCAAAGAGGGGGGTGCACTTTTAATGAAAAAACGACTTATATACATTGATAATCAGTGATTTACGATTAGTGCACCTCCCCCCAAAAACAAGTGCACCCCCATCATCCTGTTTTAGGGGGAGGTGCACGCTTCGTTATCTTTTGATTATCAGAGCGTTATATGCCTAAAATCGGTAAAAGTGCACCCCCCTCTTTGAACTCTCTTGATTTTTTTTATTGCTGTCCGGTAAAAACAAAAACCAGAAAAAAAACATTTATGTTCTAAAAGGCTTTCAGCCTTCATAATGTATTG
>CACZCN010000044.1:0-21363 GCA_902779665.1 uncultured Prevotellaceae bacterium | reverse complement strand
GTCCGTGAGGGCTGTTATATTTGCCGTTATTAGAGGGATGAGGTCTGAAGGACCGACACCTAAAGTCTTCAGATGTCGCACTTACAGCGCTCCTTTAATAACGTATCTACCGAATAACAGCCCTCACGGACTGCCCTATTAGGTGTCGGGCTTTCAGCCCTCGCAGTCTTGAATTTGTCGAACTGACGTTAGTTAGAACAAACAACACAAAAACAGTCAGCCGCTCTTCGCACAAAGTCGAAAAGCGGCTGACTGCTTTATTCTATAATATACAAGAGTTACTCTGATTCAAAAAATGTTATTCTTCAGAAGAAGCGGTAAACTCTCCATCGCATCCAGAGATCGTATGTCCCTTGAACTTAGCGTATTTTGAATCAGCCTTGGTGAACTTGGTCTTAGGACCACCTAACCTGTTGTATTCAACTTTTATCGGATTGTCACCATAGAACATAAGGCATTCTTCTCTTTCGCCTCTTTTACACAACACATTCTCGTAGGTTGACTGCCATACAGTACCGTTGATTGGGCGGAATACCAATATGTTTCGCTGTGTTTTGGATACTTCTTCCATGAAGACGAGTGCATTCTTGAATTTACCAAGATATTTTGGCAAGACTCCACCGTCATCTTCATCATAGTCAGCAACCTTGCGGATTCCATCTATAGTAACGATTAATGATGATCCATCGCTGTTTTCCTGGATTTCATAGAAATTCTGTTCATCCACCATATTAATCTCCTGTGCCTGAGCATTCATAGATATGAAACCCAGGAACAAGGTTATCATTGGCATAAGGTTAAACATCTTCTTCATATTCATCTACGTTTTAAAGGTTAATACATTTTATTTCGTGGCATTTAATTGGTTAATATCTGCGATTTGCCAGATTTGATTTACCAGTTTGCATGTATGTTAAAGTTTGTTTATGAACTTATAACGATGCAAATATAAGCATATTCTTTCATTCCTCCAAATTTTTTTGTATCTTTTTTCACTTTTTTCTGAAAAAACTTTTTTGGAAGATGAATAAATACGAATTATAGAAGAATTATTCAACTTTTTAGAGGTAAAATAACGCTAAAATCTTCAGCCGTTTTTTCCACTCGGATTCTCTTGTCCATAAGCAACATGAAACGCTTGTCAAGATTCTTAAGTCCTGTGCCGTGAGTGTCCTGTTTGAACAGTTTTGGGAAAATCGGATTGCTCACAACAAGTTCATTGTTCTCGTTCATGTAAACATGAATATTCATTCTATGCTCACTATCAATCATATTATGCACTCCTACATTTTCAATCAATGGAAGAAGCGCGAGTACAGGAATGCCATAATTCATGCAATCGTCAGGAACGTCAAACGTGGCATCCCACTTTCCCGCATATCTCACTTGCATTACCTCGCTGAACGAACGTGCAAAATCCAGTTCCTCTTCAAGTGTGACAATTCCCTTATTCTCACTCTGGAGGATATATCTAAATATATCACTCAAATGATCAATATAACATAAAGCGGTCTTTTCGTCCTTTTTCCTCACCAAACTGCTAATGCCATTGAGGGCATTGAAGAAGAAATGCGGATTTATCTGGTTTGTAAGAGCCGTACACCTGCTTTGCAGACTTTCCATTTTGAGCTGTTTAAGCTCTTCCTCCTTTTTCTTGTGAATACGGTTAAGATAGTCGGTATATCCAAGGAAGAGTCCCATCATTCCAAATACAATAAACTGGAATGTAAGGATGACTGTACGACAGTCGAATCCCGGACATATAAGCGTTGTGACACCTTTATATACCCCGAAGACAAACAGCGTGAAAAACGTGTTTATCAGGATACGAACCTTTACCGAATGTGTCTGGAGCACCTGCTGGTTCATATACAATGAAACGGAGATAAATACCCAGAACAGCAGGAATCGTATCATTGTGCTATTAATATAACTGCCTCTCGCCTCCTCAGAAATATGATGCCAGTCCATATTAATGAAAACCACATTCGGATAGCTGATGAAGATGGTGCAGACCAAACTCAGCAGCAAAATATTTGATATGTTTTTTTTGTTATTCATTATGTTTTCTTCATTTTAATCTGCAAATATACTGTTTTTTTTTCATATACAATAATAATATATGTAAAAACGAAAAAAAATCACTTCATGCCGATTTCAGCAAGCAGGATTAAAAACATAACGCATAAAACCTATACAAACACTCTTAATTGGGCATTACCGAAAAAAATCAGCATTGCGACTTCGTTTTTCCTTTTAATGCACGAAATCCCAAAAAACAAATTGATATTATTGTTATTATCATAAATAATAACTATCTTTGCACTCAGGAAATTGAGAAAAAGGCAACAAATATTATTCACTAAAATTATATGTCATCATGAGAAAAGAAGAAAAAGACTTCCTCAAGAAGGTTGAAAAGCTCGTCTATGAACAGATGAAGGAGAAGCATGTGAACTGTGATACTGTTTGCCAAAGTCTTGGTATTACGAACCAGAATCTTCGTCGTAAGATACTGGCAATCACAGGTCAGACCGGTGGTAAGTATCTGTTGACAATACGTATGGATTACGCAAAGGAATTATTGTCAACAAGAAGATACACCGTTGGACAGGTGGCTCTGAAATGTGGATATGACGATGCGAACAATTTCAGTCGCACATTCAAGCGCGAAACAGGTCAGAAGCCAACTGAATATGCAGCAAACAACAAGAAATAAAAAAAAAGAAGACAACTGAGAATCTATTTCTTCAGTTGTCTTCTTTTTTATATCGTTTTTTACATTGTCCCAGCTATTGCATTCTGACCATAATAGTCGAATCTTATCTGACGGAAATAATGGAGCATCACAGGTGTTACTTTATATAACAGATATCCAAGCACACCGCCAACACTATTGTTCATTATGTCGTTGGTCTCACAGAATCCACACCTGAGAAGATATTGGGTTACTTCTATTGAGCATGAAAGAACCATTGACAAAAGGAAGATCTTAACCAACAGAGGACGTTTGAGGAATACTGATGTGCAGAAACCTACCGGTATGAACATCACGATGTTGAGTAAAGACTCATAAAGCACATCCATTGTGAAGTATTCATTGTAGTTCCAGAAAGGAACGAACTCAACGCCTAACGCACATGTGGAATCCCTGAATATAACCGTTGCGCAAATCAGTAGCACAAGATATTCAATGTAAACCACTCCAAGCAGTCTCCTTAACTTGGTACGGATTAGCTTCCTGCAAGAGAAGATCCATATAGCCATGACACACAACACAAGAAGAAGTATATCATACAACCACTGAGGGGCTGAAGCATAAACAAAACTAAGAATATTATACATAAGAAAATACGTTTTATTATTTTTACTTTCGCCTATACGGGCGGTTACCCTTTCTTGTTTTCCGAGTGCAAAAGTGCGAAAGCATCTCCGCGCTCTGGAAAGAGGTTTGTTTCTATTTCCGAGTGCAAAGTTATATTGTTTTTTCCAAACTCAAGCATAAATACGGAAAAAACGACCAATTTTTATAAAACCTTTCACACTTTAAACACTTCTTTGTAATACAGTCACATTTCTGTTAAAATCCTTCAATTTTATCCTCTTTTACCATGCAAAAAAGGCCTAAATTACTCAAAATCAGTGATTATTTTATCCAAAAGAACAAAAAAACAAGGAAAAACTTTTGTATTTATCAAAAAAATACTATCTTTGCAGTCATCATAACCCCTAATTCTATATTACAATGAAAAAGGAAGATAGAGAATTTCTCAAGAAAGTGGAAAGACTTGTCTATGAGCAGATGAAGCAGAAGCACGTAAACTGTGACACGGTTTGCGAGAGTTTAGGTATGACGAATCAGAGCCTCCGTCGTAAAATCCTTGCAATAACAGGTCAGACCGGAGGCAAGTATCTTTTGACCATTCGCATGAAATATGCCAAGGAACTCTTGGCAAAGGGAAGATATGCCATTGGACAGGTTGCGATGAAATGCGGATATGACGACGCAAACAACTTCAGTCGCACTTTCAAGCGTGAAATTGGAGTGAAACCAAGCGAATATGCAGAAAGCCGTAAGAAATAACAGAACCTTCAACACGGCTATACCTGTTCAGGATTACAATGAAAACCAAATATAAATAATGAAAGAAATACTACAGTTCCTGCGCGATTTATCGTGCAACAATAATAAGGAGTGGTTTACAGCAAACAAGGACAGGTATCAGAAAGTACTAGCCAAATGGTACGAATTCTGCGAACAACTGATATGCGAAGTAGGAAAATATGATAGTGACATAGCACGTCTCACAATCAAGGACTGCACCTACCGCATCTATCGCGACACACGTTTCAGCAAGGACAAGACACCTTACAAGACTCATTTCGGCGTTTTCCTTGCCCCAGGAGGAAAGAAATCAATGCACGCCGGTTATTACTTCCATGTAGGAACCGGCGGCGGTAATTCATATCCTGAAGCACACATGCTTGCTTCGGGCAATTATTGTTATGACAGTAAGACCGTCAAGGTGTTGCGCGAGGATATAAGCGACGGCTGGGAGGAATTCAGCAAGGATGTGTTGAAAAAGGCAGATTCTTCATTCTTCGTCGATATGGACGGAGCCTTGAAAAAGGTTCCAAAGGAATATCCGGCTGATGCCCCATACGCCGACTTCATGCGCCTGAAGAGCTATTGTCTGATGCAATACGTTGACGACAAGTTCATCACCTCCCCCGACCTCGTAAAGCGCGTGGCAGAACTGTTCCGCACGACAAAACCGTTCAACGATTATGTGAATCGGGCTGTGGACTATGTTCTGGAAGAACAGGATTGACAGCAATAAGAAAATCCCTTATAACATCCTTCATCCGCCCATATAGAAATGGGACTTACATAGGAGTTATAAGGGATTTACTTTGGACCTACCATCCTTTATCTTAACAGAATGTTCCGATCCTGCAATATTGGAAATTGTCAGAAACCAATACCGATGTTTAGCGAACGATATTTGTTACCACGACCTTCCTGCCATTGTGTATGTATATACCATTGGTAGGATTTTTCACCACCTGACCATTGAGATTGTAGTATCTGCCGTCAGCTGATGCTCCTACATTCTGGGCAACATATTCAATACCAGTAGAACCTTCACTTGGAACGAGCCATACGCCACTCACCTTCAGACTGTTGTTCCAGTCAACCTTCAGTACATGCAGATGAACGAAGTCATCAACACGCTTTTCGTTTGATGATGTCAGCTTTGTCTTGAAATCATCCAGAGGTATTACGATACACTTCAGCTCATTGTCCCAATACCTGTCGTTTTCATTGAATGAAACCTTTATCTCCTTCCATTGCCCATGAGCAACAAGTCGGTTGGCAAGTAGTCGTAGATTGTTACCCTTTCCCTTGATGATAATCTTATCGTAGTTGCTGATGTCAGCATAATCATCATGATCCACATTCACGAATCCAGCCACAGCAACACCACTTCCTGCCTCCTGCTTCACATTCCAGTCAACATTGCCAGGCGTTTCAAACAACACATTTGAGTCCTTGCCAGTACCATCCCACTTGTGGAAGAATGATGCCGTCAGAGGTATCCATTCAGCCAAAGGCTCAAAGTCATCAATCTCGAATGTATTCTCTATCATCGACATTACCAAGGATGACCTTTGGGGAAAATATTGCTCATGAAGGCGCTTACGTTCTGCCATATACGTACCGTCAACCGTATAGAGCTCACCCTGAGTCAGATAAGGGTGTACATCCCTGCGATAGTCTCCCCATCGCGCAGCCTCTGCGTAAAGGGCAGTTGAGATTGTATTATAAAGACTGTCCCATACTTCCTCCGTGCTCTTTGCACCAAGCATGCCATCGTCAGCAAGAAGCTCTTTTGCACGTTCCATGTATTTCATGAAAAAATGCTTATTCTCCATCAGGTGATTGAAGATACCCGTAGGACTCTCATCACCGCTATTCTTTGTCAACACATTCTCATAAGGGTTGTCTATGATGATTTCCGAATCCCAGCAAAGGAACCTGAAGCCCTGACTCTCCTCGCCTTTTCTCCTTATGGCATACCAGTTATGATGATCCCAGTCCGTGTTGCCGGCATACTGATTTATAAGCATATAGTCGATGAAGTTGTCAATATCGAGCAGTACTTCTTGTGAAGGATCGTCATTTCCTTCTGCATCTTTACCCTGAAGCTGGTTGTAATATACGTCATCAGAGGCTTTAGCGGCGGTTTCAACCATCTTTGCCCATGCTTCCAAGTCACCCTCAGAAGCCTCGATGTGGTTGCCTCCCTCCTCCTCTATCTTTATCACGTCAATATCCTCTTTCTTGCCTCCGAGATGATCCTTACCATATTGGTCGTCAACCCTCTCGGCAATGTTGTACAGTCCCCAGTACATACCGTTCAGGAATACATGGACATACAGGGCATTAACACTTGTCCATCCCATCTTACGCTGTATTCTCCTCGCCCACACGTCACGGGTATATTGCGCCTTCTGACGGTTAGACTCCATCCAATGCTGCCAACTGTTGCCGAAATGGCATCTGAGGACCAACTGATTGTATTTCTCCGATTCATCCTCGCCAAAGAGCGGATATTTCAGCGTCTTCTCTCCATACTCCTTCTTGAACACAAGACGAAACGAGTGCTTCGGATTTTTCTCAGCAAGACGACCATGACCGCCATGAAGCCGCAATCCACATGTTACGGAGAAATCATGGTCACAACCAAACAGCTCTGCACTAACAGGACGCGTCCAGCCATTTCCCGTAGGATCACCGACAGGAGGCCCTGTAAAAATGTATATACCGCCTTTCTCCTCATCAGCCTCATGGCTGAACAGGTAATCCCTGTCAGTAACAATACTGAGAACCGGGATAGAGAGCAAGCCCGCTTTTATCTTTTCAGCAAGAATAGGATCACCAGCCATCTCCTGATCCATACCATAGTCGGCAGGAGCTACGCCAAACGCCTCGGTGAAAGCGCCCCACTCTTGTGGATAGCCTTCCGGAGCATCTGACTGATGCAGCACATCATCAAGAAACAGGTATGTCGCCGTTGCTATATTAGAAAGAAGTCCCTCTGCACCAACCACAGCGGTTCTTACAACCGTAGTTCCCTTTATCGTTATCGGCTCTGTGTAAAGCGCACTCTCTGCCGTAGGAGCACTACCGTCGAGCGTATAGCGTATTGCAGCGCCTTCGGCAACAAGGCTCTCGTTGTCTGTAATAGTCAGTTCAAATGGTTTGTCGTAGAATCCATGTTTCTGGCTCAGTTGTAGATTTTGTGCAATAGCCGATATGCCCACAACAAGGAGCAAGGCTACAGATAGTAGATTTTTTTTCATAAAATCGTTTTTTGTTACAGGTAAGATGTTCACACCGAAATGTGAAATACACAATGTGATAGAATAATATTGTTTTAATTCCTAAAAAAATTGTTTTTTAAACTTTCCAAGTGCAAAAGTACAAAAAAAATTGAAATAAACGAAAAAACATCGTGTTTTTTTGATTTACCGCCTCTTACACGCAACATTAATTATATAGAACCCAAAATATTTGGCGTTCTGCGAGAAAATAAGTAACTTTGCACTCGTCAATAAAAAAAGGACTTCTTACGAAGAAGCACTCGTCAACAAAAACAACATGTCGGAAAATATTACAAGGATGGAGCGTGGCATACAGCGCCGCACCGAATTACTATTGGGTAATGAGAACCTATCACGCATTCAGGAAACAAAGGTACTTATCTTTGGTTTGGGAGGCGTAGGCTCATGGTGTGCAGAGGCTCTGGTGCGTAGCGGCATCCGCCATATCACCATTGTGGATTCTGACCGTATATGCGTAACCAATTGCAACCGTCAGCTCATGGCAACGACAAAGACAATCGGTCAGGTGAAGGTAGAAGCCTTACGCACACGCTTGCTCGAAATAAATCCCGATGCTGAGATTGAGGCTTTACAGAAGATATACGATGCAACAACCGCGGAGTCGTTCCACATGGAAGACTACGATTTCATAATTGATGCCATCGACTCGCTTTCAGCAAAGGCAAACCTGATACTTCGTGCAACAAGCCTCCCGGAACATATCACATTCATATCCTCAATGGGTGCAGCCCTGCGCACAAATCCGTTTATGGTAAGAAAGGCTGAGTTCTGGAAGGTGAAGGGCGACCCTTTGGCTCGTGCCATCAGAAAGAAATTCAAGCACATGAAGGTTTCTCCAGCAAGAAAGTTCCAATGCGTGTATAGCGAGGAGAAGCCTATAGAGAACAAGGGTGAGAACAAGGCTTGCGGTACGGGAGGCTGTCTATGCCCGAAGGCAAAGTTGCTTAGTGGAGAACGTGGTACTGACACAGCCGTATATGATGCTCCCGGAGACCAGCGTCTTGTAGAACACGAATGGTGCTCGTCAAAGGCTCAGATCAACGGTTCTCTCTGCCACATCACCTCTATCTTCGGCATGTCAATAGCCGGAATGATTATCAACAAGATTATAGGTGTTAGGTGTTAGGTGATGGGTGTTGGGTGTTAGGTGTTGGCGCCAGATGTTAATTGTTAATTATTAATTGTTAATTGTCAGAATGGAATATATGTCTCAGGAAGGCTACGACAAGTTGGTAGCCGAATTACAGGAAATGATAAACGTTGAGTTGCCAAGGGTCAAGGATGCTATTGCAGAGGCTCGTGACAAGGGCGATCTCAGCGAGAACTTCGAGTATCATGCAGCCAAGCGTGAACAAGGCAAGCTGTTAAGCCGAATAAGCTACAAACAGAAGATTCTTGAGAACGCGAGGGTGATTGATGCATCTGTGCTCGTAAGTGATACCGTAGGACTTCTCCGCAAGGTAGAAATGACCAACTTAGGCAACAACGCCAAGATGACATATACCATCGTTAATCCCCATGAGGCTAACCTCAAAGAGGGCAAGATTTCAATCAAGTCACCTATTGCCGAAGCTCTGTTAGGCAGGAAAATAGGCGAAACAGTTGAAGCCCACGTCCCGTCAGGCATTCTCAAACTCAGAATTGACAATATCACATTATAACAGCATGAAGGCCCGCAATCGCGAGCCTTCTTGTTTTATATATAGTTATACTTTAATTTGAGATGATAACGTTTTGAATCATAGGTTATTGCCATATTCCCCTCTTTGATATCATCAAGAGGACTTAACGATAATGCCACATGCCCCATTGTCCTACGGAGATTTATCTCCACACACGGATGAAGAAGGAATCCGTCGGCATCGTCCTTTGCCACAATCATCATATCAACACCGAAACGGATATCGGAGATGGCTGATTCTACAGGCAACACGGAGAACATTTCGCCAAGCTCTTTCTCAAGATGTGCGGTTATCTCATCAAGAAGTTCGAGCGATACGTATCTGCTCATAATCTCACGTTTCACAGCCTCCGTGACAAGAAGATTTCCCGTATAGGCACCGTTCTGAGTCTGGAAAAGCGACAATCCAAGATAGTGCACCCTTCCTTTTGCATCGCGACGGAACTCCATGCCAAAGTCCTTAACCTTATTATATAAAGGCTCAACCATCACCCCTCCCTGAAGACGGATCACGTTACTTACCCAGTTCATAGCATTCTCCGTTTGCTCTCCGTTTTGGAAATAGCGCACCCCTCTCCCACTCGAGCTCCATGGAGCCTTTACTACTATGTCTCCATTACTTTGCAATCGTTCTAAAAAAGAATGATAATCAGTAACATAAAGGCTTTTACCACAAGTTTTACTTTCTATCCCTTTCCTGACATTTTCAAGGATGGAAGTAGTGCATTTTCTATTGGAAAGAAGCCTTATTTTCTGCACCGCATCCTTGCTTGGAAGAACTCTTTCGGGCACACCTGCTGAAAGGAGTTGGAAACGTATTGCGAGATCCCATCCCCAAGGGTCAATAGTCGAAGGGGTGCAGGTACTAAGCACATGGGCTATCTGTTCCATTGTACAGAACTCCACAGCAGGCTTACGCTCTGCCTTCAACTTACGGTAGGCCGACTCTGCAAAGTCTATGTCATCGACAATCACCACATCACCCTCATTCGACCATAGCGCAGGCAAATAGCACAAGTCGCTACGTAACTGCCTACCGGCATGAGGAGCCGTAAAACGCTCGATGTTTGATGCAAGGGCAATATCGTGTTCCGGATTGAAAATTCTTATTGTCATTCAGTTAATTTACAATTTACAAATCGATTTTGTCTAATGACAAATGACTAATGGTTGAATACCTCAGACTTTCAACCTTCGACTTTTGACCTTAGACCTTTGACCTTTTTTCTCCGCAAAGATACGGAAAAATATCGTATATTTCAACCTGCAACTGCTAAAAAATGTAAAAAAGACATACTTTTTGCCACCTTGACTTTGCAATTTGCAAAAATATGAGTACTTTTGCAGTTAAAAATTGAAGTAGCACTTAAATCACGAAAAGACATCGCGAATGGAGGTATTTTTCAGAACACATTCATACATGGTCGAGCATACCAATACGAATCTTCGTCGTAGTCTGATGGACGAAATAGATTGGACGGATCGCTTGATTGGAATAAAAGGCACGCGCGGTGTTGGAAAAACAACATTTCTGTTACAGTACGCTAAAGAGAACTACGGTCCATACGACAGACGTTGCCTCTACATCAACATGAACAACTTCTACTTTCAGGGACGGGGAATTGCAGACTTTGCAGGAGATTTCTACCGTCGGGGCGGTCGCGTACTTCTCATTGACCAAGTGTACAAGCAGAGTGACTGGAGCACAGAACTGAGAAGATGCTACGACCTCTACCCTGAGCTTCAGATCGTGTTTGCGGGTTCAAGTGTGATGCGACTCAAGGACGAGAACCCAGAACTGAACGGAATAGTCAAGAGCTACAACCTGCGAGGATTCTCTTTTCGCGAATATCTAAACATTGAAACGGGAAACAACTTCAATTCATACACACTTGATCAGATACTCCGCAACCATGAGCACATTGTAAAGGAGATACTGCCAAAGGTTAGTCCCTCACAATACTTCACAAAATACATCGAACACGGTTTCTACCCACTCTATCGTGAGCATTCCGACTATCAGGAGAACCTGCTCAAGAGCATGAATATGACAACCGAGGTCGATATACTCCTTATCAAGCAGATAGAGCTCAAATACCTCCCGAAAATCAAGAAACTGTTCTATCTCCTTGCTGTTGACGGACCAAAGGCACCGAACATAAGTCAGTTGGCTCATGAGGTTGAGACATCACGCGCTACCGTGATGAACTACATCAAATACCTTGCCGACGCACGATTAATCAATATCATCTACCCTGTAGGTCAGGAGTTTCCTAAGAAGCCGACAAAGGTGATGCTCCACAACTCCAACCTGCTCTCTGCCATCTACCCTATCAACGTGGATTTGCAGACAAAGATGGAGACTTTCTTCGTCAACACCATGTGGAAAGACCACAAGGTGAACCAAAGTCCGCGCGACACCTACTATATAATAGATGGTAACAAAAGGTTCCGCGTATGCAATGCCGAAGCCGACCGCAAGGCAAGATATAATTCTGACATAACATACATACGCTACAATACGGAAGTGGGCAAGGATAACCTCATTCCGTTGTGGCTACTTGGATTCCTATATTAATAAGGCAAAAGGCTAAAGGCTAAGGTCTAAGGTCTAAGGACTAAGGGCAAAAGGCTAAGGAACGAGGTCTATGGTTGAAAACCTTTGACTTTTGACCTTTGACTTTCGACAAAAAAAAGAACAAAACATTTTACAATAAAATTTTTATCTTATAACAAAAAAATGGCTAAAGAAAAAAAGTTTATCACTTGTGATGGTAATGAGGCTGCTGCACACGTAAGCTATATGTTTACTGAGGTAGCTGCTATCTACCCTATTACCCCATCATCTCCTATGGCTGAGCACACAGACGACTGGTCTGCTCGTGGCCGTAAGAACATGTGGGGACAGGAAGTTCTCGTACAGGAAATGCAGTCTGAGGGTGGTGCTGCCGGTGCAGTACACGGTTCTTTGCAGGCTGGTGCTCTCACCACAACCTACACAGCTTCTCAGGGTCTTCTCCTTATGATTCCTAACATGTACAAGATCGCAGGTGAGCTTCTCCCATGTGTATTCGACGTTTCTGCCCGTACACTTGCTTCACACTCACTCTGTATCTTCGGTGACCACCAGGACGTAATGGCTTGCCGTCAGACTGGCTTCGCTATGTTCGCATCAAGCTCTGTTCAGGAGGTTATGGACCTTACAGCCGTTCCTCACCTCGCTACTCTCGAGACAAAGGTTCCATTCATCAACTTCTTCGATGGTTTCCGCACATCTCACGAGTATCATAAGATCGAGGTTATGGACATGGAGGACATCAAGGCTATCACTCCTATGGAGTATGTCGAGGAGTTCCGTAACCGTGCACTCTCTCCAGAGCGCCCTGTAACACGTGGTACTGCTGAGAATCCAAACGAGTTCTTCACACACCGTGAGGCAAGCAACACATATTATGAGAATATCCCAGACGTAGTAGAGAAGTACTGTCAGAAGATGACCGAGATCACTGGTCGTGACTACCACTGCTTCAACTACTATGGTGCTAAGGACGCTGAGAACATCATCATCCTCATGGGTTCTGCTTGTGAGGCTGCCAAGGAGGCTATCGACTACCTCATCTCTCAGGGCAAGAAGGTTGGTATGGTTAACGTACACCTCTATCGTCCATTCTCTGTTAAGTACCTCCTCGCTGCTGTTCCTAAGTCAGTTAAGAAGGTTGCCGTACTTGACCGTACCAAGGAGCCAGGTGCAGAGGGTGAGCCACTTTACCTCGATGTTAAGTCTGCATTCTACGATGTAGAGAACCGTCCATTGATCGTTGGCGGTCGTTACGGTCTCGGCTCTGCTGAGGTAACACCAGCTAAGATCATCTCTGTATTCAACAACCTCGAGCTTCCACAGCCAAAGAACCACTTCACTGTTGGTATCGTTGACGACGTTACAAACCTCTCTCTCCCTGTTGTAGAGGAGATGGCTCTCGGTGGCAAGTCAATTCAGGAGTGTAAGTTCTTCGGTCTCGGTGCCGACGGTACTGTAGGTGCTAACAAGAACTCTGTAAAGATCATCGGCGACAACACCGACAAGCACTGTCAGGCTTACTTCTCTTACGACTCTAAGAAGTCAGGCGGTTTCACCTGCTCACACCTCCGTTTCGGTGACGAGCCTATCCGCTCTACATATCAGATCACCACACCTAACTTCGTTGCATGTCACGTTCAGGCTTACCTGCACATGTACGACGTAACACGTGGTATCCGTGAGAACGGTTCATTCCTTCTCAACACTATCTTCGAGGGCGAGGAGCTCGTTAACTTCATCCCTAACAAGGTAAAGCGCGTATTCGCTGAGAAGAACATCAAAGTTTACTACATCAACGCTACAAAGATTGCTCAGGAGATCGGCCTTGGTAACCGTACCAACACTATCCTCCAGTCAGCATTCTTCCGCATCACAGAGGTTATCCCTGTTGACCTCGCTGTTGAGCAGATGAAGAAGTTCATCGTTAAGTCTTACGGCAAGAAGGGTCAGGACGTTGTTGATAAGAACTACGCTGCTGTTGACCGCGGTGGTGAGTACAAGCAGCTCACTGTTGATCCTGCATGGGCTAACCTCCCTGACGACGCAGTTAAGCAGGACGATGCACCAGCATTCGTTAAGGAGCTCGTTCGTCCTATCAACGCTCAGGCAGGTGACCTCCTCAAGGTTTCTGACTTCGTTAAGCACAACACAGTTGACGGTACTTGGCAGAACGGTACTGCTGCTTACGAGAAGCGCGGTGTAGAGGCATTCGTTCCTGTTTGGAACGCTGAGAACTGTATCCAGTGTAACAAGTGTTCATTCGTTTGTCCTCACGCAGCTATCCGTCCATTCGTACTCGACGCTAACGAGCTTGCAGGCATCGACACTCCTACACAGGAAATCAAGGCTCCTGCTGCATTCAAGGGCATGAACTTCGTTATCGCTCCATCTCCACTCGACTGTCTCGGTTGCGGCAACTGTGCCGACGTTTGTCCAGGCAAGAAGAACAAGGAGACTGGTGAGAACGAGAAGGCTCTCAAGATGGTTGCTTACAACCCAGACGCAGAGGATATGCAGAAGCTCGCTAAGGATTGGGATTACCTCGTTAAGAAGGTTCACACAAAGCAGGATCTTATCGACATCAAGGCTAATCCAAAGAACTCTCAGTTCGCTACCCCACTCTTCGAGTTCTCAGGTGCATGTTCTGGTTGCGGTGAGACACCATACGTTAAGCTCATCTCTCAGCTCTTCGGTGACCGTGAGATCATCGCTAACGCAACAGGTTGTTCTTCAATCTACTCTGCTTCTATCCCATCTACTCCTTACACAACCAACGAGAAGGGACAGGGTCCAGCATTCGACAACTCTCTCTTCGAGGACTTCTGTGAGTTCGGTCTCGGTATGGTTATCGGTAACAAGAAGATGAAGGAGCGCGTTGCCAAGCTCTTCCAGCAGCTCATCGACTCTGACAAGACTCCAGCTGACTTCAAGGCTGCTGCTGCTGAGTGGATCGAGAAGCGCGAGGATGCTGACGAGACAAAGCGCCTTGCTGCTATCCTCAAGCCAATGATCGCTGAGGGTGCTGCTGCAGGTTGCGACGTTTGCAAGGAGCTCAAGACTCTCGACCACTATCTCATCAAGCGTTCACAATGGATCATCGGTGGTGACGGTGCTTCTTACGATATCGGTTACGGCGGTCTCGACCACGTACTCGCATCTGGTGAGGACCTCAACATCTTCGTTATCGATACAGAGGTTTACTCTAACACAGGTGGTCAGGCTTCTAAGGCTACTCCACTCGGTGCTATCGCTCAGTTCGCTGCACAGGGTAAGCGTATCAAGAAGAAGGACCTCGGTATGATCGCTACAACTTATGGTTACGTATATGTTGCTCAGGTTGCTATGGGTGCTGACAACGCTCAGTGTCTCAAGGCATTCCGCGAGGCAGAGGCATACCACGGACCATCACTCGTCATCGCTTACGCTCCATGTATCAACCACGGTCTTAAGATCAAGGGTGGTATGGGTCGCTCACAGGCTGAGGAGGCTCGCGCAGTTGAGTGCGGTTACTGGCATCTGTGGCGCTTCAACCCAGAGTTGGCTGAGAAGGGACAGAACCCATTCTCTCTCGATTCTAAGGAGCCACAGTGGGATAAGTTCCAGGACTTCCTCATGGGCGAGGTACGTTACCTCTCTGTTAAGAAGGCATTCCCAGCTGAGGCTGACGAACTCTTCGCAGAGGCACAGAAGATGGCACAGCGCCGTTATCAGTCATACGTTCGCCAGACAAAGATGGATTGGTCAGAGGAGCTCTAATCGCTTCATCTTGAACAAATAGCATAAATAAAGAAGGTCGCGAGTATTCTCTCGCGGCCTTTTTTTTGTCCCCCTCTCTTAATTTTCAACTTTATCTCTAACCTCTAACCTTTCCCCCTACGCAGGGGGATTAAGGGGGTCTTCATTATTCATTATTATTCGCTAAGGCTCATCAAGCTAAAGCAAGTCACTTTTCAATTTTCAACTTTCAATTTTCAATTGCCTAAGAGTGTAACTACTCCCCCTGGAGGGGGTAAGGGGGGTGGAGCCTTCCCTTTGGGAAGGACTGGTTAGGCTATTATCTCCACCTCCACATCCTTTCCTCTTTCCAAAGCCTTTGCAATCCTATTGTAAAGTTGCAGGAACGTTTTGTGACTATGAATCACGAGTCCCGAGACATCGCTTTCCCCAACAAGAATAGTACCATCCCTCAGTTTATACGCTCCATTGCCAAAACCTAAACAGCCCTTAATCGTTGGATTCTGCTTATTAATGAGAATCGGCACCTTACGTCTGAACACCTCGCTATGCCCCAATCTTACCGAGTATCTGCCCGATGGCAGACAATTCTGAGCATTCTCAAGCGTAGAGCAAACAACCTGCTCATCAATCATCAGTACGCCGTCACGCCAATATGCGTCCAACGCATTCTCTCTTCTTAATTCCATATCGTTTCATTTTTCATTTACTTCAGTTTGAGGAGGTTCAGCGTAAAAATTTTCAATTTCCAACTTTCCACATCTCCCCAAAATCCTTGCACCCTTCCTTCAGCTCATGCCTTACAAGACACACGCCTATCTGCGTAGCCGTTTTTAGAAGATTCTGATACAGACGCTCGCCCGCTTCGTCCCTGTCGGGATAGATATGCAGACTTCCTTTCCACCCCTGCCCTATCATATCCGCAATAGGTTTCATGTCCTCCGTCTTCAATAGCGTTGCCGATGGTATTGCTATCGCCTTATGCCCTGCCGAGAGCATCGCCATACAGTCACTCACGCCCTCGGTAACATATAACGGCTCGTCCTTACCCAGCATCCGCAACACAGGCAGATTGAACACATGGCATTTACTTCCCCTCGGAAACTGAAACCTCGGTTTGTTGTCTTCCTTGCCAAGATAGCGAGCCTGAACCGACATCAGCCGTCCGTCCATGTCTCGATACGGAATAAGAAGCGAAGGAGCATTGAACCACGAACCGCTTATCGTGCCTTGCATCGGCATGGGTTGCGTTATGCTCGAAATGCCAAGCCACCTCACCACCGCCCTGTTTATCTTTCTCTCGTCGAAAAGGAAAGTCTCTGCCTCCTTGCACAACCGAGGACATTCCACCAGTCTTGCCAAATGCGCGATATCCACCGCAACAGGCATTTCAATCTTCCTCACAGGCTGATACTCAGTCATAATCACGTTATGCGCATCAGCAAGCCATTGGCAGGTTTCAAGAAAACCCTTGCCGAGAACCTTCATCGCAAGGTCGATAACTCCGCCATACGCATCACACACAAAGCATTTATACGTGTTTCTGCCCACGTAATAGGTCATTGAAGGATGCGAATCATCGTGAAACGGACACAGACTTCTATGTCGCCTAACGCTCAGTCCGAGACGCTCCGCCACTCCCTCAATGGGGAGTGACCGAAGCTGACTAATATCTCTTTTCATACACATCCGCCTCCACAGCAACAATCCATTTCTTAATCTTCAACCACCTGTGAATAAACTGACGGGCAGCGGTACCGAGTTCTAGCTGCTCAACCAACATATTCACCTGATCTCTCGTGAATCGCTTAGGCAGTTGGTCATAGAGCGTAGGCATCTTCTCTTCCTTGTCCTTACCGCTTGCCTTCAACTGAAGTTCATTGTATCGCTTACCCCATTGCCCCAGCTGTCCATCAAGAATGAACTGCGCAGCCCAATAGTAGAACCTGCGGGTATGCTTCTGTGCCTCCTGCTTCTCGCCCCATAGGTAGTAGAACATGGTGGCAAGACGGAAAGCCGTCGAACTGCTTCGCTTATAGAAGCTGTCGTGAGCCATATCACCGCCCTTCACTATGATTTCTCGCTGGGCGTCACACCATCTATCCACATCCTTGTCAAGCCATCTCATATCCACCTCATGTGTCGGCTGCAACTTGTCATCTTCGGTGTATGTCTCGTTCATCAGACGATTCACGGTACTCGCTATCAATGCCTTTTCCTCGTCAGTCATAGCCTTCAGCACAGGCGCATCGTCACCCAGTTCGCCATCCAGTCTCACTATTATGTTACGGCTCGCATCGCCACCCGTAATCGAACTGTCTGTGATATACCTGCTCAACGCATATTCCTGACCGCACAGCACCGACGACCAGTTGATATCCACCATGGCATTATAGCCGTCCTGATACAGCGTTTCGCGAATATATTTCTCACCGAGCATATAAGCCGTTCTGCCCACAGCCTCCATCTCGTCCCTCTGCCGTCCGCTGCCCTTCGTAAGCGTGGCAAGCTCATCGGCAAAGATGAAGAAACTCAGCGGTTCGCCATATCTTCTTACCATGAAATCCGCCCTCTTCACCAGTTTCGGGATAGTGATGTTCTGCATGAAACGCACCACGGTAAGAGGCTCGTCGGGCAAGTCCTTTGTGTTCTTTCCCATCTTTCGGCACATATCCTTATAGTCCTGTTCCTTACGGCGTTCCGTCTGGTCGCGTTCCTGAAGCGAGGTAAGGATAAAATCCACCACCCATCGCACTATGCTCTTTCCGCAACCGCTCGGACCAATCACCAGCAGGTTAGCAACAAGCATGTGCAGACCGAAGTCGAATTTATACCTAACCCTCAGTCGGGTGGCGAGTGTGCAGTAGCATATCAGTGCCACAAGCATATTAGTTACTCTTGTTTTCTCCGGAGAAATATTCCAGATGCATCTCAAGGCCGGGGGCATGTCCCCCGCCTTGATTTGATTAATGTTCAGTTTCCTCATTTTTGTTTTCTTTTATTAGAAATGCAAAGTTTGGACTCTACAGATATCTTTCAATCAACTCTTCATCAAAGAGCGTGTTCACTTCCCGTAGGAAATCATTGCGTGAAGCCTCATCGGCTCTCAGACGAATCTCCACCTTACGATACAGCCCATGAGCAGAGAGCTTCAGTTGAGCCTTACCAGTATCCACCAGAGTGCGGTAGCGAGGCGCACGAGGCTCAGAAGTAGCAGGATCTTGAATTGTAACCGCACCGTTAGTCTCAACTGTTACGTATGAGTCACCCTTAACAGGAATCAATCGCACAGGATTGATAAGCTTAAATTCTATCTTTTTCATTGTTTATTAATTTTTAATGTTGTTGTTTATATCGGCACTCTCGCTGGGCCCAAAACGAAAAGCACCCGCAACCAGATTTTTTCCATCCGATTGCGAGTGCAAAGTTACACCTTTCCCACCAACAAAACTGCCTATATGCAGTAGCACTACTGCAAGTACTGCAGTAGTGCTACACCTTATCCATCTCTTTTTCAATCACTTGTCAATTCTCCCTACAATCTCTATGAACTTAGCGAACTTCTTCTGGCACAAAGCCCTCTGATAATACGAGGAAAGATTGTTTATCCCCCATAGCTTCTCAAAAGGTTTCCATCGATTCTCTTGCCACAACCTTTGCGATATGCACGAAGCAATGTATGAAGCCTCTGGATTGCTGATTCCGTTAGGTTGAAAATTCTCCGTGAGTAAGCCAGCCTCCACAAACACGCGCATCGCCATTGACAAATCCTCATCCACATTCACCGTCGTATCGCCTTGCTCATCCTTCCTCACGCCCTCGCCTGAGATAATCACGTCACCGCACTCCACATGCTCGGCAATCATACCGTTATTCACCTGCACCGTCAACTGCATCCTTGCCTCCTTTCCGCTTACAAGACTTCTTCTTCGCCTCACATTTCACATCCCTTGCCGACACGTCATCGCCCACCACGCCATAGTTCTGACCGATATTCACGGTCATCCCCATGCTTGTCATCACGTTCTCCAACTCGCGCAGCTTCGTTTCAAGCTCACTAATCTTCGCGTCTTTCTTCGCGCTCTCTTCCTCAAGAGCCGTAACCCTCTCTTTGGTGTGCTCAAGCTCCACCTTATAGGTCGTGCCCTCTTTGGTGAGACGCTCCACCGTTTCCACGAGATACTGGATTGTCTCTAAGTTTTCCATTTGTTTTTTTGTTTTAATAAATTTAGGTTGATTTACTCTAAAAACACTCTCTTTTTGCTAACTTCCACGCATTCAGAACCATGCCCCAAATCGTGTAGGAAAAGCATACAAAGATAGCAAAATTTCCCCATTCCACCAACATTTTCCCAATGATTTTCCAAATAATTTTTCATGCAGAAAATATGCGTTTTTATGCAATGGAAGAAGGGTTGTTTTTTTTACTTTTTCTGTAAAAATGTATTTCCCCGTAGCCTGTAAAGGTTACGGGGGATATCTTTATATACTTAGAACTTCAGTTCGGGAGATTCTTGACAATATCCAAACTGCGAAACATCTAATAACCAATTAAAAGTATCCCCTTTAATGGTAGTCTTTTTCCAAAGCGAGATTTGAAAATTGCTTCTATATCTTTAGATGCATCTTCATAAACTTCGTCTGAAACTATTTCTGCATTATCGGGTTTTTTTACTTTATTTTTTATCCATAAATAATTTATGGGAACAGCAATTACAATATAGTCAACATTATTTATCATGCAAGCCTTGAAAATATCATAATAGCATTTATTGGCATATATTGTTTGAGCATTTTCTACCTCAATAATGATACCATCTGTTGTATTAATTGCATCAACAAAAAATCTTTTTTCAGTCTTATCGATTGTACAGGTTACTCTTTTCCCATCTTCTACCTTATAATTTTCTAGTTTAGAACCAATTTTTTTCAACACATCATTAGATTTAGGTTGTTGAGTTGTTGCTCAAGTTGTTGCTCAAGTTGTTTCTCAAGTTGTTTCTTAGTTTGTTTCTTACGATATTTCTTTAACTGATCTACAGCATCATTAACTGTACTAATTTCACCCTCAACCTTTTTAAAACAATCAAGAACGTCTTGAAGTTCCTTTGGGTATTCTTCGGGATTATCAATATAAAATGGACTTTTACTGTTTCTCTTTTTGGGGAAATACTTAGATAATATTTTACTTTCTTCCATATAACCTTTTTTTAGTTTGTAAATATATATACTTAATTATTCTTTCAGAGAATCAATAATAGATTTATTAGCAAGATCAAACTGCTATGGAGGGTAGCACTTCCTCTCGCACTCCTTGTAGTGTTCGTGAAAATTTCTCATATCTTTGTTTTTTATGGAGTTAAACATTAAGTTCTAATTTTTAGGTTGTAGAAATAAATATAATTTCTGTTGCAAAAATACACAAAATACTTGATACTTCCAAATATTCCACTCGTTTTTTCACTAAACCAACTTTCAGCCTATAATCCTTGCATCGCCATCGAAGGCGCATAGTTCCTCTGCCAAGCCGTTGAGGTTATGGAAGATGGAGTAATCGGTATCGGCAGGCACGCCGTTCACCTCGCCTATCGTTTCCGGTTTCCACGGGGCAAGGATGAGCAAAGCGCCGTTGGCACATGCCTCGAAGCGCTTCAGCTCCGGCTTCCAGTAGCGGCCTATCGCCTCTTTCTGCAAGTGGATGAGCGGATAGCCGCGCTCTATGCATCGGTCTTTTATGATGCGCTCGCCCATGCTTATGCCGGGCGTTACTATCACCGTGGCGCCTTCCATTATCATGCGTTTCCATTCGGCGCACTCACGGCGGTAGGCATCCGTCTGTTCATAGGGCGTGCGGCCGTCGGGCGCTTTTCTGTGGCAGAACACTTGCACCTTCCTTGCCCAGCGCAGAAGGAACAGATTGCCGAAGGCGGCGTATTCCCTTCCGCCTATCACCACATGG
>CACZCN010000043.1:0-21838 GCA_902779665.1 uncultured Prevotellaceae bacterium | reverse complement strand
CAAACTCTCCATTGTAAAATTTCTTTATAATGAGCTCTTCGTTTTACGGAAGAGCATCGTTGTCTTGCTCGGGACGACTATCCTTTATCTATTAAGAAGTCTTTCTCTTTACCCTCATTCCTGAGGGCGAATTGATCGGTTCGTTTATTACCCAAGTGAGTCTCCTCACTTGCTTCTTGTACTACTACTTTCTGTTTATGTAAATCTTGTCAAAGAACTCTTTCTTCATGCTCCCTTCCATATGGTGTTTGACACCGTTTTTCCGAAAGCGAGTGCAAAGGTACTGCTTTTTTCCGAACTGGCAAAATTTTTCACGGATTATTTTTAGAAAATCATGCTTTTTCTTGGTTTTGGTGACGAAAATCAAGGTTTCACGCCCTTCTTTTGATGTTTCGCGCGGGATATTGTGAAAAGCAGGGGGATTATGCAGTTGAGGTATTCTCGGCCTGTTCTGCCTTTATGCCGCCGGTCTTACTCCGATGTGATTCCGCTATTCCTCCCAACCAAACTCGATGATCCTCCGCTCCCCCACCGACTTTGCACCGACTTTGGTACGGAGGAAGAACGGAGGAAGAACGGAGGAAGAGCGGAGGGAAAGTCGTATCAAGCCTTCGTAAATCTTATAGCAATTCGGGGAGCTGGAAGAGCTTGATGCCGTTTGACCCCTTGATGAGAATATACTTATCCGTTGGAGGATTGGCAGAAATTTCAGCCTTTACCTGATCCACATTCTCAAACTTCCGATAGTCACAATCTGTCTTTGCAAACTCAGGACCGACAAGCCATACATTAGTAATGTCTGTCTGCTTGAGGAAATCTACAACCTTTTGGTGTTCCTCAGCACTTACCTCCCCTAGCTCACGCATATCTCCAAGAATAGCCATCTTAGGAGAAACCTTCATATCACGGAAGTTCAGCAAAGCCGCATTCATGCTCGTTGGATTTGCGTTATAGGTATCAACGATGAGTTTGTTGGATGAGGTTATTGTGAGTTGAGAACGGTTGTTACTTGGAATATAGTTGGCGAGCGCATGATCAACCTGTTCCTCGGAAACTCCGAAATGCAATCCGATAGTGGCAGCCGCTAACATATTATATATATTATAGGAGCCGATAAGGTGAGTATTCACATTATGAACAGAAGCATTAGAGCCTACAGCTTGATTCTTCCAAGAGAAAGAAAGGAACGGGGCACATTCTGCCATCTCGCCAAAGACGGCGAGATCAGAAGAGGGAGTTGTGCCATATTTCACAAGGTCAAGATTATTGGAAATGCCAAGAAGATGCTCGTTGTCGGCATGTATGAAAACCTTCGGGCATTCATACGACTGACCGCCAGGCATAGAAACCGCATGTTTCTTTGCAGAACGAAGGAAATCATATAGCTCGCCCTTTGTGCGGATAACTCCTTCGAAAGAACCAAAACCTTCAAGATGAGCCTTACCTACATTGGTGATAATACCAAAATCAGGCTCTACAATATCAACAAGAGTCTTTATCTCACCTGGATGATTTGCTCCCATCTCAATAACAGCAATCTCATGCTCCTTAGTAAGACGGAGCAAGGTTTTAGGAACGCCGATATGATTATTGAAGTTGCCTTGAGTGAAAAGCACATTATACTTTTCAGACAAAACAGCCGCAATAAGTTCCTTTGTCGTTGTCTTACCATTCGTTCCTGTAACACCAATAACAGGGGTACCAAGAGCCTTGCGATGATAGTTGGCAAGAAGTTGAAGAGTTTTAAGGACATCATCAACAAGGATACAACGAGAATCAGTAGCATATTCTGTCTCATCAACAACGGCATAGGCACAACCAAGCTCAAGAGCCTTCTGCGCATAAGCATTACCATCAAAGGTCTCACCCTTTAGAGCAAAGAATATACTATCAGCAGGACAGTCACGACTATCGGTAGTAATGACAGGATGCTTAAGGAAAATATCGTATAAAGAAGATATTGACATAATAATATATAATGTATATTTAGAAAAGAGAACAAGGCGGTAATACCGCCTTGAACTATATAGAAGTCTGAGAGATTAAGGACGAATCTGACCGTTACCCTCGATAAGCCACTTATAGGTAGTAATCTCCTCAAGAGCCATAGGTCCACGAGGACCAAGTTTCTGTGTTGAGATACCAATCTCTGCACCAAGACCGAACTGAGCACCATCTGTGAAACTCGTAGGAGCATTAACATAGACACAAGCCGCATCTACCTGTGCCTGGAAAACAGAAGCAGTTTCCTTATTGTCAGTTATGATACACTCGCTATGGCCAGAACCATTCTCTGTAATATGAGAGATAGCAGCCTCCAGAGAATCTACAGTCTTGATTGCCATAGAATATGCCATGAACTCTGTGCCAAAGGATTCCTCCGTTGCACGGAATAGCAACTCTTCGTTATATTTTCCAGAAAGAACGGCATAAGCAGCCTCATCTGCATATATCTTCACATTACTATTCGCTAGAGGTTCACATAGAGCAGCAAGATCCGCAATTCTCTCCTTATTAATAAGGAGGCAATCAAGGGCGTTGCAGACACTAACACGACGAGTCTTGGCATTATTCACAATACGCTTACCCATCTCAAGGTCACCATCCTTATCAAAATAAGCATGAACAACACCTGCACCTGTCTCAATGACAGGAATCTTCGCTGTATCGCGCACAAAATTAATAAGACGGCTACTACCACGAGGTATGCAGACATCAATATAGCCAACGGCATTAAGCATCTCCGCTGTAGCTTCATGAGTAGAAGGCAATAAAGCTACAACGTCATTATCCACACCAAACTTATCAAGCACGCTATGGATAAGGGCGATGATAGCTCGATTTGAATCATCAGCATCCTTACCGCCTTTCAGAATACATGCATTTCCACTCTTGAAACAAAGAGAGAATACATCAAATGACACGTTTGGGCGAGCCTCATATACCATACCAATTACTCCAAAAGGCACAGAAACACGACGAAGGCGCAAACCATTCTCGAGAGTCTTATCCTTCAAAACTCGGCCAAGAGGAGACGGGAGGGCTGCTACATGACGCATATCAGAAGCTATATCGGCAAGACGAGCCGGAGTAAGCTGCAGACGGTCATAAAGAGGGTTAGACTTATCCATTCGTGACAAGTCCTTTGCATTAGCCTCAAGAAGAGAAGCCTCATTTGCAAGAATGGCATCAGCCACCGCAAGAAGAATCTCATCACGACGAGCATCTGGGATTAAAGCGAGAGAACGACTCGCTACCTTAACTTTCGAGAAAATTTCAAGCATATTATTTTGTTTTATTTTGGTAGGAACTCTGTATGAACAGTCTCTTCAGGATTCTCCAACAAGAGGCGGAGGATATCAGGACGATTACCATTTGCAATGATAACCTTGATACCTGCTTCTGCTGTCTGACAAGCGGTATTGTACTTAGATTCCATACCGCCACGACCCGCAGAACTCTTTGAAGGAAGAATGTACTTGTCAAGACTCTCACCCGGAGCAACAGAACGAATAACCTCAGACTCCGGGTCAGAAGGATTGCCCGTATAGATACCGTCAATATTCGAGAGAAGAATGAGAGCCTCTGCCTTCATCATCTGAGCAATAAGGCCGGATAGCTCATCATTATCCGTGAACATCAACTCTGTGACGCACACGGTATCATTCTCATTCACAACAGGAATAACACCATTCTGAAGCATAACCTCCATACAAGCCTGCTGATTGCGATACTGCTCTGGAGTCTGGAAATTAGACTTCATCGTAAGTACCTGACCTATATGGATGTTATATTCGCGGAAGAGGTCATAATAGAGGTTCACCAACTTAACCTGTCCCATTGCCGAAAAAAGCTGACGCTGCTCTACAGAGTCAAGATGATGGTCAACTTGAAGCTCACGACGGCCACAAGCCACCGCACCAGAGCTGACCAATATCACTTCATATCCATGCCAGCGAAGCCAAGCTATCTGGTCAACGAGCGACGACATACGAGTGATGTCGAGTTTGCCAGAATCTGTGGTGAGGACATTAGAACCTACTTTTACTACAATTCTTTTCATATCATATAAGCGACAAAATCGCTCCAACAAGGCGAATGTTTATTTTAAGCCAGCCTTAAGGCTCTTGATTACAGCAGAGTTGAAGCCACAATGATCAAGTTCGTTAAGTCCCTTGATTGTCACGCCACCAGGAGTTGTAACCTTATCAATAGCCTCCTCAGGATGCAAACCTGTTTCCTTGAGAAGAGAAACAGCTCCCTGCATTGTCTGCAAGGCAATCTGCTTTGCCTGCTGTGGATAGAAGCCCATCTCACAACCGCCCTCCATCTGAGCACGGATATAACGCATGACATAAGCGATACCGCAACTTGCCATCATCATACCAGGACCTACAAGATTCTCTGTTACAACAAGCGTATCACCACAAAGGTCATAAAGAGTCTTTACCTTTGCAAGACTCTCATCAGATGCGACCTTACCCTTTGCTATGAAACTCATGCTTGCCCCGAATTCAGCAGCAATATTAGGAATAACATAGCAGAACTGGCCAGAAGCGCCCAACTGCTCAGCGAGCTTGTCTGTGGTAAAGTTAGCAGCATCAGAAACGATAATCTGCTTTTCAAGATCCAATGCCGGCTTGATTTCACCAAGCACAACAGGCATAAGCCAAGGCTTAACCACCATCACAACAATATCTGCACCCTTTACAGCTGCCACATTGTCAGTTGTTATATTGATAGAAGGATATTTCTCCTTGAAACTTGCGAGAAGAGCCTCATTCTTGTCAGAAATGGTGATAGAGGAAAGTTTTCCACTCTTTGCCCATCCATGAATCAAGGCACCACCCATGTTTCCAGCTCCGATAACTGTAATATTCATCTTTTATTCTATAGTTTATGTTGTTTACCCAGACTTAGAGCACAGCCTTGAAGCGCGCGATGAAGTCATCAGCATCTGCCTTTGAGATGCAGAGAGGTGGAAGGAGACGTATCACGTTAGTACCAGCACAGCCAGTAAAGCAATGCTGCTCCTTGATAAGACGTGTACGAGGCTCCTTGTATGGAATATCAAGTTCTATGCCAATCATAAGACCTTCACCACGAACATCCACAACATGAGGAAGATTTCCAGCCTTCATTTCTGAAGTAAGAGCCTCGATGAGATAAGAACCAACCTTATTGGCATTCTCCACAAGATTCTCCTTCTCCATAATATCAAGAACAGCAATAGCACCTGCACAGCCAAGGTGATTTCCTCCGAATGTTGTTCCAAGCTGACCATAAACAGGCTTGAACTTAGGAGAGATAAGAACACCTGCCATTGGGAATCCGTTACAGATACCCTTAGCAACAGTTATCATATCAGGCTTAACGTCAAGCCACTGATGAGCAAAGAACTTACCAGAACGGCCATAACCACATTGTATCTCATCGCAGATAAGAACCGTATTGTATTTATCACAAAGAGCACGAATTCCCTGAATGAACTCCTTACTGACCATTCGAATACCGCCAACTCCCTGAATACATTCAAGGATTACGGCACAAACATCACCCTTACTAAGCTCTGACTCCCAAGCAGGAAGGTCATTGATAGGAAGATAAGTCACATGACCATTAGCATTGATAGGAGCAATGATCTTTGGGTTGTTAGTTGCCTCAACTGCAAGAGATGTACGACCGTGGAAAGCCTTCTCAAGAGAGAGGATACGAGTACGACCATTATAGAAAGAAGAAAGCTTCAGGGCATTCTCGTTAGCCTCAGCACCAGAGTTGATGAGGAAAAGTTGATAGTCCTCATAACCGCAAGCCTTGCCAAGACGCTTTGCAAACTCCTTCTGAAGAGGATTCTGAACAGAGTTTGAATAGAAACCAAGCTTTGCAACCTGATTAGCGATAGCCTCAACATAATGAGGATGCGCATGACCTACAGAGATAACGGCATGACCACCATAGAGGTCAAGATATTCCTGACCTTCTTCATCCCATACATGACAACCCTTGCCATGATCAATTGCTATATCGAAAAGTGGATAAACGTCAAAGAGTTCCATTTACTTTTTATTGTTTTTAGTGAGTTTATTTGAATAGCCTCAAAGACCGATGAAGCGCCGATTCCCGAGAACGGACTTACAACGGACTTATAACGGACCTGGAACGGACCTACATCTGCCTTGAAAAACTCACATTATTTTCATTTGTTTTATTTACTTAGAATGCTGCTGCCTTCAAGTTTAGACCAACCTTCTCGTCAAGACCGAACATGATGTTCATATTCTGGACAGCCTGACCTACTGCACCCTTCAGGAGATTGTCAATCATAGAGGTTACGACAATCTTACGACCAAACACCTCTACATGAAGCAAACACTTGTTTGTGTTCACAACCTGCTTAAGGTCGAGAGCCTTGCCTGAATAATGAGTGAAGGCTGCATCCTTGAAGAATTCCTTATATAGAGCTACGATAGCATCCTTATCCTGAGCTTTGTCACAGGTAATGACCTCTGTACAGAAGATACCACGGGCAAAGTCACCACGGTAAGGGATGAAATCAACAGTAATACCATCACCTTCAAAGCCCTCGTCAAGAGTATCAATAGCACGAGGAGCAGACGCAGGACGAAGTTCGTTCAATGTCTGGCAGATCTCATGCAGATGCTGATGAGTGAAAAGCTTATAGACTGAGAAGTTGTTATTACGCCAAGAGAAATGGGTTGTTGCACCCGGTTTCTGACCAGCTCCAGTAGAACCTGTGATAGCATTAACAGCAATATCATGAGTCAAGAGACCTGCCTTTGCAAGCGGAAGAAGACCTTCCTGAATGCAAGTAGCAAAGCAGCCTGGGTTAGCCAGATGCTGACACTTGGCAATCTCCTCGCGATGAGTCTCAGGCAAACCATATACATAGTCGTGGTCGCCCTTGATGCGGAAGTCCTGAGCCAAGTCTATAATCTTCACATTTGCAGGAATGGTATGTTCCTTGAGGAAAGCCTCACTCTTTCCATGACCGAAACAGAAGAACACAACGTCAACTTTGTCAAAAGGCATCTCGCTTGTGAATTCAAGTTCCGTGTCACCTATAAGTCCCTCGTGAACATCATATACCTTATTGCCAGCATTTGACTCGCTATTAGCAAATACGATCTCAGCCTCAGGGTGATTAATCAATAATCTTATAAGTTCACCGCCAGTATAACCGGCAGCTCCAAGAATACCTACTCTTACCATATCTATTTAATATATCCACCTACCCCAGGCTCTTTCGGAGCAAGAATCCAGACGATGATGTAAATCCAGAGACTTAAACCTCCAAAGAATACAGCAAGGAATATAACCAGTCGAACCATGAATGGATCAACATCGAAATACTCAGCGAGTCCACCACAGACACCACCGATTTTCTTGTCTTTCTGAGACAGATAGAATTTCTTTTGCATAGGAATTGTTATTAGAATCCCTCCACGAAAGGAGGGATATGTTATTGATTAATCTCTTTCACCTGGGTGAGCAAGATAGTAAGCACGAAGAGGAGTTGATGTAACCTTGATAAAGCCCTTGGCATCCTCTGATGTCCAAGCCTTAGCAGTCTCACCATACTCACCGAGCTTATTCTTTACAAGGTCGTTAGGAGAATCAACACCGACGGTCTGGAAACCGAGTGGACGAAGCTCAAGTTCTACGACACCTGTAACGTTACGCTGAGAAGAAGTAAGCATAGCCTCGATATCTGGCATAACTGGCTCAAGATACTGAGACTCGTGAAGGAACATGCCATACCAGTTGCTTACTTGATCCTTCCAATATTGCTGCCACTTAGAGAGTGTGAACTTCTCAAGGAATCTGTGAGCACCGATGATAAGCATTGGAGCAGCAGCCTCAAAGCCTACACGTCCCTTAATACCGATGATTGTATCACCTACGTGACAGTCACGTCCAATGCCATAAGCAGCACCAATCTTCTCTACAGCCTGAATAGCCTTGATCTTATCGTCATACTCTACCCCATTTACAGAGCAAAGCTCACCCTTATCAAAACCGAGTTTGAGAGTCTCTGGTCCTTCTTTTGTAACGTGCTTGAGATAAGCAGACTCAGGCAAGCCCTGCTTTGAGTCAAGAATCTCACCACCACAGATAGAAGTTCCCCAGATACCTACGTTATATGAATACTTCAACTTTGTGAAGTCTGCAAAATAGCCATTTGCGTTAAGGTAGTCAACCTCTTCCTGACGGCTAAGGTTACGGTCACGGGTAAGTGTGATGATCTCAACACCAGGAGCCATAACGAGGAAAGTCATGTCAAAACGAATCTGGTCGTTACCTGCACCTGTAGAACCATGAGCAATAGCATCAGCACCAATTTCCTTTGCATAACGAGCAATAGCGATAGCCTGGAAGATACGCTCAGAAGATACAGAGATAGGATAGCAGTTGTTACGGAGGACATTGCCATAGACCATATACTTCAGAGACTTCTCATAATACTCCTTGGTTACATCGAGAGTTACATACTTAACAGCACCGAGCTTATATGCATTTTCCTCGTTTGCCTTAAGCTGCTCCTCACTAAAACCACCTGTGTTTGCACATGCAGCATAAACCTCATACCCCATTTCCTTTGTGAGGTACATCACGTTGTAACTTGTGTCAAGGCCACCACTGAAGGCAACCACTACTTTCTTCTTAGCCATATTTATTTCTTTTTTTTATTTTATCCTAAAATTGAATTCCTCTCAAAGTGAGAGTCTTTATAACATCCTGGAAAACCTCACTCGGAGTAGGCTCGCCAGTATGTTTCTCCGGATCATAGAGCATACCCGTGCAGATACAGAACTTTCTGTTCTTTGCTACCAAAATGTCATGATTGACACATCCCTCGCAACCACGCCAGAAAGCATCATCATCGGTAAGTTGATTGAAAGACACTGGAACATAACCCAGTTGAGTGTTCATCTTCATAACAGCATCTCCGCTTGTAAGGGAGAAAATCTTTGCATGAGGCCAGCGAACACGAGCCAAAGTGAATGTGTAGTTCTTAATACGCTTAGCAACACCCATGCCAAGATAGTCAGGATGAACAATAAGACCAGAGGTTGTGACATATGATTTGTTACCCCATGTCTCAATGTAGCTGAAACCGACAAACTTATCCCCCAACTCAGTCTGAATATCTGTATCAACGGCAAGTATCGCCTTGCCTTCCTTCATCTTGGTAGCAACGTACTCATGCGTACGCTCCGCAATACCCGTACCACGCTTCTTTGCAGCTGTACGGATAGTATCAAGTATGGTATCTACATACTTCTCATGACTTGCGTCAGCAACCAAAACCTTTATATTTGCCATCTTTAATCTTAAAGAATTATCTGTATAGTACTTTTTTACTGATTACTTTTCAATGCCTCGGTAATATTCTCAGATACCTGTTTTATGGGTATCTCCTGATTTATCACCACGAAAATCGTGTCATCTCCGGCTATTGTCCCAAGAACCCCCTCTGGCGATGCCGAATCCAGATGATATGCAATGCTGCCAGCATGTCCGGGCTTGGTCTTTATAACACCCATGTTTCCGGAGAACTGCATAGAAACAAAACCAGGAACAGGAGGATTGTCAACTAAGGTATATGCCTGATATACACGTTTGTAAAGAGTTTCCTCTGGCAAAAGGTATATAGATCTGCCATCGGATACCATTTTCTTTACAATCTTGAGTTTGTTCATATCTCGCGAAAGAGTTGACTGAGTAACAGTAAACCCTTCAAGAGCCATAGCCTGTATAACCTCCTCTTGCGAACTCAATTCCTTGCGAGCTATAACTGCCCTCAACGCCGCCATTCTGTCATTCTTTTTCATCAATATGCAGGAATTATTCTTTTTGGAAGTGCAAAATTACGAATATTCCTGCATATATCCAAATTTTATTCAGAAAATGTGAATATTTTCGTATATACAATGCATATTTATTGTTTTCTTCATGCATATTATTGCATAAAGCTGCATATTGCGATTTTATTTCAAAAAAATCTTCTCAATCCACCCTGAATACGTATTCATTCTTATGCAAATCCTATCTCCTACGTCATACTCTTTTAGCGGAACACTAAGATAAACCGTCTGGGTATAGTATTCAGGAATCGAGTTCTGATCATGATGAAGAGTTAGATAGTAGGTATTGCTGCCGTCAGCCTTTGTCTCCACCCCATCAACAGTAAGTCCTAACTTATGAATAGCATCATCATCCTCAGCATTGCCAACCATTAGTCCAAGCGACATATTAATGTAACTGCTATTCTGCGCTTTCCACACGCTAATCAGTTTTACTGGGTCATCATGAATAGTCAATGAAGACTGTTTGTCAGAAGGTTTCAATATATGAGCCCGTCTCAACGATTTCAATTCGATAGGTTTGTTTCCCTCCTTATTATAATATAACATCATGCGATATGTGGTATCCCGATGCTCCATTTTCTCAGGAAGCTGATACGAGGATGATATCGCAAGTTGTTCGTCTGCATCGGTCACAATACTCCTGACCTCCCTTCCTACGACATGCATATCAACCATCTCTGCCGTAAGATAAGAAAGGGAAGTATCGCCCGATTCGTATGGTTCAACAGTACATGAAACCACAAGCAGGAGAATGCCTACGAGCAAAAAGGAGCTATGCAACCACGAGTATTTCAATCTTTATCAGATATTGCATTAAGATAATTACGGGCAGGGTTCGAATACATGGTCAATAGCCTCTCACGGAGAAATGCCATATCCGGATTCGGAACACGAACCTTTGAAAGCCTCTCGGCTATATAAGCTTCGAACACCTTCACGTCTGCCTCTGTATATTTATCACTATGAGCCTTAGGAGTACCTTCTATCTCATCAAGAGCAATCCAGTTACCCGGACATAGCTTATAGCGTCTATGAATCTCCTCGTCAATATGCTTGGCAACAGCAGCAAAAACCTCTTGCTTCGGCATATCAGCTGGCAAAGTATCAAGCCATGCATCAATACATGGAGCAGCCTCATAATGCAAATGACCTTTCTTGCCGAAGATACCAGTCTTCATATTATCAAGGTCATCCTGCTTGCTCTTCTTCCAGCCAGCAACATCTCTCTTGAACTGGAATTCCTCTGCCTTGAGATAATCGCAAGGATCATACTCGTAAGATATGGCAAGCGGAACAATATGCAGATGCTTAAGTCTTTCAATGACACTGCCCTCGCCTCCCATAGCGAACATCTTCAATACAGCTTCCTGCGTTCTATCGTCAGAATCCTTGGCACGACCTTCACGCTGGGCGATCCATACATTCTCACCTTTCTCATTTACGGCGAAATGGATATACTGGCTCATAAGTATGCTGGAACGAAGCATCTCCTTTGGCGACAAACCTCTACGGACGGTGAACGCTTTGTTCAACCTTACGAGTTTCTTAATCCAAGGATAGATAAGAAGATTATCTCCGATACCGATCTCACAAGTACGTTCAAAATCATTCTTGATCAGCATCACGTCAAGAAATGCAGAGTCAAGAACAATATCACGATGGTTTGAAAGGAAGATATAGCTTCCTTTCCTGTCAAGGCTCTTGTCAAAGCCGCATCCACTTGACGTGGTTGTCTTGAAACGTATATAGTTGACAAGAGGCTTCATCAGTCTTATCTGAAAGTCCTGAGAGCTCTTCACCTTCCAGAGAAGCATTCGTATCAATCCATTACGAACCGACTTAGGCAGCCAGGGTACAAGTCCCTTAAGCACAAGCGAAAACTGCCTGTCCTTCAGCAGTTCGTCTATGACTACAGGAACCTCCTCCGGCTCATAAGGACGGATATCATCGAAATCGTGAATTGTCATCTTGTCTATTTTGTGATTAGAACTGATTCTCTACGATATCACTTAACACATCCTTTATGTCAAGACCAGCGGCACGCACCTGCTGTGGAATGAAAGATGTTGCGGTCATACCTGGGGTTGTATTTATTTCAAGCATATTTATCTTGTCCGTACCATCAGCCTGCTTTGAGATGATATAGTCAATACGGATGATACCATTAGCATGAAGTATGTCATAGATAGCAGATGTAATCTTTGCTACACGCTCTGATGTCTCAGGAGCCAGACGGGCAGGAGTAATCTCCTGAACCTGACCGTTATACTTGGCATCATAGTCAAAGAACTCATTCTCAGTAACGACCTCAGTAGCAGGCAGAACAACAGACTTTGTCTTTGTCTTATAGCATCCCTGCGAAATCTCCGTGCCCTCAAGATAGCTCTCAATCATCACGGTATCGCTCTCCATAAATGCCTTACGCAAGGCAGGAGCCAACTGGTCGAATTCCTTAACCTTGCTTACTCCAAAGCTGCTTCCATCAGCAGCCGGCTTTACGAAACATGGGAACCCGACAGTCTTCTGAAGCTGCTCCTCTGTAAGTGATTCCTCATCACCACGACGAACGAGAACGCTCTCAGCAACAGCAACTCCGAAACCACGAAGATAGTTATTCAGCACGAACTTGTCAAAGGTAAGAGCCTCAACAAGCACACCACTTGTAGAATAAGGAAGATGAATCAGGTCAAAGTAGCCTTGAAGCAGACCATTCTCTCCAGGGGTGCCGTGAATAGTAATATAGGCGTAATCAACTACCACAGTCTTACCATTATGACGGAAAGAGAAGTCATTACGGTCAATAGGAGCGATTGTGCCGTCAGGGAAGTCCACATGCCAATCCTGTCCCTTGATATCTACGATATAAAGGTCATACTTGTCTTTGTCAAAGAAAGAATACAAGCCTTGAGCAGAGCGCATTGAAACATCATGCTCAGAAGAGTCGCCACCACAAACGATGGCTATTGTGCGTTTGATATTTGCCATTTTTATGTATTGTACTTTTTTATTATTTCTATTTTTCGTTTAAGAAGGCATTAGCGCCATTCACATAGTTTCTCCATTTTTCAATGAGTGCGGAGAAATCCTCTGGCCACTCACTTGTGAAGTCCATCTGCTCACCTGTTACAGGATGCACAAAACCGAGAGTCTTTGCATGCAGAGCCTGACGCGGACAGAGTTTGAAACAGTTCTGGATAAATGCCTTATATGTAGAAGACCGTGTGCCTCGAAGAATCTCCGAACCGCCATACCTCTCATCACAGAACAAAGGATGGCCGATATGCTTCATGTGAGCCCTGATCTGGTGGGTACGGCCAGTCTCAAGAATGCACTCTATCAGAGTAACATAGCCGAACTTCTCTATAACCTTCCAATGGGTAACGGCAGGCTTGCCTATTCCTGAGTCAGGAGCGGCAACCGTCATCCTCAGCCTGTCCTTTGGATCACGTGTGATATTACCTTCTATCCTACCCTCATCCTCTGTGAAGTGTCCCCAGACAAGGGCATGATACGAGCGATGCGTAGTCTTATTGAAGAACTGCTTTCCAAGAGCAGACTTAGCCTCCGGTGTCTTTGCCACCACGAGCAATCCACTTGTATCCTTATCAATACGATGCACAAGTCCCACCTCTGGGGAATTAGGATCAAACTCCGGTACATCCTTCATGTGCCACGCTACTGCGTTGATAAGTGTACCGCTAAAATTACCTGCTCCAGGATGAACCACCATACCCGCCTCCTTGTTGATGACCATGAGATAATCATCCTCATAGACCACATTAAGAGGAATATCTTCCGGATATATTGTTGTATCATGTTTCGGACGAGAGAGCATCAGCGTCACCACATCACCAGGACGAACCTTGTAGTTGCTCTTCACCGGCTTGTCATTCACATGAATATAGCCAGCCTCAGCAGCAGCCTGAATGCGGTTGCGCGAGGAATGCTGCATGTGCTCAAAGAGGAACTTGTCAATTCTAAGCTTCTCCTGACCTGCATCTGCCACAATACGGAAATGCTCATAGAGCTGTCCGTCTTCGGCCTGAGCCTCTTCAACTTCCTCGATATCTATATCGTCGAATATTTCTTCCTGTTCTTTCAAAATTCCTTATTGTTACCTGTTACTTGTTACCACTTGTGCTACTCAACAACCACGAAGTTGTCAACTTCACCTCCGTTGACATCTCCGCGCTCAGGCATATTGACATACACCGCATCGGTAACAACAACGGAATCGTTGGCATCACGCTGTCCGCTACCTATCTGAAGCACAATCTTGTCTTCAATAGAAACCCTGTCACCTGCCGCCAAACTCTTTCCATTGCACTCAACGCCATACACCCAGTCCTTCTCACCGGTAATATATTTCGGATCACCGACAAGGAAGCCCATAGCCGTAAGCTTTGCCTGTGCCTCACGATAAGAACAGTTGTCTATCACATCAGGCATAGTAAGTACAGGAGTATCGGCAGCGTTTATGGTAAGATAGATTGTACGGCCAGTCTTAACCTTCTGACCAACCTCTGGAGAAAGTTCAAGTACGGCATCAGCAGGCAATGTCTTCACATAGCCTGTATCGACAACCACAACATTAAAGCCGAGACTGTTGAGAATACGCTCAGCATCGTCAAACGTGCGACGACGCACATCCGGTACGGATATCGCCTCTCCATGATGAGTATAAGTATCAAGTCCGTACTTTACACCCATCACACAAAGAACTACCACCAGGGCCATCGCAAGAAGATTCGCCCACAGGAAACTGCTTTTGAACTTACCCAAGAATTCTTTTCCATTCATTGTCTATGTGCATATTTTGGTACAAAGTTAAGACAAACCGCCCAAATTACAAAATTTCTCGCGTACTTTTTTATTTATATAACAAAAAAGCAGTCTTCCATATCTGAAAGACTGCCTTTTTATGACTCAAGAGCCATAATTACTTACCGTGGTGCTCAGAGCTAACAGTAAGCTTCTTACGACCGTGTGCGCGACGAGATGCGAGTACGCGACGACCATTCTTAGTTGCCATGCGAGCACGGAAACCATGCTTGTTCACGCGACGGCGGTTGTGTGGCTGGAATGTTCTTTTCATTGTTATTCTATTTTATTTGTTATTTTTTGTTTCTTACCTAAACTTAAAAGCACTTTTGCGCAATTCAGGGTGCAAAAGTACTCATATTTTTTGAATTAACAAAGAATTTTAGCCATTTTAGCATCAAAAAAACGTATTTTTCTTTATTTCGAGTAGTTTTTTTGTAAAAAGTGGGCGTTTTTTGGCGAAAATATAGTAACTTTGCACTCACAAATCAGAAAATATAATTCATAACAACAATAAAAAAACAATGATTAATTCACAGGACATTAAGAAGGGTGTAGCAGTTCGTATGGACGGTGGCATCTGGGTGTGCATCGATTTCCAGCACCGCAAGCCAGGTAAGGGTAACACAATCATGATCATCAAGCTGAAGAACGTAACCGACGGTCGCGTACTTGAGCGCCGTTTCAACATCGGTGAGAAGCTTGAGGAAGTTCAGATTACACGTCGCCCATACCAGTACCTCTACAAGGAGGGTGAGGACTATATCTTCATGAATCAGGAGACATACGACCAGACTCCTATCTCTTCTGAACTCGTAACAGGCGTTGAGTACATGAAGGAGAGCGACATCGTTGAGGTTGTAAGCGACGCTGATACAGACACCGTTCTCTACGCTGAAATGCCAGTTAAGACTGTTCTTCGCGTTACTCACTCTGAGCCAGGCGTAAAGGGAGATACAGCTACAAACACTCTCAAGCCAGCAACTCTTGAGACAGGTGCTGAGATCCGTGTACCTCTCTTCATCAACGAGGGCGACCTCGTACAGGTAGATACACGTGACGGTAGCTACATTCAGCGCATGAAGGAGTAATCTCCTTTCCCTATATTTAGGTTATCCTAAAATGGATATATGAAATATAGTATTATAGTACCAGTATATAATAGGCCTGACGAGGTTGACGAACTGCTTGACAGTCTCACCCGTCAGGCTTATTCCGACTTTGAGGTCATCATCGTCGAGGATGGCTCTTCAATTCCTTGCAAGGAGGTATGCGAGAAATACGGCAACAGCCTCCCTCTCAGCTATTTCCTAAAGGAGAACTCAGGTCCGGGACAAAGCCGAAACTATGGCGCAGAGTGTGCCAAGGGCGACTACCTCATCATCCTCGACAGCGATGTTGTCCTGCCCGACGGCTACCTCAAGGCTCTCGACAAAGAGCTTAGCGAGAACCCTTGCGAGGCTTTCGGCGGAGCTGATGCCTCACATCCTTCATTCACTCCTGTGCAGAAGGCTATCTCCTACTCCATGACCTCGTTCTTCACAACAGGTGGAATACGCGGAGGCAAGGCGAAGCTCGACAAGTTCTACCCACGCTCATACAACATGGGCATAAAGCGTGAGGTTTACCAGCAGCTCGGCGGATTCTCGAAGATGCGCTTCGGTGAAGACATCGATTTCTCCTATCGCATCGTGGAGGCTGGTCACAAATGCCGTCTGTTCCCATCAGCATGGGTATGGCACAAACGCCGCACCGACCTTAGGAAATTCTTCCGACAGGTATATAATAGTGGTATAGCGCGCATAAACCTCGAGAAGCGCCACCCAGGCACTATGAAACTGGTACACATGCTCCCGATGGTCTTCACCGTAGGAGTCATCGCGCTAATTCTCATATCCATGACCGGCCGTCTGCTCATGCACTATGACGACCCCCACAAGTGGTACTGGCTATGCGCAGCTCCCTGGCTGCCGATATTGCTCTACTCGCTGCTTATCTTCATCGACTCAACCATCAAGAACAAGTCGCCACGCATCGGCTTCATCAGCATAGCAGCCGCCTTTGTCCAGCTCATGGGCTATGGCTTCGGATTCCTTGAGGCATGGTGGAAGAGATGCGTAAGAAAGCAGGACGAGTTCCAGGCATTCGAGAAGACTTTCTACAAGTAATAAACCGTAACAATCATAATCTAATCGCCTATGTGGAGAGTAAAAGAATTCTATGAGCCAGAAGATTTCCCAAAAGAGGAACAGAAGGCTGAAAACACAAAGAATAATGAGCAAAACGAAGCTCAAAATACGGAATGCCCTTCGCCTTCCGGCTCCCTTTCTACGGGAGAGAGCGGGGGAAAAGGCCGAGTCTCAGGAACAATGCCTATCACCTCATGGGCAGAAGACGACCGACCTCGCGAGAAGCTTGCACGCATAGGAGCAGAGAACCTGTCAGATGCAGAGCTTATCGCCATCCTCATAGGTTCGGGCAATACAAAGGAATCAGCCGTTGACCTTATGAAGCGCATCCTCAAGGATTGCGACAACAACCTCGGCATCCTCGGCAGAAAGAGCATCTCCGAACTCACCGCATACAACGGCATAGGCGAGGCGAAAGCCATTTCAATACTCGCCGCCTGCGAACTGGGCAAACGTCGTGAACATGAGGATAAGCTCGAGCGCCTCGACCTCAGCCAGCCTGACGCCATCTACCAACACCTCTTGCCAAAGATGCGCGACCTCGACGTGGAAGAGGCTTACATTGTGCTGATGAACAATAACTACAAGCACATCAAGACCGTGCGCCTCTCTCATGGGGGAATAACAGAGACGGCAGTTGACGTGCGCGTAATAATAAAGGAAGCGGTACTATGCAACGCCACCATCGTTGCCCTTGCCCACAATCATCCGAGCGGCAATATTCACCCAAGCGGCTACGACGACCAGATTACCCGACAGGTGAAATCCGCCTGCGATGCCATGCGCCTGCATTTCGCCGACCATATCATCGTGACTGACGGAGCCTACTACTCATATCACGAGAGCGGGAAACTCTAGGCTTCAGACAATCCGGATATTCCGGCAAATCCGGAAACAAATTGAAACAAAAAAAACAACAGATATGACACAAGAAGAACGTATAAAGATAGAAGAGCGCATCGTTGAGGTGCTCAAGACAGTCTATGACCCTGAGATTCCTGTAAACATCTACGACCTCGGCCTCATCTACAAAATCGACCTCAACGACGAGGGAGCACTCGACCTCGACATGACTTTCACAGCTCCTTCATGCCCGGCAGCCGACTTCATCCTCGAAGACGTGCGCTCAAAGGTGCTTGCCGTTGAAGGCGTGACAAGTGCCAACGTGAACATGGTCTTTGAGCCTGAATGGGATAAGTCAATGATGACTGAAGAAGCAAGAATAGAATTAGGACTGGATTAAAAATGGGGTATATCTACTTTCTCTCCGACGCCCACCTCGGCTCTCTCGCAGCTGAGCATCCACGCACTCAGGAACGCCGTCTCGTGCGCTTTCTCGATGAGATTAAGGCGAAGGCCTCCGCGGTGTATCTGCTGGGCGACATGTTCGATTTCTGGCATGAATACAAATACGTCGTGCCAAAGGGCTACACGCGCTTTCTCGGCAAACTGTCGGAACTAACCGATGCCGGTGTAGAGGTGCATTACTTCACCGGAAACCATGACATCTGGGAATACGGCTATCTGGAGAAGGAGTGCGGAGTTATCGTGCACCACAAGCCTGAGACGCTCGAAATAAACGGCAAGACGTTCTATCTCGCCCACGGCGACGGCCTTGGCGACCCTGACAAGAAATTCAAGTTCATAAAGAAGATTTTCACGAGCAAGACTTGCCAATGGCTTTTCCGCAACGTGCTTCCAACCACATGGGGAATGAAGTTCGGTCTTAACTGGGCAAAGTCTTCACGCCTGAAGCGCAAGGACGGCAAGGAACCGCCTTACATGGGTGAGGACAAGGAGCATCTCGTTCTCTTTGCCAAGGACTATCTGAAATCGCATCCTGACGTGGATTATTTCCTCTTCGGTCACCGCCACATAGAGCTTGACCTCATGCTCACGCGCTCATGCCGACTCATGATTCTCGGCGACTGGATATGGCAGTTCACCTATGCCGTATTCGATGGTGAGATGATGTGCATGGAGAACTATATCGAAGGGGAGAGCAAGCCTTAAGTAGAAAGTCCGACCTCTGACACACATACTCCGATGTTCCTGCCAAGAAGCAAGAGCATCGGATTTTTTCATACTATTTTCCTTATTGTTACCTGTTACTTGTTACCGATGGGCAAAGCCTTCCACCAGTCGTCATTTCGCTGAGTGATCACTCTTGCCAGTTCATTCATCACCAGACACATCTCCCGGCTCACGGTTGCGTCTTTCCGATATTCATAGCGCCAGCATGATATCTGTAGCAGTCGGTTCTCTGCACAGGCATAGAAGGCCTTGCCCGTGGGCTTGTAGCGGTCGGCAAATCCGTTATCCATAATCTCGATGAAAGGCAACAGCTCCACCATCAGTTGTGTCTTTATCTCCTTCTCTTTCGGAGAGATGAAAGCTGAGACGATAATCCAGCCGTTTCTTGCAGCATTCATCACAGCCTCTTTCTGCTGTTCAAACTGGGCGGCATCTTTTCTATGGCATATCAGAGGCAGTTTCCTATCGTCTGCCATAAGCGGCGGGAAGCCTAAGTAGTCGAGGCACGCTCCTCTTTCATCGGTTGCGAGTCGTGCCGTCACGTTGCGCTGAGCTGCGAGGCATTTGTCTGTGTTGCTGGCAAAGAACGGATCGGCGGCTACGGCACGCATGGCGACCTCGGTGCTCCAGTTGCGGGAGTGCTTGCCGCGCTCTATGCAGAAGCAACGATGCATGCGGCCTTTTATCAGTCGCCGCTCTGCCTGCGAGCGGATGTAGGCAATCTTTATCTGCACCTGCTCTTCGGTTATCGCCTCCACATCGTTATAGCCATGCACGAAGAGAGCAGGGCCACGGAAGGAGCGCGTGTGGTTGCGGTCCCGGTCAGGCAAAGCGAGCGCGTGCGCGCTGAGTTTATCTCTGCGCCACTCTATGCCCAGCATGTCCCAGTATGCGTGAGTACAGCCAGCCATAAAGCCGCTTATCAAGCTGCCTAAATGGCGCTTATTTCCAGGGAGTAAATGGATAAGCCCATGAAAATGCTCTGGCATCGCCTCGCAAGGCCCTACCCTTACCGTTGAACAGATGGAAGGCATCCTTTTCCAACTTTCGATTACGCCAAGCCCCAGCTTCGTATATCTGCAATGCGGGCCATCCGCACCTGTGGCGCCTATAGTGCCTTCTACCGACGAGAGGATTGGCGATTCGCCACGAGTGTTGAGAGTGACGAAGTAATAACCTTCGAGATAGTTAGAGAGCGAGTCACGCTTCAGAGCATCGGGCGTGGCTGCTGCCTTCTTGTTGATCATTGCTATTTGGGCGGAAGTAAGCATAATGGTGCGGGTATTTGATTATAATCCTAATGTCTCGCCTGCAAAGATAGCAATAATCCTGCACCCCACAAAATTTCTTCCGCACTATTTTCCTTATTGTTACCCGTTACCTGTTACCCCCGATGCTATCCACTTGCTCGGCATTGTATAATTCCCATGCTCTCCTGGCATCTGGCGTTGCTTCTTGTGGATGACTGAGGAAATATCGGGCAGATGGTGTTCGCTTTGCACCATGAGTCAGCAGATAAATTGCAAGTTTCGGATGGTCGCTCCATGCAGCATCATCCAGAGGCGTTGCCTCTTTACCTTCATAGTCTATTCTTATAGCATTTACATCTGCACCTTTCTCCACAAGCAATGCCGCAATCTGCGGATAATCACCGCCATGCAGACAAAGAGAATGCAAGGGAGTGAAATCCCCAAATTCCTGTACCTTATCATAATGATTAAGTTGGGCATTCACATCGGCACCATTGTCAATCAACCACTTAATCATATACAGATTCTTCTTGGAAAGAGGCTCTGATGCCAGACTATGCAATGGTAGTTCTTTAAAACTCCTACTACCGACTACTGTATTTGGACTAACGCCCATCCTTATCATCATTCGCACAGAGGCATATTTCTCACGATTGAAAGCAAAGCCAAACACAGTTATCTCATGGCATTCTACTTCATATTTGGCTAACTCGGGAGATTTCTTCATAATCTTCCCGACGGTGACAGTATCCTCTTTCATAATGGCATCCACAAGTTCCTTGGCTGGTGTATAGTGGAATATGCGAGGGTCATAGCTATTATAGCAATCTGAACCGAACACATGACTGTCTATATAGTTCAATCCTGCATACGTGATTGGAATCGGAAGAAGATACACAAGCAACGCAACATATTTTACCCTTACAAAACGATAGACAAGCAGAACGATCACGTTGAGCGGGATAATCCAGAGAGGATATGTACATACCACAGCCACAACGAAATTTTTTTTTAGTGATATGCCTCCTGAATCGTAAGCAAAACAACACATTAGCCATACTATAGGCATAATAGCGCAAGATAGCAAACTGCACCTAATGCAAATTCTCAACCACTCAGGGGAATCAGCCACCAAAGAACGATATCTGTCAATCAACCTTGATATACTAAACATAAGTTTCGCTTTTTTGTTTCTTCGGCAAAAGTAGGCATTATTCTTTGGATAGCCAAAATAACCGAGCATTTTTTTGAGGGCAACACTATTTTCCTTATTGTTACCCGTTACCTGTTACCCCGATATGGCTTCGCTATTATCCCATTCTTAGGAACGGACCTGAAACGGATTTACAACGGACCTGAAACGGACCTGAAGCGAAGGCATAGCGAAGGCACAACGGAGGCACAGCAGAGGCATGGCAAACGGCCTCGGTAACAGGTAACAAGTAACAATAAGGAATTGTGTGCATGGCCAAGAATTTTACTGAAATTTTCTAAGGAATTTATATACCTTATTATATATAGAAATAATAAAATCAGGGGCAGTAGCGTCACTCGTTTTGTCTTATACTGAAATTGGTTTACACTTTTCTCAAACCAATTAAAGTATAAAAAATGAAACAACGAACCTTTTACAAGAAAGAAGACCGCATCTCGA
>CACZCN010000042.1:0-22515 GCA_902779665.1 uncultured Prevotellaceae bacterium | reverse complement strand
GCAGAATGTGCAGTACATGCTCATAATGTTTCCCAAATGTTTCCCAAATTTGCCGTAACGTGCTGATAATCAGTTCTCGTTAGCCGCCGCACAGGCAGCAGTTGAGGAATAATTAGTGTAATCTAGAAATAAAATAGGTTAGGCGGTAGGTCCTTAGAATGTAAGGTCTTCCGCCTAACTTTTTTTATGATAATTTGTTTATTTAAGAAAAAAGAGTTATCTTTGCAAACTGAAAACGAATGTGTTGCAATGTAACGAACGTTATTTGGGATGTAAATTAATATACAAAACGAATCCGATGATGTGTTTTGAAATAAATCCCTACCTCTGCAAACCTGATAATTAAACACAAGAAGTATATTATTTATGAGAAAGAAATTTTTTTCTGCATTTATTGCACTGGCCTGCGCTACAACGGCAATGGCTGCTGACAACGTGAAGGCAACAGTCCACGCTGACAAGGCTGGGGCAAAGATTAACCGCGAAATCTATGGACAGTTCTCCGAACACCTTGGAACGTGTATCTACGGTGGTCTCTGGGTGGGCGAAAGCTCTCAGATTCCCAACATCAACGGCTACCGCAAGGATGTTTTCGAAGCCTTGAAGGCGCTGAAGGTTCCTGTGCTGCGCTGGCCAGGCGGCTGTTTTGCAGACGATTACCACTGGATGGATGGTATCGGACCTAAGGACCAGCGCCCATCGTTGCGTAACAACAACTGGGGCGGAACCATCGAGGACAACTCGTTTGGAACCCATGAGTTCCTGAACCTCTGTGAGATGCTAGGCTGTGAACCTTACATCAGCGGCAACGTCGGCTCAGGTACGGTGAAGGAGATGGCTCAATGGGTGGAATATATGACCAGTGACGGTGATACACCGATGGCTCGTCTGCGTCGTCAGAATGGCCGTGATAAAGCCTGGCAAGTTAAATACTTCGGCATTGGCAACGAGGCCTGGGGCTGCGGTGGCAATATGACGCCGGAATACTATTCGGACGAGTTCCGCAAGTTTAACACCTATCTGCGCGACTATACAGGCAACAAGCTCTACCGCATCGGAAGCGGTGCCTCTGACTACGACTACAAGTGGACGGAGGTGCTGATGGACAAAATCGGCAATCGCATGCAGGGTGTGTCGTTACATTATTATACTTGCTCTGGATGGGAAGGTCCGAAGGGCTCCGCTACGAAGTTCGACAACGACCAGTATTACTGGGCTTTGGGTAAGTGTTTGGAGATTGAGGAAGTCATCAAGAAGCACAAGGCCATCATGGACGAGAAAGACCCCGAAGGTAAAGTTGGACTGCTCGTTGACGAATGGGGCACATGGTGGGACGAGGAGCCAGGCACTATCAGCGGCCACCTCTACCAGCAGAATGCCCTGCGTGACGCTTTCGTAGCAGCGCTCTCGCTGAACGTATTCCATAAATATACCGACCGTGTGAAGATGGCGAATATCGCGCAGATTGTGAACGTGCTGCAGTCAATGATTCTTACCGACCAAGAAGGTACTGGCCACATGGTGCTCACCCCGACCTACCACGTGTTTGAGATGTACACCCCATTCCAGGAAGCCACCTATCTCCCAATCGACCTCGAGAGCGAGACCATAGCGGTGAGCAAGGCTTACTTCAAGGAGAAAGAAGGTGCGAAGGATGCAGGCTATCGTCCTTGCCCTATGCTCTCAGCTTCGGCTGCGAAGACCACCGACGGCAGCATCGTGCTGGCCGTTACCAACGTTTCGCTGGATAAGGCTCAGACCATCGACTTCGCTTTGGAAGGATATGCAGCAAAGAATGTTAGCGGTCGCATCCTCACCTCGAAGAACGTGGCTGACTTCAACGACTTCCAGCATCCTAACGTTGTGGCTCCTGCCCAGTTTAAGGATGCCAAGCTGAATAAAGGTGTGCTCACGGTGAATATACCGGCAAAGTCCATCGTCGTACTCAAAATCAAGTAGATGCAGGAACTATAACCAACGATGGTCGAACAGCCCCGTAGGCTACCATTGAGGATTAAAACACTCAGATATAATTTGCAAAGGGATCTGTCTATTTGGCAGATCCCTTTGCTTTATCTTTTGCCTATTATACGGCTTATTTGCATATTTTTGAGTGAAAACGTTGCATAATATGCGTTTTTTATGCGGTTTTATTTGGTGATTAGACATTTTTTAGTATCTTTGTCGCAGAATTTGCAATCGATATACTTTTTTCATAAAGTGAATCTATGGTTGTTCAATCTGCTTAGTAAATACTGTTTGTATATGGTTGCAAGCAATAGAGGATAGCATAATAAACAGATAAATCGTAATTAATAAAGGAAAGGCAAATCATATGAGACAATATGTTATAGATGCTTTCACAGACTCTGTGTTTCACGGCAATCAGGCTGCCGTTTGTGTTATGGAGAAGTGGCCAAGCGAGGAAATGATGATGAACATCACTCGTGAGAACAATTTCTCCGAGACCGCATTTACGGTCAAAGAGGGTGAAAAGTGGCATTTGCGTTGGTTCACACCTGGAGGTGAGATTGATCTTTGTGGACATGCTACATTGGGAACAGCTTTCGTCTTGCTCAATTTTTATGAAAAGGAAGCTGACAAAGTCGTATTTACCACTTTAAGCGGCGAATTAATCGTGACACGCAAGGGTAACTTGTATGAGATGGAGTTTCCTGCCTATGAATTGAAGCCGACAACCGTAACACCTGCTATGGAGGAGGCTTTGGGAACTTCTATCAAAGAGGCTTATATTGCCCGTGACTTGCTATGTGTACTTGATGATGAGCAGGCTGTTTTGGGGGTGAATCCTGATTTGGAGAAAACCAAACAGATAGATGGTCTGCTGGTTCATGTTACGGCAAAAGGAGAGAAGGAAGATTGCGTTTCACGTAGTTTCGGTCCGAAACTTAACATTCCAGAAGATCCTGTTTGCGGTTCTGGTCATTGCCATATCATCCCCTATTGGGCAGATACGTTAGGAAAAGATGAATTGGTGGCCTTCCAGGCATCAAAACGCGGTGGAATACTTTATTGCAGGAAAGAAGGCAACAAGATATTTCTTGCGGGCAATGCTGTTTTATATTCTGTTGATGAATTGTATGTAGATGAGGTTTAAATTCCAATTTTGCAAAAAAAACGTGAAAATAACATTAAAAGTATAAATAGGAATTTATGGGTCACAAATACGTTTGTTTACGTTGTCGCAAGTGTTTCAGTGCAGGAACCGATTTTACGAAGTTTCAGGACTGGAAGAAATGTCCTGATTGTTCTGCCCCCATGGTACTCTTAAATGAAAAGTTTAAGGCTCCATCAAAAGAAAATACTGTCCAGTGGGAAATCGTAAAGATGCTTGTTGATAATGGTTTTAATTATCAGACTATGTACAATCCAGATAGTGGCGAAAGGATTCTTTACCCCAGAACAAAAAATGAAGCAGAGGAATTCATTCGAAAATATAAAAAGTAAATTCCAATTTAGCATAATCATAGAATGAAATTGAAGAAGCGCAAAATCAAATATTCAGCAATATTCTTTCTTTGTTGGTTTGCCGTTTTGGTATTTCTAGTTGATGGAGTTCTGAAATTCCAGACACTGGTTGACTATTTCGGTTCATACGCATTGGTAGAAATAAGCTTATTGCTATTGGTTATTCTACCTACATGGGCTGTTTACAAATTAACAAAAGAACGATAAATCGGGATTTTTGTTGGTTAGCGTATATTTTAAATGTAATGTTGAAATTTACACATCTGATCAAGAACTATTATTTAGGGGTATCTGTTATTGGAATTATAGCTTTTATGATTCAGGAAATCCCATATATTGTTATGCCATTGGTTAAACCTGTCCATAATCCTATCATGAACATGCAAAATGAAATCGAATGGATAGTAACAATTCAAAATATTCTTGGTGTGTTGACTATGGCTTTGTTAATGCTGATTGTCCGGGATGATGTTGGTCTCTTTTCATTAAAAACAACAAAAGAAAAAACATTTTTTGCATTAACAATTTTAATGTTATTGATTAATTTTATAGGGTGGACAGCCTACTATTTGGAGTATCAATACGGATGGTTGATAGTGATTAGTCAGTTTATGGCTGTTCCGCTATATTATTTATTCTATGGAGTCTGGAAAAGCAATTATCCGATGGTCGGAACGGCTGCGTTGTTTCTCATTTTTCACACAATAAATGGATTTATGAATTTTGTAACTCAATAAATTCCAATTTAGCGAAAATATGAAAATGACATGAAAAAAGAAAATTCTGCTGTAAAATCACATTTCAAATGTTCAGAACAGGCAGATAAACACTTTGCTGACTATGTAAGTCGCTGATAACCAATATTTGTTTGTAGTCGCACACGTGGCTATTGGGGAATCGGAAAGTGCAGAAAATTAGATATGTAAAGGGCAAGTGTCTGGAGAACAGATACTTGCCCTTGCTTTTTTTTGTACACATGTATTTTTGAAACTTATGGCTTGAGGAATGTGTCCCCGTCTGTCAGTCCTCCATAGCTCTTGGCGGCAGCTTGTAGGGCTTCTTCGGTGGTATATTGTTGGTATAGGGTGCAGCGGGTGATGATGATCTGAGGAGAACAACGGTTTTCACTCACACGTACCAGTGCCCAGCCCTTCATATCATCGGCAAACTCCTCACCAACCAATGCCAGTTGACCATCTATTATGGTCATATCCTGCCTCGACACATCGCGTTTGCTGAATCGCACACGCGGTATCGAGCCTTCTATTTCCTGTTTTGCGGTATATAGCCATAGCTTCTCATGTTCGTATTGCTCGCCATATTTGAGCCCTGTCATAAGAGCGGGTACACCATTAACCTCGCTAAGTTCCTGATGCAACGCAGGTAGTGTGCCGTCGCTTACGGGTATGCCCGGCATTAGGAACGAAGCCTGTTCCATCTGATTACGATCTACATACACCACAGGCAAGCGATTTGCCAGCGATGCGAAATTCTGATATGCGTTGCCCCGTTCTGTAAACATGGTCTCGCAGAACTTCAGCATCTTCCATAGAGCCTGAGTGTGTCGCATCTTTTGCCGTTGCTTGAACTGCGGTAGAGTGTTACTGCGCCTCTCGTTCGATTCCGATACGCGCCCAACCACTTGCCCCTGCCGCTTATAAAATGTCATGCCGCCCATGCTCACCTTCTTTGGGATTAGCAGTCCCAAAATAGAATTGTTCTTCTTCATTGTTTTACCTCCTTTTTTGGATTTCTTGTTTCTTGTATGTTAATTCTGTTTTATTCAAATCCTTTCCATAGAGTAGTCTCTATGATGTTCATATTGTTGTCCATTACTTGTTCTTTATTTCATCAGTATTTGTCCACTATATGTTCAGTCATTTACTGAACAACGACTGAACAACGACTGGACAACGACTGGATAAGAATAAGGATTACTCCCTTGCTATATAGGCGCAACTACGAGCATAAGTTCAAATTATGCTTAGTGTGCCATTATATGTTATTAGCGTAATTGTACATCTGGTCATCGCTACGGCTTACTCATCCGCTCAGTTTCCTTGTCAAGGTATTTACTCAAGCATCTGGCGATTTCGGGGTAAAAACTGCTGATAGTAGGATACTGGTCGCGGTGTGCATCGTAGTAGATGAGAGCGGTGACGACATCGCGCATCCATGGGAAACCGTTGCCCATTTCGATGGTTAGCATATTCTTTGCAAACTGATTTATGCCATGTTCGTGAAAATAGACGATTACTGCGGCTCGGACAAGGCTTTCGTTGATGACGATATGCCAGTCATTATAGTGTTGCTGTTCCATAGCTGATTTTGACAGTTGGAAAAGTTTCTGTCCGACTTCCTGCATAGCCTTGGCATTCTCGACTTTGTCAAGGAGTGGGTTGACGTATGCGTGATTGAACTCATGTAGCGGAAGGCTGGTGTCGAATAAGAGTTGACCAGTCAAAGGATTCTTATTGTAGCCACAAACGGCGAACACCTCACGAGGGCGATTGGGTAATTGTCGTGAAGCACCGTTGTTGTTTGTTCCGTAGGTGAAGCCGATGATGAGTCGGAACTGTTCAGTCTGCTCTGTACCGTTGTAGAAGCGACTATACCATTCCGGGTGAATATAACCCATAACATTGGAATCGTATTCTTTCAGGAATGCGTCATAGAAAGACTTATGCTGCTCGAAAAAATCATGGAAGCGGGTGTCGGCGTAGAATTTGTTGAGATGTTTTAAGAAACCATCGAGGTCAACATTCTGCCAACCGTTGTTTTTGAGTTCTGCAAGGTCGCCGATGAACTTGACTTTTCCCTTTTCGATGTCAAGGTGGATTGCCATGTTCGTTACCCTCTCGTAACCGATGCCCTGCTTGGCACGGAGATTCTGATAGTAAGCAACAGTCGGGTGCTCACGGTACTTGCTGAACCATGCTTCTGTGTCTTTGGAATACTGTCCAGCCAAATCATTGCTGAATTCCTCAAAGCCCGCTGTGCGTGATAGGATACCCATCAGTTCAACGGTCTCTGATACTTCTACTTTAATTTGTGCGGATGCTCCTATTGTTATGAGGGCGAGCAATGCGGTAATGATAGTTTTCAAATTGTGTTTTGCTGCCTGTTCCATATTATAATTTTTGTTACTACAAAGGTAATAAAAGTTTCCCGAACACAAAACTTTTTTGCGCATTTTTAAGAAAAAAACTGTAATTCAATAGAATACATAGATAATCGATAGTTTGTGTTTTAGGGCATTTAATATCTTTTATGGATTGTTTGTGCTTAATTTGTTTGGAGAAGTCGGATAGATTGTGTATCTTTGCATTCGAACGAACGAAAATTTGCAATCAAAACAGCAAAAATATGAGAAAGACTATATTATTCATTTTACTCGCAATTTCAAACATAGCCATTGCCCAGACGCGATTGGCTCCTCTCAGTCAAAGCGTTCAGGATGTATTGGGGTCATCATATATAAATGAGGATGCAGAATGTATGATGATGGTCCACCCAGTTGAATTTCTTTCCTCTGATGTATTGTATATAGGTTTAAAACGATCTTCAAAAGAAAAGTACAAACTTGTGGTAAAAGACATGAAAAAGGTGACGCACAAGATGAATTCTGATAGTCTTACTATTAAACGATTGAGTGACCTGGTAAAGCATGCGGTAAACACAGCAAGCTATACATGTGAAAATATCGGATTTGACGGTGTTTTCTATTACTTTTTTGATCGTAATCATGTCGCATATGTTTGGAGTCCTCGCCAAAATAGTAATACGGATGTCTTGGTTGAGACCTTGAGTGGTGTTATGGAAGCTGTTAAGAAAAAGAATCAAAAAGATATTGATGCCTTAATGCCACGTGTTGATTCGTTGACTCATATTTTCAAGTCTTTATATCCTGAGGAAATATTTACCGGATATAAAATACAGAGGTACAAGCCGTGGAATTCATCGGAAAATATACCAGTAAAGCCATATGTGGTATTGATGACAGGATTGATACGTGTTGATTTCGTAATTCCTCAATCTTGGTATGAAGAAAAGAGCCCTGAAAAAGCTAACAAATATGCGGAAAAATATGCATCCATGGTGAAAGCTGTAGGTCGATATTTGTTTGTCAATACTACATTGCTTGATGACGATCGTATAAATATCACTATTGACGATAGTCTTCCACGAAGCATAGAGAGTGGAAAGAAATTTATCTTGCACGAAGAGGACTTGACGGAAGAGAAACTAAAGAATATCATCACAACTCGTATATTGCCATAAGTGCGTAATTCAGTAGCTTGTGTTTTGGGCTTTTGATTTTTTTATGGATTGTTTCTGATGTATTTGTTTGGAGAAGTCGGATAGATTGTGTATCTTTGCATTCGGCAATTAAAACCTAAAAATAATACATATTTTTTTGATCATTATGAAGAAAATATTTCTTTTGGCAGCAATGCTGTCAATGACATTGTTTTCAAAAGCTCAACAAGGTCCTGTACTTCAGATTGAAGGTGGACAGGTACAGGGTGTGACAGCCGATGACCATCCAGATGTATATGTCTATCGTGGAATACCTTATGCTGCTCCTCCTATCGGTGATTTGCGTTGGAAGGCTCCACAGCCAGTTATTCCTTGGAAGGGCGTAAAGATTTGTGATACTTTCGGTCATCCTTCATATCAGGCAGTTCATTATCCTGGCGGCTATACCACAGAGTGGGGCTATGGCAAGGAAGCACCATATAGCGAGGATTGTCTCTATCTTAATGTGTGGACAAAGGCTCCGGGCGATGTAAATAAGAAACTGCCTGTTGCTTTGTGGATTCATGGTGGCGGTTTACGTGAAGGGTGGGGTACAGAACCCGAGTTTGACGGTCAGGAATGGGGAAACAAGGATGTTGTTCTCGTGTCAATAAACTATCGTCTTGGCATATTCGGCTTTATCAGTCATCCTGAGCTTTCAAAGGAGAATCCGAAGGGAGTTTCAGGCAACTATGGTATTCTTGACCAGATAGAAGCCCTCAAATGGATAAAGAAGAATATAGCTCAGTTTGGTGGCGATCCTAATAATGTCACTATCTTCGGACAGAGTGCGGGCGGACGTAGTACTCGCGCTTTGGTAGAGTCTCCTTTGGCTCGCGGACTTTTCCATAAAGCTGTTATTATGAGTGCTGGTGGCGTATCGGTTGATAATGTTCCTGCCGGTCCTTTCGTTCCGCTTACATTGGCTCAGGCAGAGGCTACTACAAAGAAGGTGATGGATTGGGCTGGTCTTACAGACCTGTCAAAGATGCGTAGGGCATCAACAGAGACACTCTTTGCATTGAGCACTATATATACAAATGTTACAGGCGAGCGCGTCACACTTCCACAGGGACTTATACTTGATGGCTATGTGTGTGTCAAGAGCTTTGACGATGCTGCACGTGAAGGAACGCTTGCTGATGTGCCTTATATGATTGGTTTCACTCAGCATGATATGGGAGATATGAGCATCGGTATTGCCGAGTTTGGTCGTATTCGTGAGGCAAAAGGCGGCAAGGTATGGGGATATCAATTCGCCCGTCCTCTTCCTGATGATGGCTCGCATCCGGAGGTTACATCACGTTTGAAAGGTGCATTCCACTCTTCTGATTTGTGGTTCGTGTTCAAGTCTTTGAAACATTGTTGGCGTCCTTGGACAAAGGGCGACTGGGATTTGTCGGAAAAGATGCTTACTGCATGGACTAATTTCGCGAAGTACAGCAATCCAAATGGTCCAAAGGATGGGGTTTGGAAACCTCTTACAAAGAAAGATCCGTCGTTCATGGTGTTCAAACTTGATCAGAATGATGCTGAGGCTTCAGAGTTTGGTCAACCTGTTAAGAAGTAAGGTATAAATATAGGGGACTGTCTCAACTATTGTTTGAGACAGTCTTCTTGTTTTTATTTATCGAATAAAGAAAGTAAAAGACTGTTAAACGTTTGCAAGTTTCGAGAATAATGTTTATCTTTGCACTCGGCAAATCTTCTAAAGACCGTGCACCAGCCTTTGGGGCTGACACGCACTTTTGCCTTCGTGCGAATAAAAATTTGCAGTCGGCAAATCTTCTAAAGACCGTGCGCCAGCCTTTGGGGCTGACACGCACTTTTGCCTTCGTGCGAACGGAAATTTGCACTCGGCAAATCTTCCAAAGACCGTGCGCCATCCTTTGGGGCTGACACGCACTTCTGCCTTCGTGCGAACAAAAATTTGCACTCGGCAAATCTTCCAAAGACCGTGCGCCAGCCTTTGGGGCTGACACGCACTTTTGCCTTCGTGCGAATAATATTTGCAGTCGGCAAATAAAAAGTACATCGCTCAATAAGAATCATTTGCATTTGTGTGATAACTGTTTTAGAAACCTAAATTTTTATTATTAATATATACTTTTATTATCATTATGAAGAAATTCTTTGTTTTTGCAGCAATGTTGTCAATGACATTGTTCGCAATGGCTCAAAATCCTGTGCTTCAGATAGAAGGAGGACAGGTTCAGGGTGTTAAGGCCGATGACCATCCAGATGTTTTTGTCTATCGTGGAATCCCTTATGCAGCTCCTCCTATCGGTGATTTGCGTTGGAAAGCACCTCAGCCAGTTGTCGCTTGGAAGGGCGTAAAGGTATGTGATACTTTCGGTCATCCTTCATATCAGGCTGTTCACTATCCTGGCGGCTATACAACAGAGTGGGGGTATGGTAAGGAAGCACCATATAGCGAGGATTGTCTCTATCTTAATGTCTGGACAAAGGCTCCGGGCGATGTAAACAAGAAACTCCCTGTGGCTTTGTGGATTCATGGTGGTGGCTATCGTGAAGGATGGGGCACCGAGCCTGAGTTCGACGGTCAGGAATGGGGCAACAAGGATGTTGTCCTCGTGTCAATAAACTATCGTCTTGGCGTATTCGGATTCCTTTGCCATCCAGAACTCTCAAAGGAGAATCCAAAGGGCGTATCAGGCAACTATGGTATTCTTGACCAGATAGAATCTCTCAAATGGATAAAGAAGAATATTGCTCAGTTTGGTGGCGATCCTAATAATGTGACAATCTTCGGACAGAGTGCCGGTGCAGGTAGTGTTCGTACACTTTGCGAGTCTCCTTTGGCACGTGGTCTATTCCATAAGGCTGTTATCATGAGTGGTAATGGTATCTCTCTTCCTTCAAAGGATGGTGTAAAGCCACGTCCTGCAGGTCCTTTTGCTCCAGTAACACTTGAGCAGGCTGAGGCTATGACAAAGAAGATGATGGATTGGGCTGGACTTACAGACCTCTCAAAGATGCGTAGGGCTTCAACAGAGACAATATATGCTCTCAGCACCCTTTATGGAAATGTGACTGGTGAGCGTGCATTCCTCCCACTTATGCCAATAGTAGAGGGATATGTATGCACAAAGAGCTTTGACGATGCTGTTCGCGAAGGAACTGTTGCTGATGTGCCTTATATGATTGGTTACACTCAGCATGACATGGGAGATATGAGCGAGGGTATTGCAGAGTTCTGTCGTGTACGTGAGAGCAAGGGCGGTAAGGCTTGGGCATACGAGTTTGCCCGTCCTCTTCCTGATGATGGCTCACATCCAGAGGTTACATCACGTCTGAAGGGTGCATTCCATTCATCTGACCTTTGGTTCGTATTCAAGTCATTGAAGCATTGTTGGCGTCCTTGGACAAAGGGTGACTGGGATCTTTCTGAAAAGATGCTCACAGCATGGACAAATTTTGCAAAGTACAGTAATCCTAATGGTGCACAGGATGGTAACTGGAAACCTCTCACAAAGAAGGATCCTTCTTTCATGGTATTCAAGCTTGACCAGAATGATGCTGAGGCTTCAGAGTTCGGCAAGACCGTGAAGTAACGCTTTCTTGTAAACATATAAAAATAGGGGACTGCCTCAATTATTGTGAGAGACAGTCCCCGTTTTGTTTCTATTCTGTATGTTGTTGGTGGTATGGTAAACAACAGTTTGATTAAACGATATGTTTATCCTTTAGTCCTTATTCTTAATCTTTAGTGTAAATTTCTCGTATTCTTCCTTACGCTTTGGGTTCATTGGGAACCAGCCTTTCTTTACACGTTTACGTTGTTCGAAGATTTCGAGGATACTCCATAGGCATGAGCAACCTACAACGCCGAGTACAGGACTAAGGATTTCGTTGTCGGTAAAAAGTGATGCAACTATGAATGCGATGCCTGCGATAAGGAATACCCACCAGCATTTCACGCCGAAATGGTATTCTGACTTGATAACGATTGGATGAAAGATGCCGATGACAAGGAATGTTGTAACGGCGATGATAAGTCCGAGAAAATTCATCTTTTCTAATTACGAATTACAAATTACCTTTTGGAATGGAAACGGTTAATTGTTAATTATTAATTGTTAATTGTTAATTTTACAGTTCACTAACATCTGCCAAGCCATTCATTACTACGTATACAATGATATCAGCGAGAGAACGGGCGTGAAGCTTGTCCATTATGTTCTTGCGATGGGAGATGACGGTTGCCAGACTGATATTGAGACGGTCGGCTACCTCCTTATTGATGCAACCCTTGCTCAGAAGCACGGCAACCTCAATCTCACGTGGAGAGAGAATCAGCTCTGAGGGCTTGTGTGATGGCGGTGGCATTGGCATACTGCCGTGTGGGCCATGTTGGCTACGGTTAAGGGCAAGTATGTCGCGCACGAACTGTTTCTCATCTTGACATATATTGATAGTCTTGACACCTGATATGGTCATATCGCCATTTACTAGCACTATGCTTCTTGCTGCCTGTTGGCGGAAGAATTGTGTGTGCTCAAAATATATGCGCGAAGATACGAAGAAATGCACGAACTGGTTTGTCTCGAGCATTTCCAACTCCTCGAACGTCTGTAGCAGTTTTATTTCTGCTCCAGGTATGATGTCCTCAAGAATAGCCTGCAGACCTATTCCCGTGAGGATGTTTGGCTCTATGATTGCAAATTGTGGTTGCATATATCTGAATTTTGTGAGTGAGCTTGTATTTATTTAATGATAAGCAAAAGCACCAGAGTCCAGTGTGCCATAGCTCCAAGAAGCACGAAAACGTGCCAGATGGGGTGGAAGAATCTCTTGCTGTCGTGTGCGAAGAAATACGTTCCTGCTGAATAGAAAACACCTTCTGAAAGAAGTACTACAAACTCGATGACATCCAGTTTCGTATATACTTCCGGAGCTATCAATAATATGCTCCATCCCATTATGAGGTATATTGCGAGTGATAGCTTTGGATATTTCCCGAATGCAAAAATCTTATAGAAAACGCCACCTATGACGGCAGCCCATTGAAATCCGAATACAAGCCATCCTGTCCATCCGCCAATAACACCTACGCATATCGGAGTATAAGAACAGGCTATCATCACGTAGATGCTGATATGGTCGAGGCGTCGTAGCACATTCTTTGCCATACCCGGTTTTACCCAGTGATACAATGTGCTTGAAAGGAACATAAGGAACATTCCCGCAATAAAGAAAATGACTCCGAATGTCATTTGCCAGCTCTTACTTGCTGCCGGCCATACCATCCATATTGACGACAATGCAAAGACAGCTCCTACAAGATGCGTCCATGTGTTGCCTTGCTCGTTGATACCCCAAAAAGGCTTGTCCGATAAGGATGAGTTATTTGTATTATCCATAACAGGATGCAAAGATAGTACAAATTTTGAGGATTACAAAATAATGAATTATAAAAAAATAAAAAAGTGGGCTTATTTTATCCACTCTCCAACCTCGTTTCTTCTTGTCCTTGAAATGATAATCTCCGGTGGATTGTCACCTTTGAGTATTAGTTTTTCTTTGCCGTTGGATAGACGCTCGGTTTCTGTTACCTGTTCAAGTGGTACTATGAATTTGCGGTTTACACGCATGAATCTCTGTGGATCAAGCTGTAGGGCAAGTTCCTCAAGCGATATGTTGATGGGATATGATGTGTTGTCGAGTAGTTTCAAATAGGTGTTCTTTTGTTCTGAAACAAAGTATCTTATGCCAGAGACATGTATCATTTTCTCACCTTTGACAGTCTTCACCATGAAACGCTCGCGGAACTTGTTGTTCCTCTTGCTAAGTGAATGGAAACTAATGGTATTGCGCGATGTGCCTTTAGTTATGGTATTGGCTGCAAACAGGCGCAACGCTTTTTGTAGAGCCGTGTGTAACTGCTCCTCGTTGATAGGTTTGAGAAGATACGACAGACTATTGTACTCGAAAGCTTTCAGGGCATGATCTTCGTGTGCTGTGATAAAGATGATAGGGGTATTATCCGGAGCACATGAAAGGGCATCAAAGCTAAGACCGTCGTTTAGCTGTATGTCGGCGATGATGATGTCTGCTTCCGAGTGCGAGAGAAAGAAAAGGCGCGCCTCAGAAACAGTCGGTATAGGACCAATCAGTAGAGCTGACGGCATTATGTCCTCAAGCATGTGCCTGAGTATGTTGTATTGGTGCATCTCATCCTCAAGAATCAATATCTTCATCTTTGCTTGTTTTGAATTGTAAATCCGCTGCAAAGATAATAAAAAAAGTGAAAAGTGAAGAATTTACGCTTCACTTTTCACTCTAAACTTTATTCTCTAACCTCTAAACTCTAAACTCTAATCTCTAATCTCTACCCCTTAAACCCTATACAGCAATCCGTTCTTGAGATCCTTCGCTGCAGTCTCCTTGATTTTTACATGGAGTTTCTTGCCTGTGGCATTGAACGGAATCTGCGGAATGAAACGGTAGAAACGTGGGCGCTTGAAGTTGGCGATGTCCGGACTCTTCTTGCAGAACTCGTCAAGTTCCTCTGGCGTGAGACTATCGTCATTCTTCACAATATAGGCTGTAACTACCTGACCACGAATCTTATCCGGCACGGATGTAACGATACAGTCCTTCACTTTCGGATGAACATTGAGCACAGCTTCAATCTCCGTAGGGTAGATGTTTTCTCCTGAAGAGATAATCATGTCATCCTTGCGGCCTACGATGGTGATAAACTGATTCTCATCCCATGTGGCGAGGTCGTTGGTGTAGATGAAACCCTTGTAGTATTTCTTTTCTGTTTCTTCTTCGTTGTTGAAGTAGAGGTAAGGCGATTTGGCTGGGGAACAGATAATAACCTCACCAACCTCGTTGCTGTTGGTAGGAATAAGTTCATCCGGTTCTGCACGATGGTCTTCATACACCCTTACAACGCGCACGTCATCGTCAACGCATGATGCTCCGGCTGTTCCTGCATTCTCTGGAAGGTCGAATGGGCGCAGGAAGGTGTTCCAGAATGTCTCCGTTGTGCCATATCCATTATAGATATTCGGTGTGAGAACACGCTGATAGCGTATGCAGGCAGAACGCTCCAACGGACTTCCCATAGTCACGATGCCCTTGAGTGTCTGAAGGTCGTAGCTCTGACGTTCCTGCTCATCGGCAAGAGCTTCGAGTACGGTAGGTACTCCGATGATGAACGTAATTTTGTATTGCCATACGTACAGAAGTGTATTGAGAGCATCGAAATGGCTCATTATCACCATCGTCGCACCTGCATATAAGGCAGGACCGGGACCTGCACAATGCAGACCGCCACGATGGAACCAAGGCGTGGTGTTCATGGTCACGTCACGATAACTCATAGGGAAATGAATCATCACGTCGTGAGCTGACAGAACTTCGTTGATAGAGGTCATTGATACGCCCTTGGCACGTCCTGTGGTGCCTGATGTATATAGACGGGTTGTCTCGTCGTAGATGTTATAGCCAGAAGAAGGATCGTAGTATTCTGCCGTAGAGGCATTCTTTACGAATTCCTTGTATGATACAACTTCTCCGGCACTCTTGCTATTGGTTACGATAAGTCGCTCCGGCTTATGTCCGCAGATGTCGAGAGCCTCGAGAACTGTTTTCTCATTTGTAGAGTCGAAGATGATAACCTTCGGAAGTGAATCCTCGATATTGTCGGCAAGCTCACCGGCACTTAGACGGTAGCTTACAGGACAGCAAACGGCTTTGATCTTCTGTGTTGAAACGTATGCAAATGCAAATTCTGGGCAGTTGAGAAGGTCGAGCATTACTACGTCCTTCTTACCAATGCCTATTGAAACAAGGGAATTCGTGAGGCGGTTAACGTCTTCATTAAATTCGGCGTATGTCCATTTCTTGTTACTTTCCGGATCTATGATAGCAAGTTTACGTGAGTATCTGCGAACGTTCCTCATATAACCTTCTATCCAGGTATATCGGCTTTCGAATAATTCTTTGAAATTGTCCATTTCTTTTTATAATTATGGTGGGGAATTTAGCTGTTTATTACCACCGTTTTTAATTCTTTAAATGCAAAGGTATTATATAAGGAAATGAAACGAAAAAAAATCGACAACTCAATTACTGAATTGTCGATTTTTAAGGATGAAACGTCGTGCACAAAAGCTTGTTCTGCGCACAGCGTTATATTGATGTGCAAAAGTTTAAAGTGAAGAGTGAAGAGTTAAGAGTGAAGAATTTGAATTACCTTTTATGATGAAAAGCTGATTGTCGATTTTTAATCTGCAATACTAACTTAGACACTAAACCCTAAACTCTAAACTCTAACCTCTAACCCCTAAACCCTAAACACTAAACTCTTCACCAGAACTACTTGTTCTTCTTAATCTTCTCTACGTAAGCGTCGATAACGGCAACTGCTGTGATGTTAACGATGTCGCGAACGCTTGAGTCGAAGTCGGTGAAGTGGATAGGCTTGTTAAGACCCATCTGGATAGGACCGATAACCTCAGTCTCAGGAGAGAACTGCTTGATGAGCTTGTAAGCAGAGTTTGCTGCACTCAAAGATGTGAACACCATTGAGTTGACAGTCTCGTTGTGCAGACGGAGGAATGGATACTTCTCATCACGACGATCCTGATCGAGAGCGAGGTCAACAGTCATCTCACCGTCAATCTTGAGGTCTGGGAACTCTGTCTGAAGCTCTGCAATAGCATCGTGCATCATGCGTGGGGTACCTGACTTGTCAACACCGAAGCTTGAGAATGAGATACCAGCGATACGTGGCTCGTCATTGAAGAAGCGGATGGTGTCGGCTGTAAGGCGAGCGATATCCTTGATGGTATCCTTGTCAGGTGACTGGTTTACGAGGGTATCAGCGATGTAGTAAGTACCGCGCTTAGAGTTTACGATGTTCATCGTAGCGAAGTGGTTGTACTCAGGACGGATGCCGATAACCTCCTTGGCACACTTGATAGTGTTAGAGAACTTGGTATATACGCCTGTGATGAATGCGTCAGCGTCGCCAGTCTCAACCATCATCATACCGAAGTAGTTACGCTCGAACATCTTGTCGTTTGCCTCCTCGAATGTGTAACCCTCACGCTGGAGCTTGTCAGAGAGAATCTTAGCGTAACGCTCACGACGGTCACGCTCACGGTCATGACGGAGGTTTACGATCTCAACGCCATCAAGGTTGAGCTCGAGTTCCTTTGCCTTCTTCTCAATCATCTCGTCGTTACCGAGAAGGATAGGAGTACAGAGACCCTCTTCCTTTGCCTGAACGGCTGCCTTGATCATTGTTGGGTGGAGACCTTCTGCGAATACCACGCGCTGTGGGTGCTTGCGAGCTGTCTCGTAGAGGTTCTGTGTAACGCTTGTCTCCTGTCCCATACGGCGACGGAGCTTACGCTTGTATGCGTCCCAGTCTGTGATAGGATTACGTGCCACACCGCTATCCATAGCAGCCTTTGCTACGGCAGCAGATACCTCTGTGATAAGACGTGGGTCAACTGGCTTTGGAATGAAGTAGTCAGGACCGAATGTGAGGTTGTTCACGTTGTATGCCTGGTTCACTACGTCAGGAACTGGCTGCTTAGCGAGGTCAGCGATAGCGTGAACGGCAGCAATCTTCATCTCCTCGTTGATGGCGCGAGCGTTTACGTCGAGGGCACCACGGAAGATGTAAGGGAAGCCGATAACGTTATTGATCTGGTTTGGATAGTCAGAACGGCCAGTTGACATGAGTACGTCTGGACGTGCTGCCATAGCATCCTCGTAAGAAATCTCTGGTGTTGGGTTTGCGCAAGCGAACACGATAGGGTTCTTTGCCATAGAGCGAATCATATCCTGAGATACGACATTACCCTTTGAAAGGCCGAGGAATACGTCTGCACCTACCATTGCCTCCTCGAGAGTGTGAACGTCGCGACGGTCTGTTGCGAAGAACTTCTTCTGCTCTGTGAGGTTTGGACGGTCAGATGTGATAACGCCCTTAGAGTCGAGCATGAGCACGTTCTCTCTCTTAGCGCCGAGGGCAATATAGAGCTTTGTACACATGATAGCAGCAGCACCTGCGCCTGATACTACGATCTTCACCTCGTCAATCTTCTTGCCTGCAACCTCAAGGGCATTGAGCAGACCTGCAGAAGAGATGATGGCTGTACCGTGCTGGTCGTCGTGCATAACTGGAATATCGAGTGACTTCTTCAAGCGATCCTCAATGTAGAAGCACTCAGGAGCCTTGATATCCTCAAGGTTGATTCCGCCGAATGTTGGTGCAATCTTCTCTACAGCCTCGCAGAACTTCTCAGGATCCTTCTCGTCAACCTCGATGTCGAATACGTCAACACCACCGTAGATCTTGAAGAGAAGTCCCTTACCTTCCATTACTGGCTTGCCTGACATAGCACCTATATCGCCAAGACCGAGCACCGCTGTACCGTTAGAGATTACGGCAACGAGGTTACCCTTGTCTGTGTACTTGTAAGCTGCATCTGGTGTTTCCTGAATCTCAAGACATGGGAACGCTACACCCGGAGAATAAGCGAGTGAGAGATCTGTCTGAGTGTGGTAAGGCTTTGTTGGCATTACCTCAATCTTTCCTGGACGGCCGGTCTCGTGATACTTGAGAGCAGCCTCTTTAGTGATTTTTACCATAAGAAATTAAATAACAGCCCCTCACCTGTCCTGCGGACATCCTCTCCCCATGGGGCGAGGAGGAAGTATGTATTTCCAATCAAGGGTACTGGTTCTACTTTTATTGATTTAAAATGTTTAATATTCTTGCTCTATAGCGAAAGTGTGTAACTTTTACCTCGCCCCTTGGGGAGAGGATGCCCAATAGGGCAGGTGAGGGGCCATCTTACGAAAACAACGTCCTTATCGCTTCCTCCACCTTACTTACAGGATGAATGCGTATGCTGTATTTCTTACCTTTCAAAGCGTTGGAGTTGCGTTTCGGTATAATGATATCCGTGAAACCAAGTTTCTCAGCCTCGGCAATACGCTGTTCTATGCGACTTACAGGACGAACCTCGCTGCTCAGTCCCACCTCACCGCACATGCACCAGCCTTCCTCTATCGGTATATCCACGTTGCTTGAGAATACGGAGGCTATTACACTCAGGTCCATTGCCATATCCGTAACCTTCAATCCGCCTGCTATGTTGATGAACACATCCTTCTGAATAAGCTTGAAGCCCACCTTCTTCTCAAGGACGGCAAGCAGCATGTTCAGTCTGCGCTGATCGAAACCCGTTGCCGAGCGTTGCGGAGTTCCGTATGCAGCTGTGCTTACCAATGCCTGTGTCTCCACAAGGAACGGACGCATACCCTCCACGGCTGCCGAAATCGCTATTCCGCTCATTCCTTGACGCTCGTCGGAAAGAAGAAGCTCTGAAGGATTCGTCACAGGACGAAGACCATTCTGAAGCATCTCGTATATTCCGAGTTCCGAAGTAGAGCCGAAACGGTTCTTTATCGAGCGAAGTATGCGGTAGATGTTCTGGCGGTCACCCTCAAACTGGATAACGGTATCCACGATATGCTCAAGCACCTTCGGACCTGCTATCGTTCCCTCCTTATTTATATGTCCAATCAGAATGACAGGAATAGCACTTGTCTTTGCGAAGCGGAGTAGGGCAGAGGCACACTCGCGAATCTGCGTCACGCTACCTGGAGCCGACTCCACATCCTCTGTCTCCATTGTCTGTATAGAGTCTATGACGATAAGCTCAGGAGCAACCTCCTCAATCTCCTTAAAAATGTTTTCGAGCGATGTCTCACAGAGAATCATCACGTGCTCGCCGGCATTAGGGGTAAGGCGCTCGGCACGCATCTTTATCTGATGGGCGGATTCCTCACCGCTTACGTAAAGCACACGACGTTCCGTCATCTGCACTATTGTCTGGAGCGTGAGCGTACTCTTTCCTATGCCCGGATCGCCACCGAGAAGTATTATGCTTCCGGGTACTATGCCGCCACCAAGTACGCGATTCAGTTCCGCATCGTGCGTGTCAATCCTCGGCTCAGCCTTTGTGGAGATGTCGCGAAGGCTAACGGCACGTGCCGTCTTGCTTGCGCGGAGCGATGTCGTGGCAACAGAAGAAGCCGCCTTACGTGCCGACTTGACAGGTGTCTCAGCAGAGATACGCACTTCCTTGAACGTATTCCACTGACCGCATGAAGGGCATTTACCCATCCACTTTGCCGACTCCTGTCCGCAGTAGTCACAAACGTATGCTGTCTTATCCTTTGCCAATTTTAAGTCTAATGTCTAAGGGCTAAAGTCTAAAGACTAAGGTCTAAAAGATTGTCAAAGATGTCATTCTCGAAAGTCTTTTGCCTCTTGTCTTTGGCCTTTTGCCGTTTTGAAGCCACAAAATTAATAAAATTTTCCCTAAAAATGAAATAAATGTCACTTTTTTGCCGATTTTGATTAAAAATATTCGCTTTTTTGCTATTTCTACTTGCTATTTATTAGAAATTGAAAATATTTTTTCAAAAAGTGTCAATGTTCAAAAAATCCCAATTTGCCAAGCAAACTGGGACTTTCTTATATAAATCAACTACTTTTTCTTGTATTTGTATGTATATTCCAAGTCGTATTCCTCGTTCTGGACAGGACCAACATCTTTGGGTGAATTCAAACGAGCTACAACATGCTGTTTTTTGATAGTACCATCATCATTATATGTATATTCGGTATATCCATAATTCACGCTATTATTATATATAGGACCTGTTCTTTTCAAAAGCCTTCCATTTGAGTCGTATTCGTTTATATACTCAGATGTTGTCGTAGGTCCATTGTTGTAAGTGACTGTGGTTTTTATTATATAACCATGACTGTCCTCTTCATGAACAATCCTTTCTGAAAACGAACCATCCTTAAGTTTTGAGACATCTATAGTTTCAACATTACCACTATAGCTATATGTGCGAATCGTCCCATAATCTTTGCCTATAGAATCAATAACCTCGGTATGTTTTATAAGATTCTTTGCATTGTCAAATTCTCTTATGTATGTTATAACCAGATTACCTTTCCAGTTATATCCATACACAAAATAGCTTAAATCTTCATAGTTGTATTCATATTTATAACTGGAAATCAGAGATTTTAAATTATTCAAGTCATACACTCTTTCTTCTATCCGGTCACCGTTATCATCAAATATAATTTCTGTTCTATGTCCAGATCTGAAATTATCTTCACCGATATACCTTCCTTCTTTGTCATACCTGATAAGTTGAAACGGCTTCCCCTCATTGGAACGTTTTCCATCCTTCCAGTCATAGCGAGTTGTTTGCATTTCGGCCAGATACTTACCCTCACCATTGGTGTATTCGTCATCATCATCGTCGTCACTTGAGCAGCTTACGAAGCCAAGCCCTAACACCAATCCTAATAATAAAGCGATGTTCTTTTTCATTTTGATTTTGTAATTCACAATTAAGTTTTTCTTTCGCCGTCATAATCGCAGCATGTTTACATGATGCAAAGATACGCATAAAATCCCACACCGCCAAATATTACCCCGTATTTTTGTCTAACATAACGTCAATTCGATGAATATAAACGCTGCGCTTGGCTACATTAATTATCCACGAATTGCTTTAGCTTGTTGAGCTTAGCGAAAAATTGCTAGTCGGTTTGCGCCCCGGAGGGGCAACGAGTCAATAGCCCAGGGCAACGCCCTGTGGTATTGGTTCAATGGGGGATTCAACGCCCTGAAGGGGCAAAAGCCCTATCACATGATGTAATGCTTTTGCCCTTTCAGGGCGAACTTACTCTCTCGCTATACCTAGGGCGATGCCCTAGGCTGTTTGCTTATTGGCCCTTCAGGCCGCATGTCACCTAATTGCGGATAATCTTTTACATACTATAGACAAGGGGATGGTCGCTGGCCTCGTAGGGAAAAAATCGAGAATCAAGTAATCCTACGCAGTCTCAAGTCTCAGTCTCAGTTGTAAAAACGGATACATGTTTTTCTTATATCTCTTATTATATATTATATAACTAATTAATAATAAGATAGATAGAAGAAGTAGAAGATGGAAGGAAGCAATATATATATGCTTGTTTTTTGAACTGAGACTGAGACTGAGATTGTTTTTAAATCAGTAATATTTCCCTAAAAAGCTGAAATACAACAAAATACAATATTTCAGAAGTAGTGCTCCTGCTATATCAAACCCAGATAAGGGCACAAAAATCATCAAATTTTTGTCGTCTGAGACGCGTAAAGCTATCATTCTGATGCCATTTTCGGCATTTGCCTCTCATCTACAAGGCGTGAAGGTCATAATTGAATTAACCGTTTCCTCGAGCTTCATGGCCCAATAAACCATCTTATCGGCTCATCAAGTGTAGAAAAAGGACCTGTCGGACAAGATTGTTGAGACTATCTGTCACTCTTTGTGTGCTTCTGTCCTGATTGAGACGAAGAAGATTGCTGCTTGGCAGGCAAAGCAAAAGAAAGGCTCGCTTGCGCAAGTATATTATTGGGAAAGCAAATGAGAAATAAATTTTTTCAGGATTCGCGTAGCACCTGAGCTTTGCGAAGAAATTAATTTACAGGTTTAATTTTCTTTTAATTTACTTTCTAAATCAGAGGCGCAAGCCCAGTTTCTTATTGGATTATATTGCTGTCCGGTAAAAACAAAAACCAGAAAAAAACATTTATGTTCTAAAAGGCTTTCAGCCTTCATAATGTATTGCTTGTCTGAAAGCCTTTGTAA
>CACZCN010000041.1:0-38924 GCA_902779665.1 uncultured Prevotellaceae bacterium | reverse complement strand
TAAGGGGTTTTTATTGTTTTTGTATTATTCATAGGCTTACCAAGATTCAATTTCTTGATGGAAGGTAAGTTACAGAGGTTTATCGGACAGTAATAATAAAAAACATGTTAAAACAAATGTTTTACTTTGTTTACTTTTGTTTTTATTGGTTTTTTCTAAATGGCGAAAGCAAGTCGTTGAACTCACGTTATTTATGTATTATACTTTTTCGCTATTCATTTTTTTTACTTAACAGTTGCGTTTTTTTGTTTATTTTTCCTAAAATTTTTGGTAGTCTGTAGATAATAGCATACTTTTGCACTCGGAATTTTCAAAAAAGGTTCTAATGTATTCAGGTTTTTAGGTTAAGAATGCTTATAACGAAGCGGTCCCCTCTGACCCATAACCTCCAAGTCATCTAGCTAATATTCAAGAGGAATCCGAAAATCTTTTAATAGAGTAGGAACATACATTAAATCAATTAATTATTAAAAAATCATGAAAAAATTATTAACCATTATTGCTACTGCTTTTATTGCTTTGTCTGTATCTGCACAGTCAGAGGCTGGTTCATTCACTTTGCAGCCAAACGTAGGTTTCACTTATGCCTCTCCTTCTTTTGGCGACGGTCTTGATGGCGCTTTCGGTCTTACTGCTGGTGTTGAGGGTATGTATATGATCAATGATAAGCTTGGTGCTGCTCTTGGCTTGAACTATACTGGCTATAATACTAGTAAGGAGTTTAAAGTTAAAGGTGAGTCAGACGATTACATTTACAGCAATTACTATTTCCACATCCCTGTTACTGCAAACTACTATGTAGCTCCAGGTCTTGCTGTTAAGGCTGGTATTGCTTTCAACATTCTTTCAACTGCAAAGTTTCATGGTGAGGATAAAGTTGGTAAAGAAAAAGTGAAGGACTGGTACAAGTCAACATTCTTCTCTATCCCTGTAGGTGTTTCTTATGAAATCAATGATTTCGTATTAGATGCTCGCTATGGTTTTGGAATAACTGATGCTGCAGAGGGTTCTAATGGTAGCTTCAACACACTCACCTTCACAGTTGGCTATAAGTTCTAGAATTATACAACAACAAATATACATCGGCTTGCAATCATCAAGGTTGTGAGCCGATTTTTGTTTGCTGTTGGATTATGAAGAATACCTGTTTGTTTCTCAATCTCATCAAAAAGCGTTATTAATCTTTTGACCTTAAAATCGCTTATTTTCATACTTGTGTATGTGAATTTGCGAATTTGCAAAGGGTTGCAGAGGTGTATTTTTGATTTTTTTGTGAAAATATTTGGAGTTTTCAGAAATAAATCTTACCTTTGCACCGATTAGATTTTATTTTTCATCGATACTCCTGCTTTATGCAGGATATATGTTTAGGTTTTCCCACGTCATCTGTGAAGTGCGCGAGGGATTGAACAGATTATAGATAAAGTCAACACCCCCTCGTAACCTGTGAAGGTTGCGGGGGGATATTTTTATATTCTCAGAACTTCTGTTCTTGGTGTATGGATAGGCTCGTTATTGATAGCTCGTACAACATCTGTTATGGCTATCGGGACTTAAGGGCAATAAAAAAGGGTCACCGCTGTGACCCAATCTTTGTTAACCTTAAATCTAATACTATGAAAAACACGATGCAAAGATATAAAGTTTTTTGCTCTTATGCAAGTTTTTCTAAGTAAAAGTGTATTTTTTACATCAATTTCTAACTTTTTGTCAAGCATAGGTTACAATTTGTAGCCTAACCAAGCCTTTCCAAAGGGAAGGATGTTAGTTCGTAAAAAGAAAAAACACAAAGGGATGTTATGTAATTACTTTTTATTTGCATTACTATAAAACATCCTTCCCTTTGGGAAGGCTTGGTTAGGCTTTTTACAGCCATGTAGCTAACAAATGTGCGAACCATCCCTTGAATCTGTCGGTGCGTGTGCGCCATAGTCGCCAACGTTCTTCTGTTAGGCGATAGCTTTGCTTCTTGTTCTCATTGAACAGGCGTGAGAGCTCGTCGGTGGTGTTAGAATCGATGATGATGGCATTCTCCTCATAGTCCCATCTCAGGGAGCGTGCGTCGAGGTTAGCGCTGCCTACGGTACAGAAACGGCCATCGACCATTATTACCTTTGTGTGGTGGAATCCTCCTTGGAATATCCAGATGTCGGCTCCACGCTTCATGAGCTTATGGAGATTGTAGAAGGCACAGTCAGGTGTGAGTGGGATATCGCTTTTCTCACCCATCATTACCTCGACCTTCACCCCTCGTTTGATGGCTTTATACAGAGCCTTGCGTATGCTGTGTGTGAGGGTGAAGTATGGGTTGATAATCTTGATGCTGTCCTTGGCTGAGTCAATGGCTCCGCGGTAGAAATGTCGTATAACCTTATTTGAAGTGTGCGGTTCGCGGTTCGCTATGCCCACCATCTTGTGATAGGCTGTTGCGGTGGTGTCGGGTTTCAGGTCGTGGAAATAGTCGGCACGTTCCTTGCGGAAGTACTGTTCTCCGTCGATTGTCTCGCCTGTGACTCGTTTCCACATACGAAGGAAGATGCGTTGGAGCGTGTTTACTTCCTCGCCATCGAGGCGGCAATGCATATCGTTCCATGAGCCAACATCTTCCGTTCCGTGGATGTAGTAGTCGGCAACGTTCATTCCTCCAGTATAGGCAATTTTTCCGTCGATGACTACAATCTTGCGGTGATCACGGTGGAAGACGTGGTTGACGTATGGGAAGCGGAGAGGGTCGAACTCGTAGAGCTGTATGCCACGGGCACGCTGATACTGAACGTGTTCTTTCTTCAGCGGACGGTTGTTGCTCGCATTTCCGAAGGCATCGTATATGGCACGAACCTCTACGCCCTCGCTGGCTTTCTCGGCAAGGAGGTCGAAAAGGGCATTGGCTATTGAGTCGTTGCGGAAGTTGAAGTATTCGAGATGCACGCTATGGCGCGCCTGACGAATAGCTGCAAACATATCCTTGAATTTCTCCGCACCATTGGGGAGAAGTGTTATGCTATTGTCATGAGAGAATGTAACCCCCTCTTTCCGCATAATATCGACGATGAGGGAGTCGGAGGTTTGGGCAATTGAAACGGCCTCTCCCCCCGCCCTCCCCCGTAGGGAGGGAGCCGGAGCGCTTATTGAATCTCCATTTAATGACGATTTAGAATGGGAAGGTAGTAGGAAGAATAGAAAAATGAAAAAAAAGAAAACACAGCCTCTCCTTCCGCCCTCTCTAGTAGAGAAAGAGCAGGAAGACCAAGGAATAGTGTGTATATATTTATTGATATAGGATTGCTTGGTGGTAATCATTTCTGTCGCGCTCCGGCTCCCTCCCTACGGGGGAGGGCGGGGGAGAGGCCGTCTTTTTTACTTCATATGCACATCCGTCTGTGGGAATGGAATCTCGATATTATTCTCGTTGAGGGTGTTGTAGATGCACTCGAGAATCTTGCCGTCATCACCGTAGCCGGTGTAAACGCTTACCCAGACGATAACCTTGAAGACGAGGGCAGAGTCGCCCAGTTCCTTGAGGATGATGCTGATACCTCTCTTCTGGTTGATGCAGTCGAGTTTTGAGAGAGCCTCGGTAAGAACCTTCTTACATTCAGCTACATTTGTTCCGTAGGCAACGCCCACATCAAGGATATGGCGCTCGTAACCGTGGTTACGTGTCATGTTCTGATAGTTCTTCGTGAAGAGCTGTGAGTTGGTGAACGCAATCACGGAGCCATCCATTGCCGTTACCATAGTGCTGGTATAGGAGATACTCGTCACCTTGCCTCGTATGCCGTCGCAGACGATGAGGTCGCCAATCTTGACACGTCCGGTCATAAGGGCGATACCATAGTAGATGTTCTCGAGGATTTCCTTTGATGCGAAACCGATACCTGTTGACAAGCCTCCGGTGATGATAACGAGCCATTGGCTGCTCACATGGAACAGGGCGAGGCTGACAATAAACCAGATACCCCATACCACAATCTGAAGTACGTTCTTCACCATTACCAGGCGTGACTCTGCCGATGTAGGGTCTGCCTTATAGAGATACAGGGCTACGAGGTCTCTGACGGTTCGGTTGATAAAGTTGAATACGAACCACAGGATGATAACCATGCACACCGTGGAGATGCTTAACTTGAAGTCGTCAGAGTCGATGTATTTATGGCTGAACATCTCCATTGTCTGTGTGGTGAGGTTGAATACCTCAGCTGCCCAGTAGAGACTGATAAGAACGGAGCAAACGCTACATGCAGGGATGAATACCCAATAGAAGAGGCGATAGTACCAGTTCTGTGTAATTGGACGTTCGTCGATTTTCTCGAGTTTGCTGTATTCCTTGAACCAGTCGCGTACACAGGTGATGGTGAGGATACATGTAAGCTGCATAATCCACCAGATGAGGATCTGTACGGAGAGCAGCGTATAGCCTATCATTGAACTTATGAGGGAAGCAAGGAATACGAACTGTGAGATATAGGCATAAATCACGTCGCTTCTGTCAATGTTCTTGCTATGACGGCGGATTTCGTTCCACTGCCAAAGGCTGCATATAAGCAGGATTGGAGGGAAGATAAGGTTTACGAGATGGTTCGGAATCAGGATGATTCGGAAACTGATGACAATGAAGCCGTTGAGAAGCAATGGGGCATAGATGCGGAAGGTGCTCATTGTCTGGTCGGCCTTAACGCGGATGAGGATTGATATGAGCACTACGCTCAATAGCCATGCGAACTCGGTAAGCAGACCTGAAGCCATGATTATGAAGTTCTGGTCATCCCATATCAGACGGATGATGCCTGGGATGATGGCAAAGGTCACGGCTGTCGTCGTTAGTATGATGAATGTGCGCTTGGCAAGGAATCTGTCGCTTATCCTCTTGAACTTGCCTTTCTTGATGAGTTTTGTAATAAACCAGCGCACAATAAGCTGATTCAGTATTACGGCGATAATTCCGAGAACGAATATTCCGATGAAGAGGTCGAGCATGAGCTTAGAATCCCATTGCGTCGGGGTCTTTGACTTCGTGAAATACTTGTCGTCGATGCTCTCCTTTGTCTGTACCAGATAGTCGCCAAAGCGTGAGAGAATGGTGAAGTAGGAGTCACCGCCGTTCTTGAAGATGTTATTCTGTATCTCCTTATAACGCTTGTTGGCGTAGTCGTTGAGGTTGCGCAGGTTGTTCTCTGCACGGTTGTACATGAAGATGTACTCTGTGAACTGCTGCTGGTCCTCTACGAGCATACGGCGGATATTGACAGCAAGGGCAAGACACACGCTACGGTCTATTTTCTCACGTTCTGTCATACGGCGCGTAGGCATGGTTCGTAGGCAGTTTATGAGACTGTCGTAACGTGCAACTGCTACATCGGCCTTGCTTGCGTATGCCTTGAAAGGGGTGATTTTCTTCTCGAACTCCTTATATTGCTTTGTAGCCTCATGACATGCGTATGTGAGGTCGAATACATATCCGTCCTTCTGTGAATAGAGCATGAGGGCATTCTGGTTTGCACGGTCGGTTTCCTTCATGATGGTTGCAAAGACACGCTGTCGCGAGTTCTTCGTCTGTGCCTGATGGGCAGAGTACTCATCGTGGTATTTGATGAGTTCCTGACGGAGAATGCTGAGAGTCATCTTTAGGCTGTCCTCTTTGAGAACGGCATTTGACGGAAGTGCGAATCCTGCAAAAAGAACTGCAAGAAATAGAATTCTTTTTATCATTTTGTTAGTTGAAATTGTATTTTGCCCGCAAAATTACAAAAAATCTTGCGCATAATCGATGTTTTTCCCCGAAAAATTGTATCTTTGCCATTCAAAAAGGTAAAAATTGATATAAAGTTCTCTTTTTAACATAAATAATGTGATGAAACTTATTGCAGATAGCGGAAGTACGAAGACGGATTGGAGGCTTGATGGCCTGTTTTCCACTCAAGGCATTAACCCTTTCCACATGTCAGAAGATACTATTCTTGGCATCCTAAGAAACGAACTTTTGCCACAGCTTGGGGCTGCGAGTTCTTCTATAGAAGAAATCGAATTCTACGGTGCCGGCTGTACGGTTGCAAAGATTCCTGTTATGAAGGCTTTGCTTTCAGAAGTGTTCCCTTCTGCAAAGAGTGTCGTTGTGGGTAGTGATATGCTTGGTGCTGCGAAGGCTTTGCTTGGGAAGAAGGAGGGCATTGCGTGTATTCTTGGTACTGGTGCTAATTCATGTTTGTATGACGGCAAGAAGATTGTCGGCAATGTTTCGCCAATGGGCTATATCCTTGGAGATGAGGGTAGTGGCGCGGTACTTGGCAAAACTTTCATAAACGAGCTATATAAGGGTGGTCATCCTGATTTCATAAATGTCTTTGAAAAAGAGACAGGTTTGACACAGGCGGATATAATCCAAAAGGTATATAGGGAGGCTTTGCCTAACCGTTTCCTCGCTTCCTTGTCAAAATTCATTGGCGCTCATATATATGAAGAACAATGGATAGAGGATATGGTTGTAGATTGTTTTCGTGATTTCTTCAGGAAGAATGTAAGGCATTATAACCGTAAGGATTTGAGCGTTTGTTTTGTGGGTAGCGTGGCATATTATTATAAGGCTCAACTTCAGAAAGCCGCAGAACTTGAAGACTATACTATCGGCAAGATACTAAGAAGTCCGTTAGCCTAACCAAACCTTCCCAATGGGGAAGGATGTTTTATAGTAATGCCGCTTATGAATGTTCGTTGTGAACTTTCCATAAGCGGCATTTTTATCTGTTTTTAGCGAAAATACTATATCGTATCCCCGGCACATACTCCGATATTATCAACATCGGACTTCCCTTTGGGAGGGCCTGGGTAGGCAATTACTTAGCGTATGCAACAGAGCGAGTCTCGCGGATGACAGTAATCTTTACCTGACCTGGGTATGTCATTTCTGTCTGAATCTTTGTTGCAATATCGCCACTAAGTGCCTCTGTCTCAGCGTCGGTCATCTTATCAGCACCAACGATAACGCGAAGCTCACGACCAGCCTGAATTGCGTATGTCTTTGTTACGCCAGGATAGCTCATTGCTATAGCCTCAAGGTCGTTGAGACGCTTGATGTAAGCCTCTACGATTTCACGACGAGCACCAGGACGAGCACCAGAGATAGCATCACAAACCTGTACGATTGGAGCAAGCATAGTGTTCATCTCCATTTCATCATGGTGAGCACCGATGGCATTGCAGATATCTGGCTTCTCCTTGTATTTCTCTGCGAGCTTAGCACCATATAGTGCGTGTGGAATTTCACACTCCTCATCAGGCACCTTACCAATATCGTGAAGCAGACCTGCGCGCTTTGCCTTCTTAGGATTTAGACCGAGTTCAGATGCCATTACTGCACAGAGATTGGCTGTTTCACGAGCATGCTGAAGAAGGTTCTGGCCATAAGAAGAACGGTATTTCATCTTACCTACGATACGTACAAGCTCTGGGTGAAGGCCATGAATACCGAGGTCGATAGTTGTGCGCTTACCTGTCTCGATAATCTCGTTGTCAAGCTGCTTCTTCACCTTTGCTACAACCTCTTCGATACGTGCAGGGTGGATACGACCATCTGCAACGAGCTGGTGAAGGGCAAGGCGGCAAACCTCACGACGGATAGGGTCGAAACCTGAGATTACGATAGCCTCAGGGGTGTCATCAACTACGATTTCTACACCGCAGGCAGCCTCGAGAGCTCGGATGTTACGACCTTCACGACCGATGATACGGCCTTTTACCTCGTCGTTTTCGATATGGAATACGCTGACCGAATTCTCGACAGCAGTTTCAGTTGCTACACGCTGGATTGTCTGGATTACAATCTTCTTAGCCTGTTGGTTGGCATTGAGCTTAGCCTCGTCCATAATCTCGTTGATATAGGCGGCGGCATTTGTACGAGCCTCGTCCTTAAGGCTTTCAACGAGTCGGTTACGAGCCTCGTCAGCAGAGAGACCGGAAAGTTCCTCGAGCTTTTCACGCTCCTTGAGCTGCATCTTCTCAAGTTCCTCCTCCTTCATGGCGAGGAGTCTCTTCTCGTTTTCTACACGCTGCTGGTACTGTTCTATTTCCTGACGGCGGCGTCCGAGTTCTTCCTGACGCTGGTTAAGGCTTATCTCACGCTGTTTCAGACGGTTCTCGCTCTGCTGAATCTTCTGATTGCGCTGCTGTACTTCCTTTTCCAGTTCACTCTTCTTGTTAATGAACTTCTCCTTTACTTCGAGGAGTTTCTTTTCTTTAAGTACGTTTGCCTCCTTTTCGGCGGCATCTATCATCTCCTTATATTTACCTGTGATAATATATCGGAAAATCAAGTAGCCTATAAGTGCACCGATTATAAGTGCAGCTACGGCTATAATTGCATATAGCATCATATAGTGATATTTAAGTTAATTAATAATATTCTCAAACGTCCTGCTAATCGTGTTTTGAAATGGTAGATTGTACTTTAAAGTACGGCTTCTATTTCAGAAGTAATGGTTTTGAGAATATCATCGTATGGAGCAACATCATTCCTCTTCGATTCACTTACGAACCGAAGTGCAATATCAATCATTGCGTAGTATAAAATCTCCTTATCCGCCTTACGCCCCTTCCAAACGCTGAAATATGCGTTCACTCTCTCGTTTATGAGCGACGCAGCCTCACGATAGAGTGGCTCTTGCTCGGCATCAACTTTGATAGAAATGTCGAGGTCGTATATGTGGATATTGATGTGTTGTTTCTCTTTTTTTACTTCTGCCATTTTTTATTCTTTGTCACTTAGCAGGGTAATACACTGGTTTACATCTCTGATAAGCTTAGCGACGCGATTCTTGGCACTCTCTATGTCTCCATCGGTGATTTCTATCATCTTTGCAGTCTTAAGTGCCTGATATTCTCGGTCTTTCTCTGATACGGCACGTTCGAGCTCGGCAATCTTTTTGTCGCGCTCATCCACCATATTGTATAGTTCGCTGTTTTCCTTTTTTGTTTCCTGATACTTAAGTATCAGTTGTCGAACTCTCGTGGTGAATACGTTCATGTATGCATCATTAGAGGCCATCAGATAGTACTATTTCGGTGACAAAGTTAGTGAAAACAATTGGTAATACCAAATTTTTTCCTAACTTTTTGAAAAACTGATATTTTTTTATTGTTGTTCTGCTGGCTGCTTTTCTTTTTTCGCAAGCATTACTATCTGATATACGAAATCGTTTACCCAGTTCTGTGAGAAACCGAGACGCTGGTTGTACTTACGGACGCTTACAACAGTTTTGAGCGTTCCAGGGTCGGAGAAATTGTTGTTTGTAAATACTTGATTGACAGTTTTCTCGGTAGCGGTACGGATAACGCCTTTGAAAAATGATGGTATTCTCAACTTGAATTTCATCAGATTGCCCATAAGCATCATTGTGTCCTGAGTGAAACCTTGAAACTGGAGGAGGTATGGCTGAACATCCTGAAGTTTACGGCAGTTCTTTCCTACGCTCTTGTCGATTTCCTTGAAGAATGCATCGTCATGTCCATACATGTCCTTCAGCATCTTACGACAACGGGTCTTTTCTCCAAGTCCAAGCTTGTTGTGTTCCGTTGGAACATGGAATGTACTTTTGAAGATTCTCAGGTCAGGTAGCATTGCGATGTTTGTGATACCTACTTGTGCTGCAATTGCGGCCTGAAAATATACACGGATAAGAGTCATGTAATCTTGCATGCCTCCAATCTGGTTTTCTTCTTTTTTGCTGAATATTTTAGAAATTAAACTCATGTTTTTTGTGCGATTTTGTAATATTTGACCGCAAAGGTAGTATAAAAAATTAGAAAAAGCAACAAATATCGCATATTTTGAAAGTTTTTTTGGAAAATGTGTGAATTTCACGAAATAAAATATTAATTTTGCACTCACAAAAATTGAAAAACGATGGAAGATATAAGAGGAAACGACATTATAAAGTGGGTGACGGTAACTCTGGACTGGATTTTGGCATGCTGCCTTTTGTCGGTTTTTGACGAACTGTTTCCACAATATGCAATATCGAGTGCCATGAACGGGACAAAGTCCGAGGTTGTGGTCCTTCTTATGTCTATTATCATCGCGACATTCATTTTCCCTACAGTGATACATCGTCGTAAGATGAAAGTGGGGACGATAATGAGAAGAAATGCACTTGTCGTAGTGACAACGATGGTCATATTCGTCTTCACGTGTAGGATGATGTCAACAAGTGGCAATTACATTGCTTTCGGAGTCGTGTATGGTTTTGTCCTCTGGATATCCATCATGGCACTTAGATTCTTGGAGAGGTCGGTGATTAATTATTCACGTTCACAGGGTAGGAATTCACGAACCGTAGTGTTCATTGGTAATGATCCAGCGAATCTGAACGTTTATAGGGAACTGATGACAGATCCTGCTACTGGATACCGTGTGCTTGGATATTACAGCAATTCCGTAATTGAAGATGCTCCTGAGTCCTTTCCGAAGTTAGGTTCAAGAAGTGATTTCGGAAAGTTGATGGATGATTATCCGAATAGCGAAATCGTTTTTGAGGAGGTATATTGCAGTATATCTCATAGCGAGGCGGATGAGATGAGACGGATAATGGAATTCTGTGACAAGAATGTTATAAGGTTCTATTATGTTCCACGTATCTTCAGTAATATCCAGTTGGCACTTCGCCCAGAGAAGTTCGGTGATACGGTGATATTCACCAACCATCATGAGCCACTTCAGTTCTTGGGCAACAGAGTGGCTAAAAGGCTCTTTGACATTGTGTTCAGCGCATTTGTGCTGTTGATGATATCACCGCTGTTCCCTATTATTGCGCTGATTATCAAGATGCAGAGCAAGGGACCTGTGTTCTTCAAGCAGTTGAGAACAGGACTTAATGGCGAGTCTTTCATGTGTTATAAGTTCCGCTCCATGCATGTGAATGCCGATGCTGACAGGGTGCAGGCAACAAGACATGATCCGAGAAAATTCCCTTTCGGTGAGTTCATGCGAAAGACGAACCTTGATGAACTTCCTCAGTTCTTCAATGTGCTGAAAGGTGATATGAGCGTTGTAGGACCTCGTCCTCACATGGTCTTCCATACAGAGAAATACTCTGCGCTTATTGATAAGTACATGGTAAGACATTTCTCGAAGCCGGGAATTACAGGCTATGCTCAGGTAACAGGTTTCCGTGGCGAGACAGAGGAACTATGGCAAATGGAAGGACGTATCAAGAAAGATATATGGTATATTGAGAACTGGTCAATGTTGCTTGATATTAAGATAATCTTTATGACGGCTCTGTCAATCGTTCGTCCGGATAAGGCGGCTTATTAGATTAGAAATAACAAAAAACATAATAAATATAAAGATGGAAGAAAACAAAGTGTCTGCCGTGAAGCAGACAACTACTGACGACAAAGTCAGCGGCGTATTTAATCTCCAGTTTATATTGACATCGTTGATATTGAACTGGAAGTGGTACTTGCTCTCACTCATTATCTGTGTGGGCTGTGCTATGGTATATTTGCGTTATGCTTCGCCAGTGTATTCTATTTCTGCGAAAATGCTTATCAAGGATGATGACAGTCCACAGACAACACGTCGTGGTAGCGCATTGCAGAATGTGGCAAATCTTGGTTTCATGACAAATACTTCAGGTTTCGACAACGAGTTGGAAATGCTGAAGTCACAGTCTCTGTCAATTGCTGCAGTAACAGACCTTAAGCTTTATGTCAACTACTTTGGCGTTGCAAGATTCAAGAAGCAGCTTCTGTATAAGAATCAGCCAATCAATGTTGATATGGATCTCGAACATGTAAAGGAACTTGAGGCTCCTGTCAATGTTGATATCGAGAGCGCAGGCAATAACCAGTTCAATATCAAGATTGACTATAAGTATGTTGATCCTGATACAGAACAGTTAATTCCTGCAAATATAACCAAGACGGCTCAGGCTCTTCCTTGTATAATCCGCACTAAGGTTGGTGTAGTTACTCTTACCCAGAATGGTCGTAACTACATAGCAATGTCTAAGGTTAAGCATATGAAGGCAATTATCAGTAATCCTTCTGGAGCTGGTATCAAGTATGCTTTCGGTCTTGGCGTTGAACCTTCTTCAAAGACTACAACAATCGCTAACCTTTCTCTTAATGATGGTAGCGTGCAGCGTGGTATTGACTATCTGAATCAGCTTGCTGTTGTATATAACCGTCAGGCTAATGAGGATAAGAATGAGATTGCTGTTCGTACAGAGGCATTCATCAACGAGCGTCTTGCGATGATTAACGATGAACTTAATTCTACTGATGGTAGTATTGAGAGCTATAAGCGTAGTAACAGCGTTATCGATGTTACAGCTAAGGCTGCACAGTCTTTGACTAATACGAACTCTTACGAGAGGGATCTTGCTGCTGCTAATACACAGTTAGCCCTTCTCCGTAGCATTCAGGATGTAGTTAACCAGCCTGCTAATAAGTATCAGGTTCTTCCTTCAAACGTAGGTTTGACCGATCAAGCTTCTGTAGCTCTTATTACTGAATATAATAAAGGTGTTCTGGAGCGTAACCGTTTGCTCCGCACAGCTTCTGAGATGAACCCTAAGGTTCAGGAAATGACAGCTCAGCTTGATCAGTTGTTGGAGAGCTTGAAGAGCGCTCTCGTTCAGGCTATTCGCAATGGCGAGATTTCACGTGATGCAATGGCTCGTCAGGTTGCTAAGTTCAGCGGTCAGATTTCTCAAACTCCAGAGCAGGAGCGCGTATTGACTCAGATTGGACGTAAGCAGGAGGTAACATCAGGCTTGTACCTTATGCTCCTTCAGAAGCGTGAGGAGAACTCTATCTCACTTGCTGCTACTGCCGACAAGGGTAAGTTGATTGATACACCGGTATCTGGCGGTAAGGTTAAGCCACGTAATTCAGCTATCATGCTCGGTGCTATTGTTCTTGGCTTCGCACTTCCATTCTTCATCTTTGTATTCATCGAGCTCCTTCGCTACCGTATTGAGGGACATAGCGATGTTGAGAAACTCACCAAGCTTCCTATCATCGCTGATGTTGCTATGGCTAATGAGACTGCAAAGACTAAGGCTGATATCGTTGTTCATGAGAACCGCAATGATCAGATGGAGGAGATATTCCGATCCATGCGAACGAATCTGCAGTTCATATTGAAACAGAACGAGAAGGTGATAATGTTTACCTCAAGTATATCCGGTGAGGGTAAGACATTCTGTGCTGCCAACCTTGCTGTGAGCTTCGCTCTTCTTGGCAAGAAGGTTGTACTTGTAGGTCTTGATATCCGTCGTCCTCGTTTGAACCATCTTTTCGAGCTTAACGACAGATCACATGGTATCACCAACCTCCTTACACGTTCTGACATCACAATGAGTGATATCGACGAGCAGATTCTCCCATCTGGTGTGAATGATTCACTTGACCTCCTTCTTGCAGGTCCTATCCCACCAAACCCAACCGAGCTTATCTCTCGTTCTGCTCTTGATGATGTTATAAGCATGCTAAAGGAGAAATATGACTATGTAATCATCGATACCGCTCCTGTTGGTCTTGTAACTGATACATTGAGCGTAGGACGTGTTACTGATGTTACCGTATTCGTTTGCCGTGCCGACTATACATCACGTAGCAGCTTCGATATGTTCAACTCTCTCGCTGAGGAGAACAAGCTCCCTAATGCATGTATCGTAATCAACGGTATTGATATGTCTAAGAAGAAGTACGGCTATGCTTACGGCTATGGTAAGTATGGTAAGTACGCGCACTATTCTTATGGATATAGAAGCAGATACGGAACATACGGCTATGGATATGGCAGCTACACTCAGAGCCATTACGGAAATCCTAATGACACATCAGTAAAGCGTTAGTATGACAATAGCTGTAGATTTCGACGGTACAATTGTGGAGCATCGTTATCCTGCAATAGGTAACGAACTCCCATTTGCAACCGAGACACTCAAGATGCTTATCGCTGAGCACCACAAGCTCATCCTCTGGACTGTTCGTGAAGATGAACTCCTTCAGGAGGCTGTTGACTGGTGTAAGGAGCGCGGAGTTGAGTTCTATGCCATAAACCGCGACTATCCGGAAGAGTCTCTTGAGAATAACAACCACTTCTCAAGAAAGCTCAAGGTTGACATGTGGATTGATGACCGTAACATTGGCGGACTTCCTGACTGGGGTACCATCTATCAGATGATACATTACAACAAGACATGGAATGACATCAATTCCCAGCATCCTTCTTCTTACGAGTATGAGAAGCCTAAGAAGAAGTGGTGGCAGTTCTAAATATGATTTGAATGAAAGATTCAGTAATTATAGTAAGTGGCGGAATGGATTCCGTCACTTTGCTTTATGAATATGCCGATAGCATAGCTCTTGCAATAAGTTTCGACTATGGAGCTAATCATAATGCCAAGGAGATTCCTATGGCAGCAATGCATTGTGAGCGTCTCGGAATAGAGCATCTTGTAATCCCTTTGGCTTTCATGGGGAAGTATTTCACGTCAAGCCTTCTTGAAGGTGCTGATGCTATTCCTGAAGGGCATTATGCCGATGAGAACATGAAGTCAACAGTTGTTCCTTTCCGTAATGGTATAATGCTCTCCATAGCGGCAGGAATTGCAGAGAGCAGAGGCCTGAAGAATGTCCTTATCGCAAGTCATGGCGGTGATCATAGCATCTATCCTGATTGCCGTCCTGAGTTCATCAATGCCATGGATGCAGCAACAAAGGCAGGCACATATATCGATGTAAGGGTGAAGGCTCCTTACACTAATATCACGAAGACTGATATCGCACGTCGTGGCAAGGCTCTCGGCATAGATTATAGCGAAACATGGTCCTGCTATAAGGGTGGGGATGTTCACTGTGGCAAGTGTGGTACCTGTGTGGAGCGAAAAGAGGCACTTGAGGGTGCAGGAATAGAGGATAATACGATTTACGAATAATTCTCGTAATACGCAGATAGAATTTTTAACGTAAAAACAAGAAAAATCCCTTGTTCAATCCAATATGGAAAGAATAAGGGATTTATTCTATATTATCGTTGTCCGTTAAACAACATAAAACATATACGAAGTGCTTGACACAAAGTATTTCGGATATTCAGTTTCTTCTGTAAGCCTTGTCTCATAATCTCAGAAAATGTGTTAGTAACAAGTAACGGGTAACAATAAGAAAAATAGTGTAAGCAGATGCTTATATTTATTATTTCTATATATAATAAGGTATATAAACTCCTTAGAAAATTTCAGTAAAATTTATGTCCATACACAGAAATCCTTATTGTTACCTGTTACTTGTTACAGGTCGTGTTTTTGCTTGCTTGTTGAGCGAGACACTGTCTTTGTTTGTGGTTGTCTAATGTGAAAGATAATGAGGCGGTTATTTTGCAAGTCGAAGAATAGGGTACGGGCGGCTGACAGTCTCAATATCATAACAATAAGCATTAATTCATGGCCGATTCATCTTATTCTGTATGCTTGAAAAGCGATGTAAATACGCGGAAAATGCTCTGGTAACAATAATTCCGTAAACATCAATAGCAATCACAATATGCACATTGTCCCTCAAAAAGAACGTGACAATCATTCCAAAGTCTCCTAAAATAGGATGCAGTTCCGCTCTACCTCCGTTCTAAATCCGTTGTAAATCCGTTCCAGCTCCAATCGGGAGAGCGAACCCATAGCGAAGGGAGAGCGAAGGTTTTTCTAACCCCTGCGGTAACAAGTAACAGGTAACAATAAGGATTTTAGTGTTGGCGTACCTCGTTTCAGATATAATCATATTTTTTTATCGGACGGCAATATTTAAGAGTATATCCAGGAGCATCGTATGCTTCTGCATCAAGTTCAAGTATTCCATCCTTGAATACGTAGCCGTATGTCAAGAATCCCCAAGATATGCCGTGCCTTGGTTTGCTTGAGTATATTGATTTCTCTATGTCTGCGAAATTATATTGCCGTGTGCCTGTTGGGATAGGTTGCTGGTCTTTTCTTTTATTCTTTATTAGCATATCTCCATTTGGGGTGAATGTGATGGTTATCTCGCCTTCCTTGTATTCTTTATAACCGCCCCATCCGTCTGAAGCACCCACCAGATACCATGTTCCGATAATTTCTGATTTTTCTGCATTGTTGTCATCATCATCGTTGCTACAACTGCTAAGGCATGTCAAGCTTAATAGCAGCAAACTCATCAATAGAAACGCTTTTGTTCTCATATTCATTTTGTATGGTTTTAGAATTGTTTATATGCATATAATGCACGAGATGAAGAAACCTTGCATCAGAATTTCATTTTTCGCAAATTATTGCACTTGCATTAAATAGCAAGAAAAATCCCCTGCTCAATCCTATCCGGAAAGAGCAAGGGATTTATTCTATATAACATCCTTCCTTTTGGGAAGGCTTGGTTAGGCTTTTAAATCTGTTTGAAGAAGTCGTTGCCCTTATCATCAACGAGGATGAATGCTGGGAAGTCAACAACGTCAATCTTCCAAACAGCCTCCATGCCAAGCTCTGGGTACTCTACGCACTCAATGCTCTTGATGTTGCTTGAAGAAAGGAATGCAGCCACACCACCGATAGAACCGAGGTAGAAGCCCTTGTGATCCTTACAAGCATCGGTAACAACCTGTGAACGGTTGCCCTTAGCTATCATTACCATTGAACCGCCGTTGTCCATGAACTCGTAAACGTATGGATCCATACGACCGGCTGTTGTTGGGCCCATAGAACCGCAAGGCATACCCTGTGGAGTCTTTGCAGGACCAGCGTAGAGAACAGGGTGATCCTTGAAATACTGTGGCATACCCTCGCCTGCATCAAGACGTGCCTTGATCTTAGCGTGTGCGATGTCACGAGCAACGATGATAGTACCTGTGAGGTTCACACGTGTAGAAACAGGGTACTTGCTCAACTCCTTGCAGATGTCAGCCATTGGCTGGTTGATGTTGATGTTGATAGCATCGCCCTCGCCTGCCTGACGGAGTGACTCTGGGATAAGCTCGTATGGTTTGTCGTCCATCTTCTCAATCCAGATACCGTCGGCATTGATCTTTGCCTTGATGTTACGGTCAGCTGAACATGATACGCCGAGACCGATAGGGCAGGAAGCACCGTGGCGTGGAAGACGTACCACGCGGATATCGTGAGCGAATGCCTTACCGCCGAACTGAGCGCCGAAGCCAATCTTACGAGCCTCTTCGAGGAGCTGCTTCTCAAGCTCGATGTCACGGAATGCGCGACCAGTCTCATCGCCTGTTGTTGGGAGGCTGTCATAGTACTTTGTAGAAGCGAGCTTAACGGTGAGGAGGTTCTTCTCAGCAGAAGTACCGCCGATAACGAATGCGATATGATAAGGAGGGCAGGCTGCTGTGCCGAGGCTCTTCATCTTCTCAACGAGGAAAGGAACGAGAGTGCCAGGGTTCTGGATACGTGCCTTAGTCTCCTGATAGAGGTATGACTTGTTGGCTGAACCACCACCCTTTACTACGCAGAGGAACTTGTATTCCATGCCCTGAGTTGCCTCGATGTCAATCTGTGCAGGGAGGTTGCAACGTGTGTTCACCTCGTCGTACATATTGAGAGGTGCGTTCTGAGAATAGCGGAGGTTATCGTTTGTGTAAGTGTTGTATACACCCTTAGCCAGAGGCTCTTCGTCCTCGAAGCCAGTCCAAACCTGCTGTCCCTTCTCTGCGTGGATGATAGCAGTACCTGTGTCCTGACAGAATGGGAGCTGACCCTTGCATGCAACTTCAGCGTTGCGGAGCATTGTGAGGGCAACGTACTTGTCGTTGTCGGTAGCCTCAGGGTCGTTGAGTATAGCAGCAACCTGCTTGTTGTGCTCACGACGGAGCATGAAGTTCACGTCGTGGAATGCCTGTGTTGTAAGAAGCTCAAGAGCCTCTGGTGAAACCTTCAGGATCTTGTTTCCCTCGAAGTCACCAACTGAAACGCCTTCCTTGGAGATAAGGCGATACTCTGTCTTGTCCTCGCCAAGCTGGAACATTGGCGCGTACTTGAATTCTGGATTTGCCATAATGTTTTTTATAATTTTACAAATTACTTTGTTACTTATTGGGGTTAATCATAAACTACAAATTACGAATTACGTGGTTACAGCAATAGTAACTTGGTAATTCGTAATTTGTAAATTATAATTATAGAGTGTTTACTTCAGGAATGCAGCGCGTGAAGCCTCAATCTGCTCCTTAGAAGCAGCAAGCTCCTTCTTGAAGTCTGCAAGAGTGATTGCGTTGAGGTTCTTCAGTGGGTTGAGAGCCTCTGCAACACCTACAATCTGTGGATCATAAACTGAGAGCTGCTCAATAGCGTCGATGATGCAGAATACACGGAATGTGATGTTAGCAACCTGCTCGTCAGTATAGCCAGCGCAGAACTTCTCAACGTTCTGTGACATTACATACACAGTTTCAACTGTTGCAGCACTGGTCATGATCCAGTAGAAGTTGATACGTCCCTCAGCTTCCATTTCCTTGTAGAGCACCTTATTAATCTCTGCGTTTGTCTTTGCCTCGTTAGCCTTCTTGATAGCAGGATCGTTGATTTCTGACATGAGCTTTGAGGTAGCCTCGTCATAGTGGCTGATATCCATGTCATAGAGAGCTGCTATTTCCTTGTCGGCTGTAAGCATGGCAAGAATTGCATATTTCTGAGCGATTGATGTAGCATTGGCACTTACCGCAGGAGAGAGCAGATAAGTAGGCTTAACCTTCTTCTCTTCAGCAGTGAGCTTGATCTTTCCTGCCTTGATGTTCTCCTCGATAGCAGCAAACTGCTTCTCGTTGATTTGTGTTGAGAGACTGTCGAGGTGCATTTTTACAGAAGCCTCGAGCTGAGCCTGCTCAAATGTCTTAGTTGTGTCCTGATCGGCAACTTCCTGCTGTGGCTTAGAACCACCGCAAGATGCAAGTACCATAGCTGCGAATGCTACGATTGCGAGAGTGAATTTCTTCATAATGATTTGGTTTTTATTATTATGTTTCTTGTATTTACGAAATATTCAATGGTTTCGGGTGCCGGTAGCTATGTGACATAGCTGACCGCTAACACCTATCCCCCAATTTAGGTGCAAAGATAATAAAATATTTTATAATTCAACAAAAATATCGGAAAAATCTGATAAAGTATAGTTATTTTCCTTAATATTCCTGTTATTATTCTTTCCTCAGATAACGGGCAGGACGGTCGGAGTAGAGCATAATTGCTGCAATAATACTCATCAGCAACAGGATGGCGATGTTGAATTTCAGAGTCGGAATCTCGGTGCTGCCTATTACCTTTACGGAGCTATAGAACGGAGCACGGCCGTTGGTAGAGAGCGGTGTGAGGTATATGAAACCGGCTCTTGGCACGATATAGCCGTCTATGATGTCGTGAGTATGCTTGGTGTCGGCATTGATGCAGAAGTTTTCGAGCTGCTTGTTGTAGTGCTCCTTCTTCATCTTCAGGAATTCGTCCTTTCCGATTTTGTTGACTATGGACATGACTATCTTGTCCTCTTTCAGAGTTGCCTTGTTGCATCTGTTGGAAAGGGTGTCGTCGGCTTCATCAGTATAGGTACGGAGTGACTTATATGAATAGTCGCCAGAGTACGGCTTTAGGTTGCATACTTTGGATAGGGTAGGGAGTGCTTTCTTTATCACGTCCATGTGTTCGGGTTTCACTTCCTCACCTTTTGTCATCTCATCGTGCATAGTCTCAAGCTGTGACTGTACCTCATAGAGATAGGCAAACAGATAGTACTGAGCCTCGTATTTCTCTCTCTGGATATCAAACAGCGGAGCCTCGTATTCGTTGTCCTTGAACTGTGTTACGGATAATGCCTCGTATGCCCATCGTGAAGGTATCACGTCGCCTATTACTGGCACGTTTCCTGTTGTGCTTTTCGGTGTGAGGTCAGAGAAACTGACAACGAGTCCGCAAAGCATAATCTGTGGAATGAGCAGTATCGGGATGCTGATATAGATAGCCACGACGCTATTGAGGCTTTGTGACAACAGTAATCCGATAAGCGAGGACAGGAATGCTGCAAGGAACAACAGTCCCCACCACACGAAGAATACGTCGTGTAGCTCCATAATCATGTTTCCCACGCATACGAACAGCAGGGTTTGAAGCAGGGTGACACCTGCCATAAAGGCTATCTTGCTTGAGATATAGCTGGCATAAGACAGGCTCAGGAACTTCTCGCGTTTCAAAAGCGCCCTGTCCTTGATAATCTCTACTGCCGAACCGCTCATACCTATGAATATGGCTACTATCACGGCCATGAACAGATAGGACACAAGGTTCTTGTTCTCCATCACAGAATAGCCTTCCAATGGGGCATAGTGGGTTAGCGATGCACAGATGGCCGCAAGCAACGGTGCCTCAAGGAATGTGATGAGGAGATACTGGAGATTGGTTATCTTGGTGCGGAAATTACGCTGTAGCTGTATGGCAAACTGATGTATAACCCCCGGTCTCTTCTGGTCGGTAGGAGGTACATCTGCCTTTCTTGGCTCTTTCAGAGGTTTCTTTTTATTTCTCCATTTCAAGTATGTCTCGTGCCATTCCTGCGGAGTAACCTTTCTCTCTTCCTTCATCCTACCGCTCTCATCGAGGGCTTTCTCGTCGATGATGTTGAGTATAATCTCCGGATTCACGTTTCCGCAAGTAGGACATGTGCTTGTGTTGGCGTCGGCATAGTTTGCTGCCGTCTTGAAATACGTGATGGCATCAATAGGGTTGCCGTCGAACACTGGATATCCGCCTTTGTCCAGTATCCAAAGTCTGTCGAACAGCTTATATACGTCGGATGAAGGCTGGTGGATGTTGATGATGACGAGCTTGCCTTTGTATGTCAGTTCCTTGAGGATGTTGATTACATTCTCAGTATCGACGGAGGATAGTCCGGAAGTAGGCTCGTCGAGGAACAGGATTGCCGGCTCTCGGATAAGCTCGAGGGCGATGTTCAGTCGTTTTCTCTGTCCTCCTGATATGTATTTGTTTATGGCGCTGCCTACCTTCAGGTCGCGAGCACCGTCAAGTCCGAGCTGACGCAGAACCACCAGGACACGCCTGTGGATTTCGGCATCGTTCATACCCTCGAAGCATAGTTTTGCCGTGTACCATAGGTTCTGATATACGGTAAGCTCTTCTACGAGGAGATCGTCCTGTGGCACGAAGCCTATCAGTTCTTTTGCTCCCGCCTCTAGGATGTTGTGCCCATTGATGGTGATGGTTCCGCTTTGCGGAAACAAAGTGCCGTTGAGCAATGACATCAATGTGGATTTGCCTGTTCCGCTACCGCCCATTACAGCCACAAGCTCACCGCTGTGGAGCGTGAAACTGAAATTGTGTATTCCGTTCTCGCTGTTTGGGAAGTGGAAGTCAATGTCACGTCCGCAGAACTCCACCTCGTTGCCTGTGTCCTGCTTTGAATAGAGGGCCTTGGCGGTAGAATAGTATAGTCGTGTACCTGTACGTACATTCTTCACCACGCTACTCTGTGCCCATGTCTGGAAGGTCTCTGGCAGGACAGGCACATCGTCCATGAGTATCGTGTCATTTCCCGTATAGGTGAGCTGTATTCTGTTGAAGTGAGGCATCCAGAAGGTCGTTATGTGACCGTCGATTCCCGGAACCTCAATCCTGCGTACAAGATTTGATTCTTTGTCTCCCACAAAATCGCAGAAGGCAAGGAATATCTCATGGCTTACCCCGAAAATGCTTGCTGTTGTCTGGAAAAGTTCGTCGTCGGCAAGATAGCCGAGTTCGTCGTTTACACAAAATTGCATCAGACGCAATAGGAACAGAGCCTGTTCCTCTGTGGATAGGTTTGCCTGAATCTTAGTACACACATCCTTGATGATAGCCTCCTTGTCAATATCAGGAGAACTGTCATAGAGGTCTCTCAGAGTCTCGTATATCGTGATGAAGTTCTCGGTATCGCGGATACCGAAATGACGTGCAAGATAGTTGTGAAGCTTCCGTTTGGAAACCTCAATATCCACGCAATCCCTTGCTCCGAAGAGGGCAAAGAGATTAGTGAGACCTGCAAGGATAGTATCGTTTACCATATTAATATTTATAAAGGAGTCGGCCCTTCACCTGCCCTGTGGGCATCCTCTCCCCAAGGGGCGAGGAGGAAGTTACATTTGTTCGCGATGGAGGAACGCTATGTTTTTTGACGATAAGTCATGATTAAAAATACTAACTTTTCCCTCGCCCCTTGGGGAGAGGGTGTCCGTAGGACGGGTGAGGGGCTGTTAATAATCGCCATACAGGAAATCATTATATGGGTATTTCTGCACGTGTAATTCACGCACTTTCTTGTAAATCGTGTCTCTGAACTCGTCGATGTTTATCTTCTCCTTGGCAGAGATGAACAGACAGCCGAAGTTATTAGGATTTGTGTTCTCGTTGACCTTTGCCATCCATGTGCGCTTTAGGTCGTCGAGTGAAATCTCGTTCTTCTTCACAGGGGTGAGGTCGTCTTCCTCTTTCTCTGTCCATGTGTAGGCGTCAATCTTGTTGAAGACAATCATTGAAGGCTTGTCGGCACATTCAAGGTCGCCCAGAGTCTTTTCTACAACCTTTATCTGGTCTTCGAAATCAGGATGGGAGATATCCACCACGTGAAGAAGAAGGTCAGCCTCTCTTGTCTCGTCAAGCGTTGACTTGAATGAATCCACGAGGTCGGTAGGCAACTTTCTGATGAATCCTACGGTATCTGCCAATAGGAATGGAAGATTATCTACCACTACCTTTCTTACCGTTGTATCGAGTGTGGCAAAGAGCTTGTTCTCTGCAAATACCTCACTCTTTGCAAGCATATTCATAATGGTTGACTTGCCCACGTTGGTATATCCGACTAGAGCCACGCGGATAAGTCGGCCTCTGTTCTTGCGCTGTGTTGTCTTCTGCTTGTCTATTTCCGCAAGTCTCTGCTTCAGAAGGCTCATTCTTCCGAGAATGATACGGCGGTCCATCTCAAGCTGAGTCTCACCAGGACCACGAAGTCCTACGGAACCCTTACCGCCACCAGAACCTGAGCCGCCGCCCTGACGCTCAAGGTGAGTCCAAAGGCGTTGGAGTCGTGGAAGCATATAGCGGTATTGTGCCAGTTCCACCTGCGTCTTGGCATTGGCGGTCTGGGCACGCATAGCGAATATGTCAAGGATAAGACTCGTTCTGTCGAGTATCTTCACCTTGAGCTCTGCCTCTATGTTACGAAGCTGTTTTGCCGAAAGCTCATCGTCGAAAATCACCATACCGACCTCTTCCCATGGAGTTCCGTCGGGATGTACGTCCTCGTTCTCCACGTGGTCTTCGCATTCCTCTATGTATGCGCGAATCTCCTCAAGTTTTCCCGTTCCTACATAGGTTACGCTGCTTGGACCATTCACTCTCTGCGTGAATCTCTTCAGTACCTTTGCGCCGGCTGTGTCGGCAAGAAACTCAAGTTCGTCAAGATATTCGGTCGTTTTAGCCTCATTTTGGTTGGGAGTGATGAGGCCTACGAGTACGGCAGTTTCTGTTTTAGCTTCAGATATTACGAATTCTTTCATGTTGGTTGCAAAGATACAAAATAAATTCCGAAACTCAAAAATATATTTCGCAATAATTCTGCTTTTATGCCATAAGGGTATGTTAATGATTAAAAAACTATGCATTTCGTGGTTAAAATAAATTAAACGTAATCGTCTTTTTTCCTTTTTCTCATGTCATATCGGTATCTTTGCACCGTAAAATTGTAACAAAAATAAAAATTAAAGGTAAAACAGGATGAAAAAGAATCTTTTGCTTATCGCAATGGCAGTAACTGGTTGTATGGTAATCAGTAGCTGTGTAAGTAAGAAGGAATTACTCGATTGTCAGAGTTCTAACGTTACTCTCAATAACAAGTATCAGGAAAATCGTGAAGCCCTCGCTTCTGCTAATGCTCGTATCCAGAGCCTTCAGGAGCAGCTCAATTCAGAGAAGGCTAATAGCGCAAGTCTTAAGAAGTCTCTGAAGGATATGCAGGAGTCTCTTAACCAGAGCCTTGCTGCTGCAAACTCAAACAACGTGAATGTTGCAAAGCTTGTTGACCAGATCAACGAGTCTAACCAGTATATCCGTCACCTCGTTGAGGTTAAGTCTAAGAGCGACTCTCTCAACATGGTACTTACAAACAACCTTACACGTTCTCTCTCTAAGGAGGATATGAAGGAGGTTGACGTACAGGTAATGAAGGGTGTTGTCTATATCTCTCTTGCTGATAACATGCTCTATCAGAGCGGTTCTTACGAGATTAGCGACCGTGCTGCTGCTACTCTCTCTAAGATTGCAAAGATCATCAGCGACTATAAGGACTATGACGTTCTCATCGAGGGTAATACCGATAATGTTCCTATGAAGGGTACTAACATCCGTAACAACTGGGATCTTTCTTGTCTTCGTGCATCAAGCGTTGTCCAGTGCCTCCAGACAAAGTATGGTGTAGATCCTAAGCGCCTCACAGCAGGTGGTCGTGGTGAGTTCAACCCAATTGCCGACAACAACACAGATGCTGGTCGTGCAACAAACCGTCGTACTCAGATTATCATCACTCCTAAGCTCGACGAGTTCATGGATCTTATCGGTAAGGCTCCATCAGATAAGAAATAGTTTTTTCTTCAATATAGCTTATGTTCTTAAAGCAGTCGGATTCTTGTCCGACTGCTTTTTGTATTATTAGTTTGAGGAATCTTCTATTTTAATTAGAAACCATTGTGTACCTGTTTTTTCAAAATAATAGTCTATTCTAACACCAGTATCAACACCTAATTCTGTGTAAGTGAAATTTGTAGTGTCAATTGGATGCTCAAGTTTAATACCGTCATATATGGTATCAGGGAAACCGTAATATTTCCATTCTGATTTCTTTATATATGATGTGCTTATGCTATCATTGCCTTCTCCGTCCCATTCTATTGATACATCTTCTAATGGGAATTTTATATGATTTATCTGGAAAACAGAATCTGTAGTGAATATCTTGATGAAATCACTAAAATTGTAATTTTCAGACTCTATATTAGTCTGCTCATTATTCGTGATATTACTTGATATCGTTTCTTTGGTATTATCCATACAACTTGTAATGAATAACAAAGGTATAGACAATATGCTTAAAAAACGGTATTTCATAATTGTATTTTTGTTTTTTTTCTGTGTGCAAAAGTAAACAAAAAATCTTGTAATGCAAAGGAAATGTCGAAAAAAAATGTATCAACAAGATTCGTCTCATAAAAACACATGTTCCAAAAGTTTGATGTGCATTTGAAGTTTCACCGTTCTTCCTCCGATGAAATTACCATTAATTTACCATTAAAATACCATAGTTAATGGTATCTTTATGGTATTTATATCGGAAGTGTAGCGCCTGTGGTTCGGAATTACGAGGGAGAATTGGAAAAATGTTTTGGTGTTTAGAATAGGGTAAAAAAAGAAGAGGGCCTCATCTCACGATGTGGTCCTCATTGACGTTTAAAAAACTAACCATAAAACACGGATATCTCATTTTATATCCAAAAACATTTTTATTTTCTTTAGGAATCTGATGCAAAGGTAATGTCTTTTTTTTGAACCTACAAGAAAATGTGTTACTTGGATGTTACCGTTTGTTACAAAGTGCTGAAAACCATATTTATACAACATCTGTATATGCCCGTGGTAACATATTTGTATCCGTTATGAGCACTTTTTGCTGTAAAAATGAGATTTTTTTGATGTAAGACACAATTTTTCTATGTTATATTGTTGCTTTTCTAATAAAAAATATTATCTTTGCATTTGTGTTATGACATTGAAAAAAATGAATATGAAATCAAAAATAATTCTCTTTCTCCTTTTGCTCCTTGCTAATGTTGTGAGGGCTAATGACGGTCGCTTTTACATAAGCGGTAATCATCTTGTTCCTATCTCTGATGCTGATATACGTATCGACAAAGAGATACTTACCATTCGTATCGCTAACGATGGCTTTGCCTATGTGGATGTTGACTATACATTCAATAACTTGGCGGAGGCAAAGAATGTGAGAATTGGATTTGAGGCGGCTATTGAGAATGATTGGGCGAATGTCCTTACCAAGAAGAATGATGCGAAGATGATAGGTCATAAAGGACATCCAAATATCTTTGACTTTGTAGTGGAGATAAATGGGAAGCCGATTGGGTATCAGAATAGATTTGCTTTCTATCAGGAGGATGATACGGAAAAGCCTCTTGACTACGAGCATTTCCCTGTTGATAAGGAATGGGTACATGGCGATTTCAACGAGGAATATTACAAGAAATTTGAAGGATGGGATAGTGGTCTTTATAATGCTAAGATTGATTCTTCACGTCACTATGCCCATGTGTATTACTTTGAAGCACCTTTTAAATCGGGTATAAATAATGTTCATCACACTTATCGCTATGAAATGGGTAATGGTTTGGATAATACGTTTGATGTTCGATATTGGCTTACTCCTGCTTTGCGTTGGGCAGGCAATAAGATTGGTGATTTCACGCTAAGAATTTCTGCTGAGGGTACGGCGAAACATTTCTTTATTTACAAGAACAAATGCTTTGAGGGTGTAGATTTCAAACTCGTGAAGGGTGTAGGCAAAATGAGATCGAGGGTAAACTCTTATATGCGTGACAAGATTGAAAAATCGGATGTTGTGGAGGTTTCATTACGCAATGGTGTGATAGAATGGCATAAGACGGATTTCCATCCCACTGAGAACCTAATAATATGTTCAGCTGACAATTTGAAGTATGCTGTAACAAGTGAAAGCTTGGAAAAAGTGTATGGCAGGTTGGGCGAGTATTACGATCGTAGCGGTATGTTTTTTGATATGTTGCGGAATCCTGATGAAGCACCAACAGCGTGGGAGCAGAGGCTTATTCGTAATCTGCCATACGCAAATCGTGGTTATGTATTCAAGAATGTGAAACTCAAGGCTTTCTTTGAAAAGCAATGGTGGTATATGCCTGACCCTTCATATAAGCCTTCGACAGCAGACTTTACCAAGTTTGAACAAGGATTGTTGAAAGGAGAATAAGCATACCGTTATGTAGCTTTCGTTCTCCCATTCAGGAAAGGGATTTGGAACGGCTTTACAACGGTATTAGAACGGTATTAGAACGGCTTTACTATTGTATGGAAATCCTGTAAACAAACATGCCTGTCAGACGATTCTGACAGGCATGTTTGCTACATTTACTTAATTGTCGTTTCTGAGAAATAATATTCTCTCAGCGGTTTGTTGACTTTATCGCCCTTAAGCTCGATGTCTTGCTTGAGCTTGATGTCCTGTGAGGATGCACCTATCTTAATAGTGAACTTACCCGGAGCAATGTTCCATTGGCGCTTGCCGTCGTTGTTGGTGTAGAAACCGAATTGCTCGGTGTACATCTTTATGCTCACGGTCTTTGTCTCGCCCTTCTCAAGATGAACGCGAGCAAAGCCCTGCATCTGGATAGGACGGATGTTCTGGTCCTTGGCAGTAGGGGAGAGGTAGAGCTGTGCCACCTCGTCAGCTGCAACATTACCTGTGTTCTTAATGTCGAAAGTGAGCGTGACAGCTTCATCGGAAGTCTTTGCCTCGTTGGTGATCTTCAGGTTGCTATACTCGAAGCTGCTGTAGCTGAGACCATAACCGAAAGGCCATTGTATGCGTGAATCCTTTGTATCGGAATAGTTGTAGCAGATAGGCTCATCGATTTCCACGTTAGGATAGCTGACGCTTAGCTTTGCAGATGGCGAAATCTTTCCGTAGAGAATGTCGGCAAGAGCATTCCCGCCTTCCTCGCCTGGATACCAAGCCTCGATGATAGCTGCACAACCTTTGATAATCTTCTCAGAGAGAGGCATGGCACGACCGCCAAAGAGTACGAGAATAACAGGCTTGCCTGTGGCGATAAGTGATTCTACATACTGCTCCTGCTTGCCAGGAAGACGAATGCCCTTACGGTCACGGTTCTCACCACACAGCATCACGTTCTCGCCCATAGCAGCAACGATCACATCGCTTTGCTTTGCCATAGCAAGAGCCTCTTTTGCATCAGCTTTCTCGCCAGAATCTACCTTGCGGTGTAGAATCTCATATTCCCATGCACGCTCGTCACCTGCACCTACAACGTCATATTTTGTCTCAATCTCCTCTGTCCAGTCGCAACCGCGTGAATATTTTAGGTTGAAGCCCTGTGGCATACGCTTTGTCATGCCCTCGTTCACAGTTACGATATGTGGATTTTCACCGCCCACATCGGTCTTCTTCCAGAAATATGCCATTGCTGGATAACTGTAATCGCCACACATAGCCCACATGGAGTTGGCATTAGGACCTGTGAGCAGAATGTTTGGCGTCTTTGTCTGAAGTGGCAATATGCCGTTGTTCTCAAGAAGCACAATAGACTGCGAAGCAATGTCATAGGCAGTCTGGCGTTCCTCTGGCGTGTCGAGCTTTATATCCTCCTTACTATATAGATAAGCGTCCTTGTCGAACATTCCGAGGCGGAACTTATGTCTGAGCACGTTCTTTACCGCACGCTCAAAAGTCTCTGGCTTTACAAGACCTTTCTTCATAGCCTCAGGCAGAAGGGCGTAGTTGGCACCATGAGGGAAATCCACGTCGTTGCCGGCATTGATAGCGGCAGCTGCACGGTGCATATTATCCTCCATGTCAGGAATCTGGTCGATAGCGGTATAGTCGCTTACTATAACGCCGTCGAAGCCTACATAGCCACGAAGGATATCGGTAAGAATCTCCGCATTAGCCACACAGTTTATGCCATGCACGGCGTGATAGCCTGGCATCACCATACGGTTTTCTGCAAGTCGTATCATGGCTTCGTGAGGCAGGAGGATTTCTTCCATCATCTCTTTCTCTTCTGTCTGACCACCTCCGCCATAGCCGAGGTAGTGCTTGGAACAAGTGCTCACGCCTTTCTTCAATCCGCCTTTCTGCAAACCCTTGACGAAGGCTGTGCCGAGAACTGCGGAGAGATAGGCATCTTCGCCGTATGATTCTTCAAGACGATTGAATGTCGGAATACGGCAAACATCCACCATAGGGGATAGCGACTGCAATCCGCCCATCTTGCGCATCTCTGCGCCTGTCTGTTCGGTCTTGAGCTGGGCAAGTTCGGGGTTGAACGAGCATGCCTGTCCTATCTGTTGTGGGTAGATGGTTGCATCCTGAGTGTTGATTCCTGTGAGAACTTCTTCGTGGAAGAGAGCCGGAATACCGTTAGGTGTGTTGTTGATGAGCCATTCCTGAAGTTGTGCCACACGGTCGCGTAGCAGATTTGCGGCCATTGGCTTCTGACTTGCATACTGTGAGAAATGTCCCATGCCGTTAGGTATGAGCTTGCGGCACTGGGCTGTGTCGAGTTTGCCGTTGTCATCAAACAAATCGTCCATGAAGCGGCTCTGGAGCTGTGCCAGACGCTCTTCCTGCGACATCTTGTTATAGAGTTCATCAACCTGCTGGTCGTAGTTTTCTACTGTTGTCTGATTGTTGCAGCCTGCGAGGGCTGATGCGGTTAGGAGCATTGAAATGATTTTTTTATTCATTTAGTTTAGGTGTGGGGTGAATGAAAAAGCTCGCTTGCGCGAGGGGAATTTTCAGAAAGTAAATTCTCAGTAAATTAAATTCAGTAAATTAATTTTAGATGCGCCTTGCGGTGCTTGGACTTTCAAGAAAATTTTTCACGATGACCAGAAAATTTAATCCAGAAAATTTTAATTTTCTGGTAATTTTCTAAAAATTTTTGTTCCGTGAAAAGCAGCTTGCTGCTATAATTTACTGAATTAAATTTACTGGCAATTTACTTTCTTAAAAGCGGAATTTTCTTTCCGATTTTACCCAAAAACACCGTCTCTGATTTCTCAGGGGCGGTGATTCTGATAGTTTTGATTTGGTTATTTCTGTATAAATTTCTTGTAGAGTTTCCAACCGAGTAGTGCGCCGTCGATAAGTCCCATGCTTGATGAAGCCAATGCTACGAGGCGCTGGGTTGGAGTCTTTGGCGTTGGAGCCTTCTTCGGATGGAAGATGGAATTCCAAGTAGCCTTAATCTCTTGTTCGCTGCGCTGGATATCCTTGTTTAATTGTGCCTTACGTGCGCGGATTGCCAGGAGCGACTGATACTTTAGCGGTTCTTCTTCTGTCATACCTCTTCTAATAAGATAGTGGCAAGGAACTTGACTAACGGACGTTCAATCCAAGCCTTCTTGCGCATGTAAACAATTATCAATAATAATAGATAGAACCCGGCAACGCAGAGGAAACCGAGAGCATCGGAATCGAACAGGTCGCCAAGTGCGTATGCCACAGCGAAGGAAGCGCAGATGGCAACGGCACAGACTATCAATAAGAGCACGAAACCGAGGATGAGGGCCGAGATGATCTTCACCGTCTTCTCCGTGGCATCGAGCTTAAGCATTTCGAGCTTCAGTCCGCCATATTGCTTCAGTTGCTCTACAAGCTGCGCTATTGTCTCTATGTTTTTATCGCTGGAAAACATCTGCTATGCAATTATGCAATGTCTGCGTCCTGAACGTCGTCAATGAGTTCGTCAACCTGCTTGCGAGTAAGCTTGATGTCGTGCTTGTCGCAGAACTTCTTTACAGCGTCAGAGAGTTTGTTACGTGTGTCTTCACCTGCTTCTGGAGCGAGAAGAATACCGAGAGCTGCGCCTGCAACGGCTCCGCCGAGGAATGCGCTTATGTAACCTAATGCTTTCATAATTGATTCTTTTTTTAATGTTAGTTACTAATAAATTTAATACTTTAATTGATTTCAGTTTATGTGTGCTTTTCTGCACGAAATTTATAGTGCTTGTCTGTCTCAAAAAGAGCAGGTGCACGTTTCATATTTATGAGTGCTTTTTCGCACGAAATAAATAGTGCTTGTCTGTCTCAAAAAGAGCAGGTGCACGTTTCATATTTATGAGTGCAAAGATAAGAATTCTTTTCTGAAAAGCAATTTTTTTTGTGTTAAAAACCCTAAATCTCCATTTTTTAGTGGGGAAAAGCAATTTTTACGTCTAATTTAACAAACTTTATGTGCTTTTCTTTCTCGTGTTCGCAGTTTTTTCGTAATTTTGCGCACAAACATTAAATATTCAAAGAATTTGTAAAACTTACTAAATAGAGAATATGAAGAAGATAGTCATTAATGTCGCAGCACTTTTTGCTGTCGTTGTATTCGCAAGTTGTGGCGCTTCTAAGGAAAGCGCTTATCGTAAGGCATATGAAAAGGCTAAGGCACAGGAAGAAATTGTAGAGCAGCAGCCACAGTATGCTCAGCAGCCACAGTATGCTCAGCAGCCTGTTCAATACCAGCAGCAGCCTCAGTATCAGCAGCAGCCTGTCCAGTATCAGCAGCAGCCTCAGTACCAACAGCAGCCTGTTCAGTACCAGCAGCAGCCTCAGTATCAGCAGCAGCCTCAGTACCAACAGCAGCCTGTTCAGTACCAGCAGCAGCCACAGCAGCAGTATGTTCAGCAGCAGCCTCAGTATCAGCAGCAGGTTGTACAGCAGCCAGCTAATGACAATGTGCCTGTTCGTCAGGAGCGCCTCACAATCGTGAACGGTGGTGGCCTCAAGGCTTTCTCTGTTGTAGTAGGTTCTTTCGGTGTAAAGGCTAACGCAGAAGGCTTGCAGCGTACACTTGTAAACTCTGGCTATTCAGCACAGGTTGCATACAATCAGGATCGTAACATGTACCGTGTTATCGCTTCTACATACGACTCAAAGCAGGACGCTATCATAAGCCGTGACAACCTGAGTGCAAACTACCCAGGTGCATGGTTGCTCTATAACCAATAATTAATGGGTAGGATTCTATCTATTGATTATGGCCGTAAACGCACAGGACTGGCAGTGACCGACCCGTTGAAGATTATCGCAAACGGACTGGCCACTGTCAGTACTTCTTTGTTATGGGACTACCTCAATGACTATCTCTCGCGTGAAAATGTGGAGAAAGTGGTCATAGGGAAGCCTATGCAGACAAACGGACAGCCAAGCGAGAACCTTGCGAGGGTGGAGGCTTTCGTCAACAGATGGCGGAAAGGGCATCCGGAAGTGCCGATAGAGTATGTGGATGAGAGATTCACGTCGGTACTGGCTCACAGGGCTATGCTTGATGGCGGACTTAAGAAGAAAGCCCGTCAGGACAAGGCACTCGTCGATGAGATAAGTGCCACTATTATTTTGCAAAGTTATATGCAGTCTATATGATATTACCTATATATACTTATGGTCAGCCTGTTCTCCGCAAGGAGGCACAGGATATAACACCAGATTATCCAGAACTTAAGAAATTTATTGAAGATATGTGGGAAACCCTTGCCGAGAGCGAGGGTATTGGTTTGGCAGCACCACAGGTAGGACGTGACGTGCGCGTTGTGGTTATCGACCTCGACGTTCTCTCCGAGGACCTTCCAGAGTACAAGGACTTCCGCAAGGTGTATATCAACGCACACATTGTTGAGTATGATGAAACGGAGAAGGATTCATCAGAGGAAGGTTGCCTGTCATTGCCGGCTATTCACGAAAAGGTGGTACGCCCTACACGCATCCGTGTGAAATACATGGACGAAGACTTTCAGGAACACGATGAATGGGTTGACGGCTATCTTGCCCGTGTTATGCAGCATGAGTTCGACCACCTTGACGGCAAGATGTTCATCGACCGTATCTCACCACTCCGCAAGCAGCTTATCAAATCAAAGCTCCGCGCCCTTCTTCAGGGACGTTTCCGCTGCGGATATAAGGTGAGGATTCCGAGGGGAAAGTAAATTCCTTTTTGAAAGTAAATTCTCAGTAAATTAAAACCAGTAAATTGGATGCGACATTCGCCGCTGGGGTAATTAAGCCCATTTCTAAATTTTCTGAATATAATTTCTTCGCAAAGCTCAGGTGCTACGCGAATCCTGAATTAATTTACTTCTGATTTACTTTCTGTCCTCCGCGCAAGCGGTGTCCTGCTAATTTGCTTTTGTCAAGATTAAGACAAATTATATATGAAGAATAAGGAACGCATGGGTATTATAATAAGGAGAATGATGCAATCAAATGTCTTCTCCCGATTATCCTTTGCATTCCTTATTCTCTTTTCTTTTCTCTGTTCAACTAAAGTCCAAGCGCAGTATAACGTTGACCGCCTGATAACGTCGGGACGTGTGGCTGTGTATTACGAAGACTACATCCTCGGCATACAGTATTTCAATCAGGTCATAGCCATGAAGCCATACCTCTATGAGCCTTGGCATTACAGGGCTATTGCGAAGTTCCACCTTGACGACTATCATGGTGCTGAGGCTGATGTGTCCGAGGCTATCAAACTCAATCCCTACATCACATTGCTCTATGACCTTCGTGGTATCTCACGAATCCGTATAGGCGACTATGAAGGTGCTATCGCCGACTATGACAAGGCTCTCTCGCTCGACCCTACGAACCAGAACTTCTGGTATAACCGTGCGGCATGTCGTGTGGAGACAAAGGACTATGAGCGTGCGCATCTCGAACTCGACACCATCATCACGAAGTGGAAGAAATACGCTTCTCCCTATCTCTTGAAGTGCGAGGTGTACCTTCAGCAGAAAGACACGTTGAAAGCCACGGAATGGCTAGGCAAGGCTCTTGATGTTGATCCGTACAATGCAGAGGCATGGAGATTGAGAGGCGCTATATGCATGTCGAAAAGCGAGTGGAAGGATGCCGATGAGTATCTTTCAAAGGCAATACACCTGAAACCGAAGAAAGCTGGCAACTATGTAAACCGTGCTGTGGCACGCCTTCGTCTGAACAACCTCCGTGGTGCGATGTCCGACTATAACCTCGCCCTCGACCTTGAGCCTAACAACTTCCTTGCGCACTATAACCGAGGACTTCTGCGATTGCAGGTTGGCGATGACAACAATGCCATTGAGGACTTCAACTATGTCCTTGCCCTTGAGCCTAACAATATGATGGCTCTCTTCAACCGTGCCACTCTTCTCGACCGCACAGGCGACCTGAAAGCGGCTATTGCCGACTATACCAAGGTAATCGACGAGTTCCCTAATTTCTGGACGGGACTTCATTACCGTGCGGCATGCTTTCGTCGTCTGGGTATGACGGCAAAGGCTGAGATGGACGAGTTCCGCATCCTGAAAGCACAGAACGACAAGCACCTCGGCAAGCAGCCACGTTGGAGCCGTAAGAAACTCGACACTATGCGAAAGAAGAGTGAGATAGACCCGAACAAATACGACCAGATCGTTGTTGAGGATGAGCAGACCGACGAACATGAGTATAAGAGCGAGTACCGTGGCAAAGTGCAGAATCACCGTGTGGAGTCGCAGTATCAGCCGTATATCAGTTTGTCTCTGTTCGATTACAGCAACGCCATGACCAGCTATCATCCATTCGTGGCAGAGGTTGACGCGGTAAATAGGCAGACAGAAGGTGTCAGAATCACCGTCTCCACCATTTCAACCCATCTCACCAACGAAGAGATAAAGAAACAGTTCGATACTACGGATGCCCTCACGGCAAAGATAGCTAACACCCAACACCCAACACCTAACACCTATCTTGCACGAAGCGTGGCATATTGTATAGGACAGAACTACGGCGATGCCCTAAAGGATGTGGATGCCTATCTTGCAGAGCATCCTAATTCTTCCCTCGGATGGTGGCACAGGGCTGTTTGCAACGCCCGTCAGGCTGACTATGAGACTGGTGCAGAGCCACAAACTGCGCAGCTCCGTCTGAAGAGCGTGAATGCCGACTTCGAGAGGGCAGAGTCGCTCGATAAGGACAATGCCTACATCCTCTATTGTCACGGCACTTTCCTTGCGCATCGTCAGGACTATGACAAGGCAATACAGTATTTCACTCGTGCCGTAGCACTTGACAACCGTCTTGCAGAGGCATATTTCAACCGTGGAATGGCATATTATTATAAAGGAGACAAGGTCAAGGGCAATGCTGATCTCAGCAAAGCAGGAGAGCTCGGCCTGTACTCCGCTTATAGCATAATAAAGTCAAACAGCAAGAAATGATCTAAGTGAAGAGTTAATAGTGAAGAGTGAATAATTTAAGTTACCCTAAACCCTAACCTCTAAACACTACCCGTTATGGAAGTGAAAAAGAAATCACTCCTTGGATTTGTTTATCGGATGATAGAGATATTGTTAATACTCTCTGTCACCGTAGGTGTTGCTTCCATAGGTTGCGACAGTCATGACAATGCAGAAATGTGGGGATTGCTAAGTCCTTATATTGTTGCCTTTGCGTTTATATGGTTTATTACCTTACCATTGTTCATTATCTACGTCATTTCATTCATACGTTCAATACCTCCCGTTTCTATCTATAAGAAAGTTGTTCTTTCACTCCATATCCTTAATGTCGTTCTTGTGATTCTTTTCTGTCTTTTTCTTCCCAAGCCAGATCCTTGTGATGCTGCCTTGATGGAGAAACACTACAAGATACATCATAAAGATATGTATGATTTGGTAAAATATGTTCGTAGTTCCTTAGATGACAGTTGTTTGATAGTCCTTCAATATAGGAATGATGAAGTGGTGAGATTCACGATAGGAAACAGAAGATGGTTAAAGGAGCTGAAAGGTATAGAAAACGAATCAGAACTTGACACTAATTTGCATTCTGTGGGATTATCGGTGCGTAAACTAAAAGATATTAAAGGCAAAATGCGCAAGGCTAGAGTTATTGGAGTTGAGATTAACAAGAATCCCATATCAGTTGGGATGGCAGGCGAAAGTATTCTGCTGTTTAGATGGCATGGAGTAAACAGGTATCAATTTGGCCTATATGACCATCCTATGACGGAAAAAGAAAAAGATGAGGTGTTAAGACTAAATCAGTTTATCCTCTATAATGACAGCGTAGTATTTGAGTCTTACGGAGGCTATCCTGGAGGAAGAGGTTTCCCAGATAGAAATGAATTCTTAAACCGCATAAAAGGAACTTCTCATTCTGTGAATGTTCCAGACAAATAATATAGTATTGATTATTACCATAAATATATCCTGACATGAAAGCAAAACTAATGTTTATGGCTATGGCGCTGATATTTGCGACCATGGCAAAAGCTGAAAACAAGAAAGTGACGCCGGAACTTAAGCACGTCACGGTGTTTACCAATGGTGCGCAGGTGGAACGTACCCACTCCATGAACCTGTTGGCAGGTGAGCAGATCGTCACCTTCACAGGGCTTTCACCATATACCGACGTTAAGAGTATGCAGATAAAGGCTCACGGAAAACTTACCGTGCTTGGCGTGAACTACCGAACCATACATCCCGACAGCTTGCAGCGAATAAAGCAGTTGCGTGATGCTGAGCAAAAGGTGAAGCAGACCGACGACAAGGAGCGCGAGATGAAATCGCAGTTGGAGGTTGTGAATGCCCAACTTGAGATGCTGAAAACCAACTGCTCAACAGGCAACCGCACCGCCGTCACACCTCTCGCTAACATCAAGGAACTCAACACATATTATGCTCAGGAAATGCTTGAGCTGAAGAAGAAAGCCATTTCCATTGATCAGGAACTCGCGAAACTTGCAGAGGTGCGTGAGAAGCAGCAGAAGACTGCCGATTCCATTGCTCATCTCAAGCTGAAGACCATCACCGAGGCAGAACTCAAACTGCAAGTGCCACAGGCTTGCAAAGTGGATTTCACCCTTACATATTATGTGAAAAATGCAGGTTGGTATCCTACCTACGACATTCGTTCCGAAGGGGTAGGGCAGCCTTTGCAACTGTCCTATAAGGCTAACATGTTCCAGAACACAAAGGAGGAATGGAAGAACATACCAGTCACCCTCTCCTCTGCCAATCCTAACCGTTCAAATATTGCCCCGGAATTGCGCACCTATTGGCTCGACTATGGCAGGTCGGCTCCTCGCTATGATAGTGGGGAGGAACCGGAAGGAAGTGTATATGGTGTGGTGACTGATGATAAAGGGGAAGTGATAATTGGAGCTATAGTTACAGTGCAAGGTACAAGTCTTGGTACTGTTACTGATTCCAACGGACGTTATAGCATCACCCTGCCTCGCCCTAATGTCATACTGAATTTCTCCTATATAGGCTATCTGACTAAGCATGTAAGAGTCAACAAAAGCGGCGCAGTGAATGTCAAGCTTATGGAAGACAACACCACATTGCATGATGTGGTGGTTGTCGGTTATGGTACAAAGAAAAAAACGTCAAGTCGCAAACTTGCAAAACTCAATGCTGAAGAAGCAGATGAAGGTGAGGTGTTAAAGTCAAAGGAAATGATAAAGCCTGAGAGCGACCTTATCGCCGTTAAGGAGCAGAAGGCTCAGTTTGGCTATGAGTTTGAAATCAAGCAGCCTCTCACCATGACATCCGACGGCAAGACAACCACTACGGAGATTGCACGCTATCAACTGCCTGCCACCTATCAATATCTTGGCATTCCACGTGCCGATAAGGATGCATTCCTTGTGGCTGATGCTACCGAATGGCAGCAGTACAGTCTGCTCGAAGGTGAGGCAAATGTGTATTTCGAGAACTCATTCGTAGGCAAGACAATCCTTGACCCAACGGTAGTCAATGACACCCTGCATTTCTCATTGGGCAGAGACAATGGCATCCGCATCCAGCGCACAAAGGTATCAGACCGTTCTACCCGTCGCCTGTTGTCCACAACACAAGAGCAGAACCTTACATGGCGCATCACGGTTAAGAACAGTCGTAAGGAAGCCGTTTCGCTCACGTTGCGCGATCAGATTCCTGTATCAGAGAATTCAAATATCACCGTTACCACCGAGGAACTCAGCGGAGGCAAATTGAACGACGCAACAGGTGTTGTTGAATGGCAGTTGCAGCTCCAGCCTAACGAGCAGCGAGAGTTAACCGTGGCATACCGTGTCAAGTACCCTAAGAGCCGTTGGTTGAATGTGGAGTAAGGAGAATTAGATACGCATCTTCGATGCTGAAATTATTGTCAGTTTAGCATCGGAGATGCGTTTTTTTGAATTCTTCGCAAGGCTCATCAAGCTGAAGCAAGCCGTCGAACAGACTTTTACAATGCAGAAAAATAATCTACCTCTTCCATTACTGCGAGCTGTCCCTTTGTCTTTTCATCAGCCGGATACATCTCATAATATTTGTCATAGTCTAGCTTCATGAGCTCATTCGATGTCGGCTCCATAGTATCGGTATATTCACGCTCAACCACGTAGAACATATTCTCGCAGTCATTCTCCCATGAAAAGTTCTTCTTGCGTGAAATGCATCATAAACCTCAGTAGAATTGTCTTCTGAACGTATTGATTCGTATCCGAACAGGTTTAATTTCCTTTGTGACTTGGGATAGAGTAGGTCGCATGATAGTACAACTTCGTTCTTGTCTGGATGAACCTCATATCTGCCTATCTGCGTAGAGTCTCCATATACAATATCTCCCTCAATACGTTTTCTTTTATTCTTCAATATACTCTCATACAGAGACTTCTTTTCCATATCCGGAGGACCCGGAAAGAAACCTACCATAACAGCACGATTTTTCTGGATTATATCCTTATTCGCCGTCTGAAACTTGCGCCAGATGGCATTCCCTGGTTTCACCTTCCTGCTCTGAGTGTCGATGAAGAACTCTCTTACTCCATCAATATAATATTTCATACATGAATCAACATACTGAACATTTCGGAAAAAGACCTTGCAATGATAGTATCTCTTCTTATTTGCCGTAACGACAAGGTCAGGTATAGTATAGCTTTTGGGCGACATGACAACCGAGGGGTTGTCATCACAGATAAACTTCTTCGACTCATAGCAAATATGTGAGACATGGTACGTACATCCTTTTTGCAGGTCGATATTACCATTCAAATCCGAGCGTCCT
>CACZCN010000040.1:0-29036 GCA_902779665.1 uncultured Prevotellaceae bacterium | reverse complement strand
TATTCTGTATTTTCCGTGTTCAGATAAAATCTTTGCGCCTTAACGCCTTTGCGTTTAGTTAATAATTAGTTGCTTTCGCCATTTAGAAAAACCAATTAATACAAAAGAATACAAAAGAAAACATTTTGTTTTTATATGTTTTTATTGGTTTCATCCTGTTTTTTTAGATGGCGAAAGCAAATAGCGAGGTGTTAAAAGCAGCTTGCTGCCAGAATTTACTGAATATAATTTACTTTCAATTTACTTTCCAGAAAAGAAGATTTACTTTCCCAAAGAAGGAATTTACTTTCCGCTGAACTTGATAAGCGCGAGGCCTATTGCCGTCCAGATGAGCTCTCGAAGACGCACCATGAGGGCAACGAAAGCGGCACTTCCCGATGATATGCCGAAAGCGGTTATCGACATAAGGAAGCCTCCTTCCCTACCCCCCAACTGAAGGGGAATGAAGAAAAGGAGATTGGCAAAGAGGGAGGTGAAGGCAAGAATAAGAATACATTGTATGAAACTCACCTCGGGCATAAGGACAAGGAGGATGAAATAAATCTCCAAGGAAGAAACAATTCGGCAGACAAGTTCAAGGAGAACAGCCGTTACGAAGGTCTTTGGATTCTGAGCATGAAGGGCTGAAATTTGGCTATCAATTGTGTCTAGCTGTTCCTTGTGAGATTCCACAAAAGGACGCGCCCATTTCTTTAGAACAGGGATATGACGGGCGACAGACAACACTCTATTTGCCAAGCCTTTACGATAACCTGCCATAAAGAACCAAAGTCCGAGGATACAGAAGCCTGTGCAAAGGGCAAGGAGTATGGCGAGATTGGTTGTCAAGGTCTGGGTGACAAGAAAGAGAATGATACTTATTGCCCAGAACCAGAAATGGCTGAACATGTGGGTCATAGCATAAAGGATGACCGATGAGGAAGCCTTTGCCTTTCCTATGAATGGAGAGATAGACATGATGCGGTAAGGCTCTCCGCCCATAAGGCCTCCCGGGGTGGCATAGTTAAGGGCAAAACCGGAAACCGTAAGGCGATAGATGTAGGAGAATGAGAGAGTGCGAGTCTCAGGACTACCGTCGGAACGGATTATTATATACCATGCAGAGGCATTGAAGATATAGAGAAATGCCCATAGAACGACAACGGCGACGAACCAATATCCTGCATGACACATACCCTGCCATGCCTCCTGATAGTCAAGCTGATATACCATGACTCCAAGGACAGAAAGTCCGAAGAGTAGAAAAAAATTCTGTGCTTTTTTGCTCATTACGAATGCAAAGGTACTACTTTTTATTATTTTTTTCTATGAAAGTTCTTTATTTTTCAGTTATTTTATTAATTTTGCAGACAAATATAAATTACGCGCGCTAACCTCATGGGGTAACATGCGCTTTTGCCTTAGTGCGAATAAAGCACTCAAATTTATTGACACAACAAAAAGGATGGCACCATCAAGTACAAATAAGACGCTCATCGAGACTGTGAGCCGACTTTCAGACAGCGAGTCGCTGAAAGGTCTGTTCCACCAGCATCAGGAAGGCAACCCTCTGCCTTCAGGAGATGCATTATCAGAAATCATACAGCTTGCCCGTGGTATATTATTCCCCGGCTATTATGGCCAGTCATCGGTCAACAGGCACACCCTCCCCTATCATATCGGCATTGACCTTGAGAGAATGCACAAGCTTCTCTGCCAGCAGATTATGGCAGGATTGTGCTTTGCTGATGAGGATTGTGACGACGACAAAGACTGTCTCGATGATGACAACTGCTTGCAAAAGAAAGCGAGAGAGATAACTAACCAGCTTATAGAACGACTTCCAGAGATTCGCAAGATTCTCGCTACCGATATCGAGGCTGCATATAACGGAGACCCGGCAGCTGTGAACTTTGGCGAGATAATATCTTGCTACCCTGTAATAAAGGCTCTGGTGAACTACCGTATTGCCCATGAGCTCCACGTTCTTGGCGTGCCTCTCATCCCACGTATGATTTCAGAGCTTGCCCATTCAGAGACAGGTATCGACATACATCCGGCAGCTACAATAGGTCATCACTTCACTATTGACCACGGAACAGGCGTAGTGATAGGCGCGACGTGTATCATCGGAGACAACGTAAAGCTGTACCAAGGCGTAACGCTTGGTGCATTGAGTTTCCCTCTTGACGAGAACGGCAACCCGATCAAGGGAATACCACGCCACCCGATTCTTGAGGATGATGTGATAGTTTACAGTAATGCGACAATACTCGGAAGAATAACGATAGGAAAGGGATGCGTGATAGGCGCAAATATCTGGATTACCGAGAATGTAGCACCAAATACAAAGATTTACAAGAGTTTCCGCGACAATGCGGGAACAAACCTTAATGGATATGGAATTTAAAATGATAGCAAAGACCTTCATGGGTCTTGAAGAAGTGCTGGCTCAGGAGTTGACAGAACTCGGTGCCAAGAACATAGAAAAGGGGAACCGCATGGTAAGCTTCACCGGCGACAAGGAGATGATGTACCGTGCCAACTTCCAATTGCATACAGCAATCAGAATCCTCAAGCCTATAGCTACCTTTACAGCTTCATCGGCAGAGGATATGTATGAGAAAGTGCAGGAGATTGACTGGAGCGAGTATATCGGGAAGGGAAAGACTTTCTCTGTGGATTCTGTGGTATATTCAGAGAATTTCCGCAACTCACGCTTTGTGACCTACAAGGTGAAGGATGCCATTGTGGATCAGTTCCGTGAGAAGACAGGCGAGCGTCCGAACATTTCAGTTGCCAATCCTGACATCCGTATCAATATTCACATCTCGGAAAACGAGGCTACCGTTGCCCTCGACTCAAGTGGCGAGTCATTGCATCGCCGTGGCTATCGTCAGGAGAGCGTAGAGGCACCTCTGAACGAGGTTCTTGCAGCCGGAATAATCCTCATGACAGGATGGAAGGGTGAGACCGATTTCATCGACCCTATGTGCGGTTCAGGAACACTTGTGGTGGAGGCAGCACTTATCGCCCGCAATATTTCCCCAGGTGTGTTCCGCAAGGAGTTCGCCTTTGAGAAATGGCCGGACTTTGATGCCGACCTCTTCGACGAGATATACAACGACGATTCAAGAGAGCGTGAGTTCGAGCATAAGATCTACGGCTATGATATTGACATGAAGGCTGTTAATACAGCAGCTCTCAATGTTCGTGCTGCGGGTCTTAGCAAGGACGTTATTATAGAGCAGGCAGACTTTGCCGACTTCAAGCAGCCAAAGGAGAAGGCTATCATGGTTACAAACCCACCATACGGAGAGCGTATCTCAACACCTAACCTCTTGGCTACATACAAGATGATTGGCGACAAACTGAAGAACTGCTTCAAGGATAATGAGGCATGGGTTCTGAGCTATCGTCAGGAATGCTTTGAGCAGATTCGTCTGAAGCCAAGCATAAAGATTCCTCTCTACAACGGTTCACTTGAATGCGAGTTGAGAAAATACTGTCTGTTCAACGGCCGTTTCAGCGATTTCCGTGCCGAGGGTGGCATTGTGAAGACCGAGGAAGAGAAGAAGAAGATGGCTGAGAAGCACAGATTCAAGAAGAATCGTGAGTTCAAGCAACGCCTTGACGAGCAGGAAGAGAACGAAGAGCAGGACATTCGCTCATTCAAGTTCCTGTCTCTGGAGCGTCGTCGTGAGGCTGAGAAGCAGGAACGCGAACACAGGGAGCGCAAGAACTTCAAGCGTGAGGACCGTGACAACGGCGACCGCAAGAAGGGTGGCAAGAAGTCTGATCGCGATGAGCGCAAGAGCAGAAAGCCATTCGGCAAGCGTGACGATTTCAAGGGTGGCAAAGGTGGCAAGCGCAATGGAAAATTCGGAAACGACTTCCTTGACGACGATGAGGATTAATCGTCTTTTCCTATTACTCCTCACTCTCCTAACCGCAACTATGATGCTGGCACAGGACAAGAAACTATTCACGTTGGAGGATCTGAACTTCGGTGGCACGAACTATAATAAGATGCGACCGGAGAATCGCTTCACCACATGGTGGGGCGATGAATTCATACACCTTGACGTGGAGAATGTTTCTGTTGTTGATAAAGCAAGAGTTGCCGAGACATCTCTTTTCACCCTCAGCGACCTAAACACATGGGCAGGTCTCGAAGGCGAGGATGTGGTCAGAACACTTCTCTCTGCAAAATTCCCGTATTCAGGCGAATCGCTTGTACTTGTAAGCAACAAGACAAAGCGCATGCTTATCGACTTCAAGGCAAAGAAACTTGTATGGAGTCAGGACAGGAAAGGCTCGCTGGAATGGAATGCCAAGAGCAAGACAGACGCATACCTCGACAACAATAATCTATATGTGCGTACTGCTGATGGTAAGACTACCCAGCTTTCAACAGACGGAAGCAGAGAGATAGTATATGGTCAGAGCGTTCATAGGAACGAATTCGGAATAGAAAAGGGCACTTTCTGGTCGGAGGATGGCAAGAAACTGGCATTCTACCGTATGGATCAGAGTATGGTGGAGGACTATCCACAGGTTGACCTTTTCCAGAGAGAGGCAAAGCATGACCCGGACAAATACCCTATGGCTGGAATGACAAGCCATAAGGTAACAGTCGGAATCTATGACATTGACACTCAGAAGACTATATACCTTAATGTAGGAGATCCTACGGACAGGTATTTTACAAATATCGCGTGGTCGCCTGACAGCAAGAAGATTTATCTCTTTGAACTGAATCGCGACCAGAATGACTGTTCACTTGATGAATATTCTGCTGAGAACGGTGAGAAGATACGCACTCTCTACACAGAGAAGGATGAGAAGTATGTAGAGCCTCAGCACCCTATCTCTTTCATTCCATGGAACAAACAGAAGTTCCTTTTGTGGAGTCAGAAGGACGGATATATGCATCTCTATGTCGGGAATGTGAATGGAGACATCAGCCTAAAGCAACTTACAAAGGGCAATTTTGTAGTTGATGAGATTCTCGGTTTCTGCGCAAAGACAAAGAGCGTTATCATAAGAAGTAACGAGGCTGATCCTCTTCAGATGAACCTGTGGAGCGTGAACATAGAGACAGGGAAACGCACTATGGTTGACAAAGGCAAGGGTGTGCACAAAGGCAAATTGAGCGAATCTGGATTGTATATATCAGATTCATACTCAGAGCCTAAGGTTCCGCATAACATAGACATTCTCTTTACCACAAACAAGAAACCCGTACGCTATCTCACGGCAAAGAATCCGTGGGAAGGCTATCAGGTTCCGGAGTATATCAACGGTACGATAAAGGCTGCGGACGGAGTAACGGATTTGTATTGGAGAATGGTTCGCCCTGCGGATTTCGATGCAAACAAGAAATACCCCACTGTGGTATATGTATATGGTGGTCCTCATGCGCATAACGTAGATGCCTCTTGGCATTGGGCTTCACGATCATGGGAAACCTATATGGCTCAGAAAGGATATATAGTTTTCATCCTTGACAACAGAGGCTCTGAGAATCGCGGAAAGGAGTTTGAGCAAGTCACATTCCGTCAGCTTGGGCAAGAGGAGATGAAGGATCAGATGTGCGGAGTAAACTATCTGAAATCACTTCCATACGTAGATGCCGACAGACTTGGTGTTCATGGTTGGAGCTTCGGAGGTTTCATGACGATATCACTCATGACCAACTATCCAGACGTGTTCAAGGTAGGAGTGGCTGGCGGTCCTGTGATTGACTGGAAATGGTATGAGATAATGTATGGCGAGCGCTATATGGATACTCCGGAAGCAAATCCAGAGGGCTACAAGAAGACATCACTCCTCGAAAAAGCAAAGAATCTCAAAGGCAGACTCCAGATAATTACAGGAATGAACGACCCAACGGTTGTTCCGCAGCATTGCCTTATGTTCCTTAACGCCTGCAGCGAGGCTGGCACACAACCCGATTTCTTCGCCTACCCTGGCGAGGGGCATAACATGAGAGGGCATAAGAGCGTGCATCTGCATGAGAGGATAACAAGGTATTTTGAGGATTACTTAAAGTAGGAACCAGAATATCTAGAGAACCTGGAAATTCCAGAAAAGCAAGAGAAAACAGAGAAAAAAACAAAGAAAATCTTATATGAAAATATTACTATTAGGTTCAGGCGGCCGTGAGCATGCCTTGGCTTGGAAGATTGCGCAAAGCGCAAAGTGTGATAAACTTTTCATCGCTCCTGGTAATGCAGGAACTGGTGAGGTTGGTGAAAACGTAGCTATCAAGGCTGATGACTTCGAGGCTATCAAGGCTTTCGTTGTCGAGAATGGCGCTAATATGGTAGTTGTTGGTCCAGAGGATCCATTGGTAAAGGGTATATACGACAATCTCCTGAACGATGAGCGCACAAAGAACATTCCTGTCATCGGTCCTTCAAAGGCAGGTGCCGTTCTCGAAGGCTCTAAGGACTTCGCTAAGGCATTCATGAAGCGTCACAACATCCCTACTGCTGCTTACGAGACATTCGACGGCAATCATGTAGAGGAGGGTTGCAAGTTCCTTGAGACTCTGAAGGCTCCTTATGTTCTGAAGGCAGACGGTCTTTGCGCAGGTAAGGGAGTTCTTATCATTGACAATCTTGAGGAGGCAAAGAAAGAGCTCCGCGAAATGCTTGGCGGTATGTTCGGCAACGCTTCTTCACGTGTTGTTATCGAGGAGTTCCTTTCAGGTATCGAGTGCTCAGTATTCGTTTTGACAGACGGCAAGAACTACAAGATTCTTCCAGAGGCAAAGGACTACAAGCGTATCGGCGAGCATGACACAGGTCTCAACACAGGCGGTATGGGTAGCGTGACACCTGTTCCTTTTGCTACAAAGGAATGGATGAAGAAGGTTGACGAGCGCATCATCCGTCCAACGGTAGAAGGTCTTGCAGAGGAAGGTATCGTATATAAGGGCTTTATCTTCTTCGGTCTTATCAACGTGAACGGTGAGCCTATGGTAATTGAGTACAACTGCCGTATGGGTGACCCTGAGACAGAAAGTGTTATGCTTCGTCTGAAGAGCGATATCGTTGATCTCTTCGAGGGTGTTGCTAACGAGGATCTCGACAAGCATACTATAGAATTTGACGAGCGTGCCGCTGTTTGTGTAATGCTCGTAAGCGGTGGCTATCCACAGGAATATGTAAAGGGCTACCCTATCACAGGCATCAAGGATGTTGAGGGCAGTATCGTATTCCATGCTGGAACAGCGACCAAGGATGGTCAGGTCGTTACAGCCGGCGGTCGTGTAATTGCTGTTAGCTCTTATGGCAAGAACAAGGAAGAGGCTCTCCAGAAGAGCTTTGCCGAGGCACAGAAGATTCAGTTCACGGACAAGTATTTCCGTTCTGATATAGGACAGGATCTATAAAAGCCTACCCTAGCCCTCCCAAAGGGAGGGAACTAAATAAATGAAACGATTTCAGAATAGAGTAGCAGAAAGTTCATTATCCCTACCAGTATCGGCTATCATCAGCATACTGATATGGTTTGCAGCAGGATTGGTTTCCAGAAAGCTTTGGATTCCACTCTTGCTGACAGGCTTTTCTACATATCTCATAGCCGAGATGAACACTCGCAACACTCTTCTGAGAATACGTTCAAGAATGATGTCATGCGTCTTTCTATGGCTTGCCACTATGCAGGCAACCATAGCTGTACGCTGGCAGACAACAGTTATCCAGACACTTACAGGACTGTGCATATACCTTCTTCTTTTCTGCTATAAGGACAAGAAAGAGGTGCCAAGCATATTCTGCATAGCACTCATTATAAGCATAGGAAGCATAATATGGACTCCGTTCCTGTATTTCCTTCCCATAGTGATCTTTTTGCTATGCGTACCGCTCTACGCCATATCTTTCAAGGCTGTGAGTGCTATAATTATGGGTATCATACTACCCTATTGGACCTTAATCCCATATTTTGTATATAAGGAAAACACCGATTGGATAAAGCTCCACATCGCACCTCTGCACGATGCTTCCGTTCTGTTTGATTATTCTAGCGTAAAAGTCGGGCATCTTGTATGCTATGCCATTCTGATAATCCTAATGCTTATCGGATGGATTCATTTCGTGCGCACGGCATACAAGGACAAGATAAAGACAAGAAACCTATACGACGTTATCATAACATTGTCAATATTCTTTGCTCTAATCATACCAATAGCACCTGCATACGCAGACTACACTCTTACGATGCTTGCTGTTGTGGTTAGCCCATTGGCTGCCCATTACTTCTCATTGACAAATACAAAACTGACAAACATCGTATTCATCATAACTCTGATAATAATAGCAATGGTATCAATCATGGCTATATACACCCCATATTTAGAAACTCCAATCCTATAGCACCATGCTTGATTTCCTTATACAATACGGTCCTATAGGAATGTTGATTGCAGCATTCATCGCAGGAAGCGTGTTCCCATTCTCTTCAGAGGCTGTAATGCTGGCTATGCTTGCTGCCGGCGTTGATCCTTGGGAAATGGTGATATATGCCTCAATAGGCAATACCGCCGGCTCTATGTTCAACTATGGTGTTGGAAGAATGGGAAGAATTGACTGGATTGAGAAATATCTCCATGTAAAGAAGGAAAGTCTCGACAAAGCCCAACGATTCATGGGAGGAAGAGGTGCATGGATGGGTTTCTTTGCCTTCCTTCCTCTTCTCGGAAGTGCAATTTCGATATTACTCGGACTCATGAGAGCCAATGTTTTCATAACCCTCATAAGCATAAGCATAGGCAAGGTAATGAGGTATATGATTATCGCATGGCCGTTTATATAAACCATTCTAACTATCCTAAACAATATGCAGGAAGACAGAATAACACCAGAGTTTATCACCACCCTCCAGCCAAACGAGATATTCGTTTTTGGTTCTAATCTAGGAGGCATCCACGCAGGAGGCGCAGCCCGAATGGCTCGTCTGCATTTCGGAGCAGAAATGGGCAAGGGCGTTGGCATTCAAGGACAGTCATACGCCATACCAACCATGCAAGGAGGTGTAGAAACCATCAAGCCATACGTTGACGAGTTCATAGCCTATGCCTCACAGCATCCTGACAAGCAGTTTCTCGTCACCCCAATCGGCTGTGGCATAGCAGGTTTCAGAGCTGAAGAAATCGCCCCACTTTTCAAGGATGCAAAGAATATAGAGAACATATCATTACCAGAAGATTTCTGGGAAATCATAGGATAAAAATAATATGAGAATAAGAAGAGACGCAAAGAAATATGCAATCATTCCGTCTATCAAAAGATATATAAACTATCATGATATCTTACGTGACTATGAGACATTTGAGCAAATGCCAGCATTCTATCGTTATGAACAGTTGGACTGCCTTGACGATTTCATAGACAAAGAAAACTATGACACATTCCTTGTAAACATGGCAATAATGTATGTCAATCAAGGAATACTTCATGCGAAACACAAATTATCGAAAACAGACTTCAAAAACTACATAATTTGTTTTGCCATTGAATACGATACAGAAATATTGGAAGCAATGGATTATCTTAACCCACAAGTTTGTTTCTCAAGGAAAAAATCTGAGATATTAAACGAGGACTGGTTAGGAAAACCTATTGCTTTAGATGATATAGAGTTTTACGATAAAGTAAAAGACGTTGTAGGAATTAACGACTTCGCTTATTACAAGAACACCTTCAAATACAATGATGAAGTTCTTACTTGGTATAACTTTATCCCCAAATGCTTTCTTGAAACGAAGTAAATAAAAATAGCCAGAGGACAATCCCTTTGGCTATTTTTTTTCGATAATATCATTATGCAATTCCGTGACAACTTCGTTCCAACACCCTTCTTCCTCCGTTGATAATACCATTATAATACCATAATATTACCATTATAATACCATAATAATACCATAGTTAATGGTATCTTAATGGTAATTTAATGGTATTTTAATTGTAATTAAATGGTAATTACTACCTCCCAAAAACGAAGTTATGGTTCGCTGATTTAGGAGAAACAAATCTTTTTATAGGCTTACCTTGGTAGTATTGAAATTTTTGTTTACTTTTGCACCAAGAAAATGTATCCGTCATTTAGTTTCTCACCTATTAAGAATATGATAAAGAAAACAAAAAAAACACGTTACCTATTAGCCTGTAGAATATTTTGCATATTCATCATGCTGCTATTTTTTTCACAGAATATACATAGTGAAAAAAATGTGTCAATAAAAATTTATTATATTCCTTTCGAAATGGAGAGTCCATATAGTATTTCACCTACTGAATTTGACAGACTATATGCCAACAACTGTGATTCTATTACTTTAAGTAACAGTTTAGCAGTAAATACATTTTTGGCTAAAATCGAATGCCTACATGATACAATCATAGAAAACCATACACCTGACAAAATATATAAATCACCCAATGGAGAACAGACAAAAATACAGTTATACCCCAGAATTGACACCAGAGGAAAAATAGAAATCACGTATCTCACGAAGAATGTCATCTTATACTTTTCTAAGTTTAAATTATGGAACTCAACTGACGATGTAATATTCAGACTGAGCAAAGAATTAAGAAATCATATACAACAGTTATTTAGAGGAAACTCTATACACGGAAATCCGAATGGCGAGAAAAGAAATTCTAAAACTAAATAACTCACGATACGACTCAAAAAGTTAAAGAAAACAAAATCAAGCCTTATTTCGCATTTTTTTGAATTTTCATTCTTTTTTCTACACTATATTTAGTAATTTTGCACGGAATTGGGTAATCAGGAATTAACAAACCCTACTAACCCCATCACAGGGGAACTTAAAATTACAAATATAAAAAAAATCAATCAATAAATGAAACAGTACAGACTGATAGACAACGTACTCGGCTGGGTAACATTCCTTATTGCAGCCTTTGTATATTGCTCTACCATTGAACCTACAGCCTCTTTCTGGGACTGTCCTGAATTTATCACTACCGGCTACAAGCTCGAAGTTGGTCACCCGCCTGGCGCACCATTCTTTATGCTCACTGCCAACCTTTTCACCCAATTCGTTAGCGACCCATCAGACGTAGCACGTATGGTAAATACCATGAGTGCGCTCTTGTCGGCTACGTGTATATTGTTCCTTTTCTGGACAATAACACACCTTGTTCGCCGTCTTCTCATAGACAATTGGGACGAGCTAACAACATCAAAGACAATAGCAATAGAAGCTTCCGGCTTGGTCGGAGCACTCATTTATACATTCTCAGATACATTCTGGTTCTCTGCCGTTGAAGGTGAGGTATATGCCTATTCAAGTGCCTTTACAGCAGTTGTGTTCTGGATGATTCTGAAATGGGAGGACAATGCAGATGCCCCTCACTCAGACCGTTGGTTGGTGCTTATCACCTATATGACAGGTCTGTCAATAGGCGTACACCTCTTGAACCTGCTTTGTATTCCTGCTATCGTTCTTGTTTACTATTACAAGCGTTATCCAGATGCAGACCTCAAAGGCTCGCTCATAGCACTTGCAATAAGCGTTGTTATCGTAGCAGCTGTGCTCTATGGCGTTGTACCGGGTATCATAACCGTTGGCGGATGGTTCGAGTTGTTCTTCGTGAACACCCTCGGAATGCCATTCAACACAGGTGAGATTATCTATATTGTATTGCTCATTGGCGCTGTGGTATGGGCTATCTACGAGAGCTATGTTGATAGGAACTTCAAGAAGACAAATATCTCATTCCTTCTTGCTGTTGCCATGCTCGGCATTCCGTTCTACGGATTCGGATGGTCAGCATTCTTTATCGGCATCGTAGTCCTTGCTCTGCTCTATGTGGCTCTCCAGCTCAAGAACAAGAAGACAAAGGCATACTATGTGACTTCTCGCATCAAGAATACTGCTCTCTGCTGTATGCTGATGCTGATGATCGGCTATTCTACATACGCCCTTATCGTGGTTCGTTCAAGTGCCAACCCACCAATGGATCAGAACTCACCAGAGGATATCTTCACTCTCGGTAGCTATCTCAGCCGTGACCAATATGGTGATCGTCCTTTGCTCTATGGTCAGTCATACGCTTCACAGGTGGCTCTCAAGGTTGATGGTGATATGTGCCGTCCTGAGATGAAAAAGGGAGCTCCTGTAATCCAGCGTGTAGAAAAGAAATCAGCTGACGAAAAGGACTCATACTTCACAGTCCGTACAAAAGACTCATACGTATATGCACAGAACATGCTCTTCCCACGTATGCACAGTTCAGAGCATGCAAAGGCCTACGAGGACTGGATGGGTGGAGTTGACACATATCCTATAGATTATGACCGTTGCGGTCAGATGATGACCGTAAATATGCCAACTATGTTTGAGAACATCAGGTTCTTCCTCTCATACCAATGCAACTTCATGTACTGGCGCTATTTCATGTGGAATTTCGCTGGTCGTCAGAACGATATTCAGGGACATGGAGAACTTGAACATGGAAACTGGATCACAGGTATTCCATTCATTGACAACGCGATGTACGGAGACCAGAGCCTTCTCCCTGACGAGCTGAAGGAGAACAAGGGACACAACGTGTTCTATTGTCTGCCTCTTCTCCTCGGTCTTATCGGACTTTTCTGGCAGGCATACCGTGGCAAGAAGGGTATCCAGCAGTTCTGGGTAGTATTCTTCCTGTTCTTCATGACAGGTCTCGCTATCGTACTCTATCTTAACCAGACACCTTTGCAGCCTCGTGAGCGTGACTATGCCTACGCAGGTTCATTCTATGCATTCTCTATCTGGTGCGGTATGGGTATCGCTGCTATCATCGACCTTATTGCTCGCAAGACAAAGAAGGAGAACGTAGTTCTTGCCGGTTTCATCGGAGGTGCAGGCTTGCTTGTTCCTATCCAGATGGCTTCACAGACATGGGATGATCACGATCGTTCAGGTCGTTATTGCTGTCGTGATTTCGGTCAGAACTATCTGAACTCAATGCAGGAAGGCACACATCCTATCATCTATACAAATGGTGATAACGACACCTTCCCTCTCTGGTATAATCAGGACGTCGAGGGCATAGGTACAGATGCACGTGTCTGCAACCTGTCATATCTCCAGACCGACTGGTACATCGACCAGATGATGCGTCCGGCATACGATTCACCTGCACTTCCTATCACTTGGTCACGTCTTGATTATTGCTCAGGTACAAATGAGTATATCGAGGTTGCACCAGAGTTGAAGAGTCAGATTAAGGAGTTCTATGCACAGAACCCAGAGGCAGCTCGTCAGCAGTATGGTGATGATCCATTCGACATTCACAATGTGATGAAATACTGGGTTCGTGGTGGTAAGGGCGAGATGCACGTCATCCCAACAGATACCCTCTATCTCACTATCGATGCTAACGCTGTAAGAAAGAGCGGAATGATGATTCCACGCGATACAGCCGGCAATGAGATTCAGATTCCAGAGAAGATGGCAATCTCACTTAAGGGCAAGCGCGCGCTCTACAAGAACGACCTTATGATGCTTGAGATGATAAGCAACGCCAATTGGACACGTCCACTCTACGTTGCCCTCACCGTTGGTGCTGACAACTTCATGAACCTCGGCGACAACTTCATCCAGGAAGGTCTTGTGAACCGTATCACTCCGTTTGCCACAAACGAGCAGACCAACTTCGATACAGAGAAGACATACAACAATGTCATGAACAAGTTCAAGTTCGGCGGTCTTGAGAAGAAGGGACTTTACCTCGACGAGACAGTAATGCGTATGTGCCTTACACATCGTCGTCTATTCGGTATGCTCATCTCTCACCTCCTTCAGGAAGGCAAGGATGATAAGGCAAAGAAGGTTCTTGAAAAGGCTGAGAAGGTTCTGCCTACATACAATGTTCCAATGTCATACCTGAGCGGTGGTTTAGACTTCCTTCAGGGTTACTATGCCGTTGGAAACAAGAAGAAGGCAGAAGAGGTGTTCAACGATATGTGGAAGAACAGCCAGCAGTATCTCACTTGGTATCTTTCATTGAACGACAACCGCTTCAGACAGTCTCAGCGTGAATGTATGCTCCACTTCTATACCATGCAGCGCATACTTGAGATTACGAAAAAGTATGATGCTGCATTGGCTCAGAAGAAGAACAAAGAACTTGAAAAGCTCTCGTCCATATACTTTGGTCGTGGAGGCAACTTCAACGGTGAATAATGATTATTGAACAACCTACTATATGGCTCCGTTGGATCTATCCCAAAGCATTTTGGCGAATGGATCCAAGGGAGCATTCGGTTTATCTCACCTTTGACGACGGACCGATTCCAGAAGCCACCCCCTTTATCCTTGACACTTTGGCAAAGTATGGGATAAAGGCAACTTTCTTCATGGTAGGTGACAATGTCCGCAAGTACCCTCATCTCTATGAACGCATAAAGGCAGAGGGACATCAAGTTGGAAATCACACATACAATCACATGGGTAGCGTTCGCCATACCCTGAAGACGTATGTGAAGAACACCAACAAGGCAAACGACCTGATTCACTCAAAGTATTTCCGTCCGCCACACGGGTGGATGAGACCAGCAGCTTATATCTGGCTAAAGCGCAAATACAAAGTTGTGATGTGGGATGTCGTGACGCGCGACTATTCAAGGCTCCTTACAGCCGAGGATGTAGTCAACAATATCAAGACATATACCCGCAACGGTTCAATCATAACCTTCCACGATTCTCTGAAGAGTATAGACAAACTCTATACCGCACTTCCAGAATCCCTGGAATGGCTTATATCACAGGGCTACCAATTCAAGATATTTCAATGAACTCTCCAAGAATAATACCGGCAATAGTCAGGGCTTTCTTCTCTTCTTTCGTAGAAGGCATAGTAGAAGGAAGTCTGCCTGAAGCCAATGGTCCGCAGAGCGTAGAGCCTCGACAGATGAAGCAATTATTGCTCGACCATTATGAGGAAATGGCGCAGTTCCTATACGAAAGTGTCTTTGATGCTATTGCCATTGTGAACTATCCGTCGCACGAAATGCTTGAACAGCGTCTTCGTGAAGCAGATCCAGTATCGCTCAATGCCATGTCGCTTATGCAACATGCCTGTCGCACGGACAAACTCTTCAACCTTATGGCTGACGAGTATCGCAGGAACTTCTACGCAGTACTACAAGGCCATGTCATGAGCATCGAAGAATACTTCGAGGTAATCAATGAGGATATGGCTCCTCTCGAGGCTGGTAAGGTGAAACCCGAAACTGCTATCCAAGCTGTTGTGATAGCAGTAATAAGAGGATACCAATCTGGAAGGAAGGCAGTAAAGGCACATACAAAGCCTGCTAATGTGGTTTGTATATACCGTCTCTTGGCAGACAATATGCAGACTTTATTACATAACTCACCGGTTAATACTCCGGATGACATTGACCTCAACGAGCTCTTCCTTGCAGTCTGCAAGACGCCGGAGAACATGAATACTATGCTCGAAAATATGCAAAGGGTGATGCAATCATTGGCCGAAGAGTAATTTTTTCGGTTATTTCAATGGTTTATCAGAAAAAATTATTACCTTTGCATCCAAACAGAAATATTAGGTCGCATCGGTTCGATAGGGATACTCATCAAATAATTCTGAAAACCGAGACAGCTTCTTTTGTCAATGGCGGGCCATTATTCCTGATGGCATAAACACTTCGGGTGACATCACATCAGGAAAGCTGAAAAGCCGATGGATTACAAAGACGGGGAGTCCTCAAATCCTTTTTAAACGGAGTTTTCATCACATCATCGATGCGACCACTTTTTAAATAATTGAAAATTGACAATTGATAATTGACAATTCCCAATCGCCCACCATGTTAATTTCTAATTGTTAATTATTAATTGTTACTTTCAATGTTCTCATCCAAGGAAAATATCAACATACTAACCTCTCTGCTTATCGACTACGGAGTGGAGCACATTGTTGTGTGCCCTGGCAGTCGAAATGCTCCTATCGTACATAACTTCAACGAATCGCCCAAATTCATCTGCCATCCCGTTACAGACGAACGCTCTGCCGCTTTTGTTGCTTTAGGCATAGCAAATCAGACGGGCGAGATGGTTGCTGTATGCGTGACTTCTGGTTCTGCCCTTCTCAATACACTCCCAGGTACAGCCGAGGCTTCTTATCAGAATCGCGGAATCATCGTCATTTCTGCCGACAGACCACAGGCTTGGATAGGTCAGCTTGACGGACAGACTATGCCACAGCCAAATGCATTAGGCTCCTTTGTTGAGAAAAGCGTGAACTTGCCGGAATGTAAAGACGAAACGGAGAAATGGCATTGTCGCAGACTTGTCTGTGAGGCTATCCTTACGTTGATGACGACAAAGAAGTCTGTGCATATCAACGTACCAATTTCTGAACCTCTATTTGATTTCACGACAAAGGAACTTCCTGACCTTCAGGGCATCTATCCTCTCCGTTGGACGTACGAGATAGAAAGGAATTTCTTCCTTGATATGCTTTCACGCTCACAGCGCCCTATGATTGTCATAGGACAGAGCCAACGCTATGAGATTCCGAGAAAGGCAATAACAAAGCTCCGCGAAGGCATAACAATCCTTTCAGAACCACTCTCTTCCGATGATCCTTCAGCAAGTCTCGATGATACATTTAAGAAGATAGGCCCTAATACGGAAGAATATAAGCCTGACTTCCTGTTATATATAGGCAGTACGACTATCAGCAAGCGTCTGCGACAATTCATGCGCACTCTTGACGACTGCACAATAGTGATGCTCAACGAGCAAATGCAGATTGAGGACATCACACAGCACGCAAGCTATATACTTCAAGGTACAGCCACAACCGTTCTTGAGGATTTATCCTCAATCCTCCAATTAGAGAAGAATGCGTTTGGCATGAACTGGGACAGACTTCTCTCTTCCGTCAGGGAAGATGCGAAGAAACAGTCTGTCAAGATTACGGAGCAAGCCGTACAGGAACTGGAAAAACACATGACGAAAGAGTCGGATGTGTATTATGCCAACTCAACCGCCATACGTCTTGCTGCACGTCATGCCAATCATTTCGTATTCTGCAACCGAGGTCTCAACGGAATAGAAGGCTCGCTCTCCACAGCCGTAGGTGCATCTCTCGTAAGCGATGGAAACGTGTATTGCGTTATAGGAGACCTCAGTTTCTTCTATGATCAGAATGCTCTTTGGAACATGCACCTGAAACCTAATCTCCGCATACTCCTACTAAATAATGGAGGTGGCGAGATCTTCAGACAGTTACCTGGATTGGAAAACTCCCCAGCACGCGATGAATACGTAATGGCGTCTCACCACACAACAGCCGTTGGCGCCTGCCATCAATATGGCATTTCAAGAAAGGCGATAAGCAAGGCTGAAGATATAAAAGCAGCAATAGATTGGCTGACGGAAGAAGGTGGTAATGCACCAAAACTGGTTGAGGTGGCCTCTCCCCCCGCCCTCCCCCGTAGGGAGGGAGCCTGTCCCCCTCTCCAAAAACAATAATAGAATAATAAACATGCCATCGCCTTCCAGCTCCCTCCCTACGGAGGGAAGTCCGATGTTGATAACATCGGAGTATGTGCAAAGCGGGGAGAGAGGCCGTAAAAAAATAAATATATGAACTGGACAATCCTACACCCTTTTAAGGAGATAATCCTTGAATATGCAGAGGGCATAGCAAAGATATCAATCAATCGCCCTCGCTATCGTAACGCTTTCACTCCACTCACAACCAAGGAGTTGTCTGAGGCTTTCGCAATATGTCGCGAGAACCGAGATATAAGAGTTGTTCTCCTCACAGGTGCCGAGACACCTCGCAAGGAAGGACAGACAGACGAGGAATATCTTCGTCAGCAGGCTTTCTGTGCAGGAGGAGATATGAACGTGAAAGGTCGTGGCGGTTATGTGGATGATGAGGGAGTACCTCGTCTCAGCGTTCTCGATGTGCAGATGCAGATTCGTCGTTTGCCAAAGCCTGTAATAGCTATGGTAAACGGATTTGCTGTTGGAGGTGGTCATGTGCTTCATCTCGTCTGCGACCTGACCATAGCTGCTGAGAATGCGAAGTTCGGTCAGACAGGTCCAAAGGTTGGAAGTTTCGATGCAGGCTTCGGAAGCTCATATCTTGCACGTATTGTAGGACAGAAGAAAGCACGCGAGATATGGTTTATGTGCCGTCTCTACACAGCCAAAGAAGCTGAAGAAATGGGTATGGTGAACAAGGTTGTGCCTTACGACCAACTTGAGGAAGAATGTATATCATGGGCAAAAACCATGATGGAACGCTCTCCTATGGCTCTCCGTATGATAAAGGCAGGTCTAAATGCTGAGCTTGACGGACAGGCAGGTATTCAGCAACTTGCAGGTGATGCGACCTTGCTCTATTACTTCATGGACGAGGCTCAGGAAGGTGGTCGCGCATTCCTTGAGAAGCGCAAGCCTAACTGGGGAAAACCATTGCCATAGGCAATTGAGGGCCATTCAACTTTCGCAAATTTCAACATGTTCAATGAAGAGTGAAAAGTGAAGAATGAAAAATTTGAATTACCTTTTGTTGCGGATGGTCAATTAACGATTTTGAGCTGCATACAAACTTAAATTCTTCACTCTTCACTTTTCACTATTCACTTGAAGTTGAGTATACGAAACTTCAGTAAAATTTACCTATGGAGTTTAGCATTACAAAAGAAACTCTTCATTTCAAGAAACCAGCACGTACATCTCGTGGAGAATACTCTCTTCACGAGATGTATCTCATTACGATTACAGATAAAACGACAGGCAAGAAAGGCACAGGCGAACTTGCTCCCCTGCCAGACCTCTCATGCGACCGTAATGCCTATCCTAATATCTCTGAGGTAAGACGACTAGCAGAAAAGGCCATTCCATCGGTTCTCAATGGCACTTGGCCTGACGATATGCTATCCTACCCAGCCCTTCGTTTTGCCCTTGAATCTGCAGTAGCAGAGGCAAGAAGCGAAATTCCAATTTTCAAGGATAAAGTATCAATACCAATCAACGGACTTGTCTGGATGTCCTCTTTCGAGGATATGCTTGAGCAAGTAAAGGTCAAGATGGCGATTGGATTTCGTTGCATCAAACTCAAGATTGGTGCTATCGACTGGCAAAAAGAGATAGAATTGATACGTTACGTTCGCTCTTGTTTCCCAAAAGAAGACCTCCAACTGCGTGTTGATGCCAATGGGGCATTCTCTCCTGAATGGGCTATGGACAGACTCGAAGAACTGGCTAAATATGATATCCATTCCATTGAGCAGCCTATCCGTCAGGGACAATGGGACGAGATGGCACGTCTTTGCAAGGAATCTCCTCTTGCCATTGCCCTTGATGAAGAAATGATAGGCATTAATGATCCAAAGGAGAAGGCAAGACTTCTTGATACCATCCGTCCTCAATACATAGTATTGAAACCAACTATGCACGGAGGAATATCAGGTACTCGCGAATGGATTGACCTTGCAAACAAGCGAGGCATTAACTCATGGATTACCTCTGCCCTTGAGAGCAACATAGGTCTTCGTTCCATTGCCCTCTTAGCCGAATCTGTATATGGTCCTAACATCACATTCTCGCAAGGTTTAGGCACAGGTCAGTTATTCACAGACAACATTGAGAACGGAGTTCATATAGAAGGAGCGAACCTGGTTGTTAGGTGATAGGTGTTGGGTGTTGGCGGTTTGTATTTCTGCTAACCACTAACACCCAACACCTAACACCCATCACCCAAACAAAAACATGACTTTAGAAGAATTCACATCCGATTTTCTGTCGTCCTCACCCCTCATCGAGGTTAAGACAAGTGGTAGTACGGGCACACCAAAGCGTATGCTCGTAGAGAAATCGCGTATGCGTGCTTCGGCAAGAATGACATGCAACTTCCTAAATCTGAAAGAAGGTGATACTGCTCTTCTCTGTATGCCACTCGACTATATCGCAGGTAAGATGATGGTAGTAAGGGCGATAGAAAGAGGGCTCCATATCATAAACATTCCACCAAGCGGACACCCGTTTGCAGATATTGCCATTCAACAAAATCCCCCTACCTTTGCCGCTATCGTGCCTCTCCAGCTATACAACACCCTTCTTGTTGAGAAGGAAAGAGAGGCTCTTGCCAATACAAAACATGTCATAGTGGGAGGAGGAGCCGTTAGCGAGGAGATAGAGAGCCAACTCCGCACATTCCCAAATGCGATATGGAGCACTTACGGAATGACCGAGACACTATCCCATATCGCTATGCGAAGACTTTCAGGCAAGGAAGCATCCGAATGGTACACGCCAATGCCAGGCGTCAGTCTTTCGCAAGATCCAGACGGCTGTCTGATAATAAACGCACCTGCCTTGAATCCAGAAACGCTGATAACCAACGATATAGCCGAGCTACGGTCAGACGGGACTTTCCGCATAATAGGCAGACGCGACAATGTAATCTGCTCTGGTGGGGTAAAACTACAGATTGAGGAGATTGAACGCGAACTTCGCCCTTTACTATCTTCTCCGTTTATGATAACGAAAAAGAAAGACCCAAAGTTCGGTGAAATCGTGGTTTTACTTACCGAAGGAGACACAGAACTGGCTCAAAAAGAACTTAGCGAAATGAATAATAAGTTCAGCAAGCCAAAACTCATCATCCATATCGACAAGCTCCCCCTTACGGAAACAGGAAAGCCTGCCCGAGCAAAGGCGATGGAATTCGCATTAAAGTCATCGGATTCTCGCTAATAACTTCCTTGAAACTCTTAGGATACTCCATCGCTTGTCCATCGTTAGTCCATCGATCCTCCATCGAAACGATGGACCATCGATGGAGCATCGATGGAGTATCGATGGAGTATCTTCGGAGGAAGAACGGTAAAACAGCGGAGTTTCTTACAAGGGAAAGCCCTTGTTCTTAGGGAGAAAAATCAAGAAAGAGAGAAAAGAAAAATCCCACACCGCCAAGGAATTCATGAAGGTGTGGGACGATTTTATTATTTGTCTATAATCAAACTGAGAGAATCAAGATAATCGGTATGCATCTGAATATATCTTACTTTATCAAACTCAATATTCATTATGCCACTTTCCCTAAGTTCTGTATCATATGATTCTAAAATAAACGATTTTGTATTTACCACTTTTATTTTCCCGACATACAATACATCTTCTCTATGCAAACATATAGCGACTAATATGTTGCTATTTTTCAGAAAAGAATACAACAATTTATCCTCTTCCAAGATATTTAAGTCAATCTTGGATGAGATGTCTTTTGAACTATTCTTTATTGCAAGAATCCTATATTGTAACGTGTCTTCTTTTATTGGACAATTGCTGGCAACGTACCTTTTATTCGTAAATTGAAAACCATCTAATACATAATCAACAACATTCAATTTCATTAAAGACCATTGTGTGCCGTTTCCTAAAAGGATACCTGTGACAGGTTCCTTAAAGCGTTTTATTTTAATTTCTACTAATTCCATTTTAGACCCGATTGCTTTTCATTAAACCTTTATGTTTTGAATTTTCGGAAATTTATCATTTCGGAGGCAAAGACAAATTCAATTTTAAACTTTTTATGGTTTCTGTTTGCCATTGTAATAGTTTATTTATGCCTTTGTCATAAGAGCAAGATTCAATAAAACCAACAAATTCTTTAGCAATATTTATGTCTTCCTCAAACCATTCTGAATTTGGATGCGTTTCAAAATCCATAATTTTAGTGAAGAATTTTTTTGACATCTCATAATCGTATAAAAGATAATAATGAAATGCATAACACTTGTATCTATTAATGTCAGATCCATAGTAAGGATGAGTATTTAGAAATGGAATATAGTCAGAAAAACTTTTTAATCTATCAAATTCCTTGAATGAATCTATCATTTTGTTAATTTTGTCAATCTCTGAGGAATTTAGATGCCCCCCTAATCGATCCCCAAGACTAAAATTTAAAAAAGGGAAAGGATTATATAAAGATTGAACAAAATATTGAACAAAGAAAAAATCTTTATTAATAGATGAATCTAAATAAAAGCCTTTCAATAATTTGGCACCATTTTCATGCTCAATGATAGAATATGCCAGCCTTCCTTTCTTTACATAAGAGGGAAAGGAAAGTTTCTTCATAATTTTATTTAATTCAGCACTTTTCATTTTCCGGGAATTTCAATTACTTCAACATTTGTTCTTGTCTTTTTCTAAATGTCTATGACTTATTATTGTTAATTTAACGTGAGTTCGACGAAATGTAATTGTCGGTTAATATAATCGGCCCCCAAAATGTATAGTGGCACATTTCTTTGCCGTTTAACAAAGAAGCTTCTGTGTCATTTATATATAGACCGCCCATTAATGGAGCGCCCATTCCTATCTCAGTATGATCTCTTAACTCTATCAACTTGCCGTTGAAACTATAACGTTCAGGATATTCCCAAGGGGTTCCTTCTTGAGCAAATATTTCTTTCATAGTTTATAATATTTCAATATTCATTTCGGAGGCACATAAAAGAATCAACGAAGGAAAAGCCTATTTGTGTGCTTATTTACCATATCTTTTTTCAAGTATCTCTGTATAAAAAGGCTCTTGATTTGTATATAGATATGCGGAAAGTATAACGTCATAATCAGTATATGGATTGTCACATATACCATCTGGTCCTGTTCTTTGTTCTTTGGTTATATTCCAATATCCAATTTTATTCGTTTCTTTATCGAAGAACACAGCAAAAGGGGTACTTATTAACGAGAAGAATTTCAAGACAGGAGTCTTATTGCCATATTCATAACATTCGTATTCTCTATAATCCGCGCCTGTTCCTGTTGCTCCAGCCGCTTGTCCGAGTAAAATCAAATAGTCTTTGTCTCCTAATTTTAATTGAAAAGCTTCTGTAAAATCAGTAAATTCATAAAATTCCTCTACACGATCTTCCTTCATCCATTTCAGTTTAAGGCAATCTTTCTTTGTCAGAGTACGAAATGAATGATCAAAACACAGATCAGGAAATCTTTTTTGAAGTTTTTCTGCAATCTGAACGGTATCCCATTCTGAGTCAAGATGATTTTTATTTGTCTGTACTTGTGAGATTGTATTTCCATGCGATGGAGTATATGTGCTTGCGAGTAAATCTGCACATATAGCCCCCATAAACACAAGTGACAGGATAAATACGTATTTCATTTTGTTGATTTTTAAATGTATCATATTCTGTAATATTTCTATTTCCCGACATATTCAACAATCTTTGCATCTTTAACATAATATTTCACCCACATTCTATCACCTATGCAAAATACTACATGTCCTATTTTTTTGTCGTATTTGTAAATATATGGCCAATCATAACGATAGATTGTACTGTCTTTGCCTCCTATTGAGAATACTAATACATCTTCATATCCTTTCTTGAAAATGTAATCATTGTATTTCCACAACTTATGTTTAGACACATGCATATTGCTATTGTTATAAACAACAATACCAATTAGAATAAATACAATCGAGAGCGTCAATATCTTTTTCATATTTGATTGTTATTTCACAACAGAAATTTCATTTGTCGAGGGCAAAAATAAACAAAAATTACAATATCTCCAAGGAAATCAAGAAAAAGTTGTTGAACCTTCCGAAACTATTTTTCGGGAAATTATTTGGATGATTGAAAACTTATTTGTAATTTTGCACTCGATAATCAGAGACGTGCACCAACCTTAAGGGTTGACAAGCACTATTATCTTCGTGCGAGGATGCTACACACGTTGCACTCGATAATCAGAGACGTGCACCAACCTTGAGGGTTGACAAACACTATTATCTTCGTGCGAGGATGCTACACACGTTGCACTCGATAATCAGAGACCACGTTGCACTCGATAATCAGAGACGTGCACCAACCTTAAGGGTTGACAAGCACTATTATCTTCGTGCGAGGATGCCATGCACGTTGCAACATATTTTGCAAAATACAGTTTTTTTATGACATACGATAGCGATATCAACATAGTAGTGGAGCGTCCTGACGTTCTGGAATGTGATGTAGTGCGTTTCCAGAACAACAAGGAGAAATGGGTGGCCTTCGTCGGGTTGCTCGACGGACGTCCCTACGAGATTTTCACAGGCATTCAGGATGACGAGGAAGGCATAGTATTACCTAAGAATGTTGTCAACGGCAAGATTATCCGCCAGACAAATCCTGATGGCTCACACCGCTATGACTTCCAGTTTGAGAACCGCAAAGGCTATAAGACAACCGTTGAGGGCCTCTCAGAAAAGTTCAATCCTGATTGTTGGAACTATGCGAAGCTGTTCTCAGGAGTTCTTCGCTACCACATGCCTATCCCATTGGTTGTCAAGCTCATAGAGTCGCTCACTTTCAAGGAAGAGATGCTCAATATGTGGAAAAATGGTGTTGCGCGTGCCCTGAAGAAATATATTCCAGGGGAAAATGTTGACAATTAAAAAAGTTTAGTGTTTAGAGCTTAGTGTTTAGAGTTGGGAAGATGTCACGCAGGTCTTTAATCTCATTCATATTAATACTTTGTGCCGCAGTCGCTATGGCTGCCGGCAAGCGCAAGTTCACGCTTGTGATTGACCCCGGACACGGAGGACATGATGCTGGTGCAATTGGAAAATTCTCAAAAGAGAAGGATATCAACCTGCGCACGGCTCTTGCTTTCGGCAAATATGTAGAGCGCAATTGTAGCGATGTGAAAGTGATTTACACGCGTAAGAATGACGTCTTCGTAAAACTTGATGAGCGTGCAGAGATAGCCAACAGGGCAAAGGCCGACCTTTTTATCTCCATCCATACCAACTCACTCCCTGGCAAGAAGATCTCACGAGGTCTTGAGACATACACACTCGGTATGCACCGTGCAGCCGACAACCTTGAAGTGGCTAAGCGAGAGAACTCGGTTATTCTCATGGAGAAGGACTACAAGAAGCACTATGAAGGCTTTGATCCTAACTCTTCCGAGAGCTATATCATCTTCGAGTTCCTGCAAGATAACAATATGGCAAAGAGCGTAGAGCTCGCAAAACTCGTACAGTCAAACGTATGCTCAACAGCCAATCGTCCAAACAAGGGCGTTAAACAGGCAGGATTCCTTGTACTGCGTAAGACATCCATGCCAAGCTGTCTGATAGAGCTTGGTTACATCTCCACAAGCGATGAGGAGAGATTTCTCAATAATGAAACTCACGTTGACGAAATGGCACGAGGCATCTACCAGGCTTTCATAAAGTACAAGAGCCATTACGGTAGTGGATCGTCTTCCTCGACAAAGGCTCCAAGTCAAGTGGAAGAGCCTTGGCAACAGGAGCCCGAGTTAGAGATAAGGGAGGTAGTAAACATGAAACCGCAGCCAGCTCCAAGCGAACTGGAAATAAGTCAACTGCAAGTAGCCCTTCCAACACCAAACGAACCTCAAAGACAAAATCCAAGGCCAAATCCAAGTCAGGCACAGGCTCTAAGTCAAAATCAGCAGCCAAGGCCAAGTCAAGGTCAGGCTCAAAATCAAAATCAGCAGCCAAGACCAAGTCAAGGTCAGGCTCAAAGTCAAAATCAGCAGCTAAGACCAAGTCAAGGTCAGGCTCAAAATCAAAATCAGCAGCCAAGACCAAGTCAAGGTCAGGCTCAAAGTCAAAATCAGCAGCTAAAACCAAGTCAAGGTCAGGCTCAAAGTCAAAATCAGCCTCTAAGACCAAGTCAAGGACAGGCTCAAAGTCAAAATCCTCAGGCAAGAAAAGAGCCAGAACTTCCTAAGGCTCAGACTTTACCTCAGCAAATACAGCCAAAGCCTGCAGAACAGCCTAAGGCTCAGACTTTGCCACAGCAACTGCAGCCAAGACCTGCACAGCAGCCTCAGGTGAAGCCTCTTCCACAGGAACAACCTCAAGTTTCTGTTCAGAAACCTAAGGTAGAGCCTACTCCTGCGCCAAAGGCAGAGCCAAAGCCAATAGCCAAGGCAGAACCGGCACAACAGGTTCCTGCTACCAAGCCAAGGACAGCAACAAAGCCGACTACCAATAATGCTCCTGTCGGTGCACCTGTATTCAAGATACAGATATTCATATCCGAGAAAGTTCTTGACCCAAGTGACTCTCGCCTCAAAGGTGAAGAGCCTAACTACTACAAGGAAGGCAGGGTTTACAAATACACATTGGGAGCTTCAACCGACTATGAGGAAATAGTTCAGTTGCGCAAGGACGTTGCTGCCAAGTTCCCGGGATGCTTCATCGTTGCATTCAAGAATGGCGAGAAAGTGCCAAACATCAATGACGCAATCATTGAGTATAAGTTGAATAAGAGAAGATAAAAAAGAAAAAGAAATACAACAGTGAAATATTTTACAAAAGAAGTAAGGATTGCGCTTGTAGCAATCGTCGGTTTGGTTCTTCTGTACTTTGGAATGAACTTCCTCAAGGGCCAATCGCTCTTCGCATCAGATAACATCTACATAGTAGAATTTGATAATGCAGAAGGTCTTTCCGGAGCTGCTCCTATCTATGCCGACGGCTATCGCATAGGTACGGTATTGGATACAAAATACGATTATCAGCGTCATGTCATCGTGGCAAGAGCCGATGTTGACAAGGCCCTGCACCTTCCAGTAGGAACGACAGCAGAGATAAGTACCGACCTTATGGGTAACTCAAGAGTAAACCTTCTTCTTGCAGGATCACCCGACAATCTGCTCAAACCGGGAGACATTATCAAGGGTGCTGTTTCAGAAGGAGCCTTAGGACAGGTCAAGGCAATGGTTCCTGCCATTCAACAGATGCTTCCAAAGCTTGACAGCATTCTTGCATCAATCAATATGCTATTGGCTGATCCGGCCCTTGCCAACACGCTCCACAACGCGCAGAAGATAACCGACAATCTCACGGTATCATCAAGGGAACTGAACAAGATGCTTGCAGATCTCAACCAGCGCGTTCCGGGTATTGCAGAAAAAGCTGACGCTACTCTTGCCAACACAGAAAAGCTCACAGGCAATCTCGCAGCCCTTGACCTTGCAGGCACAATGGCTAAGGTTGACAAGACACTCGCAAATGTTGAGAACCTCACAAAGACACTCAACTCACGCGAAGGTACAGTCGGTCTCCTACTCCACGACCAAGGACTCTACAACAACATGACAGCCACGATGGCAGCAGCAGACTCCCTGCTTGTTGACCTCAAGGCTCACCCAAAGAGATACGTACATTTTTCCCTCTTCGGCAAGAAAGATAAATAATTGACATTACCTTTTCTCGCTTTTAATTTTCAATATCACGCCCCAAACCAGCGGCTATACTAACATATCCCTCGCCCAACGGGAGAGGGTGTCCGCAGGACGGGTGAGGGGCCTTTAATTAAATCCTAACGTGCAAAATCCACGAGCCCTATGGGCAAGCTGCCAAAATTACTTTCAGCAGAATATAGAGGCTAGCGAATACGAGAAATGGTTCACACAGGTGGAATTTGAATCATATAGTCCTGCTACATGCACTCTCATTCTAAGCATCCCCAGCAACTATGTGGCTCAATACATTGAGGAGAACTACATACAGCACCTCCGTATTGCAATAAGTAACACATTTGGCAAGATTCTATTAAAATGGCATACTATCATCGTAAAGAAAGATGATAGTACGACCACGAATACCTCTATGTCTCAGACGAAGCGTAGTGGTAAGGATATTGGATATACATACGAAGGGGCTGTTGATACAAAGACGCCTGACGGAGCTGCCAAAGCGGCTCTTGCAACCAACAACACTCAGGAACTCATTCTTGCTCCGGGTTCAGTTACCCATCTCCAAGAAATAGACTCACAGCTAAACCTGCACCAGACATTCGACAACTATGTGGAAGGCGAATCCAACAAGTTCTGCCGTTCTATCGGACTTACCATTGCCGAGCATCCGCAAGGCACACAGTTCAACCCAATGTTTGTTCATGGTCCCTCTGGATGTGGCAAGACTCACCTTGTCAACGCAATCGGTTTGAGATGCAAGGAGATATACAAGAACAAACGAGTGCTGTATGTCAGCGCGCGAGAGTTCCAGATGCAATACACCAATGCCAACATGCAAGGCAAAATCAACGATTTCATCGGTTTCTACCAGACTATTGACATGCTTATCGTTGACGATGTGCAGGAATGGCTTAATTCAGCAAAGACACAGGAGACGTTCTTCCATATCTTCAACCACCTCTTCCGTACTGACAAACGCATCATACTCGTAAGCGACCGTCCGCCTGTTCAGCTAAGCGGAATGATGGATCGCCTCATCACACGTTTCTCATGCGGTGTGTTGGCAGAAATGGAGAAGCCAAACGTGCAGCTTTGCGTGGATATCCTGAAACGAAAGATTCAGCGTGACGGACTCCACATATCGGAACCTGTCATCAAATACATAGCCGAGAATGTCAACGGCAGCATACGCGAGATACAAGGCATCATCAACTCGCTCATGGCTTACAGCATCACCTACAACTGCAACATTGACATGAATTTTGTGGAGCGAATGGTCACGAGAGCAATGAAGACCGACAATCAGGCACTCACCATTGATGATATCATCCGTATCGTGAGTACCCACTATGATGTCACAGAACAGCAGGTTAAAGGGCGTCTGCGCAAGCGTGAGATTGTTCTCCCTCGTCAGGTTATCATGTATCTTGCCGACAAGCACATCCGTATGCCGGCATCCCGTATAGGCAGATGCGTTGGAGGCAGAGACCATTCCACGGTCATCCACAGCATACGTCTCATAACGGAAAAGATACAACAAGACAAGGATTTCTGTTGCGAGATACAAGCAATAGAACAGGAATTAGGCATTAAGTGATAAAATTGACTTTTCAGTTTTATCACTTTTTTCTTCTCTATAATTGCCCTCTATTATAACGTCAGTTCTATTACTTGCTGATACAGCCTGCAAGGCTAACAATCTAACAGCCTAGGGCATCACCCTAGGTACATTGAAGTTGGCAATTTCGCCCTGTAAGGGCAAAAGCATTAATTTATGTTA
>CACZCN010000039.1:0-26235 GCA_902779665.1 uncultured Prevotellaceae bacterium | reverse complement strand
CTTGATGAGCATTGCGACTTGCTTCAGCTTGTTGAGCCTTAGCGAAAAATAAAGCCAAAGCCCGACACCTAATAGGGCAGTCCGTAAGGGCTGTTATTCAGTAGATGCGTGATTAAAGGAGCGCTGTAAGTGCGACATCTGAAGACTTTAGGTGTCGGTCCTACAGACCTCATCCCTCAAATAACGGCAAATATAACAGCCCTCACGGACTGCCCTATTAGGTATCGCTCCTTCAGAGCTCTTTCATCCACATGATAGTCAATAATATACGACTGAGGAAATTTTTCGCTAAGGCTCAACAAGCTACGCAAGTCGTCGAACTCACGTTATTTAAAACGAACACAGATTAAACGGATAATTACGCTAATGATTTGCATCCGTGTTATCCTGAATATCTATGGTCAATAAAATTTACTGAATAATATTTACTGGTCATTTACTTTCGTTCAAATGAAAAGAGAAATAAACCCACAGGAAACTTCGCGTGCTGATGCTTTCAGCCTTTGGATGTCATCGCCAATGCCTATGGTGACATTGGTCAAGACATTCAACGTTTCTAAGATTGTGAAGTATAGCAAGAGGCATGACATAAGCTTCAATATGCTTCTTTGCTGGTGCATTGGCAAGGCTGCAAGTAAGATGGAGGAATTCTATATCCTACCTGAAAATGGCAAGCTTTACCATTACGACAAACTCGCTGTCAACGTGATAGTCAACAATAAGAAAGGTGGCATAAACTCATGCGATATACCTTTTTGCGAAGACATCAAGGAGTTTCAAGACAAGTATTCCGTTCTTACTCAATCTGCATCTGACAGTTGCGAAAGCAGTTTCGTTGATGATGCTATGGTTATCGGCACGTCTGCAATGATAGCCACCGAACTGGATTGCATCGTAAATCAATACACCGATAAGTTCTGCAACCCTATGGTGATGTGGGGAAAGTATCGCAAGGGATGGTTCAAGACCTCTCTGCCTATCTCCTTCCAGTTTCACCACGTTCAGATGGACGGAGGACATGGAGCAAAGTTTCTTGAACTATTACAGCATACTATCAACAATTTAACGTGAGTTCGACAACTTGCTTTAGCTTGATGAGCCTTGCGAATAAAACAAACCGCTTGCCACAAGAATAAATTAATGCGACATTAATGTGTCATTTGTGACAATTAATGTAGGTTCGCAGAGCGAAAACATATAAGATCTCATTAATAAGTAGGTGTGCAGAATTATTTATACAATCCTTGCACCGCCTACTGCGCATCTTCAACACCTAAAAACAATCGAGTAGGAGTCACTACACTCATTTATTTTAGGCGCTGAACCTGCATCATTAATCAATACAATCATAATAAAAATAATTTTGCACACCTACTTATCACATTAATACCGCATTAATTTTCCGTAAAGTACAAGCATTGGATATGCATCCATGGAATTGTTCGCTATGGTTCACCAAGCAGAAGCAAGTCGTCGAACTCACGTTAATTATAACTATGTTTAGTAAGTTTCCGGTGCTCTGATTCCCTTTTCACGGGCGCGCTCAGCATTACGTTGCTTGATGGTCTTTTCCTTGTCTGCCTTCTGCTTGGTTATCTCGCCAGGCTTCTGCTTGTCGAGAGGACGGGCAAGGAGATTCCATTCGCGTGTGACATCCCACTTCTCGCGACAGGTGACCTTTTCATGATAATAATATACCTCTTCAGGCTGTAGGTCTGCTTCAAAATTACCAGTATCCCACTTACCGTTACCATTGTTATCTATGAACGCACGAAGATAGTATTCGCCAGGCTTGACATAGTAAAATTCTGCGATTCCATCGACGGCAACAGCTTGTTTTATCACCCTCTCGCCCTTGTCAAGCATCTGCACAACAATATCAAGGGTATCACCTCCCGGATAGTGAGGCTTGACGAAAAGTGAACTGAAATCATCGGTTGTACTGACCTTGATACCTGCCTTATAAGGATGAGACTTCTTCCCATAAATATCCTCAAAGGCAAGAGTGTCTATCTCGAAACTATACTCAGCACCATCCTTCCACTCTGCTATCAACTCAAGATGACGAGGGGTGGCATTCTTCGACTGTCTCTGACGTAGTACAAAACGATCGTTATACCATTTTTCATCTTGCTTGATATAGAGATGTATGGCAGCTGTGTCAATCCTTTGAATAGGAGTCGGCATCGTGATATAGATGCTCTGGTCAGGTGCCATCCTCTGATGGATTTCGTACTTTGGCTCAAGAGGCTTGACAGGGAAGAGAGTATCCTTGACTTCCTCGCCACGCTTACGCTTCTTGGCTATTTTCTTTTCCCAGTCCTCCATTTCCTTCTTCAACTGCTTCATACGTTTTTCGTATGGCTGTTTTGAAAGGATTTCAACAGCAGAGTCCGTTTGGAGTGTGAGATGGCCAAGAGAGTCGGTAGCCTCATAGGTCAAATCCATTCTGAGCGTATCATTATCAATCAACGCAGAATCCTTTATCCAATAGGTAATAGTATCAAGTTTTGGAGTGTATTCCACTACAAAAGCATTGGTTTCATCGAAGTTCAGACCCTTAATCTGCGGCATCATCTCACTTGGTCCGCTGAAGAACATTTGAAACATATTAGCTTCCTTGCGCTCAATCTTGAGGAAGAAACGATCTGTCTGTTCCTTAACAAACTGACGCAACACAATATTATCAGGTCGGAAGTGTGTGTATGGCACTTGTTTGATGTCACGGATATGGATAGTGTCAGCCCAGATGGTGTCCTGTCGCACATCTGGAGCACAGCTTGGCACTATCACGTCATAGTTGTATGCAAAGCCTTCTGCTGCCTGTGAATACATGAAATTATCATCCATGTCGTTAAGAGCCACGACACGATATGAGCCTGGGGCTATGCCACGAATGACAAACTTGCCTCGTGAGTCTGTTCTTGCCACACGGATGAACGGATTCTTGAAGATGACCGTATCAAAAGCGTTGACTGGCATACCGTTGGCAATTCCATCCAACTGACTTTCGGTAAGGCGGTAAAGACCTACGAGTGTTCCCTTTACTGGCTCAAGGTTCTCAGCTGCAAGTACTGTACCTGAAACCTCAAGTGTATCAATCTGATCACCTGTAGAGAAACTGTAAGTGTAGTTGCCAAGAGGGTTTCCCTCGTTGTTATCTGTGATAGCGTCAGAGAAATCCACAGTATAGGTAGTGTTTTCTTTGAGCGTATCCTTTAGTTCTATGATTATTCGCTTGCCGGCAGCCTTTATCTCCGGTTGTTCGTGCTGAGGAGGTGAGATTACAACCTTCTCGCTTGCATTCTCAAGTTTGATATACTCATCAAAATTGATGATCACCTTCTTGTTCTTGCTGTTAGTGCCCCTATCAGAAGGAGAGGCACTCAATACACGAGGTGGAGTCTCATCATACCATCCACCGTCAGGGTTTCCCATACGGGCACAGGAAGTGAAGAGAAGAAGAAAGGCAAGACAAAAGAACAGTGGCCCCTCACCCGTCACTATGTGACGCCCTCTCCCCAAGGGGCGAGGGAAAAGATAGTTCTTAACGCTATGTAGGAAACGAATATTCACAATTTTCTTTTTGTTGCTATCCTTTTGGATTAATACCAAATAATGAGTTTTATTATTAGAAATTACTAACTTCTCCCTCGCCCCTAGGGGAAGTCGGAGATTGAGTATCTCCGAGTATGTGTCAGAGGGTGCCCGAAGGGCAGGTGAGGGGCTATTTATTCATCTCTATCAATGCCTCAACGTAATCCCTTGAGTTGGAGAGTCTTGGTACTTTGTTCTGACCACCAAGCTTTCCACGGCTCTTCATCCATTGCTCAAAGAGACCTTGACGAGCCTTGACAATCTTCAGACAAATCATGTTGATGTCCTTATAACGCTTTGCCTCATAGTCGGAATTGAGTTCCTGAAGCTTAGAGTCGAGAGCATCGGCAAACTCATCCAAATCCTCTGGTTCCTTTGAGAACTCGATAACCCATTGATGATGAGGCACTACGCCCTCACTTCTAAAGACAGGAGCAGCAGTATATTCTCGTACTTGGGCATTACATTTCTGACAGGCGAACTTCAAACCTTTCTCCGCATTATCCACAATAAGCTCCTCACCAAAGGCATTTATAAAGTGCTTTGTACGACCAGAGATATAGAACTTATAAGGATTCTTCGATGTGAAGATTACGGTATCGCCTATCATATATCGCCAAAGACCGCAACTCGTAGTTATGAGCATAGCGTAGTTCTTGCCGATTTCAACGCCTTCAAGAGGCACAATGTTAGGGTTATCCTTCCCAAATTCATCCATTGGAAGGAATTCATAGAACACGTCATAGTCGAGCATGAGGAGCATGGACTTGTCGTTAGGATCATTCTGAAGTCCGAAGAATCCCTCTGAAGCATTATAAGTCTCCATATAGTGCATCTTAGGAGACGTGATAAGTTGCTCATACTGACTGCGATATGGAGTAAAGGCGATACCTCCGTGGAAGAACACCTCAAGATTCGGCCATACCTCCTCAAGATGCTGTTTCCCTGACAATTCCATAACTCGCATCAAGACAGACATCATCCATGACGGAACACCAGAGAGATTAGTCACGTTTTTATCAAGACACAGATGGGCTATGCGGTCACGCTTAACCTCGAAATCGGATATCAAAGCCGTCTTCTTGTCTGGTACACGTACAAGATTCACAAGAGGGTTGATATTCTCGATAAGGATAGCGCTAAGGTCGCCAACAAGTGAACCTGCCACGTTATAGTTTGGCGAGTGTGAGCCTCCAAGAATGAGAGAGCGACCATCGAACAATCGGCTCTTCGGATTATTCTGGAGATACATAGCCACAGCATCATTACCTCCCTGATAATGAATGTGTTTCAATCCTTCGGAACTAACAGGAATGAACTTCGACTTATCGTTTGTCGTACCAGATGACTTGGCATACCACTTCACTTGTCCTGGCCAAAGGATATCCTTCTCGCCATGACGCATACGGTCAATGTCGCCTTTAAGTTCCTCGTAGGTATTGACAGGCACATTATGGGCGAAATCCTCATACGACCTGGTCATATTGAAGATATGATCTCTTCCATACTCAGTATCACTTGCCCGACGAAGCAGACTCATGAGGACATCATTCTGCATCTGGGCACCCTCATTCATGTGGCGCTCAAGCTCTTTCTGTCTCTTGAGGAAATATAGTCTTGCTATGGATGTTATGCTCATTGTTATCTTGTTGCAAATAATGCCATATATTCGTGCAAAATTACGAAATAACTCGCAGATAACAAAATATCATAACATTTTTTGACATTACACCATCGAAGAACTCCTCACGCTTATACATAATAAAACGCAAAGACGCTAAGGCGCAGAGATTAATTTTGAACACGGAAATCACAGAACAAACGAAATATTCTTTGGAATTATTCTGTGTCCGAAAAACTCAGCGACTTAGCGTCTTTGCGTTATAAAAAAGACAAGATATCTATTCGTTCAAACCATTGATATTGAACTTCTTGCCGTTCTTGATAATTACAAGTTTACCATTCTCAAGATACTTTTTGCTCTTCGTGCTATTATCAGTATTGATATTGATAATGCCAGTTGAACCTCCAGACAGTTTTTCGTAAGTTTTTTCGGCTTCGATCAAGAGGTTTGCGTTCTTAACGAGAGCTTGAACTTCCTTACTAAGAGAACCAAAAGCAAAACGAGCTGTAGTAATCTTTGATTTGCAATCAGCAGTATTCTTAACAGTACCGATAGCATTAATCAAACCTTCTATTGTCAGAGCTGCAACTTCCTCTGCATCATCAATAACATTGAAATAATTCCATTCTTTTGCATTCTGGTATGCTTCTTTACATCCAACAGGAACATGCAAATCCCCATAAGTACTATAATCAGTCAAAACCCAAAAGAGATTCTGTGGAATGCTTGACAAATTGATTACAGAAGACAATTTGGGACAACCACCAAACGCTCCATCATCAATTTTTGTCACAGAACTTGGTATTATTACTGATGCAAGTTTGGCACATCCATCGAATGTACAAGAATTAATGCAATCAAGTTTATTAGATATGCTGACAAATGAAAGTTCAGTACACTCTGAAAATGCACGCCTGCCTATAAATGTCACAGAGTTAGGAATCGATAGTGATGTGATTGAAGCACATTGATAAAACGCTTGGTCACCAATTGTCTCCAACGTATTGGGAAACTCGATTGTCTTAAGATTGTCACATAATTGAAAAGCCATATCGCCTATGTTGATGATGTTGGCAGGTATGCTAATCGATTTAAGTGCATCGCAGTTATAGAAGCTGCTATGTGGAATTTCTTTTAAGCCACTACCTAAAGAAACCGATGACAGATTAGTACACTCTGAAAAAACACTAAATCCCATTTCCGTTACAGAATCTGGAATTTTGATAGAAGTCAAGCCTTCACAGCCAGAGAAAGCAACATCTCCAATGTTTGTCACAGAGTTAGGGATGATGATTGAAGTGAGGCCTTCACAACCTCGAAAAGCAATATCTCCAATGTTTGTCACAGAGTTAGGGATAATGATCGAAGTGAGACTTTCGCAATAACCAAAAGCTTCCGTTCCAATACTCGTCACGGAATTAGGGATGGTGATTGAAGTGAGATTTTTACACCAACAAAAAGCATAATTTCCAATGGTTGTCACTTTGTATGTTACTCCTTCATGGGTAATAAACGAAGGGATGGTTATAGCGCCTACATATTGACCAGGGTCACTAGAACTTTCCAAACGATGATTTCCGTTATAAGTAACACTCGCCTTTCTAGTTGCCCTATCGAGGTTGTATGAAATACCATCAATACAGGCATCAGCTGCAAAACTTACCAATGACATCATCAATGCCACGGCAAGCATAAAAATGCGGTTGTATATAGTCTTCATTTTTTTCTTGAATTTTAAAAGTTTTAAGTTTTTCGGGCACAAAAGTATGGAATATTTCTAATTCCTCCAAGCAATCTCTCAATTATTTTCGTTTTTTTATCGTGGTTTCTTTGCTGTTCTTTCTCTTACCTTCCTCTCTTGTTGCTCTTCTCTTACTCTTTTCTTCCTCTTCTTGTCCGAAGATACTCCATCGATTCTCCATCGATACTCCATCGATGGTCCATCATTTCGATGGAGAATCGATGGACTAACGATGGAGTACTGATGGACTATCCTCGGAGAAAATGCGAAGAAAAAGCGCGCTCTCTGGAATTGCCTAAACAACATTTTTAATGCCCGAAAATAAAAAAAATATAAAAAACGAAAAAAAAGTGGAGAAAAGTGGTGGAAAGTGGGGAAAATTGTGTAATTTTGAACGCAAATTATAATATAAATTAACATGCGCGTGGTTATATAACTATAAATGAGATTCTTAGGCAACATAGAGGCAAAGGCAGACAGTAAGGGACGAGTGTTTCTTCCTGCAGGTTTTCGCAAGGTGCTCCAGGCATCTGGCGAGAATCAGATTGTCATGCGCAAGGATGTGTTCCAAGATTGTCTCGTGCTATATCCCGAAAGCGTATGGAATGAGCAGGTCGATCAGCTTCGCTCAAAACTCAATCGCTGGAACAAGCAGCATCAGCAGATATATCGTCAGTTTGTGTCTGACGTGGAGCTGGTAAATCTTGACGCGAGCGGTAGAATGTTGATACCTCGACGTTATCAGCAGTTGGTGGGCATAACACAGGATGTTCGCTTCCTCGGTGTTGGTGACACTATCGAGATATGGGCTGGCGGTAAGGATAGCAAGCCGTTTATGGATGCTGAGGACTTCGGCAAGGCATTGGAGGAGTTGATGAGGCCTCTCCCCCCGCCCTCCCCCGTAGGGAGGGAGCCGGAGTGCTAAAGGCACACAAAGAAAACCTCTTAATAAAACCAGCAAAAGTAACTAAGTAATTAGTAACGTGTAATTCGTAATAAACAAAAATTTGTAACTAATAACCGATGTATCATATTCCAGTTTTGCTCAACGAGAGTATTGACGGTTTGGATATCCGTCCGGGTGGCATCTACGTGGATGTGACTTTTGGAGGCGGTGGCCATAGCCGTGAGATACTTCGCAGACTGAATGGTACAGGACATCTCTACAGTTTCGATCAGGATGCAGATGCCGAACAGAACATAGGGGAGGCTCCAGAGAACTTCACATTCGTGAGAAGTAATTTCAGATACCTGAACAACTGGATGAGATACTATGGAGTTGACCATATTGACGGTCTTCTAGCCGACCTCGGAGTATCTTCACATCACTTTGACGATGAGACACGAGGTTTCTCTTTCCGCTTCGACGCTCCTCTTGACATGAGGATGAACAAGCGTGCCGGAGCGACTGCCGCTGATATAGTGAACAACTACGAGGAAGAGCGGTTGGCTGATATCTTCTATCTCTACGGAGAGATGAAGAACTCACGAAAGATAGCCTCTGCATTGGTGAAATACCGTCAGACGCAGAAGATAGAGACCACACAGGATTTCCTGAAGGCGGTGGAGCCTTTCTTCAAGCATGAACGTGAGAAGAAGGATATGGCAAAGCTCTTTCAGGCTTTGCGCATTGAGGTGAACCACGAGATGGACGCCTTGCGCGAGATGCTATACGCAGCAACAAACTGGCTTGGTGAAGGTGGCAGGCTCTCTGTTATAACCTACCACAGTCTTGAGGACAGGATTGTGAAGAACATCATCAAGACAGGCAACGTGGAAGGAAAGCGTAACGAGGACTTCTACGGAAGGGTGAGTACCCCATACAAGGCAATCAACAACAAAGTCATCGTACCTGATGACGATGAGCAGAGGGAGAATCCCCGCTCAAGAAGCGCAAAGCTGAGGATTGCCGTTAAGATTGACAACCAAAAGGAATAGGAAATGATGCAAGAGGATAAAGACATAAAAATGACTATTACTCCTACGCCGGCAGAGGAATCTGAGGTGCAGGAAAGTCTTGCATCTGCCTCAGTAGAGGAGAATATTGACAAGGATCTTGCAGAGAATGCGCAGGAGGCTTCCCAACACGACCCTACAGCCAAGACCCTTGAGGATATCATGCATCAGGAGGCGCATGAGTCGGAGACCCAACCACCATCAAACTTCTCTTTGAGCAGGACCCTTGGTGGCGCTATCCTTGCACATATCATCCAGAGCCAGATAAAACTGGTTCTGCTCATAACTCTTTTCCTTATTATATATATAACATGCCGTTATCAATGTCAGCAGAAGATGGTGGAGATAGACCGTATGGAGCAGCAACTTACAGCTATCAGATACAAGGCCACCGTTGTGACAAGTTTCCTGACGGAGAAAAGCAGAGAAAGTAATATTATGGATATGCTGGAACAGAAAGGCGACAGTACCTTGCAGATTCCAAAGGATCCACCATATAAAATAAATGTGCCTGAGTAAATGAAACAGCAGTTTGACAATAGAAAGTCAATGACACGCTATTCCCTCATTGCAGTAGTGATGATGTTCGTTGCCGTTGCAGTATTGGGACGTGCGTTCTATGTCATGACAGCCGAGAGATCATACTGGCTTGCTGTGGCAGCTCAGGTGAAGAAGGATAGCGTTATCATCGAGCCAACAAGAGGTAATATCCTCAGCGCCGGTGGTCAGCAGTTGGCATGTAACCTTCCAGAATATCGTATATATATGGATTTCGAGGCAATACGTGAATCCAAATGCGATACTCTATGGCACGATGCAAATGGAAAACCAACAAAGGAACTGAAAGAACTCTGCAAGGGACTTCATAAGATATTCCCTTCACGATCAGCAGAAGAATTCCTTCAGAATCTAGAGGATGGCTATGCGTGGAAATCAGCCACAACGGGCAAGCATCATAGGGCATGGCCAGTATGGAAACAGCGTATTCCATACATGAAATATACAGAGGTCAAGAAACTGCCTATCTTCAAGCTCCGTCAGGGGTTGAGCGGATTCTATGCTCAGAAGTTCATGATTAGAAACCGCCCTTACGGTCCTATGGCTGCTTCAATAGTAGGTTCTGCATATAAGGAAACAGGAAAGGCTTATGCTGGTCTTGAACTTGCCTACGATACCGTACTTGCCGGAACTCCGGGTATCAAGCATAGACGTAAGGTGCTGAATAAGTTTATCAATATCAGCGATACAGCAGCCGTTGACGGTGAGGATATTGTTACGACTATTGACGTAAGTATTCAGGACCTTGCAGAGCGATCTTTGAAGAAAGAGCTTATCAAGGATAATGCATATACAGGTGTGGCTATCGTGATGGAAGTGGCTACTGGCGATATCAAGGCAATGGTGAACCTTGACCGCGACTCTCTCGGCAACTATTACGAAGGTCGCAACCACGCTATTGCCGACTTGCTTGAACCAGGTTCTGTGTTCAAGACCGCAAGTATTCTTACCGCTCTTGAGGATGGCTTTATACCAGATACAGCCAACTGCAAGGTAGATACAGGCTATGGTATCCTTGAGATGCATGGAGCCAAGATGCGTGACCATAACTGGCATAACGGTGGATATGGAGTAATCAATGTATCACGCATCCTTCAGGTGAGTTCGAATATCGGTGTGAGCGTACTGATAGACAAGTTCTATGGCAAGAACCCTGAGAAATTCGTTGCAGGCATTCATCGTCTTGGTTTGGCTACTGACTTGAAGTTGCCATTCCCTGAATATAGCGCACCAAGAATCCGTTTTCCAAAGAGGGACAAGACCGGTCGATACTGGTCAAACTGGAGTAAGACGGCTCTTCCTTGGATGAGTATCGGTTATGAGACGCAGGTTCCTCCTATCTCAACCCTCACCTTCTATAATGCCATTGCCAATGGCGGAAAGATGGTAAAGCCTCGCTTCGTCACCCGTGTGGAAAAAGACGGAGAAGTGGTAAGGGAATATCCTGTGGAGGTTATCAAAGAGCATATATGCAGCAATGCATCATTAGGCGTAATACAGGACATTCTGTTCAAGGTCGTGCATGTGGGTTTGGGTAAGACCGCAGGTTCAAGGGCTTTCGACGTATCGGGAAAAACAGGTACTGCCCAAAAAGCTCATAATGGTTCATACAAGAGCGGTACTGTGGATTATCTGCTGAGTTTCTGCGGATACTTCCCTTCCGAGAAGCCAAAGTACAGTTGTATCGTATGTATTCAGAAGTCAGGTCTTCCAGCATCTGGTGGTCTTATGAGCGGTCAGGTGTTCCACGATATTGCCGAGGGTATTATGGCAAAGAACATAAGATACCCAAGTAAGGCTGCAAAGGATGAGCTTTCACGTTTCGTTCCTGATGTAAAGAGAGGAAATATCCTCGCTGCCGATTATGTTCTTTCAAAGCTCGGAATGAAGACCAATGGCGGATGGAATGGCAGTTATGTAACAGGAAATCCAGTCTGGGGCTCGGCAAAGAGTGATGACAAGGAGGTAAAGCTTGAAAAGGTGGCTGCAACTCCTAGGAATCAGATGCCTGACGTAATAGGAATGGGTGCTCGTGATGCCGTATATATACTTGAGAGTCGCGGAATGAAGGTGACAATCAGGGGCAGAGGTCGTGTGATGCAGCAGAGCCTTGCTCATGGCAAGCCTTTCAAACGAGGACAAAGGATTGAGCTGATATTGAATTAACAATAAATACAATAAATATGAAACTGAGTGATTTGCTTAAGAATATAGTTACTATCAGCATTACGGGTGATGCTGAGTGTGACATCAAGGGAGTCAACATTGATTCCCGAAAAGTGGCTGACGGTCATCTCTTCATCGCTATGCGCGGTACTCAGGTGGATGGACATAAGTTCATACCAAAGGCTGAGGAACTTGGTGCTGCCGCTATTCTCTGTGAACAACTTCCTGAGGAGAAGAAGCAAGGTGTGACCTATGTTCAGGTGGCAGATACAGAGGATGTCGTTGGTCAGGTGGCTACTACATTCTATGGCAATCCTACATCGAAGCTGAAACTGGTTGGCGTGACAGGAACAAATGGTAAGACCACTATCGCCACATTATTATATAATATGTTCCGTAAGATGGGACATAAATGCGGTCTGCTCTCAACCGTCTGCAACTATGTGGAGGGTGAGGCATATCCAACAGACCACACAACTCCAGACCCAATCGAACTGAATGAGCTGTTGGGTAAGATGGCAGATGCTGGTTGTGAGTATGCTTTTATGGAATGTTCAAGTCATGCTATCGCCCAGAAGCGTATCGGTGGACTGACATTCGCTGGCGGTATCTTCACCAACCTTACACGCGACCACCTCGACTATCACAAGACCTTGGAGAACTATCGCGATGCAAAGAAGAAGTTCTTCGACGATATGCCAAAGAATGCCTTCGCTATCACTAATGCCGATGACAAGAACGGTATGGTAATGGTTCAGAACACCAAGGCAACCGTCAAGACATACTCTATCCGCACTATGGCAGATTTCCATGCCAAGATCATAGAGTGCCACTTCGAGGGCATGTATCTTGAGGTAAACGGCAAGGAAGTAGGTGTGCAGTTCATCGGCAAGTTCAACGTCAGCAACCTCCTCGCAGTATATGGAGCAGCCATTATGCTCGGTAAGGATCCTGAGGATGTGCTTGTTACTCTCAGCACATTGAAGAGCGTGGCAGGAAGACTTGAGCCAATTCGCTCTGCAGAAGGTGTTACAGCACTCGTTGACTATGCCCATACTCCAGACGCACTTGAGAATGTTCTCAATGCCATCCACGAGGTTATGGAAGGAAAGTCGGGTAAGATTATTACCGTATGTGGTGCTGGCGGTAACCGAGATAAGGGTAAGCGTCCACTCATGGCACAAGAGGCTGTAAAGCAGAGTGACCGTGTTATCATCACCTCAGACAACCCTCGCTTTGAGGAACCACAGGATATCATAAATGATATGCTTGCAGGACTTAACGCACAGCAGATGAAGTCAGTAATCAGCATCGTGGATCGTCGTGAGGCTATCAGAACAGCAGTTATGATGGCAGAGAAGGGTGATGTAATCCTCATCGCAGGTAAGGGTCATGAGGACTATCAGGATGTCAAGGGCACAAAACATCACTTTGACGATAGGGAAGAGGTGAGAAAAGCTTTTGGTAATTAAAAATTGAAAATTGAAAATTTAGAAATTTGTAATTCAAAAGAATGTTATATTATTTCTTTCGTTTTCTTGAGAAGTGGGACATTCCAGGTTCTGGTATGTGGAGTTATATCTCCTTCCGTGCTTTGCTGGCATTGATTCTCTCACTTATTATCTCCATCTGGTTTGGTGAGTATTTCATCAAATGGATGAAGCGTCACAATGCCACAGAGGCTCAGCGTGACAAGAGCATCGACCCATACGGTGTAGAAAAGAAGGGTGTACCAACAATGGGTGGCGTCATCATTCTCATTGCCACAATCGTGCCATGTCTTCTCTTCGGCAGACTACGTAACATCTATATGATTCTGATGCTTGTCACAACCGTATGGCTTGGAGCTATCGGTTTTGCCGATGACTATATCAAGATGAAGATAACGAAAGATGGTCTTCGTCCTATATACAAACTGATAGGTCAGGCTGCCCTTGGTCTCATTGTCGGACTAACGCTTTGGGCAAGTCCTGATGCCGTAATCCGCGAGAACGTATCACAGCAACGTCATGGTACGGAAGTTGTAGTATATAAAAGTGAACCTGTAAAATCAGCGGCTACCACTATTCCATTTGTGAAGAACAATAATTTGAACTACTCAGATTTGTTCACATGGTTGGGAGAATACAGAAGTGCTGCTACATGGATTTTCTTTGTACTCCTCACTACATTCGTAGTCATGGCGGTAAGTAATGGTAGTAACCTGAATGACGGTATGGACGGTATGTGTGCCGGTAACTCGGCCATAATATGTGTGGCACTTGGGGTTCTTGCCTATGTGTCATCGCACATAGGATATGCCTCATACTTCAACATAATGTACATACCAGAGTCACAGGAACTTGTAATATTCCTATGTGCATTCATGGGTGCTCTCATTGGTTTCCTCTGGTACAATGCCTATCCTGCTCAAGTGTTTATGGGCGATACAGGTTCGTTGGCAATCGGTGGTATCATCGCTGTTACGGCAATCATCATCCACAAGGAGTTGCTTATCCCTATACTTTGCTTTGTGTTCTTCATGGAGAGCATAAGCGTAATGACTCAGGTACAGGTTGCAAAATATGGCAACAAGCGTAACAAGAAGCTTCGCCTTTTCAAGCGTGCACCTATCCACGATGCCTTCCGTATCAAACCGGGACAGTTGGCTCCAGACATAAAGGTGATGCTTAACTGGCCAAAGGGATGCTGGTTGGAGTCAAAGATAACCACACGCTTCTGGATTATAACAATCCTGCTTGCGGCTATGGCTATCATTACATTAAAGATAAGATAATTAACAATTAACACATACTATCAAACATCCTTCCCTTTGGGAAGGCTTGGTTAGGCTTATGAAATTAGTAATACTTGGAGCTGGAGAAAGTGGTGCAGGAACCGCAATACTGGCACAGAAACAGGGATACGAGGTGTTCGTATCTGATATGGGACAGATCAAGGAAAAGTACAAGAAAGTTCTTGATGATCATAACATCCGTTGGGAGGAAGGTAAGCACACAGAGGCTGAGATACTTTCTGCCACAGAGGTTGTGAAGAGTCCTGGAATTCCTGATACAGCTCCTATGGTGAAAAAGCTCATCGAGCAGGGAACTCCTATCCTTAGCGAACTTGAGTTCGCAAAGCGTTATAGCAAGGGAAAGTGCATCTGCATCACGGGCAGTAACGGTAAAACCACTACCACATCTCTCATATACTACATTATGCAGAAGGCAGGTAAGGATGTGGGACTTGCAGGTAACATCGGACGTTCCTTCGCCCTTCAGGTTGCACAGGAAGATCATGAATGGTATGTTCTTGAGATAAGTTCATTCCAGCTCGACAATATGTTCGATTTCCGTGCAGATGTAAGCGTTTTGATGAATATCACTCCTGACCATCTGGACAGATACGAGTTTGAGATGCAGAACTACACCGACTCAAAGATGCGTATCATACAGAATCAGACTGCTAATGATACTTTTGTATATTGGAAGCAGGATGAGCATATTGAAGAGGAATTGGCAAAGCGTGAGAATGGTTATGCTCCAAAGCCAACACCATCAAGCCAGCCTGTAAAGGAAGGTCATCCTACCTTATGCGGTTTCGTTGATACTGACTTTGAGAAATATGGCCTTGAGTTCTCTCAGATGGGACAACACAACAAGCGTAATGCCCTTGCTGCATATTTTGCAACCAAGCAGGTAGGTGTTGATGAGAATATCATCCGCGAGTGTCTGAAGGACTTCCCAGGCGTAGAGCATCGTCTGGAGCGTGTTGCTGAGAAGAATGGTGTTCTCTTCATCAACGACTCAAAGGCAACAAACGTAGATGCCTGCAATGTAGCTCTCGAGGCTATGGAACGCCCGACAATCCTAATCGTAGGAGGCAAGGACAAGGGCAATGACTATAGCACTATCCACGAACTCGTAGCTCGTAAGTGCGTAGGATTAGTCTATCTCGGTGCTGACAACAAGAAACTTCATGAGGCATTCGATGACCTCAATATGCCAATCGCTGATACTCACAGCATGAAGGAATGTGTAGAGGCATGCGTTAAGATGGCAAAATCAGGCGATGCAGTATTGTTGTCTCCTTGCTGTGCAAGCTTCGACCTCTTCAAGAATATGGAGGATAGAGGTGAGCAATTCAGAGAACAGGTGAAAAATATTAATTAAATAATAAAGGATTAATAGTATAAATTATACTTTGGATTCACTGAAGCAAATAAACAATATCTTCAAAGGCGATAAGGTGATATGGGCCGTCTTCTTCCTGCTCTGTATAGTGAGCATTATAGAAGTGTATTCCGCATCATCAAGCTTGGGATATAAGTCTGGCAACTATTGGAAGGCTGCCACCTATCACACGTTCCTTCTATTGATAGGACTTGGTGTGATAGTGATGACACTTAACATTAAGTGTAAGTTCTTCAAGCTTGCCACACCTATACTCGTACCTTTAGCCTTCTTTATGCTGATTCTTGTTTTTTTCTGTGGAACCAAGGAAAATGACGCTGCTAGATGGCTGAAAATAGGATTCATACCTATACAGCCGTCAGAGATAGCCAAGGGTGCTATGGTTCTTGCTACTGCACAGATTCTTAGTGCTATGCAGATAGCAGATGGTGCAGCTCCTAAGGCAATGAAGTATGTGCTTATAACAGGTGCGTTCCTAATACTTCCAATTGCTCCTGAGAACCTATCAACGGCGGTAATGCTATCTTTTGTAGTTTTTCTGATGATGATTATCGGACGAGTTCCACTAAAACAGTTAGGCTTGCTTGTCTCGGTTTGCGTTTTACTTATCGGACTTGGAATAGGATCTATTCTCGCCTTTGGTAAGACTCCTGAAAATAGTCTCACGGATAAGGAGAAAATGCACCTTACAGAGGAGATACAAGAGACTGAGGATGGAATACCTGTGGCAATAAAAGACAAAGAAAAGAACGAGAAGAAGGTAGAACTTACAGGTGTACAGAAAATCGCTCACCGATTCGATACATGGAAAGGTCGTATAATGGAGTTCTCCAATAAAGAAGAAGTTCCACCAGAGAAATTTGACCTTGACAAGAATGGTCAGGTAGGTCATGCGAGAATTGCCATCGTATCAAGTAACGTCACAGGACGTGGTCCTGGCAATTCTGTTGAGCGTGATTTCCTTTCACAGGCTTTCTCGGATTTCATCTATGCAATAGTCATTGAGGAGTTAGGTTTAGGAGGAGCTTTTGTCGTGGCATTCCTGTATGTGGTATTGCTCTTCAGAACAGGTATTATAGCCAGACGGTGCAAGAATCCTTTCCCGGCATATCTTGCAATGGGATTAGCACTACTGATGGTTACACAGGCATTGTTCAATATGATGGTAGCCGTAGGACTTGTTCCTGTCACCGGACAACCTCTGCCTCTTATCAGTAAGGGTGGTACATCAAGCATTATCAACTGCCTCTATATCGGTGTGATTCTCAGTATCAGCAGAACGGCAGCCCGAAGAGATGATGCAGTTTTAATAGATAATTAATAATTGAAAATTGACAATTTACAATGGACAAGGAACTTAGAGTAATAGTAAGTGGAGGTGGTACAGGTGGCCATATCTTCCCTGCTGTGTCTATAGCCAACGCAATCAAGGCAATGCGTCCTGATGCAAAGATTCTATTTGTCGGAGCTAACGGACGAATGGAGATGGAACGTGTTCCTGCTGCTGGATACGAGATAAAGGGACTTCCTGTTCGCGGTCTTATCCGTCCTCTCTGGAGTCCTAAGAATATAAGTGTGATGCTCGACTTCATCAAGAGCCGTAGCATGGTTAAGAGTATCATCCGCGATTTCCGTCCGCAGGTTGCTGTGGGTGTTGGCGGCTATGCATCCGCACCAACCCTTAACGCTGCCTACGCAATGGGTATTCCTTGTCTGATACAGGAACAGAACTCATATGCCGGCGTTACAAATAAGTCTCTTGCCAAGAAGGCTGAGAAGATATGTGTTGCCTATGATGGAATGGAGCGTTTCTTCCCTGCTGAGCGCATCTTGAAAACAGGTAATCCTGTGCGTCAGGCTCTTCTTGAGAATACTATGACTAAGGAAGAGGCATGCAAGGCAATGAATCTCAATCCTGAGAAGCCTGTTATCCTCGTTATTGGCGGTTCTCTCGGAGCACGTACCATAAACGATTCTATCGCTGGTGGCATAGAGAGATTCGACAATGCTGAAATACAGGTTGTGTGGCAGACAGGTAAATACTATGCCGAGGAATGTGAGCGTAAGGCAGAAGGCTCCAAGTTCGTGAAGGCTCAGGCTTTCATCTCTGATATGGCAACAGCCTATCGTGCTGCTGATATAGTAATCAGCCGTGCCGGAGCTTCCTCTATAAGCGAGCTATGTCTCTTGGGCAAGGCTTCTATTCTTGTTCCTTCTCCTAACGTGGCAGAGGATCACCAGACAAAGAATGCACGTGCCCTTTCTGACAAGAACGCTGCAATCTTCGTGGCTGACAAGGATGCAAGAGCCCAACTTGTTGACGAGGCCATCAAACTCGTTAGCGACAAGTCACGCATCGCCTCTCTCGAGACTGAGGTCAAGAAGCTCGCATATCACAACTCTGCGGAAGTTATCGCAAAAGAGGTGATAAAATTAGCGGAAAGATAAAAACAGTGGCCTCTCCCCCCGCCCTCCCCCGTAGGGAGGGAGCCGGAATGCCCCAAAGTAATAATAATGAATAATTAACAATATAACATGCCTATCGCGCTCCGGCTCCCTCCCTACGGGGGAGGGCGGGGGGAGAGGCCATATTTCTATGCAAGATATAAAAGCAGTATATTTCGTTGGTGCAGGTGGCATTGGAATGAGTGCCATAGCACGTTACTTCATCAATCGTGGCCTCGTTGTTGCAGGCTATGACAAGACTCCTTCCGCTCTCACTCTTCAGTTGCAGAAGGAAGGTATGCTTATTCACTATGAAGAGGATGTAGAACAGATTCCTCTGGCTTGTCGTGACAAGGAGCATTGTCTTGTTATCTACACTCCTGCCATACCAAACGAGCACGCTGAGCTTCAGTTCTTCCGCAATGGTGGTTTTGATATTCAGAAACGTGCTCAGGTACTGGGTACTCTTACAAAGTCGCTCAAGGGACTTTGCTTTGCCGGAACACACGGCAAGACCACCACTTCAACGATGTGCGCTCATATCATGCACCAGAGTTCCATGGATTGCAACGCCTTCCTCGGCGGTATCTCCAAGAACTATGGCACGAACTATATCCTCTCAAACGACAGCCCATACGTTGTCATCGAGGCTGATGAGTTTGACCGCTCTTTCCATTGGCTCCGTCCTTGGATGTCCGTTATCACAGCAACAGACCCTGACCACCTCGACATCTACGGAACAAAGGAGGCTTATCTTGAGTCTTTCCGTCACTATACCACTCTCATCCAGCCGGGTGGTGCTCTCATCATCCATACTGGTCTTGAGGTTAAGCCTGATGTTCAGGAGGGTGTAAGGACATATACCTACTCTAAGAATGAGGGTGATTTCCATGCAGAGAACATCCGCATTGAGAATGGTGAGATTTCCTTCGACCTTGTTTCTCCTATTGAGAATGTCAAGGGCGTAGAACTCGGGCAGCCTGTGCCTATCAACATCGAGAACGGCATAGCAGCAATGGCTATGGCACAGCTCAATGGCTGTACTGCTGATGAACTTCGTCATGGAATGAAGACATACCGTGGCGTGGACCGTCGCTTTGACTTCCGCATACGCAATGACAAGCACGTGCTGCTCTCCGACTATGCCCATCATCCGAAGGAGATATTCGAGAGTGCGCGTTCAATGCGCGAGGTTTATAAGAACCGTCACATCACCGCAATATTCCAGCCTCACCTCTACACTCGCACACGCGATTTCTACAAGGATTTCGCCGATGCGCTGTCACAGCTCGACGAGGTGATACTCTGTGATATCTATCCAGCCCGCGAACTTCCAATCGAGGGCGTTACGTCAAAGCTCATCTACGATAACCTTCGTCCGGGCATCGAGAAGAGTATGGTTCATAAGGAGGATGTTCCTGAACTCGTGAAGAATCGTGATTTCGACGTGCTCATCATCCTTGGTGCAGGCGATTTGGACAACTATATGGAGGAACTCGCAGAGATTATAAAGAATAAGGAGTAAAGTAGATAGTAAATCAGTGCAAATTAGAATAAACTGGAAATACTGTGCTCTGATAGTCATTGACTTGGTGATTGCCGTTTACCTCGTCTTCGCTATGACCTCGTGGAACAAACCCGACGAGACACCCCGCCTATGCAATAAGGTGGAGATAAATATCGAGGATGAGAACGAGAACGGTTTCCTCAAGACAGCGGAGGTAAAGACGCTTCTTGAGAAGAAATCCCTATACCCTCTTAATCAGAGGCTTGAGAATGTCAATACCCGAGAGATAGAGAACATATTGCTGAAGACCGCTTTTGTAAAGACGGCGCAGTGCTATGTCACTACCGAGGGACACGTTAATCTCAGCCTTACTCAGCGTACTCCTATCGTTCGAGTAAAAGCCGAAAATGGTGAGGACTACTATATTGATGACAATGGCGGTGTGATGCCAAACACACAATACACGTCAGATATGATCATCGTTACCGGTGCTCTCAGCAAGCAATACGCTTGTAAATATATCAGCCTCCTCGCCTCTACAATCATGGCTGACGACCTATGGCGTAACCAGATAGAGCAAATCAACGTGCTCAGGGATAAGACCATCGAAATCATCCCTCGTGTTGGCGACCATATCATCAACATTGGTATGCTGCCGAATAGTCGCTTTCCGGAAAAGCGAAAGAATATTGTCACGGAGTTTGTACAGAAACAGCTTCAGCGTATAGAGCTGTTTTATAAATACGGTCTCTCCGAAGCCGGATGGAACAAGTATTCCTACATATCTGTGGAATTTGCAAATCAGGTCATCTGTACAAATCGCGACGGACAGAGGCATCAGGTAGCAAAGCCTATAGCCGTTGCACAACCTGCTCCACAACCTGAAACCACCACCACTACTGATGAAAAGACTAAGGTGGAAGGTGAAAAGAACAAGGTGGAGGAGCAGTCCAAGAAGCAGGAAACCGTAAAGAAGGAAGAAAAGAAGGAGAGCGCCTCCAAGAAGGAGGAAAAAGCCAAGCCGAAGGAAACTCCTAAGAAAGATGCTCCTAAGAAGGACAGTCAACCTAAGAAGGATGACAAGGCAAAGGCTAAGGCAAAGGACACTCCGAAGAAAGATAGCACTCCGAAGAAGGACAATTCTCCAAAGAAGGAGAACACCCCGAAGAAGGACAACAAGTCTAAATCAACAGACAAGACCTCGAAGGGTAAAAAGCCCTAAAACAATATAGTAGTAAAAACAATAAATATCAGCATATATGCCATCAAAGAATTTCATCGTAGCCATAGAACTTGGCTCTACAAAAATCACAGGTGTTGCCGGTCAGAAGAATCACGACGGCAGTTTCACTGTCAATGCTGTGGTAAGGGAAGATTCCACCACCTGCATCCGCAAGGGTGTGGTCTATAATGCAGATAAGACAGTGCAGTGTATAACCACTATCATCAACCGTCTGAAGACGAGTATGAAGACAGAGATTGCCCAAGTCTATGTCGGCGTGGGTGGTCAGTCTATTCACTCTGTGCGCAACGTGTTGGTGAAGGACCTTGCCGACTCGCAGCAGGTTACTCAGGATTTGGTTAACGAACTCATGGACACCAACCGTGCCATGGACTATAAGGACTTTGAGATTCTTGACGTTGTAACACAGGAGTACAAGGTGGATAACCAGTTCCAATTGGAGCCTGCCGGCATTGAATGCAACCACCTTGAGGGCAACTTCCTGAACATCATCCAGCGCAAGAGATACTACCATAGCCTTAACAACTGCTTCGACCGCGCAGGGGTGGCTATCGCGGAGATGTATCTTGCGCCTATCGCACTTGCTGATGCCGTTCTCACCGATGCTGAGAAGAGAACAGGCTGTATGCTTGTAGATATCGGTTATGAGACAACCACCGTACAGGTGTTCTACAAGAACATTCTCCGCCACCTTGCCGTTATTCCATTGGGTGGCAATAATGTCACAAAGGATATCGTCTCTCTCCAGATGGAAGAGGCTGATGCTGAAAAGATGAAGCTCCGTTATGCCTCTGCCTATACAGAGACTAGCGAGATTGATGGCTCTTTGTCCTACAGCATCGACAGCGACCGCAAGATAGAGAGCCGTAAGTTCATCGAACTCATCGAGGCACGTGTTCAGGAGATTATACAGAATGCATGGTATCAGGTTCCTGTGGAGCTTACCGACAAACTCGTGGGCGGTATCGTCGTCACAGGCGGTGGCAGTAACATGAAGAATATCGACGTGGCATTCCGCAACCACACCCATATCTCAAAGGTGCGTATTGCCAAGTACGTAAACTACAACATTCATTCATCAAATAGCGAAATCACTGCCCATAATGGCATGATGAATACTATCCTCGGTCTGTTGGCCAAGGGCGAGATAAACTGTGCAGGCGAGAATATCATGGAACAGCAGGATATGTTCGCTGCACCATCCAAGGCTCCTGAGAATGATCCTGACAGCGAATACAAGCCACGTCCTGTTGAGCAGCCTGCTACCGGTTTCGGCAAGGTAAAGACTGCCGAGGAAAAGGCTCGTGAGGCTGCCGAGGAAGAGGAGCGCAGGAAAGCTGAGGAAGAACAGAAACGCAAGGAAGAAGAGGAGGAAAGAGAGGCAAAGGCAAAGAAAGGTCCTTCCTTCACCTCAAAACTCATGAAATGGCTCGGCACATTCACGGAGCCGGATGAGTAAGCCTGCGGCTAATTAACAATTAACAATGAAAAATTAATAATTAACTTGCCCAACAAGGATAAATACTATCAAACATCCTTCCCTTTGGGAAGGCTTGGTTAGGCTTTAAACTTTACCATATGGAAGATATTAACAACAGCATACTCGACTTCGGTGAGTTAGACAAGCAGAATAGCATCATCAAGGTCATCGGTGTAGGTGGTGGTGGTGGCAACGCCGTTAATCACATGTACCGTGAAGGTATCCACGACGTAACCTTCGTTCTCTGTAATACTGATAATCAGGCGCTCAACGATTCGCCTGTGCCTATCCACCTGCAGTTGGGTAAGGAAGGACTCGGTGCAGGAAACCGTCCTGCAAAGGCTCGTGAGGCTGCCGAGGAAAGCATCGAGGATGTAAGGAAGATGCTCAACGACGGAACACGCATGGCATTCATCACCGCAGGTATGGGTGGCGGTACCGGTACTGGTGCTGCTCCTATCATCGCACGTGAGTCTAAGAACATGGGTATCCTTACCGTGGGTATCGTGACTATCCCATTCCGTTTCGAGGGTCACAAGAAGATTGACCAGGCTCTCGACGGTGTGGAGGAGATGGCAAAGAACGTGGATGCGCTCCTCGTTATCAACAACGAGCGTCTGCGTCAGATATACGGCGACCTCCCTGTGCTCAAGGCATTCGGCAAGGCCGACGACACACTTAGCGTGGCAGCAAAGAGTATCGCTGAGATTATCACCGTCCACGGACTCATCAACCTTGACTTCAACGACGTTAAGACCGTGCTCAAGGATGGTGGTGTGGCTATTATGAGTACTGGCTACGGCGAGGGCGAAGGTCGTGTGAAGCACGCCATCGAGGATGCCCTCAACTCTCCTCTGCTCAACGACAACGATGTGTTCAACGCACAGCGCATCCTCCTCTCTATCTCTTTCCACAGCACCGACAAGGACTGCTCAGGACTGATGATGGACGAGATGAACGATGTCAACGACTTCATGGATAAGTTCGGTGGCGACTTCGAAATCAAATGGGGTCTCGCCCTCGATCCAACCCTCGGCGACAAGGTGAAGGTGACTATCCTCGCAACAGGCTTCGGCATTGAGGCTGTTGACGGTATGGCAAAGCACCGCAGCGCACACCAGACTCAGGAGGAGCTTGCCAAGCAGGCTGCTGAGGAAGAGCTTCGTGCCGTTCGCCGTGAACGTATGGAGCACTACTACGGTCAGACTGGCAGCAATGCCCAGTACAAGAACCGTCCGCAGATATATCTCTTCAACTCCGAGGACCTCGACAACGAGGATATCATCATGCAGGTGGAGAACACTCCTACATGCAAACGCACACGTCAGCAGCTTGAGGAACTCCGCCGCCTGTCTCATGGTCCGAAGGAAGTAACTGAGGAGGCTATCGCCGACGCATCAGCCGCTCCGGGGATAATCAGGTTTGAATAAAAATAGGTGATGGGTGTTAGGTGTTAGGTGATGGTGGCTTGAAATGTTCGCGATAATACTATACACCAACACCTATCACCCATCACCCAACACCTAAAAAATATGAACTGGCAACAACTCATATCAATCAAGCGTTTCGGACAGGAGAACCGACATTTCGAGCGGCACGATGACCGTTCGGAGTTCAAGCGCGACTACGACCGACTGATATTCTCGGCTCCATTCCGTCGTATGCAGAACAAGACACAGGTATTCCCTCTGCCGGGAAGCGTATTCGTACACAACCGCCTCACACACTCCCTCGAGGTGGCAAGCGTCGGTATGTCACTCGGAAACGATGTTGCCAAGGATATCATCCGTCGCAACCCCGAACTCGCCGGCACCCTCATCGAGGAACTTGGCACTATCGTTTCCACCGCCTGTCTGGCTCACGACATGGGCAACCCTCCGTTCGGCCATTCTGGCGAGAAAGCCCTTCAGACCTTTTTCACAGAAGGCAAGGGAAAGGAACTCAAGCCAATGCTCAACCGCGACTTCTGGGAGGATATCACGCATTTCGAGGGTAATGCCAATGCCTTCCGACTCCTCACACACCGTTTCTGCGGTCGTCGCAAGGGCGGTTTCGTGATGACCTACACTATGCTTGCATCTATCGTGAAGTATCCTTTCGCATCTTCATGCGCAGGCAATCACGGCAAGTTCGGATTCTTCAACACCGAGGCAGGCTATTTCCGACGTGTAGCAGAGGAATTGGGCATGAAGCGTCTCAGCGACGAGGGCGAGCCTCTGAAATACGCCCGTCACCCTCTCGTATATCTCGTAGAGGCAGCCGACGATATCTGCTATGAGATAATGGATATCGAAGACGCTCACAAGCTTAAAATCCTCACCTTCGAGGAGACCAAGCGACTGCTCCTCGGATTCTTTGAGGAGAGCATCCAGCAGGACATCCTGAAACGCATTGCCGACGAGGACCTGACCGATGAGAACGAACAGGTGGTATATATGCGTGCCTGTGCCATTGGAAAGCTCGAAAACGTATGTGCGGAGGCATTCCTCAAGCACGAGCAGGAAATCCTCGACGGCACCTTCGAAGGCGAGCTTATCGAATACGTAACCGAGCGTGAGCGCGAGGCATACAAGCGTTGTACCGAGACTGCCTATAAGAAGATATACCACAGCAAACCGGTTATCGACATCGAGCTTGCCGGTTATCGCATCATCAACACCCTTATGGAGCAGATGATTGAGGCTGCCGTGCATCCCGAGCGTTTCTACTCCAAACAGCTCCTCTGCCGTGTCAGTAGCCAGTACGACATCCAATCCGACAATCTCGAAACCCGTATCATGGCTGTCATCGACTTCGTCAGCGGCATGACCGATGTCTTCGCCCTCGATTTCTATCAGAAACTCAACGGCACGAGTCTGCCGATAGTATAAGCAAGCGGCCTCTCCCCCCGCCCTCTCCCGTAGAGAGGGAGCCGGAATGCCCAAGTCAATTCAAAAAGATTAATTAGTAACCAACAAATAGTATGCCTGTCGCGCTCCGGCTCCCTCTCTACAGGAGAGGGCGGGGGGAGAGGCCGTTTTTCATTATGATCGTCAAAGTCATCAACACCGGCTCTCAGCCACTTCCTCAGTATGCCACTCCACAGAGTGCAGGTATGGATCTTCGTGCAAACATCGAGGAACCGATAACCCTTCATCCGCTTGAGCGCAAACTCATCCCTACCGGGCTCCGCATCGCCCTTCCTGTAGGCTACGAGGCACAGATACGCCCACGCAGCGGTCTTGCTCTGAAGCACGGTATCACCGTACTCAACTCCCCGGGCACCGTAGATGCCGACTACCGTGGAGAAGTAATGGCGTTGCTCATCAATCTCTCACAAGAGGATTTCATCATCAATCCGGGAGAGCGTATTGCCCAGATGGTCATTGCGCGTCATGAGCAGGCAGAGTTCCAGATCGTTGAAGAACTCGACGAGACAGAGCGCGGTGCCGGTGGCTACGGACATACAGGCACAAAGTAAAGATTATTAATAATACTAAATACATACGCAAAAATGCAAAACGCAAAGGTGCAAGGCAACACAAAGCTCTGTATCTTTGCGTTTAATTTTTCGCCAGTTCCCATCTTACCAAGAGAAAGTCTCGCTTATGCGAATATTATTTGGAAAGCAAATTATTTCTTGGAAAGTAAATTATCTTTTTGGGAAATATTGCTGTCCGGTAAAAACAAAAACCAGAAAAAAACATTTATGTTCTAAAAGGCTTTCAGCCTTCATAATGTATTGCTTGTCTGAAAGCCTTTGT
>CACZCN010000038.1:0-26372 GCA_902779665.1 uncultured Prevotellaceae bacterium | reverse complement strand
AAAGGAGCGCTGTAAGTGCGACACCTAAAAACATAGATAAATACAATAGGTGTCGGTCCTACAGACCTCATTCCCCCTATATCGGCAAATATAACAGCCTTAACGGACTGCCCTTTTAGGTGTCGCTCCTTCAGAGTTCTTTCAACTACGTGATATTCAATAATATACAAGTGGGCAAATTCGTCGAACTCACGTAATGTTATGCAACATCTAAAAGTAATTTATTCGCTATGGCTCATCAAACTAAAGCAAGTCGTCAAACTGACGTTAATATAACATAGCAATTCCTGTATCTACAAATGTTCCTTGAAAAACTCCAAGGCGCGTCTCTGAACTGGCTTTCCGCAACTATGCGGAATATCCCACATCTCAGTCTGAAGATTATTGACGGCACCCTGACTATCCCATACACTATGCATGATTCTAAATGCCCTGTTTGCGCCATTGATTGGGAATAGTTTGTCTTTCGTTCCACTTATAAAAAGCATAGGCTTGGGACACGCAAGACTGGCAATATGCGGGTAATCCAACCAACGGCGAAGTCCCGGGAAGCAGTTGGCAAAACCTCCATTCTCCGTGCGTGAATACTTGAACGACATCTGTTCCTGAGTAGTAACCATCCAAGAAATGGACACAGCCGTCTTAATCTTATCGCTAAGAGCAGCAAGCAACCAAGAGCGATAACCTCCCATAGAGAACCCCACACAACCTATTCTATTTGGATCAACGAAAGGTAGAGTGGCGAGATAATCGGTACATGCAATGTCATCATAGGTCATATAGGCAGAAAGGTCTATGCCGTACATCATCATATTTCCACAAATCATATCAAACTTGCTGCGAAGAGCCCCTTCCTTCTGACCTCTTTCTCCCCATAAAGGAGCATCAGAACTAAAGACGACATATCCCTTTTGGGCAAGATAATCGCCTACGAACTGTCCTTCATATAGTTCCTCAACCCATTTCTCTGCATCCTCAAGCACCACACTATCCTCAAGAGCCACAGGATTGTTACATTCAAGCGAGTCAAGGTCAGGTTCAAACGGACGAATCATCTTCTCCTTCCCGATGAAAAGGTGTCCCCCGTGGTCGTGAAGACAGTTGATTGCAGGAAAAGGACCCTTACCATCAGGAATAAGAATGATGGCAGGAACAGTATAATAGCGTGACAGTCTTATCTCTATCTGACGGGCCTTATACCCTTCCCTCTGTTCTTCGCGGATGACAGTAACACCGAAATCTCCGGGGGGAGGAGGAGGCATGAGCATGCAGTCAAATACCTTTTGTCGGGCAACTTTCTTCCACTCGTCAAAGTCGGTTATATCGCTGTTTCCCCATGCAAGAGGGTATGTTAGATCCTCAAGCAGACTGTCGGCATAGACAGGTAGATTGCGCATGAACTCGTATTTCTGACGGGTAGGCACACTATACATGCTACCTCCGGGATATTTCTGGGCAAACCCAGGAAGAGACAGCAGTAATGATATGACTATTAAAGGAATCCGCATATTATGTCTTTGTTTTATGCAAAAATAGCTCAAAATCCTGGAATTACGACTATTACCTGCATATTTTAGGGAATATTAACTATATCCTCGTCACAATTATGCGTTCTCATACGTTATTATATAGGGATTATATGCAAAATTGGTCAAACAACGCAAAATATAGGTCTACACAATAAATTAAAGAAATAATCATGAAGAAAATCTTTATCTCTCTCGCTTGTGCAGTAATATGCTGTGCTTGTGATGCTCGTCACAACAACTCTGTAACTAATGAGCAGAAGGACGTCCAGACAGAGGCTGTGTCTGAAGCAAACGACAATCAGGAAGGTATTGCCGAAGGTCAGATAGCACCAGATTTCACTCTCAACGACATCAACGGCAAGCCTCTGGCACTGTCAAGTCTGAGAGGAAAGTATGTACTAATAGATTTCTGGGGTTCATGGTGTATCTGGTGCGTAAGAGGTATGCCAAAGATGAAAGAATACTACGATAAATACTCCGATAAAATGGAGATTTTAGGCGTGGATTGCAATGATCCTGAGAAGAAATGGAAGGACGCAGTAAAAGAATTGGAACTGCCTTGGAAGCACGTCTATAACCCAAGGAAATCAGCGGATATCCTGAAGAGTTACCAGATTCAGGGCTTTCCTACAAAGGTTCTCGTTGATCCAGAGGGGAAGATTGCCAAGTATATAGTAGGAGAAGACCCAAACTTCTACCAATATCTTGATCAGTTGCTTGGAAAGTAAAAAAACGCTTAGGCAAGAAGACTTTCTGAAAAACTGAAAGCAAATTAGGAGTAAATTAAATCAGTAAATCATATACGCAGCATTCGCTGCTTGGAAATCTTCATTATTGTAATTTCCAGAGAATTTACTGATTTAATTTACTCCTAATTTACTTTTCTAATACAACAGCTACTTGCTGTTAATTTGCTTTCATTTCCTACCAAATATGCGCTCTCTTCTTCTTAGGAACGAAGAGCTTGCCTTTCTTGATGTTGAAGGCTGTGTACCAGTCGTCAACCATAGGAAGTGCGCCATTAACTCGGGCTAACTCAGGTGAGTGCGGATCAACTGTGATGAGCATCTCCTGATACTCAGGACGACTTGTACCTGCCCATACGCGAGCCCAAGCAAGGAAGAAGCGCTGATCTGCGGTGAAACCGTCGATAACAGCGTTATTACCTGTATTACGCAGAGCACGAAGAGCGATATTCAAACCACCATTATCTCCGATGTTTTCGCCAAGAGTGAGTTTTCCGTTTACTTTCTTTCCGTTGACAACCTCTATGTTAGAGAAATGATCAACGAGGACCTGTGTGCGCTGGTCGAAGTTCTTCTTGTCTTGCTCCGTCCACCAGTTGCGCTGATTACCTGTCTTGTCAAATTGACATCCCTGATCGTCAAAGCCGTGTGACATCTCATGACCGATGACACCGCCGATAGCACCATAGTTCAATGCATCGTCAGCCTCCGGGTCAAAGAAAGGAGGCTGGAGAATACCTGCAGGGAAGCATATCTCATTGCTCGTAGGATTGTAATAGGCATTGATGGTCTGAGGAGTCATAAACCATTCTGACTTGTCAACAGGCTTGTTCACCTTCTTGCGAAGATCATCAAGGAGGAAGAACTCACTCACATTGTCAAGATTCTCAGTAAGACTGAGAGTGTCAGAAATCTCAAGGTTGGTGAAGTCCTTCCACTTGTCAGGATATCCTATCTTCACTATGAAGTTCTCAAGCTTGTCCTTTGCCTGTGCCTTTGTCTCTGCACTCATCCATGTAGCCTCGTCAATACGCTGTGAGAGTGCTGTCTGGAGGTTACGCACAAGCTGGAGCATACGCTGCTTGGATGACTCTGGGAAATACTTCTCACAGTACATCTTACCGATAGGCTCACCCATGACGCTGTTCACGAGGTTTGTAGCACGCTTCCACATTGGGTCGTCCTCCTGCTGTCCACTGAACACCTTGCGGAAAGCAAACTGAGCCTTGCGGAAATCAGCTGAGAGATATGCTGCTGCATGACCTATCACATTAAGCTCTGCATAGCTCTTGAGGTCTTCGAGCGGGGTATCAGCATATATCTTCTCCACCTCATGGATAGGCTCTGGCTGTCCTACATCAACATAGTCGAAAGCTGGGAAACCTGAAACCCAGAAGACTGTAGTCCAGTCAATGCCAGGGAAATCACGCACCAATTCTTGGAATGACATCTTATGATAGTTAGCACTAACGTCACGGAGTTTCACCTGACTATACCAAGGCTCTGCAAGACGCTTTTCAATGGCATATACAGCATCCATCTTCTTCTGTGCAGTAGCCTCATCATAGCCTACGAGCATGAACATTGACTTGCCATACTGCTTGTATGCCTCACGGATAGCCACAGTCTGAGGGTCTTCGTTGAAATAGTAATCACGAGTACCAAGTCCGAGACCTGCCTGACCGATACCTACAAGATTCTGGTCGGCCTGACGCATATCCGCACCAACACCAAGACCGAGCATCAGAGTACTACCGCCCTTACGGTCGATGTCTGAGCATACACGCACATACTCCTTTCGATCCTTAATGGCACGAACACGCTCAAGAATAGGCTTGATAGGCTCATAGCCCTTCTTGTCACGACCTACAGAGTCCATCATCTGGTTGTAAAGAGTGCCTATCTTCTGACCAAGAGAACCCTTTGCCTGTGGATTATTGGCAAACTGAAGGATAAGCTCATTGATCTGCTTCTGGTTAAGCTCATAGAGATCAACGAAAGAGCCGTTACTCGTCTGGTCCGGACGAAGTGGATGACTCTTGATATACGAACCCGTGGCATACTCCACGAAGTCATCACCAGGGTTCACGCTAAGGTTCATGTTAGCGCGGTCATAGCCTTTACCTGTCTGGGCGCTTGCTCCTACGAAAGAACATGCAAGAACAAGCAAGATAAATGATTTTTTCATTTTTGATTTAGTATAATTTTTATTGTTATGATAACGCCTTTATTGATACTTTTATTACATTAGACGCAGATTAGTTCACTTTATTACAAGAAAATCAAGAAAAATTGTCAACCGAAATCAGGAAAAATACAGATCTCGCCCGACAGGATTTCAATTATTTCAATAATTTCAATTAAAAATGGACACACGTTATGAAGTGAGTAAAAATTTAATATTTATATATATAATTATTTATATATATAAATATTATTTTCATGTACAGGTTCTCGATGACGGCAAGATGTGCGTGCATATATTTTATTGAAATAATTGAAATAATTGAAATTTCGCGGCATATCTCAAGAAAATGAAAAAAGTTGGCTTTCACCCTTGTTTTTTTCGAAATTTAGAGTATAAGTAAGTAGAGGGCGAGGCGAAGGCAACTCCCTTGCAATTCCCAACCAAATCCCTACCAAATCCCATTTATGAGGGTTAGGGGTTAGAGTTGAGAGATAAGGGATTAGTGAAAACCACAGCCGTTACAGTTTCCGCAGTTGCATTTCCTGCCATCACCATCGCCTGTATCGCAACAGCTCTTCTTGCCATGATTTCCACGGAAATAAGAGCGTGCAACCATGACAAAGGCAAGGACAACGACGGACAAGAGAATGATACTGACTATATTCATTTTAGAAAATCCAATATGCAAACAGGGCTACCACATAGGCAATGGCACACTGACCAAAGACAACAGCTACAGCATACTTCTTTCCTATCTCCCTGCGGATAGAAGCTATTGCTGCCACGCAAGGGGTGTAGAGAAGACAGAATACGAGCAATGAAACTGCCGATGAAACCGTTAAAATGGTGTTTATAGACGTTCCTGCGCCGAAAAGCACGGTGAGAGTACTTACTACACTCTCCTTAGCCATAAAGCCGCCCACAAGCGCCGTACATACGCGCCAGTCGCCAAATCCGAGTGGGGCAAAGACAGGAGATACGAAATCAGCCACAATGCCAAGGATTGAGTCATCGGCATTCTCCACATGCTGAAGGTGGAAACCGAACGACTGGAGGAACCATATAACGATTGTCGCCATGAAGATGACGGTGAAGGCACGCTGAAGGAAGTCACGGCTCTTCTCCCAAAGGAGCATAAGGGTAGAACGTGCTGAAGGCATTCGGTAGTTTGGCAACTCCATAACAAAAGGCACAGGATTACCGCGATAGAATGTCTTCTTCAGAATGAGAGCCACGACTATTCCCACGATGATACCGAGAAGGTACAATGCAACCATGACAAGAGCAGCATTATCGGGAAAGAAAGCAGCACAGAAGAATGCGTAGATAGGAAGCTTTGCCGTGCATGACATGAAAGGCGTGAGCATTATCGTTATCTTACGGTCACGCATAGAAGGCAACGTGCGGCTTGCCATAACAGAAGGTACGGAACAGCCGAATCCTATGAGCAAAGGAACGATGGAACGGCCGGAAAGACCGAGTTTACGCAAAGGACGGTCCATTACGAATGCTATTCTCGCCATATAGCCTGAATCCTCAAGCATGGAGAGGAAGAAGAACAGGGTGACGATGATAGGCACAAAGCTAGCCACGCTTCCCACGCCGGCATATACGCCATCAATAATGAGCGAGCGGACGATTTCATTCACTTCCCACGATTTCATCGCATTATCCGACATCTCGGTGAACCACTCTATTCCGCCCTCTAACAGCTCTTGGAGGCTTCCGCCTATAACATCAAAGGTAAGCCAGAAAATTGCCGCCATGATGCCTAAAAATGCGGGAATCGCGGTGTATTTACCTGTGAGAACAGCGTCTATCTTCTCAGAACGGTAGTGTTCCTTGCTCTTATGAGGATGAGTAACCGACTTCTTGCAGATATTCTGGATGAAAGAGAATCGCATATCAGCCATAGCAGCTGCACGGTCAAGTCCTCGCTCCTCTTCCATCTGACAAAGGATATGCTCGATGGTTTCACGTTCGTTCTGCGAAAGCTTGAGCGCGTCAATGACGAGTTTATCACCCTCCACAAGCTTTGAAGTGGCAAAGCGGACAGGGATATCAGCACGCTTGGCATGATCCTCTATCAAGTGCATGATGGCATGAAGACAACGATGCACGGCGCCTCCATGCTCTTCTTTTGAACAGAAATCCTGCACGGCTGGCACCTCTTGATACATGGCGATGTGCATGGCGTGCTCCACAAGTTCGGAGATGCCCTCGCCCTTGGCTGCTGAGATAGGCACAACCGGAATTCCGAGCATAGACTCCATCTCATTGACATGAACATATCCTCCGTTTCCTTCAAGTTCGTCCATCATATTCAGCGCAAGAACCATAGGGATGCCAAGTTCCATGAGCTGCATGGAGAGGTAGAGGTTACGCTCTATATTGGTAGAGTCAACGATATTGATGATGCACTTAGGCTTCTCTTCAAGGATGAACTTACGGCTAACGACCTCCTCGCTTGTGTAAGGAGAGAGCGAATAGATGCCAGGAAGGTCGGTGACTTCGGTGTTTTTCTGTCCACGGATAGCTCCAGTCTTACGGTCAACGGTGACACCCGGGAAGTTGCCCACATGCTGATTAGCACCCGTAAGTTGATTGAAAAGCGTTGTCTTTCCGCAGTTCTGGTTTCCTGCAAGGGCGAATGTGAGTATCTCTCCTTCTGGAAGGGGATGGGCATGAGTAGGGTCATGGTATATGCCCGGCTCTCCAATACCCGGATGATGACCTGAAATGAGACGTGGCTCTTCTTCTTCATCATCAGCAGGCACATCAGGAGTGATTTCTATCTTATCCGCATCAGCAAGGCGAAGGGTGAGTTCGTAACCGTGAATGGTGAGCTGCATAGGATCGCCCATAGGGGCATATTTCTTGAGTTTCACAACAGCTCCAGGGATAAGTCCCATGTCAAGGAAATGCTGGCGAAGAGAACCGCTACCTCCTACTGTTGTAACGGTTGCCGATTGTCCGATATGAAGTTCTTTTAGTGTCATTGAATGCAAAATTACTAAAAATCAACTTATTTTCAATAAGAGGGTATAAAATATTGACAGATATGAGGAAAAAATACCTACAAATGATGATAAAAACATAAAAAAACGTACTTAGTCTTTGACATTCGGTGTTTTATTAGTATTTTTGCAGAGAATTTATAATAACAAACAAAAATGAAAAAGACTTTAATACTCGGCCTCATTGCAATGATGGCCTTGACGGTTAACGCACAGGATCAGAAGAAAAGCACAGGTGATAAGAAGTGCAATACTGAGAAGTGCGAGAAGAAAGCATGTGACAAGACAAAAAAGTGCGAAAAGAAGGATTGTTGCAAGGCTAAGAAAAGCGAGCAGAAGACTGACGCACAGACTGGTGCTACAAAGCAGGAAAGTAAGAAGTAGAGTAAAGTAGAAAGATTAAAGTAGAAAGTATAAAGTAGAAGAATAAAAATGGAAAAACTTATCATCAACAGCTTCGAGGAATTCGCTTCATACGAAGGAAAGGAACTCGGTACTTCTGACTATGTAGAACTTACTCAGGAACGTATCAACCTGTTTGCTGACGCTACTCTCGACCACCAGTGGATTCACGTTGACACAGAGCGTGCAAAGACAGAAAGCCAGTTTGGCACTACTATCGCTCACGGTTATCTCACACTCTCTGTTCTCCCTCACCTCTGGGAGCAGATTGTTGACGTAAGAAACGTGAAAATGCTCGTAAACTACGGTATTGACAAGATGAAGTTCGGTCAGCCAGTTCTTTCTGGTCAAAGCATCAATCTCACAACAAAGCTTCAGAGCATCCAGAACCTCCGCGGTGCCGTTAAAACCGAGGTTAAGTTCACCATGAACGTAAAGGAAACAGGCAAGAAGGCTCTCGAGGGCGTAGCTATCTTCATCTATTATTTCAATAACTAAAGCCCCCTAGCCCCTCAAGGGGGAGCCTTGGGATGAATGAAAAGTAAAGAGTGAAGAATTTGAGTTAGTATTGTAGTTTAAGGCCGTTGATTGCCTTTCTGCAATAAAAAGTAACTCAAATTCTTCACTCTTTACTTTTCACTATTCACTTTACTAGCTACTCTTTTTCTTCATCACCAACACATTCTCACCTTTAGGAGTACGCTGATAATCCACTTCGTCCATCATATGCTGAACAAGGAAAATACCCAATCCACCGATTTTGCGTTTCTCTGCGGAAAGGCTAATATCCACATCAGGAGCCTCCGTCAAAGGGTTGAACGGCTTTCCGTCGTCCCTAAGTACGAAAGTGACAGTATCAGCTTCCATATCAGCATCCAACGTGAATGTATGCTCTCCACCATCAGGATAGGCATACTGAATGACATTGACTACAGCCTCCTCAAGCACCAGATTCAACTGGAAAGAGAGATTTGAGTCAAGGGCAAACTTATCACATACCTGATTGATGAAATCAGCTAATAATGGCACTTGCGAGATATCGTTCTTTAAGAGCAACTGCATAACTCCTTAGATATTAAAACGCCAATATAAAGTGAGTGTTTAATCCTCAAAATTGAACAGGGCCGTAAAGCCTGTAATGGCAAATACCTGCTTAACGGCAGGCAATGCCCCCTTAATAGTTACATCACCACCTTGAGATATTGTTTTCTTGCGAAGGGAAAGGAATAGTCGAAGACCAGAAGAAGAAATAAACTCCATCTTCTCACAGTTGAGCACGATGTGTTTATCTGCGTTCTCTACAAGCTCTTCCATATCTATAGCAAACTGTGTAGAAGCTGCTGTGTCAAGACGACCTTCAAGGATACCTGTTATAGTGGTATCATTTTTCTCGATTATAAGTTTCATAGTTATAATGATTATTTGATTCTTGCTTTTCTAATAGATTTACGACTGCAAATATATGAAATCTTTTTCTTTTCACCAAGAAAAAATGCTTAAATTCGTAAAAAAAGAAGGAACTGATAGTATAAAAACCATCAGTTCCCTTATTTATGACCGAAAAATATCTAATTTTTAGTCAGCGAGCTTTGCCTTGATGAACTCACGGTTAAGGCGAGCAATGTTAGCAATAGACTCGTTCTTTGGACATACAGCCTCACATGCACGTGTGTTTGTACAGTTACCGAAGCCCAGCTCATCCATCTTTGCAATCATAGCCTTAGCACGCTTTGCAGCCTCTGGGCGACCCTGTGGGAGGAGTGCGAGCTGTGATACCTTAGAAGAGAGGAAGAGCATAGCAGAACCGTTCTTACAAGCTGCTACGCAAGCACCGCAACCGATACATGTAGCGCAGTCCATAGCCTCGTCAGCATCCTGCTTAGGAATGAGGATAGCGTTAGCATCCTGAGCCTGACCTGTACGGATTGTGTTGTAACCACCAGCAGCGATAATCTTATCGAATGCTGAACGGTCAACCATACAGTCCTTGATAACTGGGAAACCAGCTGAACGCCAAGGCTCTACAACGATAGTCTCACCGTCCTTGAAGCGACGCATGTAGAGCTGACATGTTGTTGCGCCAGTCTCTGTCTTACCATGAGGAGTACCGTTGATATAGAGTGAACACATACCACAGATTCCCTCACGACAGTCATGATCGAATACGAAAGGCTCCTTACCCTCGCTGATCAACTGCTCATTGAGCATATCGAGCATCTCAAGGAATGAAGTATCATCTGGGATGTTCTTCATTTCACGCTCATCGAAATGACCCTTATCCTTAGGACCATTCTGCTTCCAATATTTTATTGTGAAAGAAATATTTGCCATTTTAGTTCTTGTAATTACGTGTTTGTACCTTGATTATCTCATACTCAAGAGGCTCCTTGTTAAGTACAGGGGTTGTATCATCATTGCCCTGGTACTCCCAAGCGCCTACGTAGAAGAAGTGCTCATCATCGCGCTTTGCCTCACCTTCCTCTGTCTGGTGCTCCTCACGGAAGTGACCACCGCAAGACTCCTCACGATGGAGTGCGTCAGTAGCGATAAGCTCACCCATAAGGATGAAGTCACGGAGGTGAACAGCCTTGTCAAGCTCTACATTGAGACCTTCCTTAGCTCCTGGAACGAAGAGGTTAGTGTTGAACTCCTGACGGAGAGCCTTGATAAGCTTGATACCTTCCTCAAGACCTTCCTTGGTACGACCCATACCTACATGCTCCCAAAGGATGTGGCCAAGCTCCTTGTGGATAGAATCCACAGAACGCTTACCCTTGATGTTAAGGAGACGTGTAAGCTCTGCATCAACAGCCTTCTCAGCCTCGTCAAACTCTGGCATATCAGTAGAGAGACGTGGCCAGATTGACTGGTCAGCGAGGTAGTTCTGGATTGTGTAAGGAAGTACGAAGTAACCGTCAGCAAGACCCTGCATAAGAGCAGAAGCACCAAGACGGTTAGCACCGTGGTCAGAGAAGTTACACTCACCGATAGCGAAGAGACCAGGGATTGTTGTCTGAAGCTCATAGTCAACCCAGATACCACCCATTGTATAGTGGATAGCAGGGAAGATCATCATTGGCTTATAGTAGTCGAAACCACCCTCAGAGCGAACGAACTCACCTGGGTTAACGTCTGTGATCTCCTCATACATATCAAAGAGGTTACCGTAACGCTGACGGATCTCGTTGATACCGAGGCGCTGGATAGACTCAGAGAAGTCGAGGAATACAGCAAGACCTGTGTTGTTTACACCGAAGCCCTTGTCACAACGCTCCTTAGCAGCACGAGAAGCCACGTCACGAGGTACGAGGTTACCGAATGCTGGGTAACGGCGCTCGAGATAGTAGTCACGATCCTGCTCTGGGATATCCCAACCCTGCTTTGTACCTGCCTGAAGAGCCTTAGCATCCTCAATGTTCTTAGGTACCCAGATACGACCGTCGTTACGCAGAGACTCTGACATCAGAGTAAGCTTTGACTGGTTGTCACCGTGTACAGGAATACATGTTGGGTGAATCTGAACGTATGAAGGGTTAGCCATCATAGCGCCCTTACGATAGCACTGGATAGCTGCTGTACAGTTACAGCCCATAGCATTTGTAGAGAGGAAGTAAGCGTTACCATAACCACCTGTAGCGATAACTACTGCGTTAGCAGAGAAACGCTCGAGCTTACCAGTAACGAGGTTCTTAGCGATGATACCACGAGCACGACCGTCGATGATAACAACGTCTTCCATCTCATAACGGGTGTAGAGCTTTACCTTACCAGCGTTTACCTGACACATAAGTGAAGAGTAAGCACCGAGGAGAAGCTGCTGACCTGTCTGACCCTTAGCGTAGAATGTACGAGATACCTGAGCACCACCGAAAGAACGGTTAGCGAGCATGCCGCCGTACTCACGAGCGAAAGGAACACCCTGTGCAACGCACTGGTCAATAATGTTATTTGAAACCTCTGCAAGACGATATACGTTAGCCTCACGAGCACGGTAGTCGCCACCCTTTACAGTATCGTAGAAAAGACGATATACAGAGTCACCGTCATTCTGATAGCACTTAGCAGCATTGATACCACCCTGTGCAGCGATAGAGTGAGCACGACGTGGAGAGTCCTGAATGCAGAAGTTAAGTACGTTGAAGCCCATCTCACCGAGAGAAGAAGCAGCAGAAGCACCTGCAAGACCAGTACCTACTACGATAACGTCGAGCTTCAGTTTGTTCTTTGGGTTAACCAGACGCTGGTGAGCCTTGAATTCGGTCCACTTCTGTGCTACTGGTCCCTCTGGTATTCTTGAATTTAATACTTTAGTCATTTTGTTTTGATTTTTTCTAGTTGTTCCAGATATTCCAGAAATTCTAGATAATCTAGAGATTCTAGTTAACTAATTAGCAGCAGCTACCACCACACATCTCGCTGATAGCGAAATAGATAACTACGATGGCAAAGCCTGCGAACAGGAGTGTTGAGTAAGCAATGCTGATAACCTTCCAACGGCAGAACCATGTCTTACCATTCCAACCCACTGTCTGAAGAGCACTCCAGAAACCGTGTGTGAGGTGGAACCAGAGAGCAACAAGCCAGATGAGGTAAATCACAACGTGAATTGGATCAGAGAAAGTGTGACGAATCCAATAAGCACCGTCTGTTGCGTAAATAGTGTCGCCACCGATAAGCTCCTGAAGCATCATCTTTGACCAGAAATCGTAAAGGTGGAGGCAAAGACCTACAACTACGATAAGGCCGAGAACGAGCATATTCTGTGATGCCCACTCTACCTTTGCTGGCTTGTCAGTAACAGCATACTTGTTGTCACCACGTGCCTTACGATTCTGTGCTGTCAGGACGAAAGCATAGAAGATGTGAATTACAGCCAATGCAGCAAGACCTGCTGTTGCTGCTACAGCGTACCAGTTAGCGCCGAGCATTTCACAGATCATGTTGTAGCCCTCCTCTGAGAAGAGCGCCACTACATTCATTGACATGTGGAACGTTAAGAACAGGATGAGCGCCATGCCAGTTACTGACATAACAACCTTTCTTCCGATTGATGAATTAAATAACCACATAAATGATTGTTGTTTAAATAAAGTTATAAATAATGTTTTGAGTTTTTTCGATTGTATGTATTCTATGAAAAGAATTAGGAATTAAAGCATTTTTTCTAATTTAATATGAATTAGACTGCAAAATTAATTAAAAATAGTGATAAAACAAACTTTTCTACTTGAAAATTCAAAATTTCTTCTTACTTTTGTAGAAAATTTTAAAAAAATGACAACTCTATATTACGATGTCATAGTCGTTGGAGGTGGCCACGCCGGTTGCGAAGCCGCTCATTCTGCAGCAAGAATGGGGGCTAAAACCTGCCTCATAACTATGGACATGAACAAGATTGCACAGATGTCGTGCAACCCTGCCGTTGGAGGTATTGCCAAAGGACAGATTGTCCGCGAAATAGATGCCCTCGGTGGTGGTATGGGAATTGTGACTGATGCTACTTCCATTCAATTCCGTATGCTCAATCGCTCAAAGGGTCCTGCCATGTGGAGTCCTCGCGCTCAATGCGACCGCGGACAGTTCATCTGGAAATGGCGTGAAGTGCTCGACTCTACTGAGAATCTCGATATCTGGCAGGATCAGGTGGAGGAAATACTAACAGCCCCCCTCCAACTCCCCCAAGGGGAAGAGAACTCGGATTGTATTGATGCTCAGAATGTTACAAAAAACACCTCTCCTCAAAGAGGTAAGACAAGGGTCATAGGCGTAAGAACCATCTGGGGCATTGAGATAAAGGCCCCAACAGTAGTCATTACAGCCGGTACTTTCCTCAACGGACTCATGCACATCGGCAGGAAAATGGTTCCTGGCGGTCGTTGTGCCGAGCTTCCCGTTCCTCATCTTACGGAATGTCTTAATGCTCTCGGCATTCGTTCTGCAAGGATGAAAACCGGAACTCCGGTGAGAATTGACAAAAGGTCCGTGCATTTTGAGGATGCTGAACTTCAGCCAGGAGAGCATGACTATCATAGCTTCTCCTATATGAAGGAATATCTGCGTCTGAACAAGGACGAATCAAAAATAGACCTTAACGGCGCTTTCCTCCCTTGCTGGACTTTTACGACAAATGAGGAAGTTCACGAGACTTTGAAGAGCGGACTTGCAGATTCGCCCCTTTTCAACGGACAGATTCAATCCACAGGTCCTCGTTATTGTCCTTCCATAGAGACAAAACTCGTGACATTTCCTGACAAGGATCATCACCCGCTATTCCTTGAGCCTGAAGGACTTAACACCAACGAGATGTATCTAAATGGTTTCTCAAGTTCTATGCCTATCGAGGTTCAGTTAGAGGCTCTGAAGAAGATTCCGGCTCTTAGGGATGTAAAGGTATATCGCCCGGGCTATGCCATAGAGTATGATTACTTCGACCCTACCCAACTCGACCACTCGCTGATGAGCAAGAAGGTCAGCGGACTGTTCTTTGCCGGTCAGGTAAATGGAACAACAGGCTATGAGGAGGCTGCAGGTCAAGGTTTGGTTGCTGGTATTAATGCTGCTATATTCGCAGGAAGCACCAACACCGAGAACGCATCACCTAGCACCTATCACCCTCTCATCCTTCACAGAGACGAGGCTTATATAGGCGTTCTCATCGATGATTTGGTCACAAAAGGTGTTGATGAACCTTATCGTATGTTCACTTCACGTGCAGAATATCGTATTCTTCTTCGTCAAGATGATGCTGATGCCCGCCTCACAGAACGTGCCTATGCTCTTGGCGTTGCTACAAACGAGAGAAATGCCTGGTGGCAGGAGAAAAAGGAGCATATTGCTGAAATCATCGATTACTGCAACAGAACCAATGTGAAGCCAAAGGAAGTAAACGCTGCTCTTGAAAGCATCGGTTCTACCCCACTCCATTACGGATGCAAGCTCCACGAACTCATCGCGCGTCCGGGAATCTCGATTGAATGGCTCGCAGAATCATTACCTCATCTGAAAGAGATTATCAACCGTCCGGCAAATCGCAGACAGGAAATTGCCGAAACTGCCGAGATACAGATAAAATATCAAGGTTATATCGAGCGCGAGAAACAGGCCGCTGAGAAAATGCACCGACTTGAGAACATCCGTATTCAAGGGCATTTCGATTACAGCGAACTGAAAGGTCTTTCTACAGAGGCGCGTCAGAAACTGGAAAACATCAATCCAGAGACCCTCGCACAGGCTTCACGTATTCCGGGCGTTTCACCAAGCGATATCAACGTATTGCTTGTCTTGATGGGCAGATAAACCGCCGTTCCAATGGAACGGACTTGAAACGGATTTGGAACGGAGGTACAACGGACCTACTGTAGAGTTAGATAAAGTAAGAATGTTTCACGTGGAACAACTAATATATAATTAGGAATAAAGAATTAAAAATATCATAGCAATGAACAACCCTACCCTATTAAAGAATCTGCGGGTAATTCCGGATTTTCCTATTCCTGGAATACAGTTTCAGGATATCAGCACGTTATTCAACAACCCTGAATGTCTTCATATCATGCGCGATGAAGTCGTGGATATTTACAAGGACAAAGGCATAACAAAGGTTGTAGGCTTGGAAAGCCGCGGCTTCCTACTCGGTCCTGTAGTAGCCTCAGAATTGAACGCAGGCTTTGTAATGGCACGCAAGCCGGGAAAATTGCCAGGAAACGTGATTTCATACGATTACACCAAGGAATACGGCAAAGATACTATTTGCATGATTAGCGATTCTATCGGCGAAAATGACGTTGTTCTAATCCACGACGATCTCCTTGCAACGGGCGGAAGCATGCGAGCAGCATACGAATTGGTGAAGAAATTCAACCCAAAGAAGATTTACATCAGTTTCATCATAGAACTCACCATCGAAGGACTACATGGTCGCGATGTTTTCGCCGATACTGATGCTGAGATTTCAACGCTTATGGTCGTATAAGACTCTATCATAACCTCCCCTACAGGGAGGCTTTTTTATTGTAGGACAGCATTAAAGTCTAAACACAAAAATCCCGAAAACACCGAAGTTTCACATCATAGTGTTACGTTCGTAACATCGGTAAATTATTGATATTTAGAACTTTAAAGAATATCGTGTTTCACGTGAAACATTAGTCATGACAAAAGAAGAGAACATAGCCAGACTCGAAAAATTAAAGAGTATTGTTCTGTCAATGCCCGAGAAGCCGGGGTCGTACCAATACTACGATTCCGAGGGAACTATTATATACGTAGGAAAGGCAAAGAACCTAAAGCGCAGAGTTTCGTCCTATTTCCACAAAGAAGTCGATAGATTCAAGACAAAAGTACTGGTTAGTAAGATACATAACATAACCTATACCGTAGTAAACACCGAGGAAGATGCCCTTTTGCTCGAAAACTCCCTCATAAAGAAATACAATCCAAGGTATAATGTTCTCTTAAAAGACGGAAAAACATACCCAAGCATCGTTGTAACCAACGAATTATACCCTCGTATATTCAAGACAAGGCAGATAAACCGTAAGTTTGGTACGTTCTATGGCCCATACTCCCATATAGGCTCTATGTACACGATTCTGGACCTTATAAACAAGCTCTACCATCCTCGTACTTGCAGAATGCCTATAACACGCGAAGGAATCGCGGAAAACAAGTATAAGGCGTGCTTGGAATACCATATAAAGAACTGTGGCGCTCCTTGCATTAACAAGCAGTCCTACGACGAATATCAGGAGAATATCCGCATGGCAAGGGAGATTCTGAAAGGAAACACCCGAGAGCTAAGCAAGATAATCTACGAGCAGATGATGCAGAAGGCCGAGGAAATGAAGTTCGAAGAGGCCGAAGTATTAAAGCAGAAATACCTTCTCATCGACCAGTTCTGTGCCAAGAGCGAGGTAGTATCTCATACCATAACAGACGTGGATGTATTCAGCATCGACGATGATGAAAATAAGCACAACGCATTCATCAACTATCTGCACGTAACTAATGGTACGATAAACCAAAGTTTCACCTTCGAATACAAACGCAAGCTCGACGAGACCGACAAGGAACTACTCCTTCAGGCAATACCAGAGATACGCGACAGATTCCACTCTACAGCAAAGGAAATAATAGTGCCTATGGAGATGGAATGGACCATCCCGAACGCCACGCTTTTTGTGCCCCAAAGAGGCGATAAGAAGCACTTGCTGGAGCTGTCGCAGATGAACTGCAAGCAATACCGTTTTGACCGCCTTAAACAGGCTGATAAGCTTAATCCTGAACAGAAGTCTGTGCGCTTGATGAAGGAACTGCAAGAGAAGCTCGGATTAGACAAGATGCCATACCAGATAGAAGCATTTGATAACTCCAATATTTCGGGTACGGATGCCGTTGCAGGATGTGTTGTCTTCAAGGGTATGAAGCCTTCAAAGAAAGACTATCGCAAGTACAATATAAAGACCGTTACGGGTCCTGACGACTATGCCTCTATGCAGGAGGTTGTTCTGAGAAGATACGGCAGAATAAAAGAAGAAAAAGAGCAGGATCCAGAGAACGAAGACATACGTTACCCGGACCTTATCGTATGCGATGGAGGTATTGGTCAGATGAATGTTGTTCGAGAGATTGTAGAGGACACTCTGCACCTTAACATCCCTATTGCCGGTCTTGCAAAAAACGATAAGCACCGTACTAACGAATTGCTTTTCGGATTCCCTCCAAAGACCATACAGCTAAAGACCAATAGCGAACTTTTCCACGTACTCACACAGCTTCAAGACGAGGTTCACAGATACGCTATAACCTTCCACCGAGACAAGCGCTCTAAGCACGCTTTACACTCGGAGCTTGACGATATCAAGGGCATAGGCAAAGTGACGAAGGAAACCCTCTTAAAAGCCTTCAAGAGCGTCAAGAGGATCAAGGAAGCAGACGAGGATGCAATAGCAGAAGTTATAGGCAAGGCAAAGGCGAGAATCGTCAAGGAAGGACTCGGACTGTTTTAGTGAAGAACTAAGAGTGAAGAGTGAAGAATTTAAGTTAGTTTTTTATCGTAAAAAGAGAGACTCATGACCTCAAACAACAAAACAAACTCAAATTCTTCACTCTTCGTTCTTCACTCTTCGTTTTTTTTATTATCTTTGCAACATGAGAACTGTAATACAAAGAGTAAAGCATGCATCCGTCACTATTGACGGAGAGGTAAAAGGAAAGATAGAACAAGGCCTTCTGATTCTTCTTGGAGTACAGTCAGACGACACACAAGAGGACATCGACTGGCTTGTGGGTAAGATATCTAAGCTACGTATTTTCGACGACGAGAACGGCGTTATGAACCGTTCCGTGATGGATGTTGACGGCAACTGTCTTGTAGTATCTCAATTCACCCTTATGGCGAGCTACAAGAAAGGCAACCGACCTTCATGGCTGAAGGCTGCTCCACACAACATTTCTATTCCCCTCTATGAGGCGTTCTGCAAGGCTTTAGAGGCAGAGACGGGCAAACATATAGAGACAGGTGAGTTCGGGGCTGATATGAAGGTAGAATTGCTGAATGACGGACCTGTCACAATCTGTATGGATACGAAGAATAAGGAGTAGAGTTTAGAGAGTAAAGTTTAAAGAGTAAGGAGTAAGGAGTAAAGAGTAAAGTATAAAGATTAAAGTAAAAAGTAGATAGAGTAAAGATGGAAATCAAAGAAAATTCAAAGTACGAGCAAGCATTATCTCAGTATAATTGCGAGCTCAACGATGCCGATATCAAGGCAAAGGTAAGAGATATCATCGCTACAAAAGTGCCGGAGAACGACACTCTTGACGTGAAGAAATTCCTCTTCGGAAGCATAGAACTCACAACTCTGAAACCAACCGACAGCGACGTATCTGTAATGGCATTCACAGAGCGAGTAAATGCTTTCGACAACGAGTACCCTAACCTACCCCACGTTGCAACAATCTGCGTATATCCTTGCTTTGCAGAGATAGTAAAGGACACTCTCGAAGTAGAAGGCGTAGAGATAGCCTGTGTTTCCGGCTCATTTCCTAGCTCTCAGGCGCGTATTGAGGTAAAGGTGGCAGAGACGGCCCTTGCAGTAAAAGATGGCGCCACAGAGATCGATATCGTGATGCCAGTAGGTAAGTTCCTTAGCGGAGATATTGAAGGCGTATGCGATGAGATAAGCGAGCTAAAGGCAATATGCGGAGAGAATGTTCCTATGAAGGTTATCCTCGAAACAGGATGCCTTGGAACTGCAAGCAACATCAAGAAGGCTTCTATTCTTGCTATGTATGCTGGTGCAGATTACATCAAAACAAGTACAGGTAAAGAGAAAATCAGCGCAACTCCAGAGGCTGCATATGTGATGTGTCAGGCTATTAAGGAATACTACGAAAAGACAGGTATTCAGATTGGTTTCAAACCCGCTGGCGGCCTCAATACCGTTATGGATGCTATCATCTATTACACCATCGTAAAGGAGGTTCTTGGCGAGAAATGGCTTACCAATAAATACCTCCGCCTCGGTACATCAAGACTTGCTAACCTCCTTCTTTCAGAGATAGAGGGAGAGGAGATAAAGTTCTTCTAAAGCCTAACCAAGCCTTCCCAAAGGGAAGGATGTTTTATAGTATTATTCGCTTTAATTTTAAATACAAAAAAAGCCGCTTATGGAATGGTTCACAACGAACTACCATAAGCGGCATTACTATATCGCATCCCTCCCTTTGGGAGGGCCTGGGTGGGCTTTATAGTTTTCTTCCAATAACATAATCCACATAAGCGGTAAAAGAGGTTTTAAGGGCTTCATCTCCTACCCTATCCTCAACAAATGAAAGGCACTCTTCGCGCAATCTTTCCATTGTATCTTTGGCATATTCTATACCGCCATTCTCCTTAGTGAAAGCAACAAGCTGAGCAATCTCTTCCTTCGTAACCTCATGCTGCTTAACCTTGTATGCTATGGCAAGCATATCAGGATTCTGAGTTGAGAGAACAGCATGGATAACAGGCAAGGTCAGCTTTCCTTCTGCCATATCATTACCCGTTGGTTTACCAATCTCAGGAGAATCGTAATAGTCAAAGATATCATCACGAATCTGGAAGATGATACCAAGCTTCTGACCAAACTCACGAGCCGCAATAATATCCTCTTCTGAAGCTCCGGCGCTCATAGCACCCATAGCGCAGCAAGCCTCGAAAAGAGCAGCTGTCTTCTGCTTTATAACCTCGTAATATGTCTCTTCGCAGATAGTCTCACCACCGTTGCTTGTAAGCTGAAGAATCTCTCCGTTTGCAAGAGTCTGACCAAGACGCGCAAGGTATGAAACGATAGGCTGAGAACCGGTAAGAGACACGTTGAGAAGAGCCGTTGAAAGGATATAGTCACCAACCAATACGGCCACCTTATTATCGTAAAGAGCATTAACCGATTTCTGTCCGCGACGCTCTCCCGACTCATCCACAACATCGTCATGAACAAGCGATGCCGTATGAAGAAGCTCAAGTCCTACGGCAGCTCTCTGCGTTGATTCATTCACCTCTCCAAAGCATTTGGCAGTAAGGAGAATGAGCATAGGACGCATACGCTTACCTGCACGCTGACGTATATGATCGAGAACAGTTTCGAGCATACCGTCAGTATGTGAAAGAGAGTCGTTGAAAAGACTTATGAACTCCTGAAGTTCAGTATCAATTGGTTTACGAATTAGAGATAAATAATCCATTGGTTCTTAAATTTGTTACAAAATTACATAAATAATTTGGTTTTCAAAGCAAGTTATACGAGTTTTTGATTTTTTATTATTAATTTTGCAGAAATATATACTAGAAATGAAGTCTCGCAAGCTCTACTTCATGGGTTAAGAGAGTAGAAGGTTAGAGGTTAGAAGGTCAGCACCGCTAATAAACTTACCGACCTAAAAACCCGAAAACCTACAAACCTCATAACCTTCAACTTGAGCTTCGCAAAAGTTGAATAAACAGATATGGACAAACTATTCCTATTAGACGCCTACGCAATTATCTACCGTAGCTATTACGCATTCATCAATGCTCCCCGTATCAACTCCAAGGGTATGAACACAAGCACCGTCATGGGCTTCTGCAATACGCTTAACGAGGTTCTTACGAAAGAGAAACCAACACATTTTGCCGTTGCCTTCGACCACGGAAAGACCTTCCGTCATGAGGCTTTTCCTGCCTATAAGGCTCAGCGTCAAGAAACTCCGGAAGACATCAAAATGTCTATACCTATCATCAAGGATATTCTCAACGCTTTCCATATTCCAGTTATTCAAGTTGACGGCTTTGAGGCTGACGACATCATAGGAACAATAGCTCACAAGGCAGACCTTGAGGGAATGAAAACCTATATGGTTACGCCCGATAAGGACTATGCCCAACTCGTAACCGACAACGTGTTCATGTATCGTCCGCGTCATGGTGGTGGCTACGACATCATGGGACCTAAGGAGGTGTGCGAGAAATACGGAATAGATAATACCGCCCAAGTCATCGACCTCTTAGGACTCATGGGCGATTCATCAGATAACTTCCCTGGTTGTCCGGGAGTGGGAGAAAAGACAGCCGTGAAACTCATCAAGGAATTTGGCAGCATCGAAGGCCTCCTCTCCTCCACCGATCAGATCAAGGGAAAGATGCGCGAAAAAGTTGAAGGTGCAAGAGAAGATATAAAGATGTCAAAGTTCCTTGCCACCATCCGACAAGATGTTCCCGTATCAATCTCATTCGATGAGATGAAAGTTTCCGAACCTGACGAAAACCGCCTTCGTGAAATTTTTACAGATTTGGAATTTAAGTCACTTGCCGATCGCATTCTGAAAAAAACGGTCCAAAAACCAAAAGTTGTGAATATGCAACTGAATCTTTTTGAAGAATCCACGGCGAGCGGCCAAGGCTTTTTCGAAAACCCTTCTTTCGAAACTTTTAAAACATCTGGTGCAAAATATCATCTTATTGAAACAGAAGAAGATGCACGAAAACTTTCTGAACTTATTGTTACAAACAAAGAAGTGGCATTCGACACCGAAACCACCTCAATTAACGCTATTGACGCGGAATTAGTGGGTTTAAGTTTTGCTTTGAAGGAAAAAGAGGCGTATTACGTTGCTGTTCCTGCAAAACGTGAAGAAGCGTTAAGAATTGTAAACATTTTTAAGGATGTTTATGAAAATGAAAATATTGTAAAAATTGGTCAAAATTCTAAGTACGATATTGAAGTACTGAAAAATTACGGAATTGAGGTCAAGGCTCCTCTTTGGGACACGATGATAGCTCACTATCTCATCACCCCGGGTCGCGAGAACAACATGGACTATATGGCAGAGACTCTTCTGAAATATCAGACCATCCACATCGAAGAACTCATAGGTCCGAAAGGTCCAAGACAAAGAAACATGCGCGACCTCTCCCCTGCCGAGATCTGCAACTATGCAGCAGAAGATGCCGACATCACCCTGCGACTGAAGAACGTGCTCGAGCCAAAGCTCAAGGAGGTTGGAGCCGAGGAACTGTTCCATAACATCGAGATGCCTCTCGTCCCTATCCTTGCCGATATGGAATATACCGGTGTCAAGCTCGACACAAAAGCCCTCGATGAAGTCCGCCTTACCTTCAACGAGCGTATGCTTCAGCTTGAGAAGGAAATCTACGAGCTTGCCGGACAGGAATTCAACATATCCTCTCCCCGTCAGGTTGGCGATATCCTCTTCGGAAAACTCCAAATCATAGACAAGGCAAAGAAGACAAAGACAGGGCAGTATCAAACCTCCGAGGAAGTGCTTCAGCAACTCAGCAGCAAGCACCCTATCGTAGAGAAAATACTGACTTATCGCGGATTGAAGAAACTCATTGGCACTTACGTAGATGCGTTGCCTAAACTGATAAATCCACGTACCGGACACATCCACACATCATTCAACCAATGTATCACCACAACAGGCAGACTATCATCCTCTGATCCTAACCTCCAGAACATACCTGTTCGTGGTGAGGACGGCAAGGAGATACGCAAGACCATCATACCAGAGGAAGGACAGGAATTCTTCTCAGCCGACTACTCGCAGATCGAGCTTCGCGTCATGGCTTCTATGTCGGGCGACGAGAATATGATAGAGGCATTCACAAGCGATGCCGACATCCACGCAGCCACCTCTGCCAAGATTTTCCATAAGCCTATTGAAGAGGTTACAAAGGATGAACGCGCCAAGGCAAAACGTGCCAACTTCGGCATTATCTACGGCATCTCCGTCTTCGGTTTGGCACAGAACATGGGTATTGACCGAGCAGAGGCTAAAGCCCTGATTGACGGCTATTTCGAAACCTTCCCGGGCGTACAGCAATTCATGGAAGACAGCAAAAAGCGAGTGGCAGAAAAAGGCTATGCTGAGACCTTGTATCATCGTCGCAGATACCTGCCCGATATCACCTCCCACAACGGAACAGTACGTGCCGTTGCTGAGCGAAATGCCATCAACGCACCTATCCAGGGCACAGCAGCCGATATCATCAAGATAGCGATGATACGCATCTACGAGCGTTTCAAGAAAGAGAACATACGCTCAAAAATGATACTACAGGTACACGATGAACTTAACTTCTCCGTACTCCCAGAAGAAAAGTTTCACGTGAAACAAATTGTACTCGAAGAGATGCAAAATGCTGCTACTCTGCGAGTTCCCCTGATTGCCGACTGCGGTTGGGGCAGCAACTGGTTAGAGGCACATTAACAAGAATGTGACAAGGCAAACGCATCTCCGCTGCTGAACTGACAATAATGTCCAATCTTTATCCAATAAGAAACTGGGCTTGCGCCCTGATTTAGAAAATAAATTAAAAGAAAATTAAACCAGTAAATTAAAAAGTAAATATTAATGCGAAATTAATGTGATATTCGTGAACAATTAATGTTTCCTCACAGAGTGAGACATATAATATCGCATTAAAAACACATTAATGTCGCATTAATAATTTTTTGAACACAGATAAAATTAAATAAAATTTATTCAAGTATCGATTGTTCGGAATTGCCTGGAAGGCAACACCATGCGTAACCGAGGTGCATACTCGACGAAGGAGAGGATGCCCTCGGATATAGAACCTCCATCTACTAATCAGCCTGGAAGGCTGTACCTGATTGGTGATGTACTGCCCTCCAGGCAGTAGTGGGGATTGGTGGTATATCCCCCGCACATCCTCGTTTTCACTCGTATGTACGGGGTTACTAATAGTACTGTCTTCCAGACAATTTCGAACAAGCGACTATCTTGCTGATGAACTTACCGAATAAACATGAATAAACCCATTCAGTAAAGTAAAAATTAATGCGAAATTAATGTGGAATTTGTGAATAATTAATGTTTCCTCACGGAGTGAGACATATAATATCGCATTAATGTCGCATTAATAATTTTTTGAACACTTTTCTTGCAAGTATGGAAATAAAACATTATTTTTGCAAGCGAGAATAAACATATTTACAATATCTTCAACTTAAGCTATGTGAAAGTTGAGTGATAATATTAGTAGTAAACTTCAAAAACCATAAGATATGAGTTATAACGAAATGGCACGACTGGATGCCCTCAATGTTGTTCAAGGAATAAACACAGAGGCAGAGTATCTTGATTTCCGCAACCACCTCGCTCGCTATTTTGCAGAAAAAGCTCAAAAGGCGATAGATGCTATGTGGGATAAAGGTGAGATATCAGAAACCACCATCGAAAAATGGGGTAATACAAAGATGAGAACTCCTTACCGCTATGCGTTACATCGTTCTTGATACAAACTGCCTCCTACAATCCCTACCATCTAAAAGCCCATACCACAAAATATGGACTGACGTGATGGCGGGTGAAATAAGTCGTCAAGTTCACGTTAATATACCAATATTTACACTTGTTTTTTATACAATACTAAAAAAAATAGAGAGAAAAAGTTGCAATATAATTAAACTTTTATTACCTTTGCACCATGAATAGAAAAATTATTGCATTCGGCAACTACTATCATGAATTTATGAAGTCATTGAATGACAAGGAACGATTGAAAGTTCACTATGTACTCTCATTACTTCAGACAGAAGACCGATTGCCCGTTAAATTCATAAAAATAATAAGAGAAGGACTATATGAGTTGAGAATATCCTGGAATGGAAATATATACAGACTATTCTTCATCTTTGATGATGGACAGATAGTAGTATTGTTCAATGGATTTCATAAGAAAACTCAAAAAACTCCAATATCTGAAATAAACAAAGCACTAAAAATAAAAGAAGAATATTATGCAAGCAAAAAACAACAAAATATATGATATAAGTGCAGAACTTGACACTCTTTATGGAAAAGTTGGAACAGAAGAGCGTGCAAAGTTTGATGATGATGCATGGAATTTTTACACTAGCCAAATTCTACTTGAAGCACGTAAAGAAGCAAAGATAACACAATCCGAGCTTGCAAAACGCCTTTCTCTAAGTAAGTCTTATATCTCTCGTATTGAGAATGGTCTTATTAATCCAAGTGTAGGAACCTTCTTCCGAATTATAAATGCACTAGGAATGCGAGTAGATGTCGTTCACACTATACAATAACCACATGCAACATTCCAGAGTGGGCACAACCACTTATGAATAAATAACATTCTCGAATAAGAGCTATAACAAATAAGTGAAGAGTGAACCTCTTCACTTATTTGTTTGATGATGAATAACGCTTAATATGAGCATAAGAATGATAAATGTAAAGACAAAGCAAAGACAATATATTTCCAATTCTCAATTGGACTTGGATTGGAGCTGAATTGGACTTGAATTGGAGCTGCTACCACCCTACTTCGAAAAAACAAGAGACATTAAGAGCGCAAGCGAGCCCTTCCGTGTTTTTCCGTCTTTTCTGTGGTCGAAAGAAAAAGGAAACAGATATATCTGATTTATCTGAACACGGAAGACACGAAAGGAACGGAAATTGCACCTTACGGTGCTGAGTGTTTTTTAGAAAGTAAATTGAGCCAGAAAATTAATTTCCGTGTTTTTCCGCGTTTTCCGTGGTCAAATAAAAAATTTATTGAGTTAATTTATTTCCAATTTGCTTTCTAAAACTCACTCTCGCGCAAGCGAGCCTTTCGTGTTATTCCGCGTATTCCGTGGTCAAATAAATATGTCTTCTGAGTTAATTTACTTTTATTGCTGTCCGGTAAAAACAAAAACCAGAAAAAAACATTTATGTTCTAAAAGGCATGCAGCCTTCATAATGTATTGCTTGTCTGAAAGCCTTTGTAAGCCTATGGGGCTTCCAGTCTTTCATCCAATCAATCCATTCCCCTCTGCGAGGGTTGGACCATAAATGAAAAAACATAAAAAAGCCAATCACAACTTTACGCTGATGGTTATATGCTTTTTCCTGTTTTTCACCTTAATGTCTTGCCGTAGGCCTGATATGTGGATTTGTTTTTTCGGGAAGCCCAAGGGCTTAC
>CACZCN010000037.1:0-44757 GCA_902779665.1 uncultured Prevotellaceae bacterium | reverse complement strand
TATTCTATATATAATAAGGTATATAAACTCCTTAGAAATATTCTGTAAAATTTTTGGCCATGCACTAAAATCCTTATTGTTACCTGTTACTTGTTACTGCCCGTGATTATCTTGCTTGCTGAGCGAGATTCAGATCTTGGCTATACTTACCTAAAGTAAAGATAATGAAGCAGTTAATATGTAATTACAAGGCAGAGTATAGGCAGCTGATAGTCTCAACAACATAACAATAAGCATTAATTTCAGGCAGATTAACCTTATTCAGTTTGCTTGAAAACCGATGTAAAACGCGAAAATCATTCCAATAACATTTCCCCCAAGTTAATACAGGCTTCAATGGGATTCTGCGAGAACTATCAACTCCCTCCGATGCAGGTCCGTTGTAGGTCCGATGTAAGTCCGTTGTAGGTCCGTTCATCCTATAGTCCTATGAGCGGACTCAGAGCGAAGGCATAGCGAAGGCAGAACGAAGGTGCGACAAGCGGAAATCACGCCCAGTAACAAGTAACAGGTAACAATAAGGATTTTAGTGTAAGCGTATCTAATTTTAGACATACAGCAATAATATAAAAAATCCCTCAGGCTGATCTGCTTGAGGGATTATTTGTATCTAATTCCTTGTCTAAGGAAAGGGACTGTCTGTTTCTTAGCACAACTTCACATTCTTAATGTCCTGCTCTTTGTCGCAGTAGTGGCAACGTACGATACCGGCAAGTTTGTCAACCACCGTGAAATAGGTGTTCATTGGCTCGTTGTTGGTTATGCACTTAGGATTGTTGCATTTCACTATGCCGTGGAGCTCGTTAGGAATCTCAACGGTTTTCTTCTCTACAACCTCATAGTCCTTGATAATGCTCAGAACCACCTTTGGAGCAACGACAGAGAGACGTGAGATCTCCTCGTCGGAGAAGAATTTGTCGGAAACCTTTATCAGTCCTTTCTTGCCCACCTTCTCTGATGGGTAGTTGTAGCCGATAGTCACAGGTTCTGTGAGCTTATGCAGCCCAAGGAGTGAAGCCACCTGATATGTCTTCTCAGATGGAATATGGTCGATAACGGTGCCGTTCTCAATAGCGGCAACCAAGCGTTCTTTCTTATTCATAAACTACTCAATTATCGTCTTGTCGTTCTTTATGTCCTCCAAAGTGATGCCGAGACAATGGCAGAAGATAGCCTCTCGGGCATATAGACCGTTGCCTGCCTGCTGAATATAGTATGCGTGAGGATCATCGTCCACATCGTATGCAATCTCGTTTACGCGTGGCAGAGGGTGGAGAATCTTCATGTTGTCCTTGGTGAGCTTGAGCATGTCCCTATGAAGGATATACACGTTCTTCACGCGTTCATATTCCATAAGGTCAGAGAAACGCTCTTTCTGTACGCGAGTCATATAGATGATGTCAGCATCAGAAATAACCTGCTCGTTGAATTCCGTATGCTCCACATACTTTATTCCGTGCTGGTGGCAATACATCTTGTATTCCTGTGGCATCGCGAGCTCGTTTGGAGCTACGAAATGGAAAGTAGGATTGAAATGACGCATAGCCATGATGAGAGAGTGAACCGTACGGCCATACTTCAGGTCTCCTACAAGGTAAATGTTCAGGTTGTCGAGAGTACCCTGGGTTTTGTATATCGAATACAGGTCGAGCAGACATTGTGAAGGGTGCATGTGTGCTCCGTCGCCGGCATTTATGATAGGGATAGGAGCCACCTCGGAAGCATATTGTGCTGCTCCCTCAATGTAATGGCGCATAGCTATCACGTCGGCATAGTTTGAAACCATGAGAATTGTGTCTTTCAACGTCTCACCCTTGGTTGCGCTAGTCACCTTGGCATCAGAGAAACCGATGACGCGAGCCCCAAGACGGTTGGCGGCTGTTTCAAATGAAAGACGTGTGCGGGTGGAAGGCTCGAAGAAAAGGGTTGCCACCACACGACCTTTGAGCAGCTCTCTGTTGGGATGCTTCTCAAATTCTTGAGCCATACTTATCATGTATAGGATTTCTTCGCGAGATAAGTCGGCTATCGTAACAAAATTATGTTTTTCCATCTCCAAAATTGACATTTTTGGTTTTCGGATGCGAAGTTAATCATAATTTTTCAAAAATCGTGCTATTTTCCAAAGTTTTATTGTATTTTTGCATTCAAATATCGAAAATGATGCGCAAAAAATTTATTTATACACTTTGGGTAGTGCTTGTTTTGGGTATTATCGCAACAGCACTTACCTTTACCGCCATCTGGAACGGATGGATCGGTTACATGCCTGACATGGAGGCTATGCAGAATCCTATTGACAAATATGCCTCTCAGATCATAAGTGAAGACGGAAAGACGCTGGGCACATGGAGCCGCAGCACAGACAATCGTATTCAGACGCATTACAAGGACATTTCGCCTAATGTGATACAGGCTCTCATCGCTACTGAGGATGCACGTTTCTACGAGCATTCCGGTATTGACTTCATCTCGCTCTCACGTGCCATTGTGAAGCGCGGTATCTTCGGACAGGAAAGTGCCGGAGGTGGTAGTACCATCACCCAGCAGCTCGCCAAGCAGCTTTACACCGAGAAAGCACACTCTACACTTGAGCGTGCCATGCAGAAGCCGATAGAGTGGGTTATTGCCATCAAGCTTGAGCGTAACTTCACCAAGGAGGAAATCATAGCCATGTATCTCAACAAGTTTGACTTCCTTCATAATGCCGTAGGTATCAAGACTGCTGCCCATACTTATTTTAATAAGGACACCAGAGACCTCTCTGTTACGGAGGCCGCTCTCCTTGTCGGTCTTTGTAAGAATCCTTCATACTTCAATCCTGTACGTCATGAGGATCGTTGTCTCGAACGTCGTAATGTGGTTCTCTCGCAGATGCGTAAGGAAGGCTATATCACAGATGCCGACTATGAGAAGTATTCCAAGGAGCCTATAAAGCTCAATTTCCAGCGTACCGACCACAAGGAAGGCTCTGCAACCTATCTTCGTGAGTATCTTCGCCGATACATGACCGCTACAAAACCTATACGCTCCGAGTATCAGTCTTGGCAGAAGGTTCAGTTCGTTATCGACTCTATCGCATGGGAACAGGATCCTCTCTACGGCTGGTGCAATAAGAACAAGAACAAGGAAGGACGTAACTATGACATCTACGAGGACGGTCTGAAGATATACACCACAGTCAATTCCCGAATGCAACAATATGCCGAGGATGCCGTCTATGCCCATGTGGCTAAGTATCTGCAACCGGCATTCGACAAGGAGAACAAGCGCAAAAAGAATGCTCCGTTCTCTACCAAGCTTACGAAGAAGGAAATTGACAACATCCTCAACCGCTCTATAACCCAGAGCGATCGCTATCGCGGTATGAAGAAGGAAGGCTATTCTGACGAGGAAATCCGCAAGTCGTTCAATGTGCCTGTGGAGATGACGGTCTTCTCTTACAAGGGCGAGATTGATACAACTATGACGCCACTCGATTCTATCCGCTATTATAAATCCTTCCTGCGCTCTGGCTTTATGAGTATGGATCCTAAGACCGGACAGGTAAAGGCATACGTGGGTGGATTGAACTATGCACATTTCCAGTATGATATGGCTTCTGATGGTCGTCGTCAGGTAGGTTCTACAATGAAGCCTCTGCTCTATTCCCTTGCTATGGAGAACGGTTTCTCGCCTTGTGATGAGGCTCCTAACTGGCAGCAGACATACATCGTCAACGGACAGCCTTGGACCCCCCGTAACTCGAATACCAAGCGTTCTGGCGAGATGGTAACTCTCAAATGGGGATTGGCACAGTCAAGCAACTGGGTTAGCGCATATCTCATGAGTCAGCTCGACCCAGGGCAGTTCGTTTCCCTGCTTCGTCAGTATGGTATCAACAACCCAGAGATAGTTCCTTCCATGTCGCTTTGTCTCGGTCCTTGCGACATTACCGTTGCTGAGATGGTTAGCGCATATACAGCCTTTGCCAATCGAGGCATACGTTGTGCCCCTATGCTCGTAAGTCGTATTGAGGACAACGAGGGTAATATTGTTGCTCGTTTTGAGCCTCGTGTTACTGAGGTTATCTCTGAGGAAAGCTCTTATAAGATGCTCGCTCTCCTGCAAGGTGTTATTGATGGTGGTACTGGTGGACGCTTGCGTTTCAAGTATGGCATCAAGGCTCAGATGGGTGGTAAGACAGGTACAACCAATCGCAACTCCGATGCTTGGTTCATGGCTGTTACGCCAAACCTCGTAAGCGGCTGTTGGGTAGGAGGTGAGGATCGCGACATCCACTTCGACAATATGTTCTACGGACAAGGCGCCTCAATGGCACTTCCTATCTATGCTTATTATATACAAAAGGTCTATAAGGACGAGTCCTTGCCGTATTCCGAGAAGGACACCTTCGATGTCCCTCATGGCTATGATGCCTGTGCTTCGTCGGGAAAGCCTGATGCGTCGGAATCAGGACCAAGCGTAGAGGACGTGTTTGAGTAACCTTGCACAAACCTCGAAGTAACTCCGTTGTTTCTTCGCTCTTCCTCCGTACCAAAGTCGGTGCAAAGTCGGTGCAAAGTCGGTGGAGGAGCGGAGGAACATCGAGTTTGGTACGGAGGAACAAGTGAGGATTATCGGAGAAAGAACGAAACAAAATATATACAAAATCCCCTTTCTTTGCGCATAAGGTGAAGAATGGGGAATTTTCTGTTGTTTTGTCTTTTCATCAAGTATGTTTTTATGTAAACGGCAGCTTGTTTTTAATAGCGATTTTCGATGAGTTTACGTTGATTTTCAGTGTAAAAGTGTATTTTTTTTCTTTTTTATGCATTGTTTTCAAAAGAAAATTGTATTTTTGCAAAATCATTTTGTTGGTCCTTTTGTTTAAGAAAAGGGTTTAAGTTTAACTTTTAAATATTTAGTATCATGTATCAAGCTTTGAAATTTTTGAATTTTATATTGGGCATTTTATTCCTGATTCCACCATTAATTAGTTTGCTTTCTTTTAATCTCTGTATAATGGGGTTTGGCGATAGTTTTGACGGTTGGATATGGCTGAGGCGTTTTGTGTCGATGAGTAATTTGCACGGAGAATGGGCGAGTTGTGATGATTTCTATGCCCATTATGGTAAATTTACGTCGCCTGCTCCAATCTATCTCGGTTTGATGGCTGTTGCAGGAGCTGTCCTTCTCCATAGTGCGGCAGAAAAAGACGAATCGGATTTAAAAGAAACAAAGAAATAGAGACGATAAAAAACATTAATGTATATAATGGCATTTAATGTAGTAATCAAGTTTCTTGTTGTGTAACGGATTGGCATCAACTTTATAAAGCAACAAATCAAGCCCCTTGAGTAATCATGGGGCTTTTTGTGTATCTGGTGCTCGTGTGATAATTCGAACTTCAGCCCTTCCCTCGCTTGTGGAAGGGTTGGTGATATGAGCTATCCTTAATAATCCTAAAAAAACGCGTGTAAGCCTTTGTTATGTCAAAAAAAAGTTGTATTTTTGTACCCGCAAAATTAACGGAAAACGCGTCAGAAGCTCTAAAAAGTGCCAAAAACGCGATTTTGACCTAAAAAAATAACCCAAAAATAAATGACAGACGAAACACAGACTCAAGATCTGGATAGAATTATCAAGATCAACATCGAGGACGAGATGAAGTCATCGTATATCGACTACTCTATGTCGGTTATCGTGGCACGTGCCCTTCCTGATGTTCGTGACGGATTCAAGCCGGTTCACCGTCGTATCCTCTACGGTATGCTCGGTATCGGCAACACAAGTTCGAGCCCTTACAAGAAATGTGCCCGCGTGGTAGGTGAGGTGCTCGGTAAATATCACCCACATGGTGACTCTTCTGTATATGGAGCCCTCGTGCGTTTGGCGCAGGATTGGAACATGCGCTATACGCTTGTTGACGGTCAGGGTAACTTCGGCTCAGTAGATGGTGACTCTGCTGCTGCCATGCGTTATACAGAGTGCCGTTTGAGCAAGATGGGTGAGCACATCATGGACGACCTCGAGAAGGATACCGTTGATATGGCTAACAACTTCGACGATACCCTCACCGAGCCTACCGTGATGCCTACGAAGATTCCTAACCTCCTTGTAAATGGTGGTAATGGTATTGCCGTTGGTATGGCAACAAATATTCCTACCCATAACCTTGGTGAGGTAATTGACGGATGCTGTGCATATATCGACAATCCTGACATAGATACCGACGGACTCATGGAGTATATCAAGGCTCCTGACTTCCCTACAGGTGCTTATATCTATGGAATACAGGGTGTTAAGGATGCCTACGAGACAGGTCGTGGCCGTATCGTTATCCGCGCAAAGGCTGAGATTGAGTCTGATGATTCTCACGACAGAATCGTCGTTACAGAGATTCCATACGGCGTAAACAAGCAGCAGCTCATTGAGTATATCGCTGACCTCGTGAAGGAGGGCAAGATTGACGGTATCTCTAACGTGAACGATGAGACCGGCCGTCAGGGTATGCGTATCGTTGTTGACGTTAAGCGTGATGCGAATGCCAATGTTGTCATGAACAAGCTGTTCAAGATGACAAACCTCCAGAGTTCATTCTCTGTGAACTGTATCGCTCTCGTTAAGGGCCGCCCACGTCTGCTCACGCTCAAACAATGTGTTAAGTACTTCGTACAGCATCGTCATGACGTGACAATTCGCCGTACCAAGTTCGATAAGAAGAAGGCAGAGGCACGCGCTCATATCCTTGAGGGCTTGATTATTGCCGTTGACAATATTGATGAGGTTGTAAAGATAATCCGCGCTTCAAAGAACCCTTCAGATGCTCAGCGTGCTTTGGAAGAGCGTTTCAATATTGACGAGCTTCAGTCAAAGGCTATCGTTGATATGCGTCTCTCACAGCTCACAGGTCTGCGTGTTGAGGAACTTCATGCAGAGTATGAGGAGTTGGAGAAACTCATCGCATACTTGCAGCAGATTCTCGATGACCCAGAGCTTTGTAAGAAGGTTATGAAGGACGAGCTTCAGGAAGTTAAGGAGAAGTATGGCGATCCACGTCGTACAGAGATTAAATACACTTCTGAGGAGTTCAACCCAGAGGATTTCTACGCTAACGATGCGATGGCTATCACAATCAGCCACCTCGGATATATCAAGCGTACATTGCTCGATGAGTATAAGCAGCAGTCAAAGGGAGGTGTTGGTTCACGTGGTTCTCGTACTCGTGAGTCTGACTTCACAGAATTCCTCTATGCAGCCGACGCTCATGATATGCTCTTGTTCTTTACCCGTCAGGGACGAGTACATTGGCTCAAGTGCTATGAGATTCCAGAGGGTGCCAAGGATTCAAAGGGACGTGCTATTCAGAACCTCCTTCAGCTTGAACCTGGTGACTCTGTTAATGCCGTACTCGCTATCAAGAGTCAGAAGTTCGTTGATGAGCAGTTCCTCCAGACACACAACGTGGTATTCGCAACAAAGAGCGGTGTTGTCAAGAAGACACGCCTTGCCGATTACTCACACCCACGCTCTAAGGGCGTTATCGCAATCAATATCCTTGAGGGCGACGAGGTCGTAAACGTAATGCTCACAAACGGAACTGACGAGTTGATTCTCGCAAGCCGTAACGGTCGTGCTGTTCGTTTCAACGAGTCAACAATCCGCACAATGGGACGTGTTTCTACCGGTGTTCGTGGCATGAACCTCGATCTTGAGAGTGATCCAGAGAATTACGTTGTAGGTATGATTGTGGTCAACGATCCTGATAACGATACCGTAATGGTAGTCAGCGACAAGGGCTATGGCAAGCGTACAAAGGTAGAGGATTATCGTGTAACCAACCGTGGTACTAAGGGTGTTAAGACTCTCAATATCACCGAGAAGACAGGTAATCTCCTTGCTATAGAGAATGTACAGGACGATGAGGATCTTATGATTATCAATAAGTCTGGTATTACTATCCGCTTCGCAGTTGCCGGTTGTCGAGTAATGAGCCGTGGCACTCAGGGTGTCAAGCTCATCGACCTCAAGAAGAAGAACGACTACATCGCAAGTGTCTGCAAGGTTATGCACGTTGATGAGGAGCCTGAAGAGTTCGATGAGGATGTAGAAGCTCAGGATACTGAGGAAACGGCAGAATAGTAAACTCACGAAAAAGAGAACTTACAAGTAAATAATTATCTAACAATAACAACTAAAACGACTTCAAGAATTATGAAGAAGATTATTTTCACAGCACTTGTAGCTGCATTTGCTACAACTTCATTTGCTCAGGATATCGTAAAGCAGATGAAGGGACAGTCATATTCAGATGCTGTCTCTACACTTAACGCTGCATTGTCAGGTCTTTCTGCTGAGCAGAAGGCAAAGGGTTATAACCAGCTTGTAGAAATCGGTTACCCAGAGGCAGATAAGTCATATCAGGCTATCACTCTTGCTAGTGTGCAGAAGAATAAGGTTGATGCTTCTGCCTATAATTCAATCGTTAATGTTCTTAACGATGCTGTAAAGTGTGATGAGTTCGACAACCAGCCAAACGACAAGGGTAAAGTGGCTCCAAAGTTCCGCAAGAAGAACGCTGACCGTCTTGCTAACTTCCGCTCTGTGCTCATCAATGCGGCTAATGAGGAAAACGAGAACTATGACCGCAAGCTCGCTCTTGCTAACGCATACATCAATTCATCAGAGAGCCCACTTTTCGCAGAGATTCTCAAGGCTGGCGACCCATACATTGGTTATGCTCAGTTCTTTGCTGCTACTGCTTATTATCATCAGGAAAACTGGAACAAGGCAGCTGAGTATGCAGAGAAGGCTCTCAAGTTCGATGATGTAAAGGAGAATGCAGAGCAGTTCCTCGTTTCTGCTCTCACAAAGAATCTCAAGACAAAGTCTGATACTCTGACTTACATCGCTAAGCTCAAGGAAATCAATGCTGAAAAGTACATGGCTCAGATGGCTTCTCTCTACAACCAGATTGGTGAGAAGAGCCTCTCAGAGAAGATTCTGAATGATGCCATTGCAAAGGATCCAAACAACAAGATGGCTTATGCTATCAAGGGTGAGAACGCAATGAATGATAAGAACTGGGATGATGCTATTAAGAACTTCAAGAAGACTGTTGAGATTGACCCTGATTTCACAGCCGTATGGTTCAACCTCGGTGTTTGTGCAAGTTCAAAAGGCTTCGACCTCAACGAGCAGCTCAGCGAGAACGGTCGTCTCACACCTGAGAATGATGCAAAGGTAAAGGAGGTACTCAAGGAGGCTGTTGGTTACTACGAGAAGGTTCGTGACCTTGATCCTAACCGTGAGAAGGTTTCAAACTGGCCTTATCAGCTCCGTATGCTCTACAATGCTCTCGGTGAGACCGACAAGGCTAACGAGATTTCTAAGATGCTCGGTGAGTAATCTTGGTGGAAAGAGTAAAAAGTAGAAAGTATAAAGAATAAAGAGTAAAGATAATCGGCATCCGTCATTGTGATGGGTGCCGATTTGATGTTTTGTTCTCTCTATTTTAGAATAAAATAGACAAAAAAGGACAAGAAATACAAGAAACATTCATCTTGTTTTAGTATTTCGGGCACTAATTTTGTTGTTCTGCAAAAAAATGTGTAACTTTGCATCCGAAATTTGGAAATGTGCGCCAGCCTTTGGGCTGACAATCACTATTTCTTTTATGCGAGGAATCATTCGAATGAAAAGGTTTTTGTCTATATTGCTGTTGATTTTGTCTGTGCAATGTGCCGTCGGTATCTTTGCACAGGGTAATGGTGGCGTGTCTGGTGACGCTAAGGCGGCTGATAAGCTTCGCAAGGCAGAAGTGAAGAAACAACTTAATGATGCGAAGATAAATCTCAAGCAGAACAAGAATCTGGACAAGACGGAGGCTGTCATGCGTAATTTGCTCGCCGATAGCTTTAATATCCGTGACAAGCGACTCCATGCCACGCTCATAGAGGCTTTGCGCAAGCAGTATAATCAGGGAAATGAGAAACTGTATCTTCATCAACCATATGATACGACGCAATTGTTTCTTATTGCCCGTAAGATATTTGAGGCTGCACAGCGATTGGATAGCATAGAGGCTCTGCCTAATGAGAAGGGTAGGGTGGAGTATTCATATCGTGAGGATAACGTGCAACTTATGGCTCAGTTGTATGGAAATCTCTATACTGGAGGCGTGTTCCTGCTCAATCATCGTAATTATAATGAGGCTGTACAATGCGTGAACACCTATCTCATGGCTCCTGAGTGGACAATGATGAAAGGAGCGTTGAAAATTGATTCCCTGCATCGTTGGCATGCCAGTTGTGTTATGCTTGCTGCCGGATACAGAAGCGAGGACTTTAAGTCGGCATTGAAATATGAAGAGGATGCTTTGAAGTATCGTCCTCGTCTGGAGACTTCCTTGCAGTATCTTGCGGAAATATATCATGCAAAAAATGATTCTGTGCGCTATGAGCGGTATCTCTCATTAGGTGTGGATTCTTTCCCTCGTGACAGATATTTCTACTCTCGTCTTGTGGATTTATATTGCAATCGTAATGACTACGAGTCAGCGCTTGGTGTGACTACAAAGGTACTTGCTGCTGATACGACTGATTTTTCCACAAAGGTGGTTAGGCAGACTCTGCTCTTGAATCTTGCGCGATATGATGAGTGCGTGGCACTTGGCGATAAGTTGATTGCCGAGAAAAACTCTGTTTCAGAAGTTTACTATAACAATGCCCTGGCTTACTATAATCAGACAATGGGACTTGAAAATGGACCGGCGAACAAGCGTAAGGAGCGTGAGAAGAAACTCCACGACCTTTATAAGAAATGCCGTCCTTACATGGAGAAATTCCGTGAACTAGAGCCAAAAGAAAGAGCCAAGTGGCGTCCGGTGCTGTATAATGTGTATCTGAACCTGAATATGGGTAAGGAGTTTAGTGAGATAAATGGGCAATAACAACAACCCCTTTTCCGCAAGACGGGAAAGGGGTTGTAGGGCTGTATATATTATGAATATGAATATTTTAGATAAAATCGGGATAAAGAGTCTTAACCCTATGCAGGTGGCTGTGGGGAAGGAAATTTCCTCTTCACAGAAAGATGTGGTTATCCTCTCGCCAACAGGTACGGGAAAGACATTGGCATATATGCTTCCGTTGCAGGAGCAGTTGGATCGGGATGACATCAACGTGCAGATGCTTGTTATAGTGCCGGGCAGGGAACTTGCCTTGCAGTCGCATGAGGTATTGCAAAGCCTCAAGTGCGGATTGCGAAGCATGGCGTGCTATGGTGGTCGTGCCACTATGGATGAGCATCGTAAGATGCGTGAGGTTAATCCGCAGGTGGTGTTCGCAACCCCTGGCCGTCTTCTTGATCATCTGGAGAAAGGCAATATCCTGTGCGACAATGTTCAGGTAGTGGTCATTGACGAGTTTGACAAGTGCCTTGAGATGGGTTTTGCTCGTGAGATGAGTGCTATACTCGGTTTTGTGAGTGATGATTGTCGTCGTGTACTCCTCTCAGCCACAGATATGGACGACATTCCGCGCTTCGTGAATATGGGACGCACCGTAAAGCTCAATTTCATTCCCGAAGACGAGCAGACAAACGACCGCGTAGAGTCTTTTGTTGTGCATAGTCAGGAGAAGGATAAACTTGGCACATTGGCTTTGTTGCTTTCTGACATTGGCAACACACCAACACCTAACACCCAACACCCATCAGCCATAGTATTCCTGAACTACCGCGACTCTATCGAGCGTACTTCCGAGTATCTTAAATCGCAAGGCTTCTGTCATGTGGTATTCCATGGCGGACTCGACCAGAAACAGCGTGAGCAGGCTTTGCATCAGTTCTCTAACGGCTCTGTGCAGATAATGGTGTGTACCGACCTTGCTGCCCGAGGTCTTGACATCCCGAAGATAGGCAATATCATTCACTATCACCTGCCTCTCAGCCAGCAGGAATATATCCATCGTGTGGGTAGAACCGCTCGTTGGGATGCATCGGGCAGAACTTTCTTCCTACTTGGTCCTGAGGAGAAAATGCCTGAGTTCGTAGAACTTGAGCCCGAGGAGTATCAGGTGCAGTCTGAATCGGCAAAGCCCGTACTTCCGCAGATGGTTACTCTCTACATTGGCAAGGGCAAGAAGGATAAGATAAGCAAGGGTGATATCGTTGGTTTCCTTTGCAAGATTGGTGGCTTGAAGAGTGCGGAGATAGGAAGAATCGACGTCTATGACCGCTATTGCTATGCCGCTATCAATCGCAAGAGTCTCCGCTCCGTATTGAAGAATACTGCTGGGGCAAAGATAAAGGGTCTGAAGACTGTGGTGGAAGAAATCAGATAGTTTTGGGAAAGTAAATTTTCAGTAAATTCATGGACTGTAAATTACTTATGCGGCATTTGCCGCAAGGAAATTTCTTTCTTGTAATTTACTGAATAAATTTACTTCTAATTTACTTTCCAATATAATTAGCCAAATGAAATTTGCATCATTTTCTTTCATTTTATTCTTGACACTTGTGTCAATTGTAGGATGTGAAAGTTCCCCTCAACCCTCTGTCACCCCTTGGGGCGAGGCGATAGGCGAGGACGGAGCACCTGTTGAGCAGGTTGATACCGCCGGGACGGTATCGCTGAGTGATATTGTGGATGCCGGAGAGATGATAATGCTGACCGTGTCAGGACCTGAGACGTATTATGACTATCACGGGCATGGCATGGGACTTCAGTATCTTCTCTGCGAGAAGTTCGCACAGAAACTTGGGGTATCGCTTCGTGTGGAGATATGCAAGGACTCTGCCGAGGTGATGAAGCGCCTTGCCGACGGAGAGGGAGATATTGCCGTATTCTCTGATTATAAGTCATGGAAGGTGGCTGATAGCAAGGGAGAGATTGCCAACGAACTGAAGGCGTGGTATAAACCGGAACTCGTTACGCAGGTAAAGCGTGAGATGCATTCTATGTTCACCGTGGGTATGGTGAAGAGGCATGTCTATCCATTCATGCTAAGCAGCAAGGATGCTATCATCTCCCGCTATGATGCTCTGTTCAGGAAATACGCCCCGGTGGCAGGATGCGACTGGACCCTCATAGCAGCCCAATGCTATCAGGAGTCTTGTTTCGACCCTAAGGCACATTCGTGGGCAGGCGCTTGCGGACTGATGCAGATAATGCCGGGGACAGCTGATAAGATAGGATTGCCGAGAGCGCAGCTCTATGATCCGGAGGCAAACATTGCGGCAGGATGCAGATACATGTCGCAGCTACAGGGAAAGTTTAGCGATGTTCCTGTGCGTAGCGAGCGGATAAAGTTTGCTCTTGCATGTTATAATGGAGGATATCATCATATTCGTGATGCTATGGCTCTGGCAAGGAAATATGGCAGGAATCATCAGCGATGGAGTGATGTTCGGCAGTTTGTGCTTGGATTGCAATCACCACGCTACTATAATGACCCAGTTGTGAAGAACGGCTATATGCGTGGCTCTGAGACAGCCGAGTATGTGGACAGGATCATCGACCGCTGGAATCAGTATCGTGGTGCTACCAAGAAGAAATACGGTAGCGGTATCAACGCAACGCCACAGAGGTCGAAGCATAAGAACAAGTGGGCAAACTGAATTTGGTTCATTCAAGTTATTTATATATATAATAAGGTATATAAACTCCTTAGAATAATTCTGTAAAATTTTGGCATACACAAAAATCCTTATTGTTACCTGTTACTTGTTACTGATCGTGATTTTGACTACTTGACGAGCGAGACTTAATCTTGTTTGTGGTTGTATAAAGTAAAGATAATGAGATTGTTATGCATAAATCGGAGGGCAGGATAAAGGCGGCTGATAGTCTCAATAGCATAACAATAAGCATTAATTTCGGGCTGATTCACCTTATTCAGTATGCATGAAAAACGATGTAAAGGCGAGAAAACCATTCCAAAAACATTTCCCCAACTTAATACTGGCTTCAATGAGATTCTGCGAGAACTTTCAACTCCCTCCGATGCAGTTCCGTTGTAGGTCCGTTTCAGGTCCGTTGTAAGTCCGTTGATGCTCCATCGATAGGAGCGAACCTGAAGCGAAGGCAGAACGAAGGCAGAGCGAAGGCACATCAGCATTTCTACCCTTGCGGTAACAGGTAACGGGTAACAATAAGGATTTAGTGCTAACGTATCTCATTTCAGACATAGTCCCCCACGTCTGGATATGCTCTGTTTGGTGGGGATGATGCTAACGAGGTGTTGTGGCATACATGAAGGTATTAAAAGCAAAGATAAATTTTTACCAGATAGCAATAATATAAAATGTAGCCAACCAAAAAGAAGTGGCTGGCTACAATATTTTATGTCTAATTGCTTGAGTCTTGTCCGTCAATGATTTCCTCAAATGCCTTTATACGTTTCTTTTCATGCAAATATGCCAGATATATGAAGCATCCGCATATTGGAATGACAATCAATGCTGTCACTTTTACCGAAGTATATTGGAGTTTTATATCGCCTAGATATATCATCATTCCTATTAATAATATTGCAATAGGTATGACTATGCAATAACCAATAGAGTTGTATCTCTTGTAACTATTAATCCTATTCCTTAAAACTGTTACGTCTGCGGAAAAGTCAAGTTTGTTGATAACGAGTATTTCCCAAAATGTCCCGAAAAAGGCAATGGCCATTATACTCTCTATAAAGCAAAAGGAAACCTCATGAAAAGGTCCGCTCGGTAAAATGTGTCGATATTGATTTAATAAAAGAAAAATCATGAATACCGCATCTACTATCATTCCTATCACTCTTTCCTTAATCATCTTGCCTGTAAGTGATTTGTATCGGTTTGACATGATAGATTCAAGTATTTTCTTGTTTGTCTCGCTATCTACATTATTCTTTTCTGCCAACTGATTCCAGTATAGCTTCATTTCTTCAAAATCTTCCATAACTGTTTAGCTTTTAGATTGATTAAACATCTGTTTTAGTTTGTCCTTTGCACGATTCAGCCTGCTGCCTACGTTCGTTTCTGATATACCCAAGGTCTCGGCAATCTCGCTGTAGCTCTTTTCGTCGAGCCAAAGCATGATGATAGACCTGTCGATCATAGAGAGTCTTGAAATCATGCTGTACAACTCACTCTTGTGGTTGTCAGCAGCTATTTCCTCCGGAACATTTATTGCTTTGATAAGTTCCAGATGATGCCCTCTTTTGTATTTCAGTCGGATATAGGTGATGCAGGTATTGATCGTGACTCGGTAAACCCAAGTACTCGACTTGCAATTGCCCTTGAACGACTGGTAGCTTTTCCAAAGATTATATATCGTTTCTTGATACAGATCCTCGAAAGTCATCAGCTCGTTTGTGTACATAAGACAATACCTTGATATTATCTTTTGATTCTCATTTATGATAGAAAGAAAATCATTCTGTTCATTTAAATCCATTTTTTTTAGAGTTTGACAAAATTTGTTTTCGCTATAGCTTTTGTTTGGTTAGTCGAAGATATAACGAAAAAATCACAGAATAATTGTTAAAAATGTTTTCTGGTGTTTTAAGTAGATGGGATTTCGGCAGATAAATAGAGTTGCTATTATAGCATTCACGTTGGTTATAATTGTGTCTGCTCTTTCCGCCAGTTCACCATATACACCTTTTCCTTGCCTCTCGTTATGGCTGTATAGAGCCAATGGATATAGTCGGGCGTGAGCATATCGTCGGTCATGTAGCCTTGGTCGATATACACATGTGACCATTGACCGCCTTGCGCCTTGTGGCAAGTTACGGCGTATGCGTATTTTATCTGGAGGGCATTGAAATAGGCATCCTCCCTTATGGCTTTCATGCGTTCTGCCTTTCGGGGAATGTCGGCATAGTCTTCTTCTATTGCCTTGAAGAGGGCATTGCTCTGCTCTTGGGTTAGGGCAGGGGCATCCGACTGAAGGGTGTCGGTCAATACGATGGTGTCAAGCTCGAAATCGTCATAGTCGGGAAAACGCAGAATAGCATCAGCGAAATGAAAGCCGTATAGCTCGCGGAAATTACGCACACGAACAACTATCGCCTTATCGCCATTGGCGATGAAGGAGGGTTGAGAGGTTGTTGGTTGTTGGTTGTTGGTTGTTGGCAGAGTGTGGTTCTTTACAATCATAACCTGATCTCCACGCTCAAGAAGTTCCTCGCGGTCAAGTACTTGCGCACGTATCCCATTGTTATACATCGTGGCATTCTTGTTGCTACGTGTTATGACGATGGTATCATCTATGCCAACGTGAGAATAACTGCTTGAAAGAGTGTCGATAATCTCATTTCCTGGTAGGGAAATAATATCAGAAAAGCCACGAAACTTTAACTTTGGAAGCTCGGTAGCCTCTTCATGTTGGATGAGACTTCGGATGGCTGTGGCATTATAAAGAATGCCCGATTCCTGTTCCTGACGAAGCACTTCCGAGAGGTCGCATTCAAAGAGTGTTGCCCCATAGCCATAGAGGATTTCGGGAATAAGGGCAGGTGACTCATCCTCGCCAACTGGAGGTAGCTGTGCCGTATCGCCAATGAGGAGCATTCGGCAGTTGCGGCCGGAATAAACGAACTGTATGAGGTCGTCAAGAAGGTTCCCGCTTCCGAAACCTGTCTCGCCCATAGAGAAGGTGGAAATCATGGAAGCCTCGTCGATAACGAAGAGCGTGTCGGTGTGAAGATTGTCGTTGAGGTTGAAATCCCCGAGCATCGTCTTTTGGCGGTATATCTTTCGGTGGATGGTGGAGGCTGGTAGTGAACTGCTGATAGACAGTACCTTAGCAGCACGTCCTGTAGGTGCCATGAGCACGACTTTCTGGTGAAGAGCCACGAGCGTCTGTACCATAGCAGAGACGAGTGAGGTTTTACCCGTACCGGCACTACCACGCATAAGCATCATCGGCATATCGTTGCGTGAGGCAAGGAATTGGCCGAAGCATTGGAGCGCGTTCATCTGGTCGGCGGTTGGCTCGAAACCGAACCTGTCGAGGATGAGGGATATAAATTCGGGTATCTTCACTTTTTTTCTGAGATTTATTCTTTAATTATCTCTTTTTTTCTTAACTTTGCACTCGTCAATCGAAACGGGCACCGCTCTGCGAGCGACTTCCCCTGTTGACTTCGTGCGAAGAAGCACTCGTAACACTGGGTGATGGGTGTTGGGTGTTAGGTGTTGGCGGTCAGCAAGACAAACCACTATCACCTAACACCCATCACCCAACACCTAATATACTGCAAAGTTAAGAAATAATTTTTTGCTATGCAAAAATATGAGTGAGAATTTTGAAAATAACGTATCTTCCCAGCGTGTGGTAAGACGTGGTGTTGTTCCGCGTCTGACTATTCGTGTTGGCTATGGAACGATGTCGTTCTTCTTGCCGAGGACAGACGGCACGGTGGAGTATCTGCCTTACACGGTGAAGAGCGGTGTGGCGATGGCAGCAAACCTGCGTACTGCTTTCCGTGAGTTGGAATTGCTTAGGGAACGTGATGACCGTGCTATGCTCTCTGTGTTGAGTCCTGTGGTGCTTGTACCTATCGACGAGTACATGGATCAGGAGTATTTTGACGTGGATACGCTCTATAACCATACCTTCACGGGCAGGGAACACGAGGAAAAGATTGCAAATGTGCTGCCAGACCTTAGTGCGGTTGCGGTTTTCGGTGTCAACAAAGATCTGAAGCTCGTAGTGGAGGATCACTTTGCGGATGTGAGGATACAGAATATCATGCAACCTGTTTGGGCGCATCTGTACCGTCGCAGTACGTTGGTCGGTCAGCGTCGTAAGTTGTATGCCTATCTTCATGATTCCAGGATTGATATTTTCTCGTTTCAGCAGCGAAGATTCAGGTTTGCCAACTCCTTTGATGCTACTCACTCTCACGATGCACTCTATTACCTGCTTTTCACATGGAAACAGCTTGGCTTGAGCAATGAGGATGACGAGTTGCATCTCGTTGGCAGAAGTGAGCACATGGAATGGCTTACAACGAAGCTGAAATCTTATCTGCGTAGGGTATATACCCTCAACCCTGTTGCAGATCTTAATCGTGCTCCTGCTTCAATGATAGAGGGGATGGAGTATGATTTGATGATATAAAAGACCCACCCCCTTGCCCCTCCCATAAAGGGAGGGGAGTAGTTAGTCTTTCTAACCCCCAATCTTCTATATTATATATGGTATATAATGGAAAGATGACTTATGCAGCTCCTGATAGATACGAATTGTTGAAGGAGTACGCCAGAAAGAATAGGAACAATATGACTTTGGGAGAAAAGGCCCTGTGGTCATCGTTGAGAAATAAGTTTCTTGGACATCGTTTCTACAGACAATATATTATAGCTGATTATATAGTTGATTTTCTATGTCATGAGAGTGGTGTCATAATAGAAGTGGATGGTGGGTATCACTCAGAACCTCGACAAGCTGAGGATGATGAACTTCGGACTCAGCGGCTTGAACAATTAGGATTTCATGTTCTTAGATTCTCAAATGAAGAGATTCTTGAGAATCTTGAGGACGTTGAAGATAGAATATTAGAATTTATAGAAAAATAAAAACACGTTACCCCTATAGCGATAGAACGTAACTACTCCCCTCCCTTTATGGGAGGGGTATGGGGGTGGGTCTTTATGCGAATAATCACAGGACAATATAAAGGAAGGCATTTTGATGTGCCGAGGACTTTCAAGGCAAGGCCGACAACCGACTTTGCCAAGGAGAATATCTTCAATGTGCTGAATGGCTATCTGGATTTTGATGGCATTTCGGCTTTGGATTTGTTTGCCGGTACGGGTAGCATATCTCTTGAAATGCTGTCGAGAGGTTGTGCTGACGTTACGAGTGTGGAACTTGACCGTGAACATTCGGCTTTCATCCGTCAATGTCTTCAGAAACTGGGCGATGACCGTTGCTCGCTTATCAAGGGCGATGTGTTCCGATTCCTGAAATCGTGCAGGAGGAAGTATGACCTTATCTTTGCAGATCCTCCATATGCATTGCCTGATCTTCCAAAGATACCTGACCTTGTGCTTGGCACAGAGACAGGTAATTGTCTGCTTTCAGAAGATGGTATCTTCGTTTTCGAACATGGAAAGCAGAATAATTTCTCGCAACACCCCTGCTTTGTGGAGCATAGAAGTTATGGGAGTGTGAATTTTAGTATATTTAGACCCACCCATTAACCAACGGCCCCTATGGCCCCTCACCTGCCCTGCGGGCATCCTCTGACACATACTCGGAGATAATCAATCTCCGACTTCCCCAAGGGGCGAGGAAAAAGTTAGTATTTATCTCTCAACGGATTCCTTATAAGCGAACAAAGGTAACATCCTCCTCGCCCCTTGGGGAGAGGATGCCCGTAGGGCAGGTGAGGGGCCATTCTCTTTAATATGATCGACCGTCTTACCATAGAAAGAATCAAGGAAGCGGCAGACATAGTGGATGTCGTTTCAGAGTTTGTTAGTTTGAAGCGTTCTGGTTCAAACTACAAGGGATTGTGTCCTTTCCATAACGATAGGACACCGTCTTTCTATGTGTCTCCAACTCGTGGTACCTGCCATTGCTTTACCTGTGGTGAGGGTGGCGATTCCGTGGGTTTCCTGATGAAGCATGAGCAACTTACATATCCCGAGGCTCTCCGTTGGCTTGCCAATCGCTATGGCATTGAGATTGAGGAGAAACAGCTTACGGATGAGCAGCGTAAGCAGCAGACGGAGCGAGAGGGAATGTTCATTGCAAATAACTGGGCAGCAGACTATTATACAGACATCCTGCATAATGATGTGGATGGTCGTGCTGTTGGAATGCAGTATTTCCGTCAGCGCGGTTTCAGGGATGACATAATCAAGAAGTTCAGACTTGGATTCTCTCCTGCCGACAGATATGCAATGCCACGTAAGGCAAAGGAGAAGGGCTACAACCTTAATTTCCTTGAACAGACAGGCTTGTGCTATAAGGATAACAAGGGTGAACTGGTTGACAGATTTTCTGGTCGTGCCATGTTCCCTTGGATAAGCGTAAGCGGTAATGTAGTGGCATTCGGTGGTCGTGTGCTCGACCAGCGCACCAAGGGCGTGAACCAAAAATATGTCAATTCGCCTGACTCCGTAATCTATCACAAGGATCATGAGCTTTACGGCATTTATCAAGCAAAGAAGGCGATAGGCAAGGAAGATTTCGTGTTCATGGTGGAAGGCTATACCGACGTTATCTCAATGCACCAATGTGGTATAGAGAACGTGGTAGCCAACTCTGGTACAGCTCTCTCCGTGCATCAGATTCATCTTCTGCATAGGTTCACATCGAACATCGTCCTGCTCTATGACGGTGATGATGCTGGTATCCATGCCGCTCTCCGAGGTACAGATATGCTTCTTGCCGAGGGAATGAACGTGAAGGTGCTCTTGTTGCCTGATGGTGATGATCCTGATAGTTTTGCAAGAAAACATACGGCTGATGATTTCAGAAAATACGTAGAGGAACACCAGACTGACTTTATCGAGTTCAAGACAAGGGTGTTGTTGCAAGGTGTCACGGATCCTATAAAGAGGTCGGAGGCTATAAACTCTATCGTGAAGAGTGTCAGTATGATAACTGACCCGATAGTACGAGCAACATATATAAAGGATTGTTCTTCCCGTCTTGGTATCAACGAGCAGACTTTGCTTGTCACGATGAATAATTTCATCCGTGCCTATCGTGATGAGAAACGTAAGGAAGAAGATCGAAATAATCGTGCGTTGCAGAGAGGGGAACAGTCGCAAACTGCTCAACAGCAACCAACTCCCACTACGCAATCGCCAACACCTCAGAACGATTCTTACGATGATGCTCCTCCCCCAGAAGCTTTCCTTCCTCCAGAGGCATTCTCGCAACCTCAACCATCTAATCCTCCTTCAGGAGGGGAAATATCGTCGACTTCCGGTTCCCTCTCTACGGTAGAGGGCGGGGGAAGAGGCCTCACACCCATCACTCACGATCTATCCGTCCAAGACCTCCTCATCCAGTTCATCATCAAGTATGGTGAACAGGTTATTCTTGATAATGTCGAGACCGATGAGGGGCAGACTGTCTCATTGAATGTGGCTCAGGTGGCACAGATTGACCTTGCTAATGATAGCCTCACGTTCGCCAATCCGTTGCATACCCAGATACTTGAGGAGGCTGTGGCACATTCCGGAGAAGAGGGATTCAAGACGGAAAGATATTTCAGACTTCATGCCGATTATGAGATAAGTCAGTTGGCTATCAAACTGACTGAAGATCCTGTGCAGTTGACAAAGACATATCAACTGAAATATGAGCCAGAGCGATTGAAAGGACAGTTGGAGCATCTTCTGCTTGATGTCCGCTTTGAGTTCGTTGAGAATAGGCTTACCTATATCCGTCAGGAAATGGGGCTATGTTCCAATGATGCCGAGAAATACATGTCACTTATTGGAGAAATGCAGCAACTTCAGAAACTCAGAATGAAGATTGCCAAGATGCTGGGAAGGGCATAGGATATCAGTCCGTTGTAACTCCCATCTCCAATAAGAGCAACATAAGAGCTGCATAAGAGTTACATAAGAGCAACGTACAAACTTTACTGGTTGTCAATTCACGATAAATAACGAAGAAGCCGCACCCGATAATATCAGATGCGGCTTCTTTATGTTTTTTGTTTTTGTTATTAGTTTGCTGCCTCAAACTCCTGAAGGAAGCGAGTGTCGTTCTCAGAGAACATACGGAGGTCGGAAACGTGGTACTTGAGGTTGGTGATACGCTCAACACCGAGACCGAATGCGTAACCTGAATATACCTTAGAGTCGATACCGCAGAGCTCGAGTACGTTAGGATCAACCATACCGCAACCGAGAATCTCTACCCAACCAGTATGCTTGCAGAAACCGCAACCCTTACCGCCACAGATATGGCATGAGATATCCATCTCTGCAGAAGGCTCTGTGAATGGGAAGTAACTTGGACGGAGACGGATCTTGGTATCAGGACCGAATAACTCCTGTGCGAAGGTGAGCATCACCTGCTTGAGGTCGGTAAATGATACGTTTTTGTCGATATAGAGTCCTTCAATCTGGTGGAAGAAGCAATGTGCGCGAGCTGTGATAGCCTCGTTACGGAACACACGACCAGGGCAGATGACGCGGATAGGTGGCTGTCCCTGCTCCATAACACGAGCCTGTACGCTTGAGGTGTGAGAACGGAGAATGATGTTCTTTGTCACATCGTTGAGCGGACTCTGCTCCACGAAGAATGTGTCCTGCATATCGCGTGCTGGGTGATCAGCAGCGAAGTTCATCTTTGTGAACACGTGAAGGTCGTCCTCTACCTCTGGACCGTCAGCCAATGTGAAGCCCATGCGCTGGAAAATCTCCACAATCTCATTCTTCACTATAGAGAGAGGGTGGCGTGTGCCGAGCTGGATAGGGTAGGGAGTACGTGTGAGGTCGAGGTCGTCGGCAACAGTCTCTGTTGTTGCAACCTGTTCCTTGAGTCCGTTGATCTTATCGAGAGCGAACTGCTTGAGTTCGTTAATCTTCATACCAAGCTCCTTCTTCTGATCAGCAGCCACGTTACGGAAATCTGCCATCAGGGCGTTGAGCTCACCTTTCTTGCTGAGGTATTTCAGACGAAGAGCCTCTATTTCTTCTGCGTTGGAGGCTGTCAGCGCTTCCACTTCCTTGCGAAGTGCGTCTATTTTCTCTACTAACATAGTGTCTTAAATCAAATTTGCGTGCAAAATTAATATTTTTCTTGGAAAATAAGGAATAAAATAAAAATAAATGTGTACATTTGCACTGAAAATTGTGTAAATTCAATGAGAAAATTTGTTTTTGTAGTCTTTTGCATGTCATTGATGATGCTCTTTGTCGGTACGGGATGTACTGACAAAAAGACAACATCTACTGAACCTGTAAGCGTGGATTCTATGCTTGTGGATTCTCTCGGCACTGATTCTATGGAGGCGCTGATTGAGGATGAACCAATGCCAAAGGCTGCTGATGAGCTCTTTGACGACTTTATCTTCAACTATGCGGCAAACCGCCGTCTTCAGACAGACCGTACTGACTATCCCGTCAGCGTTGACGCTTACGGAAAGTTGTCGCGTGTAGAGAAGTCAAAATGGGGAATGGAGCATTTCTTTATGCGTCAGGGCTACTATACTCTTATTTTCAACAATGCCAAGCAGTTGGATGTTGTTAAAGATACAGCTATTGGCAACGTATATGTGGAGAGAATATCATTTGCAAAGAAGCAGGTAAAGAGATGGCTGTTCAATCGTGTGCTCGGCTTGTGGAAGATGCAGGGCGTGAAGATTATGTCATTGGCAAAGCATGAGGATGCCGCTTTCCTGAAATTCTATAATCGCTTTGTAACTGACTCTACTTATCGTTCGTTCGCTATAGCCGAGTCTGTTGTCTTTTCCGGACCTGATCCAGAGGATGATTTCTCTCGTATGACGGGTGAACTGATGGCAGAGCAGGTACCTATGTTCCTGCCTTGGATGCCTTCTGGAACGCTATACAACATACATTACGGCGATGAGCCTTACAAGCCGTCGAACACAAGAATCTTCGTGGTTCGTGGCATAGCCAACGGTATTGAGTCGGAATTTACGTTCCAGAAGATATCTGGCGCCTGGATGCTGACGAAGTTGAATACGTAACCCCTTCCTGCCCTTTGGGCATCCTCCCCCCGTGGAGGGGGAAGAAGCTGGCGCAGAACGGGATTCTGAGAAAAAGATTGTAAAAAATAGCAGCTAATAAAAGAAAAAGATATGGCATATAATAACGAGAAATTCAAGGAGTCAAAAAATAAAAAGGGTGCGTCTTTGGGTACTCCGGCTCCCTCCCTACGGGGGAGGGCGGGGGGAGAGGCCGCTCTCAAAGACGGCTGGGCTGCCGACATCGCTGAGGCTGTTCGTGTGATGAAGCAAGGTGGCGTTATCCTCTATCCAACGGATACCGTGTGGGGAATAGGCTGTGATGCTACAAATGCTGAGGCCGTGAAGAGGGTGTATGAGATAAAGAAACGTGATGATTCCAAGGCGTTGATATGCCTTATCGACTCTGACAAACGCATCTCTCGCTATATCCGTAATGTGCCTGATGTGGCTTGGGACCTTCTCAATATCGCAACAAAGCCAACGACTGTTATCCTTGATAATGCCAGCGGACTTGCCAGTAACCTTGTGGCAGAGGATGGAAGCATCGCTATGCGTATCACAAAGGAGGCATTCTCCAAGGAACTCTGCTATCGTATGCAGAAGCCTATCGTCTCTACAAGTGCGAATATAAGCGGAGAGCCTGCCGCCCAGAACTATCGTGACATCGCCCCGGAACTTCTCGAGGCTGTGGATTACGTCTGCAAGTCACGTAGAAACGAGCATGAGCCTCATGTGCCTTCAAGCATCATCAAGCTTGCAAGCAACGGCGAGGTTACGGTGATAAGGAAGTAATGAATATTGATCAAATCATAGAATGGAGAGTGAAGAAGGTGTCGGACAAGCAGTTTACGCTTGTCCTTGCATTCTTTGTGGGTATGCTTGCTGCTGTTGCAGCCTTCATACTTCATTCTGCCATCCACTTCATACAGCATCTGCTGACCTCGGAATTCAATATGAAGTCATTCAACTGGCTTTATCTTGTGTTCCCTATCGTCGGCATATGGCTGACCTCGCTCTTTGTGAAATATGTGGTGAGGGATAACATCTCGCACGGTATCACCCGAATCCTCTATGCCATAAGTACCAAGCAGAGCCGATTGAAGAGGCATAACTGCTGGTCATCTGTCTTTGCCTCTGCCATAACCATCGGATTCGGAGGATCAGTAGGTGCCGAGGCTCCTATCGTACTTACGGGTTCAAGTATCGCGAGTAACCTTGGACAGCTCTTCCGACTCAACAACAAGACGCTGATGTTGCTCGTAGGCTGTGGTGCTGCTGCGGCTATCGCTGGAATCTTCAAGGCGCCAATAGCCGGACTCGTCTTCACCATCGAGGTACTGATGATCGACCTCACAATGGCGAGCATCTCCCCGATTCTCATAGCATCCGTAACGGCTACCTGTTTTACCTATATCTTCATAGGCAATGACCAGTTGTTCACTTTCACGCTTGATAGCCCATGGATAGTAGAACGTGTGCCGAGCAATATCCTCTTAGGCGTTTTCTGCGGACTTGTAGCTCTCTACTTCATCCGTTCCATGACATTCTGCGAGAATATCTTCGGAAAACTGAAAGACCACAGATACGCCAAGCTCGCCCTTGGAGGTATCATTCTTAGCACTCTCATCTTCCTTTTCCCTTCACTCTATGGTGAGGGTTACAAGGATATCAATATCCTTCTTGACGGACGTACTCAGGCTGATTGGGACAAGGTGATGAACGGTTCTCTGTTCTATGGCCATGAGCATTGGCTTATCGTATATATCGGTATGATCGTGCTCACGAAGTCCTTTGCCACAGCTTCCACAAACGGTGGTGGCGGTTGTGGCGGAACCTTCGCTCCTTCGCTCTTTATTGGAGCCTTTGCAGGATTCTTCTTTGCACGCATCTGGAACACGTATGAGATGGGCGTTTATTTCCCTGAGAAGAATGCCGCATTGCTTGGCATGGCAGGTGTCATGTCGGGCGTTATGCATGCGCCTCTCACGGGTATCTTCCTCATTGCCGAGCTTACTGCCGGATATGATCTCTTTATGCCGTTGATGATAACAGCCGTAAGTTCATACCTCACAATCCTCATATTCGAGCCTCACAGCATCTATGGCATGCGACTGGCACGTGAGGGTAAGCTCATCACCCACCATACCGACCGTGCCGTACTCACTTTGATGAGTCTTGACAGCGTTATCGAAAGGGATTATGTGAGTGTGGATAAGGATATGGAACTTGGGCAGTTGGTACATTCTCTGAGTAAGTCTGGTAGCAGTCTTCTGCCAGTCCTTGACCGTGCCGGCAATCTCCTTGGCGAGATTGACATGAACAAACTTCGTCATATCGTTTTCCGCACGGAGCTATATCATCATTTCCGCGTCTCCCAACTTATGAGCGACCCGCCAACGCAACTCCGTCTTGGTGATCCTATGGAGGATGTGGTAAAGGCATTCGACCAGTATCACGCCCATCAGCTTCCTGTTATGGACGATCAGAATCACCTCATCGGATACGTCTCTCGCAGTCATGTCTATGCACAATACAGAAAGATGGTGGCGGATTTGAGTAATGACTAAGGCGACCCCTACCTGCCCTATGGGCATCCTCCCCCGTAAAGGGGGAAGAGGCTAGCGCAGTATGGGGGATTCGTTAATGCAATCAAATAAAAATGTGTGTATGGAGAAACGTACAGACGATAATAAATCTAATGGCATTAATCCCTTTAGTGATAATGCCGTTCTGCGCGAGCATTCTTGCCCCTTTACGGGGAAAGATACCCGAAGGACAGAAAGGGGTTCTTACAAAATGGCTTACCCCGACCGTGTCGCCATACTAAAGGAAAATGCTCGTAAGAATCGTTTGGTTCTGACGGATGCGGAGAGGGTGTTGTGGGAATATCTTCGTAGGAATGCGTTAGGAGTACGTTTCCGTAGGCAATTCATAATAGGAGATTTCATTGCGGATTTCGCTTGCATAGAGAAAAGGCTTGTTGTAGAGGTTGATGGATTATATCACCTGACTGACGAGCAAATAGAAGAGGATAGAAGGAGAACGTATCATATATCTCAATTAGGCTATCGTGTAATACGATTCACCAATGAAGAGATAATGACCGATATAAATAAAGTAGTTGCAAAAATAAAGGAAAGTTTATATGAACAATAATAATAGCGATAATGCCATTCTGCGCCAGCCTTCTTGCCCCTCACGGGGAAAGATGCCCGAAGGGCAGAAAGGGGTCTTTAGAATCATTTTCATGGGCACCCCCGAATTTGCGGTGGGTACTCTCTCTGCCCTTGTTGAGGGCGGATATAACGTTGTGGCAGTCGTTACGCAGCCGGATAAGCCGGTGGGACGACATGGCTCTGTGCTTCAGCCGTCACAGGTGAAGCAATACGCACTTGAGCATGACATTCCTGTGCTTCAGCCGGTGAAAATGAAGGATCCTGAGTTTGTGGAGCAGCTTCGCAGCTATAACGCAGACCTGCAGGTTGTCGTAGCTTTCCGTATGCTTCCTGAGATAGTATGGGATATGCCACGCTTCGGCACGTTCAACGTACATGCAGCCCTCCTTCCACAGTATCGTGGTGCTGCACCTATCAATTGGGCAATCATCAACGGTGAGACGCAGACTGGCGTAACAACCTTCTTCCTCGACCATGATATTGATACAGGCAGAATCATCAGGCAGAAGTCGTTTGATATTCCTGACGATGCCAACGTGGAGTATGTTTATGACGGACTGATGAAACTCGGTGCCGAACTTGCCATAGAGACCATAGATGCCATTATTGAGGGCAACGGTCATGTGGAGTCACTTCCTCAGGAAGAGATGATACCTGTTGGAAAAGAACTGCATCAAGCCCCGAAGATATTCAAAGAAACGTGTGAGATCGACTGGAACAAGAGCGTGAAGCAATGTCACGACTTCGTTCGCGGACTCTCCCCAATACCAGGTGCATGGGCAAATGTCACCCTTCCTGACGGTCGTGAGACGGTGATGAAGATCTACAAGGCACAGAAGACCGAGCGTAGGGGAGAAGTCCCAGGAACAGTTCATGCAGAGAAGAATCATCTCTATATCTCCGCATCCGACTATCAGCTTGAAATCCTTGAGGTGCAGCTTGCCGGCAAGAAACGCATGGCAGCCCGCGACTTCGTCAATGGATTGATTCACTAAGAGTTTTTTTAGAGAATAATTTACTTTTCTCTAAAAGATATACTTTCCAAGCTATAGGCATAAGTTTTTTACCAATGTAATACAGGGTGTAATAGTCGGTGTAATACTTTTTTGAAAAAAGTTTTCAACGCCGAGTATTACACCAATCTAAAAAGGACCTTATTACATCCTTCGTTCTGCCTCCGTTGTAAGTCCGTTCCAGGTCCGTTCCTTAGAATTGGAGAAAAATGGGACTTACATAGGAACCACGAAAGAGGCATGGAAATCCTATATTATGCGAAAATACACAAAAACATGGCAGCATATAGAAAAAGGTCATATTAACGGAAGAGTATTCGGGAGAAAGTAAGCGAGTTTAAAGGAAAAGCAACCAATATCGATGGAAAACTTATGGGATATCTTAAATTGCTATTTATTATGAAAATCCTGTAAATACCACTCTACTAGTTTCCAGTCCTCGTCATATTCCATTTCATAGTCAAATTCACGAGGATGTTGCTTGTCTTCTATAATTTTCTGTAAAACAGCCTCAACCTTATCCGCATCATAAACTCTCCATACAGCATGAGAAATTCCATCATAATGTTCACGAAAAAGGAACAAAGCATTAGGTTTTTCCCTATCATCATTGAAAAGCTTCTCCAGATGTTCACAGAAATCCTGTATAACCTTTACTTCATCACCAACAGGCATACCATTCTCACTAACATTGACTAATTCAAAGACAATGGAGAGATTCCATCCAAACACATCCTTGAATTCAAATTGACGCAGACTTTCATTAATAATGGCGAAAGCAGGGTGACCATCATAAGTATAATCTATTGATATAAAGGACTCGTCTGGAAAACAAACATTTACCTTTTGCTTTTCTTCTGTTTTAATGGGAATTTGCATATTATCTTTTTTTATAAACCATCGACTATACAACCATCAATCCTCTTGTTTTTGACAGGTTGTGAGTAATAATAAATTTCGAATCTGTTCAAACTCCTTTTGTTCTTTATAGGATACTGTTATCAGATGAAGTGATGTTCCTGATGCTATCTGACAGGTAATCATATAAAAATCGTCACCATCTTCTTGATATTGTTGTGTGCCCAATACGCCGTTGCCACCTTTAATATCAAACTCTTCGTAATAGTCATACTGATTACTATCCAGTTCGGGCTTTCCTATTTCTTCCTCCAACTCGAATATGGTAAGTCTCCACACAGGACTATCCGTACTTTGGTCATACCAAATTGTTATTGGCCAGTTATCATCGTTGAATTCGAGATGTCGTTGATATGCCCCAGGTATTGTTATTGTCAATCTATCGATAGTTTCCTTGACCATTCCCTTACGATAGCCTGATTTATAGCCGTCATTCATGCAGATGGCAGTTGGAGGTATAATGGGTGATCTGCCGTCTAGGTGGCAAACTTCACAATAAATATCATAAGGAAGTGGTAGCATAGGATTTAGCTCATAAGCCTTTTCAAGTTTTTCGATGATCGACCTATTGATGTCTGCATCATTTTCACTTCTTCCTGATGGCACATAGTAGCAATCTTCCCAAAGTATCTTCATAGCGCTATTCCTATAGAAAGTTGCATCCTGTTGCTCATGGGGCCAAACAAAAAAACGATCAGCGAGAGCCTCAACACCATTGACATGTATCAGTTGGTTTATGAACTTGATATCCCACAAACCTGTAGGAGCAACTATTTTCGCTCCACACACATCTGGCATATACTGATTTGTCTGCCAACAAACAAATAGAGGATTTTCATTACCTTCATCCATTTTTTGACAAGCAAACTCAACAAGCGTTTCTAGCCATTGATAAAAATGATTGTTACAGAGTTTTGTGAAGTCGCGGTCGTTAGCATATTCCGAATCATCTTTATAGACAAGGCTTCCTAAATCAAGAGCATCGATAAAATCGACTGCTGCCTTATGAAATCCCGGACCTGCTGGCGTGCTTTGAAAGTGGCCCTCAACCTTTGTCTTGCGCAGTAATCCGCCTTCAACGACATGAAAGTTGATTTCACCCGTAGGACAAAGGGTTACGGAGACATCTTCCTCATCGTCAATATTAATCCCAAAAGAATTCTGTTTACATAACTTAGTAATATTATCTACAAGTTTCTTACGACTCTTTATCTGTCCAGTAAATGATAATTCAATTGCCATAAATCTGTTGTTTTGTTTGTCATAAACCGAATTACTCTGCAAATATAGGGATAATTTTTGAAGCTGCAAACATTTTTTTAATTTTTTAGATGAGAAGAGTCCAAAGCAAACTTCTCTCAAACTGTATTTACCTAAGTTCTATCTCAAAAGTGTCTTTCCTCGATGTGGTGACAGACGTTTTCTGAACTGCTTGACAACCTTCTGGTTTGGTGGTCGTTAATACAAAAAAGGTTGTTAGCCAATGAGAATCGATAACACCTTGTATATTGGTGGTTGGAATAGTTTCTATCCTTCAAACGTATAGTTTGAAAATATTCAGCCCTCGCTACTGCAATGTAACGAGGGCTGAGATTATCGTGGAGATTGCCAAATTTCTAAAAAAATGGGTCGAATTCGACCCGTATTAGGCTCAAATACTTGATGTTTGATTAAATTTGCCTTTAGTGACATCAGCTTCTTTGGATGGATAATATGATAAAATGTGCTTTGCTTAGATTGATGGTGTGATAATCAGTCGCCATGTGCCATCCTTCTCTGCTCGTTGGATGTAGCCCTTGGTGGTTAATTGTTTTAGCTGTTTGTTTACTGCTGCAATATTGATACCCACCTCATCTGACAATTTCTGTATGGTGATATCAGGGTAGGCATACATGAGATTGAGAATCTTGCTCGTAGAGTCGCTACGGAAGTTCACCCGTTCACCATCGAACCACCATACATTATCGCCTCGTTCTGTAAGGAAGCGAATATTGTATGTAACTTCTTCTACAAATAGATTGGTGAAATAGGTTAGGAACTGCTGTATATCCCTTTTTGAAGCATGAGCCCCATGAGATGGTTCTGAACCGACAGTCAAGTCTGTTTTGTGTAGTGCCTCTAAGTATTGATCTTTTTTACGACTACGAACCACTATCATCGGATAGTCATGACGTGAGAGAATGTAGTTGACCATCAGACGGGCTATGCGTCCGTTTCCATCCTCGAATGGATGGATGCGGATATAACGATAATGGAAAATTGCTGCAAGTTCAATTGGAGTGTATTTGCCTGATTGCTCAGCTTCATTATACCAATCTACAAGGTCTGTCATCAAAGCTGGAGTCTCTTCTGGCGAGGCATACTCAAAACGATCTCCATAGCGCGTGATGACACTATTAGGACGAGTTTTGTATTGTCCGGCATGAATAACATAGCTCGTTGCTTGACCTCCTGGCAGATTGCGATAGACGGTATAGTCCTCGCGAAGTAATGTCTTATGTAGTGTACGGATAAAGTTCTGGGTAAGCGGCACATCCTTAAGATTTGCCTCTTCGGTCATCATCTTAAGCCCCACATTGCTTGCCGTCATCTCTTGTACGTCTTTTGCTTCGGCTTCGCCAACAATTTTCCCAAAGAGCAGAAGAATCTCTGTCTGTCCGTAAGTCAGAGTATTGCCTTCAATATGATTGCTGTTATAATTGAAGTCAATAGTAAAGCGACGGCTCAACATTTCCCAGTCTCGGCCTGAGAGGGGGTGTAGGGCTGTCCATCGTGCCATTATGTCTTGTATTTTATCCATTCTTGTATCGCTTTCTCGCAAGTTTTTGTACTTAAAGGTATACGGTATCTACCTTTTAAGGTGATTTCTTGCATTTCTTGTGCTGAGACACATTGTTATTGTTATTGCTGCAAAGATACAATTTAATTGCGAAAAACGTGTATAAATTACTTAGAATATATGTTTTTTCTTTACTTTTTATGTGTTTTGTTTGCAAGAAGCGGTACAGGGGGCAAAAACTATGTGTCTCTGTGCTTATAATTATTGATGTTTATTGGGGGGGCTTGAAGGTGTGTTTTTATCATTTGGCAATAGTATCTTCTCGTTTTTATGTGGAGAGTTACTTAGCTGAATCCTCGTGTATGCTGTCTGCCATTAGGCGGTAGATCTGACGGGTGCGCTCATCGTTGATGAGAGCTATTTGGGCTTCCATGATGGTTTTGTCGTAGCGCACCATCGGACCTGTCTGTGCCTTGCGAGGGGAGAGCTCCCTGACCTTGTTGGCGGTCTCCTGTATAAGTGGCTGATAGAGTGAGAAATCAATGCCTTCTTCCTCAAGTACCTTTTCTGCCAGACGATAGCAATGGTTTGTCATATTACAAGCAAAAACGGCTGCGAGGTGCAGTTTCTTGCGCTTGTCTGATGAACACTCCACGACATTGTCGGATATCTTTGATGCCATGTCCTTGATGATGCCTAATGTGGCGTTGTCGCTTGCCTCTATAAAACATGGTATCTCACGGAAATTCACAGCTCTGTCCTTGGAGAATGTCTGCATAGGGTAGAGGACGCCGTAATTGGGTGATGGGTGCTGGGTGTTAGGTGTTAGTGTGTTGTCTGAAAAGACAGACATGGGGACACTTCCGGCGGTGTGGAGAAAAATGGGGTGTTGGGTGTTGGGTGTTAGGTGATGGCTGTTTGCTAAGTGCTCCGTAAGCTGTTCTATGAGGCTTGGCAGAGCATCATCCTTAACGGAAAAGATATACACATCAGCATCTGTGCGGATATCGTTGATGCTGGTACATGAATCACAATGGAGCTTGTCGGCAAGTGCCTGAGCATTCTCCTTTGTACGACTGAAAATCTGTATTATGTCCTCTCCTGCTGCCTTTAGCGCAAGTGAGAGATTAGTGGCAAGGTTGCCAGAACCGAGGAAGACGATTTGCATGATATGGCCTCTCCCCCCGCTTTGCACATACTCCGATGTTATTAACATCGGACTTCCCTCCGTAGGGGGACCGGAAGGCAAAAACGATTAAATTATTCTTTGTTATGCTCATAAGCCAGTCGCGCTCCAGCTCCCTCCCTACGGAGGGAAGTCCGATGTTGATAACATCGGAGTATGTGTAAAGCGGGGGGAGAGGCCGTTCTTTATTTCGTCGCTTTCTGAATCCCCTTGAACTGAAGGTATGGATCTACTGTGATGCTGTGCTTGCAGTAAGGGATAATGTAGTGGGCATTTCCACCTGTGGCAATGAGCTTCACGTCCTTGCCGAGAGTGGGGATGATGCGGTCAATCATACCGTCGATCATGGAGGCTGTGCCGTAGATGATACCGCTCTGCATACATTCAAGGGTGTTGCGACCAATCATGTGGCGCGGTTTCTCAATGTTAATGGTAGGGAGCTGTGATGCCTTTGAACTGAGTGCCTTGAGGGATGTCTTGACACCCGGCATTATCATTCCTCCTATGAAGTCGCCATCCTCGTTTATTACCCCTATCGTGGTTGCCGTTCCCATATCGATTACGATGGCTGGTGCGCCATAGTAGCAACGCGCGGCAATGGCATCGGCAAGACGGTCCTTACCAAGCTGTGAAGGGGATTCAATCTTTATGTTTATGACCTTCTGGGCATCGTCGAGGCTGAAGAATGACGGTACTACACCTGTGACGTCAATAATGGCTTGTGATACCTTGTCGTTGATTTCCGGCACTACAGACGAGATTACCACACTATCAATCTTGGCTATCGTCCCGTCTTTTGTCAACAGACCGAAGCTATAGAGTCCGGCACGTATCTCGCGACGGAAGAAACTTATTGCCTCTCTCTTTATCGTCTTCAGGCGCCATGTGTCCTTTATGTTGCCCTCTTCATCTGAGTATGCGATGACGACTGTAGAGTTTCCTATATCGAGGATAATGCGGCCTCTCCCCCCGCCCTCCCCCGTAGGGAGGGAGCCGGAGGTGTATGGAGGATTGCTATTCTTGTTCATTTATTTTGAGGATTGCCTTTTGCCTTCCGGCTCCCTCCCTACGGGGGAGGGCGGGGGGAGAGGCCGTTTCTTCTTTATTATTTCATCCAATATCATTTCTGCTGTCTCTTCCTTTGAGCAGAGCGGAAGTGTCTTGACCTCTTCCTTTGAGATGAGAGTGACCTGATTGGTATCTACAGCGAAGCCTGTCTTACCTTCTGAGATGGAGTTGGCGCAGATAAGGTCGGCATTCTTCTTGGTGAGCTTTGCGCGAGAGTTCTCAATCAGATTCTCTGTCTCCATTGAGAAGCCTACAAGCATCTGTCCTTCCGGCTTGTTCACACCAAGATATTTGAGGATGTCCTGTGTGCGTGTGAGTGGAATTGACAGGTCGTCATCCTTCTTCTTCATCTTTTGGTCGGAATAGGAGGATGGGGTATAGTCAGCCACCGCGCTACACATGATGATGATATCGTTATCGGCACTTCGACTTGTAACCTCGCGATACATATCCGCAGCACTTACAACATCCACGACCTCTATGCCTGCGAATGCCTGTATGTTGACTGGTCCTGAGACGAGAGTTACCTTTGCACCTCTCAGAGCTGCCATCTTGGCAATTGCATAGCCCATCTTACCCGAAGAATGGTTGGTGATGTAGCGAACAGGATCGATAGATTCCTGAGTAGGACCTGCCGTGATAAGTACGCGCTTGCCTTCCATATCCTTCTCATGAGCCACAGCGAGCAGAATATGCTGAAGAAGAGTCTCTTCTGATGGCAGTTTCCCGCTACCGGTATCGCCACAAGCCAGTCTGCCTGAAGCCGGCTGTATGATTTGATAGCCATAGTGCTCAAGCTTCTTGAGATTATCCTGAAGGATAGGATTCTCCCACATATTGGTATTCATGGCAGGAGCTATGAGCTTCGGCGCCTTTGTGGCAAAGATAGTGGTTGTAAGCATATCATCGCAGATGCCGGATGCAATCTTTCCGATGATATTAGCCGATGCAGGAGCAACGAGGAAGAGGTCGGCACGCTTGGCAAGAGCCACATGCTCAACATTGAACTCGAAGTTACGGTCGAAGGTATCTACAAGGCATTTGTTGCCTGTGATAGTCTCGAAGGTAATTGGCGTGATGAAGTTGCACGCATTCTTCGTCATGATGACATGCACGGTGGCATTCAACTTGACGAGCATGGATGCGAGGTTGGCAATCTTATAGGCTGCTATGCTGCCTGTAACGCCGAGGACTATGGTCTTGTTATTAAGCATGAAATCCGGCCTCTCCCCCCGCCCTCCCCCGTAGGGAGGGAGCCGGAAGGAAAAAGCGATAAAATTATTCTTTATTAGTGTTCATTTGCCTGTCGCGCTCCGGCTCCCTCTCTACGGGAGAGGGCGGGGGGAGAGGCCGTTCCTTTACTGATCATTCAACTTCCCATGCTTCTCATAATTCGCCTTGCGCACAATCTCGTTATTGTCGTTTACGAAAAGTACGGTTGGCTTATGAGTAGCGGCTTCCTGTGGAGTCATGTTTGCGTAAGCCATGATGATGACCTTGTCACCAACGCTCACGCATTTGGCAGCAGCACCATTAAGGCAAATGATGCCAGAGCCCTCTTCTCCTGCGATGGTGTATGTCTCGAAACGGTTGCCGTTGTTGATGTCAACAATCTGCACTTTCTCGTATTCGAAAATACCAGCTTCGCGGAGTAGCTTTGTATCTATGGTAACGCTGCCTACATAGTCGAGGTCTGCCTGTGTTACCTTGGCACGGTGAATCTTCGCTTTAAGTAATGTGATGTCCATATTGGTAGCCTAACCAAGCCTTCCCAAACGGGTAGTACGATGTTGATAACATCGGAGTATGTGACCAAATGTTTTATACACTTGAGAGCGTAAACCTTTTCTTCACGAAGACTTGGCTATAATTAATTAAATCTTTGAACGCTAAGACACAGAGCTAAGTTGATTACTGTAGATGTATCTTGTATTGTTTATCTTACTACCTAACATCCTTCCCCTTGGGAAGGCTTGGTTAGGCTTCTGTTATGAAGTTATCAATCAATCGTGTCTTGCCGATATAAACTGCAATAGCAACGAGTGTCTCGCCTGAGATGGTGTCAACGCGCTGTATGTTCTCGAAATCAACAACCTCAACGTAGTCAACACGTGCAAGTGGCTCGGTCTCAAGATTTGTCTTGATAATCTCGATAATCTTCTTTGCGTTCTTCTCACCTGCCTCTATTGCCTCCTTGCCCTTCTTCAAGCTCTTTGAGAGGATAAGGGCAGCCTGACGCTCTTCTGCTGAGAGATATGTGTTGCGGCTTGACTTTGCCAACCCATCTGCCTCGCGAACTATTGGGCAAGGGATGATCTCGATAGGGAAGTTAAGGTCGCGAACGAAACGGCGGATAGTAGCCAACTGCTGTGCATCCTTCTGTCCGAAATATGCGCGGTCAGGACAAACGATGTTGAAGAGCTTGCCTACAACTGTGCAGACGCCACGGAAATGTATAGGACGAACAGCACCACAGAGCAGTTCGGTGGTCTCTGTTGTGTCGATGAACGATGTGAAATGACCAGGGTACATCTCCGATGGCTCTGGATTGAAAATCAAATCGCCGCCAGCCTTCTCTACGAGTGCCTTGTCATGCTCCATATCGCGTGGATATGCCTCAAAGTCCTCGTTAGGACCAAACTGAATTGGGTTTACGAATACTGACACAACGGTACGGTCATTCTGGCTGACTGACTTTACAATCAGGCTCTGATGACCTTCGTGAAGGTATCCCATAGTTGGAACAAGTCCTACTGTGAGTCCCTCTTTACGCCATTCTGATACGATCTCTCTTACCTCTTTAACTGTTTTTACTACTTTCATAATAAAGCCTAACCAAGCCTTCCCAAAAGGAAGGATGTTTTATACATTTGTACGCTTTCTTCGAGAAGGCTTGGTGTTATTATTTTGTGTTAATATTTTCTTAATAAATTTTCTTGAGCGAATCCCCATTATCTGAAAGACTATCCAAACATCCTTCCCTTTGGGAAGGCTTGGTTAGGCTTTTTAATACCTCCTCGCTTATCGCGAATGTATGCTCTTTTGCAGGGAATGCCCTTGACTCCACATCTGCCTTATACTGCTTGAATGCCTCAAGCATAGTGTCGTGGAGATTGGCATATTTCTTAGCGAACTTTGGCGTGAAGTCGTCGGCATAGCCAAGCATATCCTGATACACAAGCACCTGACCGTCACAACCGTTGCCTGCACCTATGCCTATGGTGAGGGCAGGAACTAGTTCGGTAATCTTTGATGCGAGTGCTGCCGGAACACATTCAAGTGTGATAGCAAAGGCACCAGCCTCGCAAACTGCCTGAGCATCTGAAATAAGTTTTCTTGCTGCCTCAAGCGATTTACCCTGAACCTTATAGCCTCCGAGCGTGTTAAACGACTGAGGGGTGAGTCCTATATGGGCAATTACAGGAATACCAGCCTGTACGATAGCCTTGATGCGGTCGGCATATTCCACACCTCCCTCAAGTTTCACAGCCTGGCAGTTGGTTTCCTTGATAATCCTGCCGGCATTCATAACGGCATCATACACAGAGCCCTGATACGACATGAAAGGCATATCGATAGCCACGAGAGCGTTCTTCGCGCCTCGGCAAACAGCCTTTCCATGATGAATCATGTCGTCAACGGTAACAGCAAGGGTATTCTCATAACCCAGCATCACGTTACCCAGAGAATCGCCCACGAGAATCATATCAACCCCCGCTTCATCAATTGTGCAAGCTGTATGATAGTCGTATGCGGTAAGCATGCTTATAGGCTGAATGCCTTTACGACTAAGCATATCAGATATAGATTTCTTCATTTTTTTGAAAAAATAAATAAGAAAAATTTGAAATAACCGCGCTACGGATTTACTGTGCAGCGAAAGTTCATTTCACGTGAATAAAATGAATTTAAAAAATAAGGGCGGTTATTGCAACCTTGGATGTTTTTAAAAGTATGCTCTTTTTACAGGGTGCAAAGTTACAAACATTTACCAAAATATGCAAATCTTTATAGGATAATTTCCCATTTGTCGTGTAATTTACCTATTTTTATATTATTTTTCTGCAGAAATACACCTAATTAATAAGAAAATACCCCAAAATGGGGATAAACGACACATCCCCGACAGATTCGCTCTGACGGGGATGTCTTGCTTCATTTCGCGGATGTTATTTCTTAGCGAGCATCTTCTTTATCTCTTCCCTCGGAAGCTCTTGAACGTAATCGTTAAATTCCTTTAGGAATCTGCTTAAACCTGCGGAAACGTTGAGTAAGTTGCCGTTAGGATGTATGATTACAAAGTTTGGAGTTCCCTTTATTCCATAAGCAATTGACATGTCACTTGCATATTGCTGGGCTGTCCATTCATGAAAACTTTTATTATTGTTTCCTTCCATCCAAGAATTGTCTACAGAAATGGCAACAACTTCTATCTTGTCTTTATAACGCTTGTAGAGCCAGTCAAGGACAGGTATCGCCTCCAAGCAAGGACCACAATTTTTAGAGGTGAACTCCAGTATTATATATTTTCCTTTGAATTCTGAAAGTTTATGCTCATTCCCCTTACGGTCATAAAGCGTGAAGTCCCGCATTTTATCACCAAATTTCAATTCTTTTGTCTCTTCGACTGTTCGCTGTGGCTCGTCCATTGAAAGGAAAGCTTTTGCCAAATCAATATCCTGGTTATCACAATCTGCAGGAACCTTCTCCATAATGAGATTGCGTAATCTGTCCTTTAACTGACTGTTATCAAGTTGCTTTGCCAAAAATGAAATCGAATTTAGGTTCATCGCAAAAACAGAATTATATTCCCTGTTTTTCATGAAGTCGAGCATGGAAACTACTTGGATAGAGTCTTTTGCTCTTTCCAGTTTCTTTACCATATCATCGTCAACTTCGTCAGCCTCATATTCTTCTTGTATTCTTTTTCTGATAGCAGATAATTTCTCGTGTTCGTAATCCGCATATTCGAAGAATTCTTTCTGCAAAGGATGGTTGCTCTCTGCCCTCCATGAAATGGCATTTAATGCAGGAGTACCCGTAACCTTTACCTTTGCACCAGGATAGGCATAAACAAACATGCCTTTCCCTTCTATGTTAACCATATATTCCACATTGTCATCGTTTTCATCGAAATCCTTATAAACGAATTTCTTTTCTATGTGGAACTTTCCATTTCTTATAGTATCAACCAATGTATTATTGGCATTATAGAATGCTTTTGTCTTTTTTATTCGAAAAGCAAGACTTACACGAGTTCCGTCTGGAACACCACTAAGTTCACCTTCAACAACGATAGGTTTCATAGGTATTTCCTTTGATTTGTCTGCCACAGGCATTTTCATAGGCGTACTGGGATGTTGTGCCCACGAACATTGTATGGTGAGCAAAAACAGAGAGAGTATCACTAATTTCTTCATCTTGTAATAATTGTTATATTGTTTTAGTTTCTATGCCTTTATCTTACATACACACAAAAATACACACAAAACCTGAAATGGATTTAAAATGTTCGCATTTTTTAGAAAAATTAACCTTTGCCTATCCCATCATTTAACGTGAGTTCGACGAATTGCTGATACAGCCTGAAAGGCTAACGAGCTAATAGCCTAGGGCATCGCCCTAGGTACATTGAAGTTGGCAATTTCGCCCTGTAAGGGCAAAAGCATCAATTCATGTTAGAGCTTTTGCCCTTTCAGGGCGCAGCTTCCGTATTGAACCAATACCACAGGGCGTTGCCCTGGGCTAAGAGCAAACCTTGCCCTTTCAGGGCGCAAGCCGACAAAACAATTCGTCGAACTGACGTTAAAACATTTGTTTTTATATGTTTTTATTGGTTTTGTACTGTTTTTTTAGAAGGCGAAAGCAAATAGCAAGTCCGTTTATTCTGTGTCTTCCGTGTTCATGTTATGTTAACCACAGATATTCAGGATCTCACAGATGCAAATCACGAACGCAAGCGAGATAATCTGTTTAATCTGTGGTCGTTTTAGAATTTATTGAATATAATTTCTTCGCAAAGCTCAGGCGCTACGCGGAGTCCTTTCCACATCAGGGGCGCAAGCCCGGTTTCTTATTGGTTGAATCTTGGTAAGATTGGAACTTGCTTTAGCTTGTTGGGCCTTAGCGAAAAAATCTCTACTCGTATATCATTGACTATCATGTGGTTGAAAGAGCTCTGAAGGAGCGATACCTAATAGGGCAGTCCGTTAGGGCTGTCATATTTGTCGATATAGGGGGTAAGAATAACAGCCCTTACGGACTGCCCTATTAGGTGTCGGGCTTTGGCTTTCCCTTCGGCCGCCGACCTCTTCGACGTTCAGCCCTCGCAGTCTTGAATTATTCGCTGAAGCTCATCAAGCAGAAGCAAGTCATGTAGCCAAGCGTAGCGTTTTATTTTCGTCGAACTCACGTTAATTTACTGATAAAATTTATTGCCCATTTGCTTTCCAAATAATATCTTCGCGTAAGCGAGCCTTTCTCTTGGTAAAAGATTGGTAAGATAGGGAACTGACGCTATCTTTAATGCTTTCTTTTTCGTGTCTTCAAAGGACCTGAAACGCTGCGCCATAACAGCTTTTCCCACCTTTTTATAGGCATAATTCTTTTTTTTGCTTTCTTGCCTTGCTTTTTCCGTTTTTTTTTCTTACCTTTGCCGAATAATTTCAAGAGAGTTTATCCAAAAATGAAGCAAGCAATGATATTTGCGGCAGGGATGGGTACCCGTCTGAAGCCGCTAACCGATGTTATCCCCAAGGCTCTGGTGCCTGTAGGGGACAAGCCTCTGCTTCAGATCGTTCTCGAAAGACTGCTCGATGCAGGCATCCACGATGTGGTGGTCAACGTGCATCATAAGGCAGGACAGATATGCAACTACCTCAATCTCCTGCAATCGCACTATGACGTGAAGATAAGCATATCCGACGAGTCGGAGCAACTGCTTGAAACAGGCGGTGGCATACGCAAGGCACGTGGCTTGTTTGATGCTGAGGCTCCTATCCTGATTCATAATGTGGATATCCTCTCGAATGTGGATCTCGGTGCTTTCTACGATAGCATAGGCGATGCAGATGCCCTCCTTCTGGTAAGCGAGCGTAAGACAAAACGATACCTGCTTTTCGACGAGGAAATGCATCTCGTCGGCTGGACGAATATCGAGACAGGCGAAGTAAAAAGCCCTTATCCTGAGATTGCCGCGCTAAGCGGAGATAAGGAATCTGTTCAAAGCAAATTTGCCTTTTCGCCTTCCGGCTCCCTCCCTCGGGAGGGCGGGGGAAGGGGCTTTGCCTTCTCCGGCATCCACGCTTTCTCACCGCGTCTCTTTGCCGATATGGAGCAATGGCCGGAGAAGTTCCCAATCATCGACTTCTACCTCAACCGCTGTGCAGAGAGGAAGATAAAGGGCTATCTGAAATCAGATTTGCAACTACTCGATGTTGGAAAGCTCGACACGCTTGCAAGTGCAGAAAGTATGGCCCCTCATCTGTCCTTCGGACATCCTCTCCCCAAGGGGCGAGGAAAAAGTTAGAAACTGCGAAGCTGATGAGCTCGCGAATAATGTTCCCTCAAAACGAATTCCTCACAAGCGATAAAATGTAATTTCCTCCTCGCCCCTTGGGGAGAGGATGCCCACAGGGCTGGTGAGGGGCTGTTTGAGGGGCTGTTGTTTAGATTTCTATTTATAACTATATGCAGAAAATAATCATCTTAGACTTTGGCAGTCAGACCACTCAGCTCATTGGACGTCGTGTTCGTGAGCTTGACACGTTCTGTGAAATCATGCCTTACAATAAGTACCCGGAGGATGACAAGGACGTTATCGGCGTCATCCTTTCAGGCTCTCCTTATTCTGTGCATGATCCAGAGGCATTCAAGGTAAACCTTGACCGCTTCATGGGCCGTCTGCCAGTTCTCGGCATCTGCTACGGTGCCCAGTTTATCAGTCACACCCTCGGTGGCAAGGTTGAGAAGGCTGACTCTCGCGAGTATGGTCGTGCCAACCTCGGTTTCATCGACAAGAGCAACATCCTCTTCAAGGGCTTCGACGACAACTCACAGGTATGGATGAGCCACGGTGACACCATCACAGCCATCCCAGAAGGCTTTGAGTGCATCGCAAGTACCGCTAACGTGAAGTATGCGGCATACGCAAGCAAGACTCAGCCAGTATGGGCTGTTCAGTTCCACCCAGAGGTGTTCCATTCAGTTCAGGGCACATTGTTGCTCAAGAACTTCGTCGTTGACGTGTGCGGATCAAAGCAGGCTTGGAGCGCCGACTCATTCGTAGAGACAACAGTTGCCGAGCTCAAGGCACAGGTAGGTAATGACCGTGTCATCCTCGGTCTTTCCGGAGGTGTTGACTCAAGCGTTGCAGCCGTACTCCTCAACAAGGCTATCGGCGACCGCCTTACATGTATCTTCGTTGATCATGGTATGCTTCGCAAGAACGAGTTCCGTGATGTAATGGAGGATTACAAGTGCCTCGGTCTTAACGTGATAGGTGTTGATGCAAGCGAGAAATTCTTCTCTGACCTCGCTGGCGTTTCCGACCCAGAGCAGAAGCGTAAGATCATCGGTCGTGACTTCGTAGAGGTGTTCAACGCAGAGGCTAAGAAAATCAAGGACGCTAAGTGGCTCGCACAGGGAACTATCTATCCTGACCGTATCGAGTCTCTCAATATCACAGGTAAGGTAATCAAGTCACACCATAACGTAGGCGGTCTTCCAAAGGAGATGCACCTTCAGCTCTGTGAGCCTTTGAAGTGGCTGTTCAAGGACGAGGTACGTCGTGTAGGCCGTTCTATGGGTATGCCAGAGCACCTTATCACACGTCATCCATTCCCAGGACCTGGTCTTGCCGTACGTATCCTTGGCGATATCACTCCTGAGAAGGTACGTATCCTTCAGGATGCCGACGATATCTATATCCGCGGACTTCGTGAGTACAAGACAAAGCTCTCTGGCGAACAGGCACGTGCCGTTCTCGCAGCCGGTGTTCCTGCCGATATGAAGGATGGCGAGATAGAGGTAAGCCTCTACGACCAGATATGGCAGGCAGGCACAATTCTTCTTTCAACCGTTCGTTCCGTAGGCGTTATGGGTGATGAGCGCACCTACGAGCATCCAGTAGCTCTCCGTGCCGTTACCTCTACCGATGCTATGACAGCCGACTGGGCGCATCTCCCTTACGACTTCATGGCAAAGTGCTCTAACGAGATCATCAACAAGGTGAAGGGTGTCAACCGCGTATGCTACGACATCTCCTCAAAGCCACCAGCAACGATAGAGTGGGAATAAAGAAATGGCGTTTCGCAAAACAAGTTGGCCACGTCTTGCGCTTGTCACCACATCCATACTTTCAAGATTACCAATAAGTTAGACCACATTTCAGATATTCTGGCGTCTGATGTGTGGTCTAATTGTTTTTAGGTGTCATGGGAAAAAATAACACCTTGTAACACCTAAAAATGACACCTTTTAACACCTCTTCGTACAAAAAAATGTTTCATTAACTACTGGTAATAGTTGCAGGTATGGGTATTACAATAAATTTCAATTTAAAAACACCATCTAAAGAACATTCTTTACTCTTTGCAATCATAAGAGTAGATGGTAAGCAGTTAAGAGTTAGTACGCAACAAAATGTTCTTACTGCATGTTTCGATAAGGTGAAACAAAGATGTTTCACAAGTAAAGAGAAGTTCTCTATGAGGGAGAACAAGCATAGTGAGGAAGTGAACAAAATCCTTAATGATATTGTCTCCACGACAAATAGAATATATAATTCTTCTATTCCAGATTGTGATTTGCTTGCCTCAATACATTCTGCTATATCTGATGTGACAGATGCAAAGAAAAATGAGAACACTATATTAAAGATGTCTCCCTTAGAGTTTTTCTCTTACTATATAGAGCAGAAAAGAGTAGATAGCCACACAGGAAGATACATTGGAGAGAGAACCAAAATTCACCAAAGGACTGTAATAAAGAGACTGACAGATTTTATCAAGGATAAGAGACTGCCAGACACCTTTGCAACCTTTACTTCAAAGAGTTTTGACCAACAATTTACAGATTGGTGTTATAGCACAAAAAACTACAAGCAGAATACTGTATATGCTACTTATGGGGTGCTAAAACCACTGCTTAATGCAGCCAAAGCAGAGGGTTTTGAGTTTGGGGATGCATACAAATCTTTGAAGGGTAAGTGTAATGACACTGATGCAATCTACTTAACAGAGGATGAGATAAAAAAGATATATGTACTTGACATACCTTCTCTAATTGAGGCAGGGGAAATTGATAGTAAATCAACAATAGAAAAGACCAGAGACCTCTTTATTGTTGCCTGTTGGACAGGACTTAGAAGAAGTGATATTAACAGATTGGATAAGGCTACTTTTGATATTGAATCCAAGACAATCTCAATCACAGCAGAGAAAACAAAACAGAAGGTAGTTATTCCAATGCACCCTATGGTGCTTGCAATATACAACAAGTACAGAGGGAGTTTTCCAAAGTTATGTGATAAAGGACATACAATAGAGCATCTTAGACAATGTGCAAGATTAGCAGGTATAGATACAGAGGTAAGAATGGTAGAAAACAGGGGAGGGAAGGTTTCAACCCTTATATACAAAAAATATCAATTGGTAGGTATGCATACTGGCAGAAGGTCTTTTGCAACAAATATGTATAAAAGAAGATTCCCAACCATAGCCATAATGAGGTTGACAGGTCATACCACAGAGTCTAACTTTCTAAAATACATAAAAGTATCAGCAGAGGAAAATGCAGTAATGATGGCTGAAGAGTTCTTTAAGATCAAGAAACCTTTTGAAGAAGATTGTGTATGATTTTTTCCCATGACACCTAAAAACAATTAGACCACACATCAGACGCCAGAATATCTGAAATGTGGTCTAACTTATTGGTAATCTTGAAAGTATGGATG
>CACZCN010000036.1:0-42087 GCA_902779665.1 uncultured Prevotellaceae bacterium | reverse complement strand
CTGGAGGATAAAGACGCGATGTATGCTCTCTACGCCTTCGGGCATCATGGGGCGATGGGGTTCTGTCCGTTCAGCATCGAGGACTATCCGCTCACAACGACTTCCAATGCCAACGACTGGAAGCAGATGGATCTCTCGCAGGACGATCAGCTTAATGTTTTCTCGTCGGTAGGCTCTTCGCTGTCACCGCTTGTGGCATCCTATCAGCTGTTGCGGCAGACAGAGCCGTTGATTCTTGAGCGACAGGGCACGAAGGATATGGATGCCGTGCTGCTCGACAACGAACAGCGTGAGGCTGAGATCGTCACTGCTGATGGGATTCGTCTCACCGTCAAACATAGTTACTCGCTGGGTTGGGAACCTGGTGCGAAGGATGCGGAATGGCCAGAGACGGCTTGTATCATCCTTCGGCTGGGTAAAGAGGATTACCTGGTGATAGGCAGTGGGGTGGTGGTTACCTTTCAGCAGCGCGTCATGTGCGCATACCCGTAGGAGCATTCCAGATTCAACATTTCAAATTATACAGATACTGATGAGAAAGAACTTGCTTATTTTCCTGCTACTCTGCCAACTTTAAGTCTGTACTCTCCACCTTTTCCAATAAGAAGGCATTGACACGCTTGTACTCGGAACCGTAACTTGCACGCACTTCACCACGTCCATGATTGCCTTCTTGGTCCAATCACGGGGTGTTGCCACAATGTTTGTGTTCTTTCTGCATGTAAGTCTACCCCATGTGTACTCTAATTCCACAGGATACGCTTTGGTCGTGTCAATAATTTTAGGTGTACGTAATCTGTATCTTCCTAATGGATACTGTCTTCTTGGTCTGCCCATACTATACTTCTTCTTTTGGGGATTTATGAGGATTTATTACATTATTTCATATCCTTTGAGAGTGCAAAGTTAATGTTATTTAGACAAGAAAACAAATGTTTTGATGTTAAAAAGTGTGATTTAGACACGATAATTACACCATCAGACACGATAAAAAGCCAACAAGACAAGATAATTATTTTTACCTTAACTTGCTGGCTTTTAGCATTTTAAGTACCACTCTGAGGTTTAATACTCCTCTTCATCGAAAAGGAAGTCTTCCTTTGAAGGATAGTCAGGCCATATATCTTCGATTGATTCATATACATCGCCTTCGTCTTCTATCTCTTCGAGGTTTTCAATTACCTCCATAGGCACGCCTGAACGTGTGGCGTAGTCGAGCAACTCCTCTTTGGTTGCAGGCCATGGAGCGTCTTCAAGTTTTGATGCTAATTCAAGTGTCCAATACATTGTTTATAGATTTATTCGTTTTACTTATTTTTCAAAAGACTAAACATGCTAAAGCAAGTCAATTCGCGCGCAAAAGTACTACTTTTTTTCTGAATTGCAAGTTTTTTTCCATATTTTTTCATCTTTTCGTGCAAGAAAATTGAGTTTTCTTGCTAAAACGAATAAATAATCGCTTAATCTATTGACAAACTTGATTGGTTCATCTGCTATTTCCGACTCTCTTGACAAGGCAATAATGCGCCTTTCGGTGCGTCGGCAAACGGTTCGGCAGACATGACATTGCGATGCCGCAATAGTACCTCCCGGCAGTACGAAACTATGGAGCACAGGAAGGGTTGGCTGTATCTCGTCAATCTCCTTTTCAAGTAGCTCAGTCTCAGCAGGAAGCTGTGACAATATGCCGTTAATGTGACCGTCAAGCCATTCCGGTTTCTCTTCAAAGAGCGAAGCATCGGTGGCAAGGTATGAGCCAACGTTGAACAAGGTGTTGTGCACACGTCCGAGTACCTCAAGGATATGCGCATCGTTGAGGTCCTGCTCTATATAGGCAATGAGGAGTCCGATGTGTGACGACAGTTCATCTATAGTGCCGTATGCATCAAGGCGGGTGGCAGACTTGTCAATTCGTATGCCTCCTACAAGGGATGTCATTCCCTTGTCGCCAGTTCGGGTGTAAACTTTGGTTATTTTCATTTTCCTTGTCGTTGGGTGATAGGTGTTGGGTGATGGTGGTTTGTACTATACGCTAACACCTAACACCCATCACCTAATAAAAGTTAATCACATGCCCCTCTGTATATCTCTTCTCGTCATAGAAGGCGATGCCGAGATAGTAGAGGTCGTATGATATGATATGTTCTTGACTGATGTATTCTTGCCATTGGTCGTTTAGGTCAGTAGCGATGAGAAGAGGGAAACGGCCTCTCCCCCCGCCCTCTCCCGTAGAGAGGGAGCTGCTATCGCCTTCAAGGCATTCGTTAAATGGCTGTTTAGAGTTTCCCGACTTTGAGCGCTCCGGCTCCCTCCCTACGGGGGAGGGCGGGGGGAGAGGCCGTATCTCACTCTTCCTACATCCAGCCTTTAGATGTGCTTCCATAACAGGAGGAAGAGAGCCTATGATTCCGATTCGTGATGCCTGTGCATAGTTAGAAACACGAAGAAGAAGCTGTGAAAGTTTCAGCAAGAACTTGTCTGTTCCATAGAACTGCGCTTCCAATTCGGCATACAACGCATACGGCCATCTTTCATAGATAACCTCACGCACAAAGGCATAATCGGTAGGCGACTGTACCCCGAAGCCCGCACAATGCCGTATCCGTTTGAGGAAGATAAGAAAACGCAAGAAAAAGCCAAACGGCCCCTCACCCGTCCTGCGGACACCCTCTCCCCTTGGGGCGAGGGAAATGTTAGTATTATCGCTCATAGGCATTTAAATCGGTTTAGGTCGCTCTCCTCCCTTCCTTTTGGGAAGGGTCGGGGTTAGGCTTTAACTCTGGATACGTGATCCTCGTGTGATACATGCTCTTGAGTTTGTCGATAAGCACACGCTTGGAGGTGGCGATGTCACGGAATGTTATAGGACACTCACGGAAATACCCGTCAGCCACCATACCGTCTATGATACGGTTCACAAGTTCGGTGATGCCCTCCTCAGAATATTCCTTCAACGAGCGTGAGGCAGCCTCAACGCCGTCGGCCATCATGAGGATAGCCTGCTCACGGGTAAACGGATTAGGTCCGGGATATGTGAACGGAGCCTTGTCTACTTCCGCTTCCGGATGTGCATTCTGCTCTGTGATATAGAAATATTTCGCCATTCCCTCACCGTGGTGAGTGCGTATGAAATCGCAGATGACATCAGGAAGTCCCTCGCGCTCTGCTATCCTGAGACCTTCCTGCACGTGGTTGACTATGATTTCCGCACTCTCGATAGGGGTAAGGCGGTCGTGCGGATTATTGCCACGCTGATTTTCCGTGAAGAAGGCAGGAGCAGATATCTTGCCTATGTCATGATAAAGGGCACCTACGCGCACGAGCAACGACTTCGCACCAATCTTTGATGCAATCTCCGCACCTATGTTACCAACCGTTATACTATGCTGTAGAGTGCCTGGGGCAACCTCGGACAGACGGCGCAGAAGGCTCTTGTTGGTATCTGACAACTCGAAGAGCGTTACTGCCGACGTGAATCCGAACACTTTCTCCACAAGGAACATAAGCGGATATGCGAGCAAGAGCAGGATGCCTGAGAAGACGAAATGTATCGCCATTGAATGGTTCAGGGCGATGTCCTCACCCGGCTGCATAAGTTGCAGGGCATAATGGGCGGCAAGTGCTGTTGCAGATGTATAGACAGCCGCTGTGAATATCTGTGCGCGCTTGGAAAGTTCGCGAAGGGAATAGATGGCCACAAGACCGGAAGTAATCTGGATAAGCAGGAACTCGTATGGCATGGTGAGTACCAGCGAGCAGATAAGAATCATTGTGATATGCGCAATGAAGGCCGTACGGGAGTCGAGGAACACACGCACGAACATAGGGAGCATAGCCAACGGAAGCACATAGACAGAGAACAGGTTATACTGAACCATCAGCGATACCAGTATCGGGAACATCGCAATAAGACAATATACCATTGCCAGCGAACGTGGTTTCTCGAAATAGTCGGCACGGAACAAGTGGAGATATATAGTGAAGATACTGAGTATTATGAAGATGAACATAACACGTCCCCACATGGTTGTCTGCTTACTCCTGTCGCTGAGATGCTTCTCCATCTCCGAAGAATAGGCATTGAGTTTGCGCAAGGTCTCGTCCTTTATTATCTCTCCGCGGTCAATAATTCGCTCACCCTTCTTCACCTGACCGCACTTTGCTGCAATAAGGGCAATCTGACTGCTCAGTTCGTCATTACTGCGTATGCTGTCATATTTCAGGTTTGAGACGATATATTCGTTAATATTGCATTTCTGTAACTGAGCCCTCACCGCGCTTACCTGACTGTCATTGAAGAATCGCTCGTATGCCATCATAGGAGTGAGCAGAGTACGCACACGATGGCTTTGCGACATTTTCCCCGTCACGATACGGATATATGCTGCTGTGTCTCTGTTCAAACGGGCATAGTCATTCTGCGAGATGATACCAAGAGAATAAAGCTCAGCGAGTTTCTTCGCCACAAGTGATATGTAGCTGTTGGGCAGACCGTCAATACCATTCTGATTGCGTGCAATGAAACGCTTAATCTGAATCTGCGAAGTTGACAGGTTGTTGATATAGTAAGGGGCAAACCTCCTTCTTACCGAGTCACATTCCGCCTTGTAGGTTGCAGAATCCTTCGGAATATCAAAATCAAAAGTAGCGGTAACGGCTGTCTGGGTCCATGGCGAACCCACCTTCGCGTTATATTGCGGTGCCGAGCTTTGCGGCATCGCAATAACAATTACGATGGTACAGATGGCTATGATTCCTATGCGCATTAGAACGCGCTGCCAAGACAGGTTGTCGCGTGATTGGAGTGTTGACATAAATGTAATATTAAAAGCCCTATCCTACAGCCCCTCACCCGTCCTGCGGACACCCTCTCCCCTAAGGGCGAGGGAGAAGTTAGTATTATTCCCGTCAAAGGACTCCACACAAGCGATATGGTGTAACATTTCCCTCGCCCTTAGGGGAGAGGGTGTCCGTAGGACGGGTGAGGGGCCATTAGGGGCTATTTTTCCTATTTTGAGTGCGAAAATACTAAAAAAAAATAGGATAATAGCGAAAATATGAGAAAAAGTTCGCTAAAGTGCGATTAAAATGCTAATTTTGCATGGAAATTTAGAAAATTAAGACATACAATGGATAGAAAAGTAAGGGTGCGCTTTGCACCGAGTCCTACAGGTCCGCTTCATATCGGCGGCGTTCGTACTGCGTTATACAACTACCTTTTTGCCCGTCAGCATGGCGGCGATCTCATTTTCCGTATTGAGGATACCGACTCTCAGCGCTTCGTTCCAGGAGCAGAAGAATATATCATCGAGTCTTTCCGTTGGTTAGGCATAAAATTCGACGAAGGAGTAAGCTTCGGCGGAAATCACGGCCCATACCGTCAGAGTGAGCGACGCGACATCTACAAGACATACGTAAAGGAACTCCTTGCAAATGGCAAGGCATATATAGCATTCGATACACCCGAGGAACTTGAGGCAAAGCGTGCTGAGATACAGAACTTCCAGTACGATGCCCATACCCGCATGCAGATGCGTAACTCCCTGAGTATGCCTCGCGAGGAGGTGGATCAGCTTATCGCCGATGGAAAGCAGTATGTTGTCCGCTTCAAGATCGAGCCGGGTGAGGAGGTTCTCGTAAACGACCTTATCCGTGGTGAGGTTCGCATCAAGAGTGATATTCTCGACGACAAGGTGCTCTACAAGAGTGCCGACGAACTGCCAACCTATCACCTTGCCAACATCGTTGACGACCATTTGATGGAAGTCTCACACGTCATCCGTGGTGAGGAGTGGCTGCCAAGTGCTCCGCTTCATGTTCTTCTCTATAAGGCTTTCGGATGGGAAGACACAATGCCTCAGTTTGCCCACCTTCCTCTTTTGCTGAAGCCAGAGGGCAAGGGTAAGCTCTCAAAGCGTGACGGCGACCGTCTCGGTTTCCCTGTATTCCCACTTGAATGGCACGATCCAAAGACTGGCGAGATAAGCTCAGGCTATCGCGAGAGCGGCTATTTCCCAGAGGCTATCGTAAACTTCCTTGCACTTCTCGGATGGAATCCGGGTACAGAGCAGGAGGTATTCTCTCTTGAGGAACTTGAAAAGGCATTCGATATCTCACGCTGCTCTAAGGCAGGTGCCAAGTTCGACTATAAGAAGTGCCAGTGGTTCAACCACGAATATATCCTGCGCAAGAGTGCAGAGGAGATTGCCGGTCTCTTCGCTCCTATCGTTGCCAACAATGGCGTTGAGGAGTCAATGAACCGTATCGTCAAGGTTGTGGAGATGATGAAGGATCGTGTGAACTTCGTAAGCGAGCTCTGGCCTCTCTGTTCATTCTTCTTCATTGCCCCAGACAGCTACGACGAGAAGACCGTGAAGAAGCGCTGGAAGGAGAACTCAGCAGAGGTAATGACCGAACTTGCTACTGTCCTCGAAGGTATTAGCGACTTCTCTGTTGAAGGTCAGGAACCTGTCGTTATGGCATGGGTTGAGAGCAAGGGCTATAAGCTCGGCGATGTGATGAACGCCTTCCGTCTCGCACTCGTTGGCGAGGGCAAGGGTCCTGGCATGTTCGATATCTCTGCTTTCCTCGGCAAGGAAGAAACCCTCGCCCGTCTGAAGAGAGCGGTGGAGAAATTGGGCTAGCCCACCCAGTCCCTACGGCCCCTCACCTGCCCTACGGGCATCCTCTCCCCAAGGGGCGAGGAAAAAGTTAGAAACTGCGAAGCTGATGAGCTCGCGAATAATGTTTCTTCAAAGGACTCCTCATAAGCGATATGTTGTAACATCCCCCTCGCCCCTTGGGGAGAGGGTGTCACATAGTGACGGGTGAGGGGCTGGTTAGTTTAAGTTTTTATTATGTATAACATCATAATGTACATAGTGCAACTGGGAGTTGCAATCGCAAGTCTATTCAACGGCAAGTTGAAGAAGATGTGGCGTGGAGAACGCGATTCGTTTCGTGTGCTTCGCGAGAAGGTTGACCCAAATGCACGATATATCTGGGTGCACGCAGCATCGCTGGGCGAGTTTGAGCAAGGTCGCCCCATCATCGAGTATCTGCGTGAGCATCGTCCGGAATACAAGATTCTGCTCACTTTCTTCTCTCCCTCGGGATATGAGGTGAGAAAGAACTATGAGGGAGCAGATATCATCTGCTATCTCCCTATCGATACTGTCACCAATGCCCGTCGATTCCTCAGAACCATACGTCCGGAGATAGCCTTCTTCATAAAGTACGAGTTCTGGTACAACTACCTCCACATCCTCAACCATCGCAAGGTGCCGGTATATAGCGTGAGCAGCATCTTCCGTCCTAATCAGGTGTTCTTCCGCTGGTATGGCAAGGAATACGCCCACGTACTCAAGTGCTTCACAGCTTTCTTCGTGCAGAACGAGGAGTCAAAGCAACTGCTTGAGAACATAGGCATCAAGAACGTGAAGGTAACAGGCGATACACGCTTCGACCGCGTTATGCAGATAGCCGACCAGTCACGCACACTCGAACTTGTAAAGGCATTCAAGGACGGCAAGCCCACATTCATTGCCGGCAGTTCATGGCAGCCCGACGAGGAGATATTCATTCCTTACTTCGAGAAGCATAAGGACTGGAAGTTGATCATTGCGCCTCACGTCATAAGCGAAGACCATCTTCAGCAGATTGACACCTTGCTAAAGGGCAGGAAGGTGGAGCGATACACCGAGATGATGTCAATGCAGACCCGTGGTAAGCAGCCTCTCGATGATGAACTCGTAGAGCGACTCCAGAATGCCGAGGTACTCATCATCAACTGCTTCGGACTCCTCTCCTCTATATATAAATATGGTGATGTAGCCTACGTAGGCGGAGGATTCGGAGTAGGCATACACAACGTGCTTGAGGCTGCTGTATGGAATATGCCGGTAGTATTCGGTCCTAACCACGACAAGTTCCAGGAAGCCAAGGAACTCATTGCTGCCGGTGGCGGCTATCCTATCAACGGCTCTGACGACTTTGCCAAGATAATGGACAGCTTCATTGCCGACAAGGCCTCGCTCGCCACTTCGAGTCAGAAGGCAGGCGAATATGTCAAGAGTGCCTCCGGAGCAACCGACAAGGTGCTCGATGCAGTTAATCTTCAATAGTGCATAGTGAATAGTTCATAGTGAATTATTGCTATCCGGTAAGCCTATGAATAATACAAAAACAACAAAAACCCCTTAATATCTTAGAGTCTCGTTCCTCGACTCTTGCTGCTATGCGTATTTATTTTTCTGGTAAGCCTTGGGGCTTCCCGATAAAATAAATCCACATATCAGGCCTACGGCAAGACATTAAGGTAAAAAACAGGAAAAAGCCGCATATTAATTGTTAATTATTAATTGTTAATTGATTGGCTTTTTCCTGTTTTTTCATTTATGTTCCAACCCTCACAGAGGGTAATGGATTGATTGGATAAAAGGCTGGAAGCCCATAAGGCTTACAAAGGCTTTCAGTCAATCAATACATTATGAAGGCTGCAAGCCTTTTAGAACATAAATGGGTTTTTCTGGTTTTTGTTTCTTCCGGACAACAATAATAGTGAATAGGTTAATAAAAAATGCCGTTCAGACGCAATTCTGAGCGGCATTATTGATTACGTAAAAATTTCTCTAATTCCAGATATTTATGTGGGGCTTATGAACTATGCACTATGAACTATGCACTATGCTCCCCCTATGCTGCAAGTTTTACGAGCGAATAGCTTACCCCTCGTTTTGACTTCAACCTTGCAACCTTCATCTCCTTCATAGCCTTGCCAATCTTGATAGAATTGAGCTGACTGTCAGCCACATCAGGATATTGTTGCTTCAGAATCTTGCGAATGTCGAGCGAAGTGAAAGCCCCATGTTTCTCGTTACCTTGTGGCTTGCGAAACATGCAGTCAATCATCTGCTCCAAATCCAGAGTCTGCTCGTATGGCGCGTTAAGTTCCTGTATTCGCTGCGTCTCCTCGTTAGTGTACCAATATCGCTGTTTCTCATCACGAACCTCATAAAGCAGCTGGGCATACAACTGCTCATATTCAATCTCCTCATTATTGTTGATGACCTCGCCATTCGGAATCTCAATAGTCAGGAAACGGCGTGAGCCTGTCTTATCAACAAGCGGGTGACGGTTGTTTGTCGTAGCAATGAACGATGCAAAACGCATTCGCTCATCAATTGTCTTGCCATAAATCTTGCGTCCGTTTACCTTCACCTTCGATAGAGCCTGCTTTATCTGCGCCATCTGACGAGCGTTATACATATCAATCTCGTCAAGGCAGATAAGCAGGCAACTGCTCAGAGCCATCTCCTTGTCAAATTTATTGGCAAGGTTGAAATGGTCGAGATAATACTGACGCAGATGCTTTGGCAGGAAACGCACGCAGAACGTACTCTTGCCACAGCCTTGATTACCTATGAGCAACGGAACGGTCTCATTACCATGCTCTTGCTCCATATTCAGCCAATGTGCCACGTTAGAGCGAAGGTAAATCCTCAGAAAGTCAATCTTTTCGTCAGACAGCCCTGGAATACGATTCAGGAATTCTGCCACCCTGTCCTTGCCATCCCACTTTGCAAGACTGTCAAGCCACGCCACAACAGGATTATATACTGGCGGAATGTCAGACTCCACGTATGCCTTTATGTCAGTCTTCAGACTCGTGTCGTCAGGAATCTCGCGCTTCGCCTTAATAAATATTGTGTTGAGCGCCTCAGAGGTCAGGCGAGAGAAGTTCTCGTCAGGCTCTCCAGTCTTCTTATACTCAACCAAGCCGCTGAGCACATTGCGGCGAAATTGATAGTTGTGCTCAAGATGGCACTCTACCGCCAACAGGTCATTCTCAACCATTTCAGGAGCATTGGCTTCAGGATTTACAGACGCGGTTTCTGACATTTCAGAACGTATTTCGCCCTGAGCAAAAGGATTTGTTTCAATCATAGATAATGTTGAATTTAATTGTTAATAAAAAAGTAGAACTAAGATTTATTCGGGGACTTAATCTCCCGACTATTCCTAACAAATAACGTGCCAAAATTCCACAAAAGCACCTGTGGCATTTGCTTTTCATAGAAAGAAAATTGCAAATAAATCATATCCAACAAATTACATAGCGACATTCGTCACAAGGAAAGAATTGCCTGGAAGGCAACACTATAAGTAACCGAGGTGCATACTCTACATAGGAGAGGATGCCCTCGGAAAGAAATGCTCCACTTTCTTTTATTAGCCTGGAAGGCTGTACCCGATTAGTTTTCATGCATACCCTTTTGCGGTGTACTGCCCTCCAGGCAGTTACAAGAGTGGAGGCTTAATCCCCGCACATCCTCGTTTCACTCGTATGTACGGGGTTACTCATGGTACTGTCTTCCAGACATTTCTTAAAGTGCAAAACCTGTATTTTTACTTTCCCCCCAAAAGAGCGTAGTTCCCAAGTAAGTCATATGTAACTCCCTTGTGCCTCCCATGTAAGTCCCATTCTTAGGAACGGACTTGAAACGGATTTACAACGGACCTGGAACGGACCTACATTAGAGGCATAACAGCCTTTGAGTTGTATTGCATATTTTCACAGAAAGAAAAAGAGAATTTTTACACTACTCGTCAACTCGTCACCCATAACGCCGTAACGATCTGTGTATCTACAAATTACAGCGGTGATTCATTTTGTTTCACTCGTCACCCACTCATCACCCTTATGCCGAATATCATTCTGATATAGAACAAGTTACAAAGACAATTCACTCGTCACCCATTTTTAGGGTGACGAGTGAGCGGAGGGTAAATTGTGCATATAACATACACATTCTCAACAACATACAACGATTTAGGTGACGAGTGTGGTGACGAGTGGTATGGGGTGAATTAACGTTGTAAGCCTCAATATCACAACGACTTACAGCGTTACGGGTGACGAGTGACGAGTTTTTTGAAAACTCTTTTTCTGAACGCAAGATTGTAACCTCGACATTGCAATTTGCATTATTTTTTTTCTACATCAAACCACAATTAAGACATAGCGAGAAGTTGTTGTCAGTTCAAGCACCACAAGGTGTGTTTATCTTGAATTAGTCGAATTGACGCTGAAAAGCAGTTATGCCTCCCTTTATCCTCCATTGTAATTTTGCTTCAAAACCACTTCATCTCCCTTACGGAACTATAGGATCATAGGAGTTACATAGGAGGATGAAGGGAGGAAGAAGGGAGTGGCTATTCTTTCTTAGTATGTATAATTTAGTGTGTCTTCCCTTGCGAGAGGGTATTTTTATAGTAAACTATAAATTTGCCGTTATGTCTTTTGTTTGTTTCATTCTTTTTTCGTACCTTTGCACTCAAACGACTAAAATATATTCTCTCTTGGAATAAACATTATTTCGAGTACAAACTAAACAATGAACCTCTAAAATTATAATCAACAAAAATACTATGGAATCAGGTATATATGAAAGAATAATCAATCTGCTATTTAGTGAAAAACCGAATAGCCTAGATAAGCAACATTTTTACGTAGATAAGATAGCTATTTAGTCAAAGGACGTAAAATCTTAATATTAGATAGCTATGAAATATATAATAATTGCAATCACGATCCTCATGCTTTCGTCTTGTGGAAGAAGTATAGAATCACACCAAGAGAAATTGGAAAGTGAAGCATCATATTAAATATGATTATTATGAGACAAATATTATTTGTTATCGGTTTGATATTTTCAGTTGCTGTTCGTGCTCAACAGCTAATCACAATCACTTGTCCTGAGTGCGGACATGCGATAAAAGTTTCTATCAGTGTAGATGGTGCAACAACTGCTGTACATGAAGATACACCAGTAATTGCAACAAGTGGTCAATGCAAAGCTATAACGACCAAGGGTACACAATGTTCTCGCAAAGCGCAAGAAGGTTCGGAATATTGTTGGCAACATGCTGTTAAGGCAAGAACCCAGCAAGCGACAACTACCACTAAAAGCATACCATCAAAAAGTGCGAATTCTGCAAGTGGTGGAAGATGTCGGGCTACAACAAAATCGGGAAGCAGATGCACTAGAACCGCAAAAAGTAACGGATATTGTTGGCAACACGGAGGATGAGAAAAAAGATTTTTAAAATAATAGAGCTGGATGAGAAGGACTATCTCATCTCAAAGATATACGACAGAATAATGCAAACGGCAATAGTTGTCAGCATTATTCCGCTGATGTTCCGTAATCATAATGTTGTATTCACAACAATAGAATATGTTGTTACGATCCTATTTGTAGTCGATTATCTGTTACGATGGGCAACAGCAGACCTTAGAAGTGGCAAAAAGGGAATAAAACAATTCCTGATATATCCTTTTACCCTGATTGCGATTGTTGACCTCATAACTATACTTCCTGCTATCAGTTATGTGAACGATTCGCTTAGAGTGTTGAGAATATGGCGACTACTGCGAATACTTCGAATTGCCAAGATATTCAAGTATTACGAGCCACTACAGATAGTTTTGGAAGTATTCAAGAAGAAAGCTCCTGTACTTCTGACGGTTGTAGGCTTTGCATTGTTCTATATCTTTGTTACTGCTTTGTTCATGTTCAATGTAGAGCAATCGGTGAACCCAGAAACAGGTGAACTCTTCTTTGATGATTTCTTTGATGCATTATATTGGTCAACATGTACTTTGACTACTGTAGGCTATGGTGACATCTACCCGATTTCAGACATTGGCAGAGTGGTGAGCATGATTTCTGCTCTCGTTGGTATTGCAATTATTGCTTTGCCTTCAGGAATAATTACAGCAGGATACATGGAAGAAGTAAACGAAAGAAAGAATGGGAAGGCGAATACATAATCTGATCTTACTGACACTTGAACTCTATTCTGCTACAGTTTTTTCGCAAGTTACGACAAGACAATCACATGATAGAATAGAGTTGCCTGCTGTCACATCAGCTGATAGTTTGCTTATAGAGCATACTGGGTTTTCTCTGTCCTACAATTTTGACACCAACTGCCCGAATTGGGTAGCATGGAATCTTACGGAAGAAAAAGCATATTCTACACAATTCAAACGTTCGAATGATTTCCGTGGCGATATAATGGTACCTCCATTACACAGGGTTGAGGGCTACGACTACAAGCCAACAGAATTTGACAGAGGTCACATGTGTCCTGCTGGCGACATGAAGTGGAATGCGGATGCAATGTCTGAATGCTTCCTAATGTCAAATATCTGTCCACAGATTCCCGTACTGAATCAGATATGGTGGGAACATTTAGAAAGAGCATGTAGAAGATGGGCAAGTCAAGAACGATGTATTTACATTTGTTGTGGTCCGATTTATGACAAGCGAAGTGAGGCACGTTATATTGGAGAGGAAGTCAAGATTCGTGTTCCAGATGCATTCTTCAAAGTCGTTGTTTCTCTCCAACAAGGAAAAGAGAAAGGCATCGGCTTCTACTACAGAAATGATGATTCTCGTCAAACTATGGAAAGTGCTGTTTTGTCCATAGATCAAGTAGAAGAACTGACAGGATATGATTTCTTTGCTGAATTACCAGATGAAATAGAGATTCAAATAGAAACTCAAAATAAGTTGAGTGCCTGGAAATAAAAGGTTTCGCATTCATCCAAAGCAGACGATAAATACAGGTTAGCCTTGGATAAGCAATCTACAATATCTGGAGAATTTCCAGAACTGGTCGGAAAATGCGACCAGTTCAAAACATTAAAACATTCTACAACGACTCCCTTATTCTTTTACGTAATATTGAAATCATTACGGTATTAAAGCAGGAAGCGGAGCACCGTTTCGTTAAAGGCTTGGGGATTCTTGTTGGCGACAAAATGACTACCGGGAATGATGGCAAGCTCGGAATTGGGAATGGATTTTGCAATAAGACGGGTATGCTCGTCTTTTATCATGTCGTCATCGCCGGCTATGACAAGGGTTGGAGATTGTATTTGTGAGAGTTCATCAGGCTTCACGTTTGGATCGTTGACCATTAGTCCGAGCATCTCGGCATTCAGTCTTGCCTTGGGACTCATCTTTGCGAACAGCCTCGCTATTCTATAGCCTATCTCTATCGGAATCTGTATCTTTCTCTTTACGCCCGATGCATCAAGGTTTGCTCCGTTGAGAATCAGTTTCTCCACACGCTCCGGATGTGCAAGGGCAAATACCATTGCTATGTTACCGCCATCAGAAAAGCCGAGTATATGGGCTTTCGCTATGGAGTGCTCGTTCATGAATGCAAGCAGGTCCTCTGCAAACTGCCGTATGGTAAAAGGTGCATCTCCACGAGGTGTCTGTCCGTGTCCGCGAGTGTCAATCGCAATAACACGGAAGTGCTGGGCGAAAGGCTCTATCTGGTGCTCGAAATAGCTGCAATCCTCCCCATTGCCATGAAGCAGAATCAAGGGGAAGCCTTCTCCTTTCTCTATATAGTGGTGTCTTAAATCCATTAGTTTCGCAAGCTCAACTTTTTAAGTGAAGAACGAAGAGTGAAAAGTGAAGAATTTAAATTACATTTTATAGTGTAAGGTTAATAAAACGGCCTTTAACTGCTAAAGAGCTCTGAAGGAGCGATACCTAATAGGGCAGTCCGTTAGGGCTGTCATATTTGTCGATATAGGGGGTATGAGGTCTGAAGGACCGACACCTAAAGTGTTCAGGTGTCGCACTTACAGCGCTCCTTTAATCACGCATCTATAGAATAACAGCCCTTACGGACTGCCCTATTAGGTGTCGGGCTTTCAGCCCTCGCGGTCTTGAATTATTCGCTGAAGCTCATCAAGCTGAAGCAAGTCGTTGAACTCACGTTAAATTACATTTTATAGTGTAAGGTTAATAAAACGGCCTTAAACTGCTATACTAACTTAAATTCTTCACTCTTAGTTCTTCACTCTTCACTTTCTCTTCAATCCTTCCTTTAGGAATGATATATACGCCTCTACATCCTCATCGTAGGAACGGGGAGTGGCGAGAGGCTTTTCTTCGTTGTTCAAGAGCACATAGTAAGGCTGGGTGTTAGAGCCGAACTTAGTGCGCTGGAGATAGCTCCACTTGTCGCCTACCGTGCGTAGCTTGCGTGGCTGGTTGTTCTCAACAACCTCTATTGGCTCGGGGAGAGGAGTCTTGTCGTCAACAAAGAGCTGGATAAGCACATAGTCGTTGGTTATCATTTCCTTCACACGCTCATCTGTCCATACGGCAGCCTCCATCTTACGGCAGTTCACGCATCCGAAGCCGGTAAAGTCAATCATCACAGGTTTACCCGCAGCCTTTGCCGCCTGCATTCCCATTTCGTAGTCCTTATATTTCGCCTCTACGGTCTCACTCTTGTATAGGTTGAAGTCCTGAGTGCTCATAGGAGGTGCGAAGGCAGAGACAGCCTTGCATGGTGCTCCCCATAGTCCTGGTACCATATAGAGGGCGAAGGCGAAGGAGCAGAGAGACATGAAGAATCGGGTGACTGAGGTTCGCTGATTGATAATCTTCTCCCCCATCTCGTCATATTCGTCCTCATCGTGAGGGAAGCGAATCCAGCCTATGAGGTAGCATCCGAGGAGGAAGAAGAGGATTATCCATAGTGACAGGAACACCTCGCGGTCGAGTATGTGCCAGCCGTAGGCAAGGTCGGCTACGGAGAGGAATTTCAGGGAGAAGGCGAGTTCTATGAAGCCGAGTGTCACCTTTATGCAGTTCATCCAGTTGCCAGACTTAGGTGCAGATTTCAGCCAAGATGGGAAGATGGCAAAGAGGGTGAATGGCAGGGCGAGGGCAAGTGCGAAACCGAACATTCCCACGGCAGGTCCCATGATACTGCCTGATGTTCCCATCTCTACGAGGAGGAATCCGATTATCGGACCTGTGCATGAGAAGCTCACCAAGACGAGGGTGAAAGCCATGAGGAAAATACTCAGTAAGCCTGATGTGGAAGAGGCTTTCTTGTCAACTGCATTATTCCAAGAAGATGGCAGGGTTATCTCGAAACCTCCAAGGAAGGAGACTCCGAATGCCAAGAGCATAAGGAAGAAGAAGATGTTGAAAATGGCATTAGTTGACATGGCATTGAGTGCCGATGCCCCGAAGATTGCCGTTACGGCGAGTCCGAGTGCGAGATATATCACAATAATGGATATACCATATATAATAGCATCCCTTATTCCTTTTGCAGAGCGCACCACCTTTCCCTTTCCGCTTTCATCCTTGCTTGCTCTTTTTAGGAAGAAGCTCACGGTCATCGGTATTATAGGCCAAACGCAAGGGGTGAGCAAGGCAATGAGACCGCCGAGGAAGCCGAGGAGGAAGATGCCAAAGCCCCCCTCCGTCTCCCCCGAGGGGGAGGGAGTGTTGAGGGTTGAGGGGTTAGGGGTTAGGGGTGAGGGTGGAGAGTTGAGGGTTGAGGGGTTAGAGGTTAGGGTTGTGGTATCTTTTGAGGAATCAATACTATCCTTTTGTCCCTTAACAGGGGAAGGAGATATTTCCTCGTCTATCTTATCGTTTTTTTTTTCAGCCTTAGATGTTGAAGGCAGAGTTACTGTTCCACTATAATTGAAATCTACGCTTGATGGCGGAATACATACCTCATCATTGCAGGCACCATATTCAAAATAGCCCTCAATCTTATATTCCTTACCCGTGAGTTTCACCTTTTGGGTAAAGACAACATTGTCTTCAAAGAAAGCGACCTCTCCTTTCCAAACCTCCTCGTATTTCTTCGTAGCAGGCTTGTTGGCTTTCAGTCCTCCTTCAAGTCGAGCACCTTCAATCTTATCAATATTGATTGAAGCGGCAGTCGGACCATGCTTTTCCTCTGGGGCATAGACATGCCACCCCTTACTTATTGTACCCGAGAAAGTAATAGTAATCTCATCAGGTGCCGTCTGTTGCATAGAAGCTGTGAACTTCACCTGAGCCCAACTCCCTAGTGAGAGTAATGATAATAGTAAGAGGAAGAAACTCCTCAAATAGGTTTTTAGGGATAGCTTTTTCATCATTAATTAATTAATTATTAATTATCAATTAGCCTCTTCGGAGGCTTTCAAATATTCTTTCGCATACTCCACATAGTGTGCAGCATAGCTCTCGGCTTGATTGGGCTTTGTCTGCTTGATGAACTTGGCAGGCACACCACCCCATATCTCGTGAGGTCCGATCTTAGTGTTTGAGAGTACGAGGGCATGGGCTGCAACGACAGCACCCTCTCCTACCTCAGCTCCGTCAAGAACCGTACTGCCCATGCCTATGAGACAGCCTTTTCTGAGAGTACAGGCATGAACCGTAGCATTATGACCGATTGTCACGTCATCCTCCATAACGGTAGGACCAGTAGTGTTGGTTACATGAACAACAGCGCCATCCTGCACATTGCAACGATTACCCATAGTAATAGGGGCAACATCGCCACGCACGGTAGCCCCGAACCATACGGAGCACTCGTCGCCCATTGTGACATCGCCGACAACAGCAGCATTCTCGCTGAAATAACATTCCTTTCCCCACTTAGGAGAAAATCCTTTGTATGATTTGATTATAGCCATTTCTTTGGTGTTGGGTGTTAGGTGTTGGGTGGTGGTGGTTTGTAACGATGATGCTATACGCCATCACCCAACACCCATCACCCATTAGCTAAAGTTACGCATCAAAGAACACCTTACCGTTAGTGTCCTCTGGTCTTACAATTCCCGGATACTCGCTGTAGAAGTCCTCCTTGAGACGCTTCACATAGCGACGAGCCTCATACTTTGCCATAGGGAGGTCGTGCATGAGATAGTTTCCGCAGGTAGCAGCGGTAGTACCCGGAACCACATCGTCATAGTCCACTACATACTGGAATGCAGCTATCATAAGCTGGCGAATCTCCTCGCATGAGTATTTACCTTTTAATATAAGGTAGTTGCCTGTGAGACATCCCATAGGCCCCCAGTAAATGACATTGTCCTTCCAGCCGTCGAGGTTGCGAAGATAGGTAGCGACAAGGTGCTCTATCGTATGAATAGCAGCCGGATTGAGACAAGGCTCATGATTAGGGGCTGTCATACGAATGTCGTATGTGGTTATTGCTGCACCATTCACTTCATCCTGACGTGAAATATAGATGCCGGGCTGAAGATTGGTGTGGTCAACTGCAAAACTTGGTATAAGGTCCATCTTTATTTATTTAAGGCCTCTCCCCCCGCCCTCCCCCGTAGGGAGGGAGCCGGAGTGCGAAAGGCGCATGTTTATTAATTACTTGTTTAGAGGTTAGAGTTTAGAGATTAGTGTTTAGGGGCATGTGATTTACAATACAAATCGCCACCACCTAACACCTATCACCCAACACCCTATTCCCGAGTGCAAATTTATGAAAAAATTTTTTAACAACCAAAAAAAACAGGCTTTTTGATGCTGAAAGTATGTTAAAGGGTATTACTATTTCTTATAATCAGAGGCCACAATTTGGTAGTTTCGATTGGTTTTCATACCTTTGCAAACGAAAATCAGACCAACGGCTGAAGGCTAAAGTCAAAGGACAAAGGTCTAAGGTCAGGTCACATGATAAATGGAAATTGTATTCGACTTTTAATAAAGACGGTATAAAAAATTTATTCACCTAATATAAAAAGTAAAATGAAAAAAATTTTCTCTTTTGCAGCTATCGCAGTTGCAGCAATCTCACTTGGTTCATGTGGCAATCAGGCAGAGCAGACTCAGAAGCAGCTTGACTCACTCCGTAACGTAGTAGCAGAACAGCAGAATCAGCTTCAGGCTGACGAGGAGTTCACAGATGCTATCAATTTCTCTATGGACAGCGTTGTAGCTGCAGAGGGTATCCTCATGAAGAATACTGAGGGTGGCGTTCCAAACCGTCAGCGTCTCAAGCAGAACGTAGAGGCTTACAAGACTATCCTCCAGAAGTATCGCGATAAGATCTCTAAGCTCCAGTCAAGACTTAAGAGCGAGAAGAGCGCTCACGCTGCTAAGATGCAGGAAATGCTCGAGAAGATGCAGGCTCAGCTTGATGAGAAGGATAAGGAGATCGAGGATCTCAAGAAGCAGATCGAGGATAAGAACGTTAGCATCGCTGAGCTCAATACTCAGGTAACTAACCTCGGTAACAACGTAAGAGAGCTTACTGATCAGAACATCGCTAAGGATCAGACTATCACAGCTCAGACTGACAAGATGAACGAGGCTTACTACATCATCGGTACAAGCAAGGAGCTCAAGGCTAAGGGTCTCATGATCGGTGGCGGTCTCTTCTCTAAGAAGAAGCTCGACCTCTCTGCTGGTGACCTCTCTAAGCTCACTAAGATCGATATGCGCGCTAAGAAGTCATTCAACATCCCAAGCGCTAAGCCTAAGATCCTCACACAGGCTCCTGCAGGTTCTTACACTCTCACTAAGACAGGTGACAAGTCATCTACTCTGACTATCACAGACGCAGCTCGTTTCTGGAGCATGAGCAACGTACTCGTTATCTCTTACTAATCCCAAGAGAAAGTAACATAAAAATTAAATATAGGCACTCGTCCTTCCAAGGGCGGGTGCTTTTTTTGTATCTGTAATTCCATCGCTCCCCCCTTAGCTTTGGAGCAAAGAACAGAATTTCTCTCTTTTTCTTTGGCGGTATTTGATTTTTTGTTTACCTTTGTCCTCGATATAGGCAATATAATAACATATTAAAGTGAGATAGCTATGCGAATTCTATTAATTCTATGCTTTTTCTGTGTATCTCATGCCATCAAGGCGGATGAAGAAAAACGAGCAACACAAGTAATACAAGACAATGTAAGATATTATTTGTCTAATGGCATAGGGATGATTTGTACAGGTTTTGCGGACACTTCGAAAATATGTAATAGGCTTATTATCCCAGATTCCATTCTTGTCAATGGAGAAAATATGCCAGTATCTTTGATTCAGGGAGGTGCTTTCAGTTATAGAAAAGACTTACAATATGTAAAACTCCCAAACACCTTAAAATATATTATATATAACGCGTTTTCAAATTGTGAGAATCTGGATAGTGTATTTATTCCAGCTTCTGTAGAAGTAATTAAGCCTACTGCATTTGATGAATCAAATCTTGTTAGCATTACTGTTTCCCCACAAAACCCTTATTACGATTCCAGAGATAATTCGCATGCAATAATCGATTCAAAAACCAATGAAATGCTTGCAGGAAGTGCGAGTTCAACAATACCTGCTTCTGTAACTAAATTGAGAGAAAAAGCTTTCTCAAATAGAAAGAGGTTAAAGCAAATAACAATTCCGAAGAATATAAGAAGTATTAGTTATAAATGTTTTTGTTCGTGTGACAGTTTGTTTCGGGTAGATTTTGAAGACAATTCAAGTTCAGAATCAAATGAAAATGGACTGACGATAGCAAGGGATGCATTTGAAAACTGTAAAAATCTTACATCTATAAAGTTGCCAAATAGGCTTGATACTATTGGAGTATATGCTTTTTACGGATGTGAAAGGCTTGAAAGTATCTTTATTCCGAATAGAGTTAGTTTTATTGCTCCAGCACTTTTTGAAGGTTGCAAAAGTCTGAAGTCAATTGCGGTAGATCCCAACAATAAAATTTATGATTCAAGGAATAACTGTAACGCAATAATTAAAACAAGCACTAACACCTTAGTTTCTGCATGTTCAAATACAATCATTCCTGATGGTATAAAAATAATTGCATGCTGGTCGTTTGTCGGAGTCAAAATTGATAGTGTTTATATTCCTGATGGTGTCAAAGAAATAGAAAAATTTGCATTTAATTCTTCGGCAATACGAGCCGTAAGAATACCAAATTCTATCAAGGAATTCGATTTATGTTCTTTTCTTTTTTGTAATAATCTAAGAAATATCTATCTATGCCATACAGTTCCCCCTATCATAACAAAAATAGGAGATGAAATTCCAGAAGAGGATATGAAAGAAATTTTAAAAAGTAATGAAGAAGATTATGTTATCGGATTCAAATATCTAAGAAATGTATGCGTTTATGTTCCAAAGATTGCCTACAAAAAATACAAGAAGCATCCAATTTGGAAACAGCTAAAAATAATGCCATACTGATTATATTATAGATTCAGATTTCATATTCCCATACTATTAGCTTTTATACATATGAAAAAGAAAGGCTTTCTTGCATTTATATTTTTTGCACTATTACTATTAGGTTCTTGCAGAGACACTTCTGCTACAAAGAACGAGAAAAGTGAATGTGAAAATAATGACATTAATGATATCTCCCAGAATGATAGCATCAGTAAGATTATGCCTCCTGCAAATGATAGTATTGCCTGCTATCTTGATTCTTTCATTGGGCGTTTTCATGTAAAACATTTTACGACAAATGATAGTACGGGGAAATGCGTTCTAAAGTTTACTCTTGGTGGAGAAAACAAATTGGATAGCATTGTACACTATGACAGGAAATTACACATCTATATAGGAGATGGGAATCATGTATTCAAGAAAACCATTACTCGCGAGGAATTATGTAAAATTGCGAAACAAGAAGAATATGAAACTCTATGTATTCGATATGTAGATGTGAAATTATTGAATGACTCCAGCCTTTTATATCACATAGGATTGGAAGAAGAAGATAATTGGAGCATAAGTTTCGATTATGTTTATAGCAATAAGAAATTTCTTTTAAAGAAATACGAATATCATGCCTGTTGAGCAATCGATTCAATTGGTGAGTATATCAGTAATCAAACATTAAAACTATATTTTGATGAAATCTTTATTCTTGAACATCATAGTTTGTTTTTCTTTCATTAACGTATATGCTGTTTCAACTGACTCTTTATTAATTAAGGAGTATGAGGCTGGCTGCAATTACGTTAATAGAATTATTGAGAAAGAAAATTTAAGTGACAGTCTTTCAAATAGAGATTTCTGCTCTATATTCTTTGAAAACATATGGGCAATAACAGTTAAGAAAGATAATTCTTTTGTCTTGTATTATGGTTTCAGAACAGAAGGAGGAAAAACAATCCGAAAAGAAATGCCGGCAGATAATTCTCTTTTGGCTCGTTTATTTTTGCTAGACAGTAAAAATATAATAGAGTCCGTTAACAAGAAAAGAGATTACTATACCCCTAAATATTGGTATTTTGTGTTAGAGGATTCGAAGCATATCAAGAAATATGAATGGAGCGAATATACGACATCCGATGATGAATACGCAAAGAACAGTTTAGATGCGATAAATGATTATATTGGTTATCTATTTACAACATCAAACGAAGATGAAAATGGAAAAGCCAAAATCGAGAAAGATTGTCAATACTGGGATGATCTTGATGAAAACTCGAAGTCCGAAATTATCAAGTCTATTGATGTTGACAATAATATCATGAAACTGTATTTGCATGAGATAAAATTATCTGACAACGATATGTCTGCAGCTATATTGGATACATTATGTTCTTCAACTGACGGCTACAAAAGGATGCTTTATTTCTATGTCTTGAATGAAGCCGTAAATATAGCAGATGGAGCTGTTTCTGAAATGCTTGGCGGATATTGTATCAAATACGTTAACAAGAATACAGATTATGCATTGGAATATTTTAGCAAGCATCAAAACGTTGCCAATAATTATGCCGATATGATTGCTGCTGAATTATATCTAAGCGACACAAGTATTTCTCAATATAAGCAACCTCTACTTCATTCTGCGAAAAGCAAACGTGCAAAGGAGTATTTACCGATATTTCTTAAAGAAATAGAACGCATATTAGCAAAAATAGATTAATGCTTATCGAGCTAACATTATAATAATCTGGAGAATGAATGACAATAACATACACGAGTCATCAGAAATGATACAACAGGCTCTTCAGGGCGATATTCGTTGTCAAATGCTATTAGGTTACAATTATTTGTGTCCTCAAGATGACGTTAAGCCTAATTATGAAGAGGCTATCAAATACTTCAAAATGGCAGCAGAAATGGGTGTAGCGGAAGCTGAGTACCAAATTGCCGAATGTCTATGCCTTCAAGAAATAAAGCCGAGCAATATATCAGAGATTTTCGATTGGTATTTGAAGGCCGCTAATCATGGTTTTGAAAGAGCTTACTATGATGTGGCTTTATCGTATGCTAATGGTCACGGAACAAAGCAAAACTTTAGTAAAGCCTTTTTCTGGGCTCAGAAAGGTTATGAATGCAAAGATGCAAGGTCAACGGAACTAATGGGAGAATTCTATGAGTGTGGCGTAGGCATTGGGAAAGATTGCTCTAAAGCATTCGAATGTTATATGGAAGCTGACACCTTGGGGGCATATAATGCTCCTTATCAATTATATAGATGCTATGCTTGGGGTATCGGAGTTGAGAAATCCGTATCTGCATCAATTGAATATGCATTAAAAGGTGCAAAGAATCATCATCCAGATGCTTGTATGGCTGTAGGATATGCATATCAAACAGGAGAGGGCATATCTAAAGACGTCTCAAAGGCAATAGAATTTTACAGGCAAGCTATCGAAAATAATATAGCAAGCATCACAGATGCATACAAGAATATGGCATCATGTTATGAAGAATTACATGATTTAAGAAATATGTCAAATTGTTTCAAAAAAGCATATGAATTAGGAGACATGAGGGCTGGTTATTCTCTGGCTATTTCATATGCAAATGGTGAGGGAGTTGACATTGACCTTGATAAGGCTATCAATATCCTTAATATCTGTTGCGGACAGGAATATGATTCTAATCTGAAAGTCGCTGCAGAAAAAGCTCTTGCACAAATTATGTCAAACTAAATAAGGCGATATACATAAGAAAAGAATCATCATGGGTATGCAGATTATGAAAAGAATATCAATATTATTGTTGTCATGTTTTTACGTGCTATTTGTTATGGCACAAAATCTGTAAATTAATGGAAATGATTAATAAAAAATGGTATCTATATATGCTAAAGGCATATAAAATACAATCAATCGTTTTGTTTATTACTGTTTTGTTGTTCTATGCATATTTATGTCTTCATGAAAGACAAAATCAAACTTTAGGGGATAAGGCATTTGGTGGCCCAATGTTCTACTCCGTTGTCATTTTCTTGTATTTTGAATTAATTATCATTCCAATAAATACTATTTTATTGATAATACTTAAACACATAAAAAACAATAACATCAAGATATGCACAAATAAGAGTATTGCTGTATTTGCAATATTATATGAACTCTTATATTGTTTTGTCTTTCTACACAACAGGATACTGTCTGCATGGGTGGAAATTCTGATGATTTATTTTTGTGTGTGTATTGGTATTATTGTTATGAATGTTATTTTTATCATTTTGAAGAAATGTAAATGCTTTAAGAAATAACTTAAATTTTCCCACACCTCCATCAATTCCTCGTGAATTCCTTGATATAGTGTAGGATTTTTATTTTCTACCTTTCTCTCGGTTTTTCATCAAAGAACAAGGGATTTTCCATGCAAGAAACTCCGCTATTTTGCCGCTTTTCCTCCGTAGATACTCCATCGATTCTCCATCGATACTCCATCGATGGTCCATCGTTTCGATGGAGGATCGATGGACTACTGATGGACTAACGATGGAGTATCCTTAGAGTTTTAAGGAGGAATTTGAGTATAAGCAAAAATTTCAAACGCAAAGCCGCTAAGACGCAAAGTTTTTATTTCATGAACACGGAAAACACAAAAGAAAATATCCCTCTGTGTCTCTGCGCCTTTGCATTTGAAAAAGAGAATTAACTAACGTCAGTTCGACGACTTGCTTTAGCTTGGTAAGCCATAGGCGAACAATTCAAGGCAAAGGCATCTCCAATGTTGATAACTTCGGAGTATGTGTCAGGGCGGGGGAGAGACCGTCACTCTTCAATTATATCGTCCTCATCAGAAAGGTTTCTTCTAAATTCTATGCTGATGTCGATGTTTTTCAGCACGTTTTGACGTTTACCTTTGTAGTTCTTGAATACAAGTTCACCTTTATCGCGTGAATTGTTCTTATAGAGCCTTATTTCTGTATTCTTCAACGTGTATGATCGGTTGCCAGCTTTTAGTGTAAACTCAAATGTGTCAAGTTTGGTTCCAATCTTAATGTTGAACTCTGCCTGACTGGTATTGTCTGCAGACGAGAATACGTGATCAAAAGCCTTCAGGATCTCTTCTTCGTTGAAGAATACGAAACAAGAATATTTGTCTTTCTGATTGTTGAACCGTAGGAATACATCTTTCAGTCGGGCAGGTTGCATCTTTTCCCTCCAGGTGTTATCGGATAATATCCTTTCGCCATTGAAGAAGTTACAGATGGTCTTTGATATCTTGTATTGCTTGTCTGCTGTAGTAAATGAAACGGTGTAGTTGAAACGCTTGAGGTAATTGTTTATAGTCTCCAATGAAGGAATTGGGAGCTTTGTGGATTTTGTGGCTTTAATATTATTCTCTTGGAAAAACCGCTTTGCGACATCATTATATTTTGTGGTTTCCTCACCTTGCAAGGGCTCGCCAATCATGATGTTATGAATCTCACGCCTTCTCTTGTGGAACATCACAACTTTACCTTTTGGCATAACGTAGAAATATACATTATCAAACTTGTATTTCTTTGCATCATCGAAATAATGACTTAAACTGTCAGGTAATTGGGCACTTAACTGGTATATCTTGCCATCATAGCGATCGTACCATGCCATATACACATCTCTTGGTATGTATGATTTGGTGCTTTCCTGATCAAAGTAATGCTCACCTTGGAAAAAATAATCGTGTATGATCGGCTCATCAATGTCGAGGGTATCTTCAGGGAATGCAAAATGTCCTTTAAGGTATAGGTTAGCGTCAGCTTGATATGAGCGAAGAATAATATCATGGCAGTTGCCGACGTTCCAAGAATCCACTTCTTCAGGAGAAGCGTCAAGATCCACAGCATCCCATGGGTCACCATCCTCAATCATGCTTTCTCTGAATTTGGCTTTAAGGTAATCTTCCTTGCTAATGCCATAAAAACTAGCATCCTGTTCAACAGAGGCACCAGATATTAACGAATGGCTATTGCTTATGATGTTTGCAAAACCAATGATTATTGATATTACCAAAGAAATATACAATCCCGCTGGAGATAGAAATTTGATAAGCAGATAAGCTATGATGCCAAAAATTAATGCAGCTATGCCGTTGATTATAGGGGCAAACCCACGTGCCATTCCAACGCCTGCAGCATCTCCAGTGAGAATTAAAGTAGGAAAAGATAACCAGTAGTAAGTGAATGCTATGATGGCTATCATAGACATGAATGGAGACTTCGATGCTGTATAATAGATAGTAGCCAGTTGTGCAATCAACACAAGTGACATGTATAATGTGAGCAGAATGTTTCTCAAATCTTGAGTTGGGTCGTATAGCTCTTTAAGATAAGAAGCCAGCCAACTTAATGATATGCTGGCAACCCATAAAATAATTATTTTAACCATCCTTTTTAAACGTTATGTCCTGTTTGATGTGATGTAGAAAGGGAAAGTCAATTTACAGAGCCCACCCATATCCTTGGAATTTATTATTCTGCGACTAAGAAATAATTAACGTGAGTTAGACGAAATATAATTGATTCGTCGAACTCACGTTATTAGCCTATTTACTCAACTCTGCATCAATAGTCATCATCAAGCCAACAAGATAAGCGTTCCAGTTGATGGCAATCTCATTACTTGCATAGCTGTTCATATCATCGGTATATGACTCGTCAGCAGCCTTTGAAGGATATGTAGATACCTGTGCGATGTCTTGCTGTCCCGGATTAGGACCACCGGCAAGGAATCCCGGCAGAGGCGCTTCTATACCGTCAGCCTCGGAAAGGCGCTGGTGAGGATGCATAACCTGCTTTGTACCAAAGCCTGTCACGAAGCAATAGCCGGTAGCATTACGGCCAAGGAGATAGTCGGCATCTGCAATAGCAGCTGAGAGATACTTATGATCTTTAGTAAGCGTGTAGGCGTAGGTGAGGGCGATACCCTGTCCGGCACACATCTCACTATTACTGCCCCAAGGGAAGTCCTGAACACGATTACCGTGAGGAGCATTGAAGCTTGAAGTTGGTATTCTCTGCATACAATCATCACAGAATGCGAGAAGGTCAGCCTTCATCTTCTCAACAGGGAAGTCTATGCCGTCAAGTTTACCGAGAAGGCTTTGGTTAATCCATTGCTGAACGCCAAGACCAGACACCTCTCCCCAAGTAGGAACTCGGTAGCTCTGAGGCATAAATGACTTTGCCTGCTCGAAATACGAGTTCTGCTTTGTAGTAAGATAAAGTTCGGTAGCAGCCCAGAAGAACTCATCAGCAGCCATCATATCACCATACGTGCCAGTATTGACCTTCGGAGAATACTTCTGATTGTTTGCATCCTGATTATAATAGGTAGTAGGATTCTTCACAGCCCATGCGTAAGCACGCTCAGCAGCCTTGACAGCCTCCTTTGCAAATGACTGATACTTAGGATATGCAGAATAGATACGAGCTGCCTGTGCAAGAGAAGCGGCAAAGTCGAGAGAAGCCTGTGTGCTCTTCTGAACGACATAGCGGGTCTGATGGCAATTAACAGGCATCTCAAAGCCCTCGAAGTTAGGAGTGGTGAGCTTGTGGTAAACACCTCCGTCGTATGGATCCTGCATAGTGATCATCCACTTTAGATTATACATAACCTCATCGAGGAAATCAGGAACGGCATCCTCTGACTCAGGAATGACGAGATTCATCTTGTCGGCATATGCCTTGTTGATCTCGTAAGCCTGAAGAAGAACGGCAACAGTAAAGCCAGAGTTCACGATATACTTGTTGAAATCTCCGGCATCATACCATCCGTAAGGAGAGGAAATGACTGTTCCGGCAGGACGCAAAGGAGAGGCTGCGGTCTCATGAACAACGACCTTATCATCCATGTGGGCTGCAGGACGGGCATATACTCCCGCATATTTCTCTTCTATCGGCATACCTGTACGCTGGAGATAGAAAGCCTTCATTGCAGCCTTGGCAACATCAGCAAAGGCATTATCCTTGATGACAATCTTCTGTTCTTCCTTACCTGCCACAAAAGTATAGGTGCCAGGTGTCTTTACTGAGGAGAAATCAACAATCTGACGAACTTTTTGTGTAAAAGGAGATACAGATGTACGTACAGCCTTACCAGCCCATACCTTCTTGCCCTTGGCATCTTTCAAAGTAAATGACTTTGCCGTTACAGTAGGCTCGATTACAGCCACCTTTGTCTCGGATGGATAGTAGCCAACTTGATTGACTTTGATAGATTGGGCTATAGAACAGGAAGAAGTAGTGAGAAGGAGAAAGGCCCCTCCCCATACCCTTCCCATAAAGGGGAGGGAGTAGTTACTTTTTTTCGTTATGAGGTTTCGCATTTTGTAAATTGTTTAGAGTATATTTTTAATTAGAATAAACATTTATCTGTTATGAGGTTTCAAAAACTATCCACTCCCCTGACACATACTCCGATATTATCAACATCGGACTTCCCTTTATGGAAGGGGTAAGGGGGTGGGTCTGTTTTTATTTTCCCTTTACCTTAACCATCTGATCCTCCACCTGCAACGTGAACTCTCCCGGCTCGAATACCCAGTTGCCCTGAGAATTCACGAATGAGAGATTCTTGGCAGGGAGAGAGAACGTTACGGTCTTCTTCTCGCCAGCCTTGAGGTCAATCTTGGTAAAGTCACGAAGACGACGGATCTCTGGTGTCTGGGAAGCGACGAGATCGCTTGAGAAGAGAAGCACAGACTCCTTGCCGTTCATATTGCCAGCGTTCTGTACATCAACACTAACGGTAAGAATATCGTCAACCGTAAACTCAGAAGGTGTGCAACGAAGATTGCTGTAATAATAGGTATTATAGCTCTTTCCATAGCCGAAAGGCCATTGGAAAGCGACATCGGCACTATAATCGTAAGAACCTTCCATTGTTCCCACCACCTCAGACACACGATAGTCGTAGCAGTTGAACGCGCTGATAGTACGAGGATAAGAGAACGGCAGTTTGCCTGAGAAGTTCTCTTTTCCAGAGAGCAAAGCAGCAAGAGCATCACCACCATTGTTTGACGGCAGCATAACATCGACAACAGCCTTTGCTAGTGGCTCGATATCGGAAATGATACGAGGACGGCCTTCGTTCAAGATAAGGATGACAGGCTTGCCTGTAGATGCGAGAGCTTTGACAAGATTACGCTGATTCTCAGAGAGATTAAGGTCTGTGAGATTACCAGGAGTCTCGGTGTATGAGTTCTCGCCAATACAAGCAATTATGATATCGGCATCCTGTGCCTTCTGCTTAACAGCCGCCATACTTGCATCCGCAAGGATTTCCTCATAATAAGCACCATCGTTCTTATAGGTAAGGGTATTGTCAAGAGTGACATTCTCTACACCATACTCCTTACAAAGAGCCTCAAAGATAGTGTTAGGCTTAATGAACGGACCGCCATCCTTTGCCTTACGATTAGCGGTATCCTCAGCAAGCTTTGCAAGAATTTCATCCGCATAACTTCCCTGCCAAGTATAGCTCCAACCGCCATTAAGTGCACGAAGGGAATTGGCATTAGGACCGGTAACGAGAATCTTCTTGCCCTTGGCAATAGGCAGAACATCCTCATTTTTCAGCAATACAATTGACTCAAGAGCGCCCTGATAAGACACAGCCTTGTGTTCAGCAGAAGCGAACTCAGGATAGTCCTTCAGTTTCTGATAAGGATGATCAAATAGATCCAGACGATATTTCAGACGGAGGATTCTGCGACAGGCATCATCAATACGTGACTGTGAAATCCTGCCCTCTGCAACGAGTTCTTCCATCAGAGGAACGACACTACAGTCGTAAGGCTCCATAATCATATCAATTCCGGCATTTACGGCAAGTTCAAGAGCATCCTTCTTATTGGCTGCAACCTTTTCACGACCATATAGGTTATTGACATCAGCCCAGTCGGTTATGAGCATTCCATCCCATTTAAGACCTTCCTTCAGCCAGCCTGTGAGTATTTCCTTGTTTGCATGCATCGGAACATAGTTCACACTACCAGAATTGACCATTATCGTCAAGGCTCCAGCCTCAACGCAAGCCTTGTAAGGAGCGAAATGTTTCTCCTTCAAATCCTGGATAGATATGATAGCAGGAGTTCTGTCCTTACCAGTTGTAGGAACACCATAACCGAGGAAATGCTTGAGCGATACAGCCACATTCTTTTGTCCGATATGATTTGGATCAGTACCCTGGAAGCCCAAGGTCATAGCCTTACCCATCTCAGCATTAACGAGACAGTCCTCTCCGAAGTTCTCCCAACAGCGAGGCCAACGTGCATCACGAGAGAGATCCATCGTAGGGGAATAAGTCCAAGGCACGGAGCAGGCACGAGTCTCGTAAGCCGTAACCTCTGCCGCCCGACGTGCTATCTCCCTGTTGAAAGTAGCAGCCACGTTGATATTCTGAGGCATAAGCGTTCCGTCGGTGGTGTAAGTTACACCATGATTTTCATCCACACCAAACACGGTAGGAATACCCAAATGCTTAATAGAGGCATCCTGTATCTGCTTGATATATCCACCCCACTCTGCCGCTGGAACACCCGTAGGACCAGGCGTGTTAAGGAAAGAGCCGACACGGAAGTTCACAAGGAGCGAGTCGAGCTTATGCTGATCGATGATGAATTTCCCCTTGGCATCCTTAGTCATTATACCACGAAGATCAAGCTCCACCATCTGACCAAGTTTGTCCCTTAATGACATCTTAGCCATCTGAGCCTCTATCTTTGCCTCTAAGACAGCATCAGCGGCAATGGCAGGTTGTGCCATTGTCGCTGTCGCATATAGAATTGATGATAGTAATATACTACCAAATAAGGATTTTCTGTTCATAATTAGTAGAAGAACCGTATATATAATTACATTACTACCTCCACAACGTGCTTGCCAGGAGTAGCCTTAATTACATTGCCGTTGATAGCCACACCATCAACTGTAATGCTCTTAACGCCCTTCTGGTTGCCGTTAGGATTCTTTACGGTAATATCATATTCCGTACCACGCAAGATACGCTTAACGCTGTACTCCTTGATGCTGGAATCAAGACATGGGTCTATCATCAAACCATCGTATGTTGGCTTCACACCAAGAAGATACTGACTGACGGTGAGCCACATCCAAGCAGCAGTACCAGTAAGCCATGAGTTCTTACCCTCACCCGGCTTAGCTGCATCCTTACCAGCCACCATCTGGCAGTTTACGTATGGCTCAACCTTATGGAGAGCTTGATCCTTGAGATACATAGGACTGATCTTACGGAAGAGTTCCCAGGCATCGTTACCACGTCCGGCAACAGTCTCACCGATGATAACCCAAGGGTTGTTGTGGCAGAAGATACCAGCATTCTCCTTATATCCAGCAGGATATGAAGAAATCTCACCCATCTCAACGTGATATGTGGTATATGCAGGGTTGTTAAGCACCATACCATGCTCACAGTCAAGGTATTTCTTACAAGAATCGATAGCCTTGTCAACCATGCCTTCCTCAAGTCCGATACCTGCCATTGTGCAGAAGCCTTGTGACTCGATGAAAATCTTACCTTCCTCGCACTCGTTAGAGCCGATCTTATTGCCGTAAAAGTCGTATGCACGGAGATACCATTCTCCATCCCAGCCGTGTTTCTTCACAGCCTCAACCATAGAGTCGATGCATTTCTGGGCACGCTCAGCCTCAGCATTGTCGCCAATCTGCTTGCAAAGTTCAACATAGTCCTTACCAGTTACAACAAAGAGACCTGCAATCATAAGAGACTCAGCCTTAGAGCCTTCGGAATTGTTCTCCGTTGTCTGGAAAGACTCATTAGGATCCCAAGAGAAACAGTTGAGGTTAAGACAGTCGTTCCAGTCAGCACGTCCGATGAGAGGAAGCATGTGAGGACCGAGATTCTCAACAACGTGATTGAAAGAGATACGGAGATGCTCCATGAGCGACACCTCTGTACCAGGCTCATTGTCGAATGGAACTGGCTCCTGAAGAATAGAGAAATCACCTGTCTCCTTGATATATGCCACCGTACCGAAAATCAACCAGCATGGATCATCGTTGAAGCCACCACCGATGTCATTGTTGCCATGCTTTGTAAGAGGCTGATACTGGTGATAGCAACCACCGTCAGGGAACTGTGTAGAAGCAATGTCGATGATACGCTCACGGGCACGACTTGGAATCTGGTGCACGAAGCCAACGAGATCCTGATTAGAGTCACGGAAGCCCATGCCACGACCTACACCGCTCTCAAAGAAGCTTGCAGAACGAGAGAAGTTGAACGTGATCATACACTGGTACTGGCTCCAGATATTAACCATACGGTTCAGGCGCTCATCATCTGACTTCACAACATACTTGTCAAGCAGAGCATCCCACATCTGAGCGAGTTCAGCAAATGCAGCATCAACAGCCTCAACGGTAGAGAACTTATCAATAAGAGCCTTAGCCTTTGCCTTGTTTACGAGTGTTACGTCAGAATCCTGTGAAGAAATGAGAGTGCCGTTCTTCTTGCGCTCAATATCCTCAGCAGAGAACTTCTCTTCCTGAGCATTCTCCACATAGCCGAGCATGAAGATAAAGTCCTTGCTCTCACCTGGTGCAAGCTCTACCTCGATATAATGAGAAGCGATAGGGCTCCAACCATGAGCAAGAGAATTGCTCGGTTTGCCTGCCATAACACACTGTGGATCAGCAAACTCGTTGTAAAGTCCGATGAAGGACTCACGATCGGTATCATAGCCGTCAATCTTCGCATTAGTTACGGTATAGTATGCATAGTGGTTACGACGCTCCTTATACTCCGTCTTATGATAGATAGTAGCGCCGTCTATCTCAACCTCGCCAGTTGACCAGTTACGTTGGAAGTTCTCCATATCAGTTGCAGCATTCCAGAGACACCACTCAGCGAAAGAGAACAACTTTATTGTCTTCTTCTCAGAAGTAGTATTCTTCAGCGTAACCTTCTGAATCTCAGCCCATGTCTTCAAAGGAACGAAGAAGAGAACTGATGCCTCAATACCGTTCTTTGAACCTGTGATACGGGTATAGTTCATACCATGGCGGCACTCGTATGAATCGAGTGGAGTCTTGCAAGGTTTCCAACCCGGATTCCATACAGTACCATTATCGTTGATATAGAAATAACGACCACCATTATCCATAGGAACGCCATTATAGCGATAGCGGGTGATACGACGGAACTTAGCATCCTTATAGAAATCGTAGCCACCGCCAGTATTACTGATAAGACCGAAAAAATCCTCATTGCCGAGGTAGTTTATCCATGGGAACGGAGTAGCAGGATTGGTGATGACGAACTCACGATTCTTGTCATCGAAATAACCGAAATTCTTATTTTCCATTTCTTATTTTATTCTTTTTACTTTAGATTCTTCACTTTTTCAATTTACTCAGCAGGAAGTCAAACCACTCCTCGTATTGTTCTTCATACCAGAAATGTCCTGTCTGCTGATATGGTGAGATTACCTTCTCGCCACCAGCCACATTGTATGTGGCATACATTGATGTAGGAGCTACCACATCATCGTTATATCCAAATGAATACCACCCTGGAACTGTGATTCTCTTTGCAAAATTCACACCATCGTAGTATCTCATACACTCCACCTCTGCCTGATCAGGCTTTGCTACCTGATAGAATATATGAGGCCAACCGCATGCCACTTTTTTTAAGGCCGCCTCATGGTCGCACATAGCTGCATGAACAGGTGCATAGCAGCTTACACGCTTATCGAGAGCCGTTGTTGCAAGTGTAAGGAATCCTCCCTGCGAAGAACCACAGACACCAAGATTCTTTCCATCCCATTGCACAACACCTTCTTTTCCGAATGTCTCTATGAAATCAATGGCACGAATACAGCCAGTTACCACGTGCTTGTAATAAGAACGATCACGGTTGTTAGAACCGTTCAGCCAATAGTCAGCCAAGGCTGCACTAAATAGGTTATCATAGTATGCCTGTTCCTTTGTCACCGGTATTCCATGAATACCTATCTCAAGCGCGATAACGCCTTTCTTGCAAAGTCCTTCATCACCACCGTATGGACGTACACCTGCTCCAGGGACTTTCAATATTGCAGGATATTTACCAGCTTTTGTTGGGACATTGAGAATGCCATACACTCTCCTACCCCAACAGTCATTATGGAATGAAACGTGATATGTATTCACATCAGTCGTAGAACGCTCTGGCAGAAACTCAATTTGCGGTTCTAGTGCAGTACTACGAGCATCTTTTATTGCATTTGCCCAGAACTCATCAAAATCTTTCGGGCATTGCGCTTGTGGTTGAATCTTCTCTGGGGAAACGGCAGCGATGCAATGAGCCTGATAATCCTTTCCTGCAACATGAGCCGTAACCTTCAGCTTATAGAAGCCCGGCACTTGCATCTTGCCCGTGATTTTTGCAGTTCCATTCTTTAGGGTTATCTCCTTCTTCGTGTCTGGGTACATATCAGGTCCCATCTCGTATGTCACCTTCACATCATCAAGAAGAGTGCCTGATTTCATCACACTAACAGTGAAACCAATATTCTCACCAGTCTTATATGTCCAGTCCTTATGGTCAGGCGTAACCTTAACGGTTATATTTGTTCCACGTATCTGGGCACCAACATTAACCGCCACCAACAATACTATAAATATCGCAAAGATTTTCTTCATCTGCCTATTCTCCTTGTCATTTCCTTTATTATCTCCATAGTTGATTTATCAACTGAGAAGACAGAGTTAAGACCTTGTTCTTCCTGAGCGGGATCACATACATAGTCGTCCCAACGCTGCCAGATAGTGTGCTTGACATTTGCCTTACCGCCCCATCCCCAGAAGTTGCAGCCTGCAATCTTACCAGACTCTGCGATGATGTTGAACACATACTTATAATATGCATCACGCCCCTTTGTCGCACTTCCCGGAGTAAACAGAAATCTGTCTCTTGGATAGCCGAACTCCTCAAGAACAATAGGGCGACCAGCCTTCTCCATCAATGCGTATGCACGATTGATATAAGCCAAAGTAGAATCACATGCCACCTTCACGTTATCCACGATAGGATCTGGCGCTCCCTCCTTTATCGTCTTGTCGGCATCATAGTTCTGATTGAACTTTCCTATCCATCCCCAGTTATTTGGCCAGATATGAATACAGGCATAGTCGATGTTAGGAAGCGTATGAATAGCGTTGAACAATCGCATATCATCCTCACATCCATGCTCGCCCTCACTACCTGTCGTAACAAGATGGTTTGGGTCAAGACTTTTAATGAGCGTTGACTGCTCGTCAATCCATTCTATGAATTTATATTTATGCAACTCATCATTTACGAAGCAACGTGGCTCATTGGCTATCTCCCACGCCATCAAAGCCTTGCTATCCTTGTATGGCTGTCCTGTATATCTGTTGATTCGAGTCACCATCTTACGGACATGCTCAGCAGCTAATGCCTTCGCCTTACCGTTAAGGATAAAGTTTGACACATACTGCATATACTCCCACCAACCATCTATACTTGGTACTGGAGTCTGGTCGAAATGACGAGTGCCAGTGCCATCCGATTTCTGCACATCGCCCTTAAAGCCTACCCAGTCGAGGTATGCCCCATAGCCGCCCGACCATTCCCATGCGTTATTGAAATAGAGCACAGCTTTCATATCACGCTTCTCAAGCTCTGCCATAAGGAAGTCGAGACCTGCGAGAATAGTGTCATTATATACGCCCGGTTCTGACTGGAGCTTTGGGGCTATGTGGCTTGGAATACCGTCACGGCCATCGCCTCCTATAAGCACACGTACATTGTCAATGCCCACAGCACGCATATCGTCAAGTTCCAGTATGAGACGTTGGCGGTTTCCTCCCTGTCCTTCGCTACCGAGGATCGCTCCATACCAGAGGTTTGTACCAACATAGCGGTATTCCTTGCCCTGCAAATAGAACTTGCCGTCCTTAACAGAGACAAAGGAGGTTTTCTCATCTGCTCTTGACACTAAGGCAAGAAGACAAAAGAGTAGAACCACACTACACCTACTACAAACTATCTTTATTCTCATTAATTATTATTTCTTATATTCAAAAGGCACAACTGGCAATCCCAGCACATTATGCAACTTACCGGGAATGAAATTCCTATAACAATAGCGAACGCCTTTGATTTCCTTAATCTCAGGACAAGCAAGAGTGAGATAGCAGCCCTGACGCTTCACATTCTGCCACGCAGATGAAGCCCACACGATAGCCTTATGCCATTTGCCATCAGCATCCTGCGCCTCAAAGCCCTCTATATTATCCAAACGGTCAAAGCCATCATCTCCATTCTTGAAATAAAGATGCAAGACCTTTCCCTTGGCATTAGGATTCGTCTCAACAGCAGTACCAGCAATAACTGCTTGCTCCTCACTATTGGCATCAACCTCCTCCATATATTCAAACTCTGGAGCTTCCGCAGCAATACCTTCCATGCCATAGTCACGCGCAAGAGCCATATACGCAAGTCGTTGTCCGATCTGTTTCTTCTGAGCGCCATGTATCTGTTTCGCTTCATAGTCATATATAAGGTCACTCGTACATACGCATCCGCTATTCTCCAGTTGCTTTGCGATAACATGCTGAGCAGCACGGAAATCAGCACCTTGAGTGCCATTCACATCGTCATACCAATAAGGCGGCAACTCAACGGTATATATAGGAAGCTTGTCGTTTGGCTGATTCCACATCTTACGCCACAGACGTGTCATCGTCTTAAAACGCTCGATATACTCTTTCTCATAACCCACATTTGATTCTCCCTGATTCCAGAGGAATCCCTTTATGGTATATCCAGCAAGAGGATAGAGCATTCCATTATACATCACCATCCTTTGATGATAGTCATTATTGGAAATAGGTGTAAGTCCATCGGGATATGTCAGCAAAGTGTCTTTGGGAAGCCATCCTTCAACACAAGAACCGCCCCAAGAGCAGTTGATGATACCGACAGGCACACCAAGCATATCCGCCATAGTCGTGGCAAAGTAATAGCCACAGGCAGAGAAACGTGAAGCAGTTTTAGGCGATGGAATCTCCCACTTGCCTTCTACCTTCTTTTGAGGGTCAGGTTTTCCAACCTTCGGAATAGTTGCAACACGCACAGAATTACGATACTTTCCCGACTGTGCAATAGTCTCGTTAGCGCCTTCTATCGGACAGTTCCAGAAACCACCAAGAGGCATCTCCATATTCGACTGTCCAGAGCAGAACCACACCTCACCTATCAGCACACCATTTGACGCCTTAGTATCTACAGCCACAGCCTTCTTGTCTTTCTTCGGATCTGTCTTGTACTCGGCAAATGTCACGCTATACTTGTCATACGAAGCATCAGGCGTTTTAACCTCAAGTTTCCAAGAACCATCAGCAGACACCTTTGCTATATATTCATCAGTTGTCCAAGTCGCAGTTACCTTTACGTAATGTCCAGCTTCTGCCCATCCCCAGACCTTAGCCTGAGTATGCTGTTGCAAAATCATATTATCTCCGAAGATTTCTGGAATCTCCAAAGCGTTAGCTGTAAAGACTGACAGCAGAGTAATTGCGAAGGACACAAATCTTTTCTTCATTCGTTGATAGGTAATATTTAGGCTTACAATATCCAATTCCGAGTACAAAATTATAGCATTTCCACATCTTCTCCTTACACTATTTTGTCATTTTATTATATATTTGTATAAATTGTAAAAAAAATCATCCTATCCCAAAATGGAAGAGGATGATTTCGTCAACATTTCGCTAAAATTGTATCATGCAGACCTACACTATCACATGTTTCTTGTGGTAATTCTCCCTGAACTCCGTAGGCGTACACCCCTTGCGTTTCTTGAATATCCTGTTGAAATTCGAGATATTATTGAATCCGCAATGATAACATATCTCCACAACAGCCATGGTACTGTCGGCAAGCAGTCGAGCTGCATGGCCAAGTCGGATGTCGATGATATATTCAGATATACTCTTATTGGTGCGTAACTTGAAGAAACGGCTGAATGCCGTGGATGTCATAGATACGAGATTTGCAAGAGTCTGGAGCCTTATCTCCTCACGATAGTGCGAGTCTATATATTCCTTTACTTTCTGCACCCTGCGACTATCTGTCGTCATACTTACATGAGCAAACGCACTTGATGACAACAACTTATAATCAGAACTGATAGAGAGTTCATACATAAGTTCAAAAAACTTCATCACACTATAGAAACCCGGCTCCATATTGACAAGTTCATTGAGACGATCATATACTCTCATTATCGTCTTCATTCCAAAGGCGACACCAACTTCCGCCCTATCGAAAAGATCATGGAGAGGCTGCATGTGAGTCTTTGCAAGAAAAGCATCGGAAAAGAGTTCCTTGGAAAAATGGATGGTTATCTCACGTATATCCTCCGACTCACACTTATACTGCTCCCATGTATGCTCAAGTCCGCCACCCAGAAGTGCAAGGTCATAATTTCCCAGCACCTCAATACTGTCACCTACGACTCTTCGATTACCCTGACAGTTCTCCACAAAGTTTATCTCCATCTCACCATGCCTGTGCATGGGATATGTATGCTGCTTTTTATGGCGTTCTACCAGATGATAGCAATCTTTTTCCGTGAGACGCGTAATCTCTGAAATAACATCTGTACTCATGTCAAATCTTAATGTTTAGAGTTTTTTACTTCAAAGTAAGTGCGAGTGTGCCAGCCTTAAGTCCTTCTCCAGATACTGTAAGTGAAGCCTTACCCGCAGTCTTCTGCGACTGAATGAGCACCTGCGCATAACCATTGAATGACTTAACCTTAAATTCGTGCATATTAATGTCTGTCGGTCTCTCTGGGTCATGACAAGCGGGATCACCATTACCTACACCAAGAATTTTCACGTTGCCCTCAGTCTTCAGTTCCAGTTGCCTGCAAGCATCGGGAACGATACGCCCCTTATCATCCTTGAGGCATACAGTTACGACGCTCACATCTGCACCGTCCGCATTGATTTCTGTACGGTCGGCAGTCACTTCTACGACCGAAGCCTCGTTTGTGGTTTGGATAATTTCCTCCAGAACAGGCTTTCCGAATTTATATCCTACAGCCTTGATTTCACCTGGCTCATATACACATTCCCATTCAAGATGACCATTCTGAGGCACATATTTCTTCTCAAGTTCCTTGCCATTCACAATCAATTGAATCTGCTCACAATTAGAATAAGCCCATACGCTGATTGTATCACCCTCATGTCCTTTCAAGTTCCAATGAGGGAAAATGTGCAAGACAGGCTCGTATGTCCACCATGACTTCAGATAGTAAGCCTCATCCTTCGGGAATCCGCAATAATCATGAATACCGAATTGGGATATGGTTGCCGGGAACTTCAACGGATTTGACTCACCGCGATAGTCGAAGCCTGTCCAGAAGAAGCAACCGGAAGCCCATTGGCGAGCCGCATAGAATTTCCAGCCACGCTCTATACAGTTATAGATGCTATCAGGACCATTAGGAGCGCGGTTCAAAGCCTTCATCCATCTGCCATCGGGATCATCATAATAGATACCACGAGTACCACACCCTGTGGTTTCCTCAGAACCATAGCATTTACGCTCAGGATACACTTGACGCATACTGTCAATAGGATTCTGGAGGATATAGTTATAACCGGCAACATCAACAGGCTCTTCAACTGTAGGACCACTACTTGTTGCAAATGTGATAGGACGTGTGGTATCGTACAGACGGCAATAGTTACGCATCGCAGCTGCTATACGCCTGCCTCGCTCATCCCATTCCAATCCCCACTCCTCATTACCGAGACTCCAGAGAATGATACTTGGATGATTACGGTCACGCTCAATCATCTTTGCCAAAGCCCTAAGTTGATATTCACTTGTACCAGAAAGACGATTCTCATCAATGACAAGGATACCAAGAGAGTCACATATATCAAGTAATGCAGGAGTCATTGGGTTGTGAGATGAACGATATGCGTTGCATCCCATCTTCTTCAACTGTCGCATACGCCACAGCAATACGGCATCAGGGATACCAGAACCTACACCTGCATGATCCTGATGCATATTCACACCTTTCAATCTCGTGCGTACATTATTTATAAGGAAACCGTCCTTCTTGTGGAACTTTACCTGACGACAACCGAACTTTGTACTAACAGAATCAACGACCTTATCACCAATAAGCAACTTTGATACGCATGTGTAGAGATATGGATCCGTAGGAGTCCAAAGATGTGGATTCTCAAACGTCACATCATACTTGAAAGTACCATTATCAGCCAACTTACGTGCTGCTACATTTGTATATTCACGATCTGCACCTTCAACTGCCAGCACCTCATTGCCTTCAGCATCATACACAAAATACTGCATCTTACATTGCACGGCATCGTCAGAACAATTCTGCACAGTACCCTTGAACGTGATATCTGCCTTTTTGAAGTTATTGTTAGAGAACTTAACACGAACACTCACGCCATTCGTCGGGATATGCACAGCATCCGTCTTCAGCAATTTGACATGACGATAGATACCGCCACCCTCATAATACCAGCCTTCCTCCATTGTGGCATCAGCACGAACGCACACCACGTTATCCTCACCAAACTTCAGATAGTCCGTGATATCATACTCCTGTGAGAGATATCCGCTTTCCTCACCACCACAATAGAAACCGTTCACCCATACACGACTGGCACGAAAGATACCATCAAAGATAAGTTCGATATGTTTGTCCTTGTCTTCCTTATCTACATGGAAGGTCTTGCGATACCAACCTACGGAATTTTCCGGAAACTTATATCCAACGGTCTTGTAACCATGAGAATGACTAGCAACCGAATCATACGGAAGATCAACTACGAAATCATGAGGGAGATCCACGGTTTTCCAGTCCTTGTCATCATACTTATTACTGTAAGGACCTGTATTATGAATAGAATTAGCCTTTGTAAGATAGTTGAAATACTCTGTACCGCATCCAAAGTCCTTTGAAGGGTCTGCTGCATTACCGAGATGGAATTTCCATCCCTCATCAAAATTGATAAGGGTACGCTGAGCCATTGCAGGCATACAGACAAAGGCAAAGAGTATTACTATGATAATAGAATAATGTCTATTCATTTTAAGCTTTCGAAATCAGATCCAGAAAAGAAATAGGTATAAAAAGCGGAGAGAGGGGGAATAATACTTACGTTATAATTTTCACAAAAGTGCCGTAACTCCGCTCAAAATGTCGAGTGTTCTGAGAGGACGATAGAATTGCTATGTTGTTGTTTAATAGTATCATATGCGTTTTCGAATTATTGATTCTAAGTTAGAGATTGCTTGATTTCACGTGCAAAGGTACAAAAAAAAACGAATTCTTTTCGTATAGGAGCGGAAAAATGCGTTTTTTTTGCATCTTTTTATGTATTTCTGTTGTCTTACCCTTTGATTAAGGGTATTAGAAGCAATCTTGTTTGTACATTTTTCTAATGTGTACCACAAACCATATGTTCTTCTTCGCAGAAATCCGTTACAAGATGTTATGGCGACCAATGGGTTTTTCCTCGGGTCTTGTTTTAGCGTGTTTTTCTGTAATTAGATTCCGAAAGAAACCAAATGTCTCCTGAAGAAGCCTAAATGAGAATTCGGTTTTGATTTTTTCTGTGTATCTTTGCGAAAAAAGAATATATGCGATGGAAATGAACAATGACTATATCATATACCAACGGAGTATCAATTGCTCACTCATACCTTCATCGGGAACAAAGTATCACAGGATAAGACTGCGTGTGACTTATAACGGCAAGCGGATTGATCTCCATACAAGAATTCGTGTGGAGCCTAAGTATTGGAATAGTAAGACTCAAAGAGTAAAGCGCGGTTATACTTGCTGTGAAGAATCAGATATAACAATCAATGCAGCTCTTAACACTTATATAAAATATGTGAATCTATATTTCATGGACTGTGAGCGCAATTTTCGGGAACCAGTTTTGACTGATCTTAGAGACAAGTTCTATTATCTG